>CAVRZH010000053.1:0-7015 GCA_963725455.1 Bryobacterales bacterium
GCGCCACGGTCCAATTCACGTTGCCGGCGCAGGGTGAATCCGACTCATGAGCGAAACGGATCCGATCGTATTTGTGGTTGACGACGATGCATCCGTCCGGGATGCCGTCCAGAGGCTGATTGCGTCCGTCGGACTGCGAGTGCAGACCTTCGGGTCAACCAGCGAGTTCCTGGAAAGCAAACGCCCGGAAGGTCCCGCCTGCATGGTGCTGGACGTACGGCTCCCAGGCGCAAGCGGGCTGGAACTGCAACGCGATTTGATCCAGGCGAAAGTTCCGATTCCGATCATCTTTATCACCGGCCATGCGGATGTGCCGATGACGGTGCGCGCCATGAAGGCGGGGGCTGTTGAGTTCCTGACCAAACCGTTCCGCGGACAAGAACTGCTGGATGCAATCCAGGAGGCCATTGCTAAAGACCGTGTTGCATGGAACGATCGAGCCCAGATGGCGGAACTTCGCGCCCGTTACGAGTCCTTGACGCCGCGCGAGAAGGAGGTGCTGCATCTGGTCGCCTCCGGGTTGCTCAATAAGCAGATTGGCGCCGAGCTTGGCACCAGCGAGTTGACCGTGAAGACTCATCGTGGGCGAGTAATGGAAAAAATGCGCGCAGAGTCCCTCGCGGACTTAGTCAAGATGTCGGAACGGCTAAATGCCAGCGTTGCGAAATCTAAGTAGCTGTCTGCTACTAATGTAGGATAGAATCCGCCTGGAATTCCGCTTATCATGAAGCCAGATGAAGCGGGTGGAAGAGAGCACCGAGAGTGTGGTGACAGCGAGTGCAAGAGCACGCCGCATCACCATCGTCGACGACGACGCGTCCATCCGGGAGGCACTCAAGAGCCTGATGAGGTCGGTCCGGTACAACGTGGAAGCCTTTGGTTCGGCGGAGGAATTCCTGGCATCGGAGCGGGTGAATGACACCGCCTGCCTGATCCTGGACATCAACCTGCCCGGCATGAACGGCTTCGAGCTTCAAAACCACTTAAACGCCGAGCGGCCCGGCATCCCCATCATCTTCATCACCGCCCAGGCGGACGAAGTCTCGCGGCAGCGAGCGCTCAAAAGCGGAGCGATCGACTTTCTGGGCAAACCGGTTCGCCGAGAACCCCTGTTTAAAGCGATTCAAGCCGCCATTCAATAGGCAAACAGTCGTCACCCGCAGTCCGTTCCAAGCGAGTTAAATCACTTAATTGCATGCCGCCACCTGTCTCGATCCACTTATGCGCAAACTGCCGTGAGCATTAAAAATGAGTAGCCTTCTCCTACTAATAGAGGATAGTAACTGGACGCAAGACAGCCTACGATGTGTTTCATGAGGGTTGGTGAAAAGATCGCAAGGGTTGAAAAACAGCGAGAAAGGACAGGAGCTAGAACATGACGTGGAAGACTTTTAACGAAGAGCGCGAGCCCACAGGAAGCTCCGCACGGAATCATCGGGGCCAGCCGGCTTCTGAAGTCGGTAATGGAGCAAATTGAGGTCGTAGCGCCCACCGACTCCACCGTTCTTATTCAGGGTGAGACTGGAACCGGCAAGGAACTGGTGGCACAGGCCATCCACAACTTGAGTCCGCGGCGCAATGCTCCGCTGGTCAAACTGAATTGCGCGGCGATTCCCGCCGGCCTGATCGAAAGCGAGCTATTCGGGCATGAGCGGGGTGCTTTCACCGGAGCGCTCACGCAACGGATTGGCCGCTTCGAAATGGCCAACGGGGGAACGCTCTTCCTGGATGAAATTGGCGACCTGGCTCTGGATCTACAAGTAAAGCTGCTGCGTGTGCTTCAGGAACAAGAGTTCGAGCGAGTCGGCAGCATGCGCAGCATTCGAGTAAATGTACGCCTGGTGGCGGCCACGCATCGCGATTTGGCGCAGATGGTCGAAAACAAGGAGTTTCGAGCCGACCTCTATTACCGGCTCGGGGTGTTCCCCGTTTCCCTGCCCCCGCTGCGCGAGCGTCCAGAGGATATCCCGGCGCTGGTGCGGCATTTCGTGGCTAAATACGCTGAGCGCATGAACAAAAGTGTGGAAGAAATTCCGGCAGAGACTATGGATGCGATGGTGGCTTTCGAATGGCCCGGCAATGTGCGCCAGCTCCAGAATTTCGTCGAGCACGGCGTGATTGTTTCTCGCGGTCCTGTATTTGAGCCGCAGCTTGGCCAACTGCGCCTTCCCAAAAGCTCGAGCGTGCCAAACAAGAACACCAAAACCCTGGAAGCCGCCACGCGCGATCACGTCCTGCAAGCGTTGGAAGAAACCAAGTGGGTGGTGGGGGGACGGCATGGAGCCGCGGCGCGCCTGGGAATCGCGCGGACAACTTTGATCGCGAAGATGCGGCGGCTGGGAATTGAGTTGGCGCCGGGCGAACGGCAAAGCAAGACCACAAATCGCCAGCACGCTTTCGGGGCGCTGGCGTGAGAGAGGCGGCGAACTGCCCAAGCTTGATGGTAGTAACGGGGCGCGAAGAGCCAATCGATCCGAGAGAACCACTGGGTGCACTGAGCGAGTTCTACCGCGCATTCAACAGCCGGGACTTGGTGTTAATGGAAAACAATTGGGTTTCTTCAGACGAAGCCACCATAGCGCATCCGCTCGGTGGAATTCGACACGGTTGGAACGACATTCGCCAGGTCTACGAGCGCATCTTTCGCGCGGCGGCGACGGTCAACATCGAGTTTCACGACTTCACCCTTCACGAGATAGGCGACGTGTTTTACGCCGTGGGAAATGAGGAAGGCGTGCTTCTCGGCAACAAAGAATCGCTGGACCTGAAGTTCCGCACCAGCCGCCTGTTCCGCTTCATCGACGGCCGATGGCGACAGGTTCATCACCACGGCTCGATTGAAGACCCCGTTCTCATGGCTTGGTATAAAGCTGTGGTTCGCTAACACACTTCGTGACCAAGAAGTCGTATGGTCGAAGAGAGGTGGATTAATGCGAGCAGACATTGTGCCTGGAGCTGTCTTTCCCGACTACGAACTGACTGATCACGCCGGCAAGCGCCGGAAGCTTTCCGATCTTCAGGGCCCCGATCCGATGATCCTGGTGCTGAGCCGTGGAGGCTTCTGCCCCAAGGATCGCCGCCAAGCGGAGAACCTGGTGCGGCTTCATCGCGAGATGGAGGTGGGTTACTGCCGGCTGGTGACCATTAGCACCGACAGTTTGATTGAAACCAACGAATACCGCACGGCCATCGGGGCCCATTGGCCATTCTTGTCGGACGCGGGCCGCAAAGTGCAAAAGGATCTCGACATCGCCGAGTACACCGATCCAACGCACAATCCGATGATCCCGCACACCTTTGTCTTGGCGCCTGGGCTGATCGTCTTCAAAATCTACAATGGATATTGGTTTTTTGGCAGGCCTACTAACGAAGAGCTCCGGCAAGACCTGCGCCTGGTATTGAAGAAGTGCCGGCCGGATTGGGATATCACGTCCGCCGAGTTGAGGGCGGCTTGGGCGCGCGGAGAGAAAGATCGCTTCTATCCTTACGGCAAGAGCTATGCGGAAGTATTCGCGGAACAAGAATGAGCATCGCAGTGAAGGCGCTGGAAGCACGGTCGGAATCTCCAGCGGCCCAGGCAGGCGCCGAACTCGCCTGCTCTGGGTATGTCCGATGGAGATTTGCATGGCCGGAGAGGCCGGGCGGTAAGGCCCAGACTCATTCCCCCACCCGAAGATTGTTGGTCACCGAGAATGCACCATGCACTCCATTGGCCCGGATGTACACGACATTTTTATCGGCTTGGCTATCAACCACCCCTTCCAGAGTGACGTTGCCGTTCTTCACGATAATGCGGATGGGCTTGATCACCGGCAGGGCGTAGCGATTCAGCGAAGGGTAGCCATAGATCGCGCGGTAGAGGGAGCGCCGCAAGCGATCGTCGTGGGACGACAGCGGCAACACTTCGATTTGGTTGTCGATCTTGTCCACTCCGTCGATACTCTTCACCACTCGTTCGGCGTCCGTTTTCAACGTCGGACGGGTGACCTGCCCCACTAGCGTGACGCAGTTACCGTCAACGCGATACGAGAGATTGTCGAAAACATCCAAGTATGGAAGCATCACCAGCTCGTGGCGAACTTCTTTGTTGATACGGGCCGTCGTGGGATCGTTCTGAGCGAAAGCCAATCCGGTCATCAATACTGCCATTACACACACGTACTTAATCATTGTGATCTCCTGTGAAATTCTTTACTTCGAAATGCGGTTACATTGATTAGCGCCGGCGTACGTCCACGGAGCGGATTCTTCCGGAGCTGAAGTCGACCGAGCACGAGAACGCGAACCGGCTGGTTACGAATCCTCGTTTTCCATATGCCGTGCCAGTGATCCAGTCGTGACGCCCAGGGTTGTCTACCGGTAGAGTGCCTTCAAACGTCACGTAGTGGTAGCCGTCGTGATTGAGCCGGCTGGTCACGGAGTCCTGGCAGATGCGAATGGCCCTCGCCATCGGAAACCCTCCTGGGTCGTGGCCCGGATCGTGGCCAGGGCCAGGTCCGTGACCAGGCCATGGCGGCGCTCCGGGCGTCCAGCCTGAGCCGGAAGCACGCCATTCGAGATCGAATGTGTAGCTGCCCCGGCCGCCTTGAGGATCGGTGATGTGTATGACGGCGCTGCCGCGAGTGCCACGCGGATCTTGCACCAACCGGACGGTTCCCCTGCCGTTGATCCGGCCGAGACGGAAGTCAGCCGGCCTGGGCGGTAGCGGTGCATTGCACTGGAATCGCCTCCAGGCTGCCGGCTGGCCCGCGGTGGTTGTCAAAAGACCCATGTCGCCCGAGATCTCGACCTCAGCCGCATGATCCACGGTCACTTCGATCGTGCACCTCCCGTTGCCGCCCCCGCCGGTTATGATGGCTCGGCGGGACACGGGGTTGGCATGGGCTGACTGTGCGAGCACAGATAGAATCGCGGCGCCCAAGAAGACTGCTTTGTTCATCATGGTTACCACCTTCGACCTACAATTCCTGCGGCGCTACCCGCAGATTGTCCGAGACATGCGCGCTTGCCTTTAGCGCCCGCCGATGGACCAGAGTGCGGTCGGTATCCGAATCCACTACGCCTTCGAGCGTGACCCATCCGTCCTTCACGATGATGTGGACGGAAGGAGAACCACGGGTGCCATATTTTTCGAGCGGTTGCGTCTCATAGATGGCGCGATAGACATTCATGCGGAGCGCGTCGTCCCTTCGGGAGGAAGGAAGAACTTCGATGTGGTCCACTACTTTTTCGACGCCGTCCAGATGCTTCACCATTCGCACGGCGTTCTGCTTGACGCTCTCCTTTACAACCTGGCCGGACAAAGTGACGGTCTTGCCCTCGACTTCGAACCTCACCGTGTCAAATACTCCATAGGACGGAAGAACGGCGAGCCTCTCATGGATGGTCCACTCGAAGTCATCTAGCGTCCTCCCGGCCCATGGATGCTCCTGCGCCGAGGCGCACAATGCGACGAACAAGGTCACGCATCCGATCCTCGAAATTGTTTGCAGCATATTGTTGATCATTTTGTTTTTGGTCGGTCCTCGCTCTGACATTTGGCAATCGATACGCCAAAGTCAGGCTCGCGAACTAAGAGTGGGCTGTCTGTCGTGTCTTCAGTAAGTTGACGCGGTTTGACCCAATTTGACGAGCCAAGCTGCAATGCGATGCGGACTGACGCATCACACGCACTGTCGAAACTGTGCGACTCGGGAGCGCGCCTTAGCGGGTTTAGAGAAAGGCCTTACCAGGCTGCCTGACTAATCTTCCGGACCGCGCAGAACCCACACGCCGCGCCGGCGCAGCACCAGCGCGTAATAGGCCGCGGAGACAAGCATGATCCCAAGGGTCGTAAACAAACTGGGTCGTCCGATCACCGGATCGAGCCAGTCTGGTATAGACCACGTAAATCATCACGACGAGCGCGGCTATGGGAGCCAAAGGGAATAACGGCATCCGGTAATATCCGTGCGCAGTGCTGCCCCGCCAGCGTCCAATCATCACGGCTACGCAGAGCGAACCATACACCAGGACCAGGCCGGCGCCAGTGATCACCAGCAGCAAATTCTCATTTACGAGGCACGCCAGCGCTGCAAGCACGCCGCACACTAAAGTGGCAACCCAGGGCGAACGGAACCGGGAATGGATCAACGCGAGCGCGATGCTGATCGGGCGAGGCCACACCCGATCGCGCCCGGTGCTAAACGTCACGCGCGCGGCTAATAGCAGCACCGCAATGGTTGCATTAAAGATCGCCAGCGCAATGCCCAGGCTGATGGCGGTATTGAGAGCCGCGCCGCCCTGCGTCGTGATGAATTGAGCAAACATATTGCGCGCACCCAGGAAATTCCTGAGGTCGGGCGCGCTCATCAGCACCGCCGTTACCGGCAGCAGTTCCGTAAGAACCGTGATTCCCAGCGCCCAGAGAATCGCGCGTGCGACGTGGCGCTCTGGCTCATGCATTTCCTCGCTGAAATTGACGGCCGCTCCGAAGCCGTTATAGGCAAATATCGCGACCGCTGTAGCCATACCGATCACTCCGATCGGGGTACGCACCAGCGAAGCTCCGCTCAGCATCACCGGGTGCAGGATCAGATCGCTCAGCGGGCGAGTGATATGCCAAAAACCGAGAGTCATCATCACCATTAACGCCAGGATCTCGACGACGAGAAAAATCCCCGTCAGCATGGCGTTGGTCCGGATGTTCAGAATGCCGATCAAGGTGGTCACCGCGATGGTCAATATCGCTGTTGGGATGGCAGGCAGGCTTGGATTTAGCACTCCGAGATAACTTGAAATCCCGAGCGCCATCACGGCGGGAATCAACAGGCTGGAGACCACGTAAACTCCCATCACGATGAAGCCGGCCTGCGGACCCATCACGCGGCCGACGATGGAATATTCGCCTCCCGCCACCGGATAGGCCGAGGACAGCTCGGCATAAACAAACGCCATGCAGAGGCCCACGAACCCGGCCAGCAGCATGCTGAGGAATGCGCCGGATCCGCTGGCCAGCAGGACCCCTGGCACGATG
>CAVRZH010000054.1:0-67255 GCA_963725455.1 Bryobacterales bacterium
GCAATTCCAGATTGGGGCTCTCCAATCCATAGTCGGCCGGAGGGGGAAGAAAGAAGCGCGGATCGCGAATCAAGAAGCGCTCGAAGCTCTCCGATGCGTAGATGCATCCGCTGAGCACCACACCGGCCGCGATCGCAATGCCTCCATAGCGCAGCAGGACACGCATTGCCAATGTGCGCCGGTTTTTGGAACTCGAACGCGCTCCCGATTTCGTACTGGATTCGGACGGCACTTACGCACCCTCCCGCAGTTTTTCCAGAATGCGGTCGCCGGCCTGCCATACATTTCCGGCTCCCAGCGTCAGAACGGCGTCCTGGTCGCGTACTTTTTCCAACACCTCGGCGACGGTTTGCGGGATGGTCCCGGTGTAATGCACGCAGCGATGCCCGAAATCCCGTATGCGTTCGGCCAGCGCCTGCCCAGTGATCCCTTCGATGGGTGCTTCCGACGCGGCATAGATATCCAGTACGTAGACCACGTCCGCCTGGTGAAAGCTCTTCGCAAATTCGTCCATCAGGTGCTGCGTGCGGGTGTAGCGATGCGGCTGGAACACGGCATGGACGCGGCGAAATTTGCACAGCTGCGCCGCGGCGAGCGTGGCGCGGATCTCGGTAGGATGATGACCGTAATCGTCGATGACGGTGACACCGCGTGCCTGGCCGCGCACCTGGAACCGGCGGTCCACGCCCGTATAACTGGCGATGCCCTCGCGGATCGACTCCAGCTTGATATCCATCTCCAAACCCACCGCGATAGCGGCGGTGGCATTCAGCACGTTGTGAACGCCCGGCACGCGCAGATGAAACGTCCCTAAATTGTGACCGCGCGTCCGTACGGAGAAGCGGCTCTCGAAGGCGCCGCAGTCCATATCCACGATTTGCAGCGTGGCTTGCGGGCTGCGCCCGTAGGTGCTGACGCGCCGATTGACCAGCGGAAGAAGCTGCTGGACGTTTTCGTCGTCCAGGCATAGGATGGCCGCCCCGTAAAAGGGCACCTTTTGGATGAACTCGAGAAACGCCGCGCGAATCTCGAGGATGGACGGATAGTGATCCAGATGTTCGCGGTCGATGTTTGTCACCACGGCCAGGATCGGGCTGAGCTTTAAGAACGACCCGTCGCTCTCGTCCGATTCCACCACGAGGTAATCGCTCTGCCCCACGCGCGCGTTGGATCCGCCCATGGACGCGGCCTTCCCGCCCACCACTACCGTAGGATCCAGGCCGGCCACATTCAATACGGTCGCGGTCATCGATGTCGTGGTGGTTTTGCCGTGGCTACCTGCGATCGCGATGCCATACTTCAGCCGCATCAACTCGGCCAGCAGTTCGCCGCGAGGGATAACGGGAATCAACAGGCGGCGCGCTTCCTGGACTTCCGGATTCGCCGCGTCCACAGCCGAACTCACCACGATCGCCTTGGCACCGGCAACATTCGCGGCGGCGTGACCTTCATAAATCCGCGCGCCCAGCGCTGCCAGCCTCTCCGTCGTGGGGCTCAGCCTCAGGTCTGACCCGCTGATCTGATATCCCAAGTTCAGCAACACCTCGGCGATGCCGCTCATGCCGATACCGCCGATTCCGACGAAGTGCAAGTGTTGCGGCTTAAAAAACATTTTAATCTTGTATTGTTTCGGCTTTCAAGAGCAATGTCAACGGGTAATGGCCTCTTCCAGTACCTTGGCCGCGCGCCGCGCCGCGTCGGGATGCGCAAAAGTCCGGGCCCGCTCTCCCATGCGATGCAGTAATTCCGGGTGCGTCCGCAGTTTTTCCACTTCCTCAAACAGCCGTCCGCCATCCATTTCCCGATCGAGAACCAGCACCGACGCTCCGACCTTCTGGAACGCTTCCGCGTTGCGCAGCTGATGCTGATCGGCCGCGGTGGGCAACGGAACCAGGATGGACGGCTTGCCCGCAGCCGCCAATTCCGCCACGGCTCCCGCTCCGGCCCGGCAGATAACCAGGTCGGCGCGAGCGAACGCCGCGGGCATATCGTCGATAAACGGCGCCACTTGCCCGTCCATCCCGCTTTCGGCAAATTTTTGTGCCAGCGCCTGGTGCGCCGCGGTCCCCGTCTGATGGATGAACCGAACCGGAAAACGCGCCTCGCGAAAATAGCTCCAGCTGCCGCGCGCGGCTTCGTTCAGCGTACGCGATCCCTGGCTCCCGCCCGTGATCAGGATGGTCAGCTTGGCGGCGCGCTGCTTGGGTGCAATCTGAAAAAACTCCGGACGGACCGGCAGCCCGGTAACTTCCGACTTTCCCGGCGGAAAGAAACGCGCGGCATCCGGAAAACTCAAAAGCGCGCGCTGGACCCACCGGCCGATCTTGCGATTGGTCAGGCCGGGCATTGCGTTCGGTTCCATCACAATTAATGGCGATTTCCTCCACAACGCGGCCAGAACAACAGGACCCGCGGCATAACCACCCAGGCTGAAGATCGCCGAAGGCTGGTGCTTCTCGAGTAACTGCATCGATCGCCTGACACTGAAGGGAAGCTGCGCCAGCGAGCGAATGGTCCGCATGACGCCCACTCGATTCAAGCCGC
Source organism: Bryobacterales bacterium (assembly GCA_963725455.1). Classification (GTDB taxonomy): domain Bacteria; phylum Acidobacteriota; class Terriglobia; order Bryobacterales; family Bryobacteraceae; genus Palsa-89. Next base: position 2,545 of record CAVRZH010000054.1, read on the forward strand.
CGATCTCGATAAATTCCAGCGGAAAACCGGTCGGCGGCACCAGCTTGGCCTCAAACCCGTTGCGCGTGCCGATGAGAACGGATTGATGCCCGTCGGCTGCGAGTTCGCGCGCTACTGCCAGCAGCGGCATTACGTGGCCGCCAGTTCCTCCGCCCGCCATCACGATGGTCGCCATCGCCTTTCCATGTCTAATAACCCGAATGCTCGCTCACGCTGAGCAGCATGCCAAGACAAATGAGAGTGCTCATTAACGAACTGCCGCCCGCGCTGATCATCGGAAGCGGAATGCCCTTGGTTGGTCCCATGCCGAGCACCACGCTCATGTTGATCAGCGCCTGAATCACGATCGACGAAGTCACCCCCAGTGCGAGATAGCGCCCAAAATCGTCGTTCGCCACCCAATACAACTGGAAGCCGCGCCACATAATCACGAGGAATCCGGCCAGAATCGCTCCGCAACCCCACAGCCCCAGCTCTTCGCCCACCACCGCATAAATAAAATCCGTGTGAGCTTCCGGGAGGAACAGGATCTTTTGTTTGCCTTGCATCAAGCCCAGCCCGAGCGGTCCGCCGCTGCCAACTGCGATCTTCGATTGCTTCACCTGGTAGCCGGCGTCGCGCGTAGTTACCGACTGGCTGATGTATTTTTTGATCTTGCCGTCGGGATCCACCATATCGATGTATTTGTATTCCGGATCGAAGAAACCGACGATGCGCGCCATGCGGTAGGGCTTGGAAGCGACGAATCCCACGGCCACCAGCGCACCCACCGCGAGCGCCGCGAGAACGAACTTTCTCTCCAGCCCGGCGACGTAGAACACAACCGCGGCGGGAACAATCAGAACAACGGCCGTTCCCAGGTCGCCCAGGCCCACCGTCGCCGCCAGCACCGCCAGCGCCAGACAGGCTGCCACGATGGTCCGCTTGGTGTTGATGGCCTCCCGCTTCTGCGTCACGAAGTAGGCGAAGAATACGATGAGCGCGGGCTTGGCGAATTCGGACGGCTGCAGGGTTCCCACCCCTTCCAGGCGAAACCAGCGATGCGTTTTACTATCCAGGAAAAAGACCAGCAGTTGCAGGAACAAAACCATTCCGAGCGACCCGAAGGCCCAGCCGGGGCTCTGCAGCATCCGATAATCGCGCCGCTTGAAGAACATCAGAGCGACGAAGGATAGCGCCGCCCAGATGAGTTGGTGATAGGCGTAGTAGAAACTCGAATTGATGTGCGGGTTGAGCTCCGCGACTACGGAGGAGGCGCTGTAAATCATCACCAGGCCGGCGCCCACCATGGCGACGACGGTTCCAAACAGCAGCCAATCCGATTTCAGTTGTTGCGCCATTACTGCTGCCCTTTCCCGAGCGCGTTTACCAGATCCTTGAACACTCGGCCACGATGCTCGTAGGTTTCGAACTGATCGTAGCTGGCGCACGCTGGGGCGAGCAGCACGGTGTCGCCTGGCGCAGCCGAGCGCGAGGCCTTGTCAACCGCCGCGGCCAGTGTTCCGCATGGAACCACGGGTACCGCGTCCTCACCCAACTGCTGGGCGATCTTGGAAGCCGCGGCGCCAATCAACAACGCGGCGCGAGCTTTCGCGCGCAGGGGTTCGCGAAGAACTGTGTAGTCGCTCCCTTTATCCTTGCCGCCCAAGATGATCCAGAGTCCACCGGAAAACGCATCGATCGCTTTGAGCGTCGCGTCTACGCTGGTGGCCTTCGAATCGTTGTAATAAGAGACGCCGTCCAGTTCACGGACAAATTCCAAACGATGTTCCACGGGCGCGAAGGTTGCCGCCGCGCTGGCTATCTGCTGGAACGTTGCGCCGGCTCGACCTGCCATCAGTGCCGCCGCCATCACGTTCTCGTAATTGTGACGTCCGCGCAGGCGCAGGTCGTGAACGTTCAGCAAGATCGAACGTTTCATCCGGATTAAGTCGCCATCCAGCCACGCATCGGACTGACCGCGAGTGCCGCTAAACCAAACCGTGCGAGCCTTGGTGCGCCCGGCGAAGCTTTTGGAAACGGGATCATCGGCATTCAGCACCGCCAGATCATCCGCAATCTGGGTCTCGAACAACCGAGCCTTGGCGTTCACATAATTTTCAAAGGTATGATGGCGGTCCAGATGATTCTGCGTCACGTTCAAGCACGCAGCGACGGACGCGTGAAAAGTCTCCATCGTCTCCAACTGAAAACTTGAAAGCTCCAGCACATTCCACTGATCCGGCCGCGACGATTCCACCATTTGAGCCGGCGCGGTACCGATGTTGCCTCCCACCTGGCACGCAATCCCGCTTTCGCGCAGGATGTGCCCGGTTAATGCCGTGGTGGTCGTCTTTCCGTTCGATCCCGTGATGCCGATGGTCGGCCCTTCCAGAAACGGCGCGGCCAGCTCCAGCTCTCCAATCACCGGAACACCGCGCGCGCGAACAGAAGCAAAAAGATCCAGATCTGCCGGGACGCCCGGCGAAGTTACCACCAGCTCGGCATCGCGAAACGCCGCTTCTGTCTGAGGCTCTATAGTCACGCCTTCTATCTCACCCATTGGCTTTTGATCCACTGCCCGGACGATGGCGCCGTGCCGGCGCAGCAGCTGGATTGCCGCCACGCCAGAACGGGCCATTCCCACCACAACAACTCTGGTACCCTCCAGCTTTCTCATCGCTATCGCAACTTCAGCGTCGTCAGCGCGAACAGCGCCATCACCAGGCCCGCGATCCAAAAGCGCGTGATGATCTTCGACTCTTCCCAGCCCAGCTGTTCGAAATGATGATGAATGGGAGCCATCTTGAAGATTCGCTTCTTGCGCAGCTTGTAGCTGCCCACTTGCAGAATTACCGACAACGCTTCGATCACATACACTCCGCCGATGAACAACAGCAGGATTTCTTGCTTGATTAGAACCGCCACCACGCCCAACGCTCCGCCTAGCGCGAGCGATCCCACGTCGCCCATAAAAATCTCCGCCGGATGCGCGTTGTACCAAAGAAACCCGAGCGAAGCACCCACCATGGAGCTGCAGAAGATGGTCAGCTCGGAAGCGCCCGGCAGCCGCGCCAGGTCGAGATACTGCGCCCACGTGGCGTGGCCGGTGACATAGGTCAACGCCGTCATGGCGAACGAAGCGATCAGCATCAGGCCGATCGCCAGCCCGTCTAGGCCGTCGGTAAGATTCACGGCGTCCGACGAGCCCACAATTACCAGGATCATAAACCCGAAGAAAAACACGAACGCCAGCGGGTAGGTGTACCAGTTGCGCAGAAACGCATCGATCAAAAGATCCGGCTTGAACGATTTGAAAAACGGCACGTTCATGCTGGTGGAGTAGGCTTTTTGCGCGTGCAGCGTCAGCAGCATGAAGCCCACCGCCAACGCCGCTAGAATTTGCAGCCCGAATTTCTGCCTCACCGTCAGCCCCTGATTTTGTTTGCGCCGCACCTTGGCGTAGTCGTCCCAAAATCCGATCAGCCCAAAACTCACCAGGCTGAACATCGCGATCCAGACGTAAGGGTTCACCAGGTTCGCCCACAGCAGCGTAGGGATCAGGATCGAAATGATTATGAGAATCCCACCCATGGTCGGCGTGCCGGCCTTCTTCATGTGCGACTTCGGCCCTTCTTCGCGAATGTACTGGCCGATTTGAAATTCCCGCAGCTTGCCGATAAGCCAAGGCCCCAGGATAAGGCACAGGAACAAGGCCGTCAGCGCGGCGAACGCGGTGCGAAACGTAACGTACCCGAACACGCGAAACGGCGTGAAATGGCGAAACAGCTTTTCGTAGAACAGCCAGTAGAGCATCTCTTTAAGTAGCAACCCGCAAAACGGAGCGCGTCGGCATAGTCGTTTAGTGAATTAAGGGCGCCTCCGCACCCTTTGCGGGTTCATTGGGCCGCGCCAGGAACCTCTCCAAGGCATGCTCGACGTGGGTGCCTCGCGAACCCTTAAACAAAATCACGTCTCCCGGATGCGCTATTCGGCGCAGGTGTTCGCCTGCCGTTTCTGCATCGGGGAAAAAAAACGCGGCGTTTTCCGACAGGCCTGCCTGCCTGGCTGCGTCAACAAGGTGACAGGCCTCGCCGCGTATCCCTACAAGCACATCAATTCCACTCTTCGCGACGTAGCTTCCAACGTCACGATGGAGGGACTCGGACCAGCGCCCGAGCTCGAGCATCTCCCCCAGCACGGCGATGTGCCGTTTGGCCGGTGTCTCCCGCAGCAGGTCGATCATCACGCGCGCCGCATCGGGATTGGAGTTATAGCAGTCGTTCAAAATCGTCACCCCGTCGTGCGTCAGGCGTTGCCCGCGCATTTGCGATGCGGCAAGATTCCTTACCGCTTGGACGAGCTGGGCCGGACGGATGCCGTAAATGGAAGCCACGGCGAGGCCCGCGAGAATGTTCAACACGCTGTGGCGGCCCAGGAGCGCGCTTTCAAACATCACGCCGTCCACCGTAAAAGTTACGCCGCGATCGCTGAGGCGGACATCCTGGGCGCGAACGTCAGCTGGTGAATCGATTCCAAAAGTAATTGTCCGGCCACGATACACTTCCCCGAACTTACTGACCAGCGGATCGTCCGAGTTCAATACGGCCACGCCATCGGGCGGCAGGGATTCAATGAGCTCTCGCTTAGCCGCCGCGACGCCTTTGATCGAATCGAAATTCTCGACGTGCGCATGGCCAACGTTGGTGACGACGCCGATGCGCGGCTTGGCAATGGCGCAGAGCTCGCGAATCTCGCCCGCGTGATTCATCCCCATTTCGAGGACCGCAACGCGCGCCTCGCCGGGCAAGCGCAGAATCGAGAGCGGCACGCCGATGTTGTTATTGAAATTTCCAACCGTCTTGCCGACAGGCATCGCCGACGCCAACAGGGCCGCGATCACGTCTTTCGTCGACGTTTTCCCCGCGCTGCCCGTCACACCGATCACTTCCCCGCCCCACTGCCCGAGCGCCCAAGCAGCCGTGCGCTGCAGCGCCGCAAGAGTGTCCGGCACAACCAGGACCACTCCCTCACGGTCGCGGCTCAGTTCCGGTCCCCGCTCGTTCGCTACCGCCGCCACCGCGCCCTTTCGCAGCACTTGGTCTACATAAGCGTTGCCGTCGTGATTCGGACCACGCAGCGCGAAGAACAGATCGCCGGGCGCGATGCTCCGTGAGTCAATACTCCAACCCGTAATTCGAGCGTCGCACTCAGCCGCCAACCCCAACGCTTGCGCCACGTCCGTCAACTGAAACTCCATCGGCTACTTGTGATACCCCAACTCCCGCAGCACGTCCCGTGCCACCTCGCGATCGTCAAAGTGTATGACGCGATCCTTCAACACCTGGTACGTTTCGTGGCCTTTTCCGGCCAAAATCACGATATCGCCAGCCCGGGCCTCCTGGAGCGCGGCGCGGATAGCCTTGGCGCGATCGGGCTCAATGCTGTGTGGTGTGTCAAAACGGCGAAGTCCTACCAGAGCGTCGTTCATGATCCCTATTGGATCTTCCGAGCGCGGATTATCGGACGTCAGAACTACATAATCGCTGGCCTGCGCGGCCGCTTGCGCCATCAGCGGACGCTTGGTGCGGTCGCGATCCCCGCCGCATCCGAAGAGCGTGATCACTCGCTTGGGGTGCAGCTCACGCGCTACCGAAATGACGTTGCGTAGCGCGTCGTCGGTGTGGGCGTAATCCACGACAATCAGAAATGGCTGGCCTTGCTGAACGCTTTCGAAGCGCCCCGGCACCAGTGGCGCGTTCGCGATGGCGCGCGTAATGGTGGTCCAATCCAGGCCATAGCTCAGCGCGGCGCCGCAGGCCGCCAGGATGTTGTAGGCGTTGAATTTGCCTACCAGCGGCGACGTGAGCTCCACACGCTCGGCACCCTGCTGCACCGTGAATCGCAGGCCCTGAAAGTTCATCTCGAGCGAGGAACCGCGTAAATCCGCTCCCGCCTCGAACCCGTAGCGGAGCGTGTGTGGCGACGGCCCAATCTGGCGGCCGTAGGGATCGTCGAAATTGATCACAGCCCACTGGGGCGGGGTGGCGCCTTGCGGCTCAAAGAGCCGGCGCTTGGCCGCAAAATAGTCCTCCATCGTGTGGTGGAAATCCAGGTGATCCCGGGTGAGGTTCGTAAATACCGCAGTGTGAAACGTAATTCCGTAGACCCGTCCCAACGCCAGAGCGTGGGATGAAACCTCCATTGTGGCATGCGTACCGCCCGCCTGTTCCAGCTCGTGAAATAGCCGGTAAAGATCGAGCGATTCGGGCGTGGTATTCACCGCCGGACGCACCTCGCCGGCCAGGCGGTATTCGATAGTTCCCACCATCGCCGTAGTCTTTCCGGCCGCGCGCAGAACTGCGTCGATCAGAAAAGTGGTCGTCGTTTTTCCGTTGGTCCCCGTTACGCCCGTCAGATTCAACCTCTTGGCAGGATCCCCGTAAAAATTCCGCGCGGCCAGCGCCAGAGCCTGCCTGCCATGCTCCACTTGAATCCACGCACCCTGGTATCCATCCGGCGCCGGAAGCTCGCTCACCACGGCCAACGCGCCCCTGCCGACGGCCTGCTGCGCGAACGCACGCCCATCCGCCCGCGCTCCTGGAAATGCAAAAAACAGAAAGCCCGGCTGCACGCGGCGCGAATCGTACTCCAAGCCCGCCACCAGCGCTCGCCCCAGATCACCCACCAGCTCATTCCTGAGCTGCACGCCCTGGAGCACCTGTTCAATTGTCATGGGGCCCCGCTAGCGGCCAAATAGCACGCGAACCCGCTGTCCCAACGGCAGGATCGCGCCTGGCTCAGGAGCCTGCGCGCGCGCGACTCCGCTGCCCTTGAACTCCATCGGAATGCCCAGCGCGGCCGCCTGCTCAATCACGTTTCTTACGGTCTTACCTTCAAAATTAGGCACGCGCGGCCCCGCCAGATCCTGTCCGGAGCCTCCACCCTGTGCTAAAAAAGTCCGCTGGTCCGGAGCGCTGTTTGCGGAAGCCACCGGTCGGTCGTCGGCGGCAACGGCATTTCCCGCTGGGACCAGCGGAGGAGGGATGGAAGAACCTAGATCGGCGATCGCAACATCGTTTTCATCGGCCGAATCGCTACCCTCGGAAGGAACCATCTCGGGCAGATCTTTCGGCACGTCCATGACACGCAGCCCAGCGGCGGCAACTTCGCGAAAAACCGGAGCGGATGTGGGGCCGCCATAACCCACCGTGCCTTCGGTCCCATTGATTGTCACCACGATCACAATCCGGGGATTGGTCACCGGGGCAAAACCCATGAAAGACGCGTTGTACATGTGCGTGTACTGGTGAATGCGCGCGTCGTAAATCTGCGCCGTACCGGTCTTGCCCGCCGACGTGTAGCCCAGCAGGCGTGCATATTTGTGCCCGGTTCCATACGGCTTGATAACCACGCCTTCCATCATGCTCCGCATGGTGATGGCGGTTTCAGGCCGCAACACGCGAATGGGAGCTACTTTGGGCGCATCCATCCGCAGGCGGGGCCTTAACAACAATCCGCCGCTTGCAATCACGGTGCAGGCTTGCGCCAGCTGGACGGCCGTGACGCCAATCTCGTGCCCCATGGCCACTGAGCCGATGGAGCTCTTCTGCCATCTGCGCAGCGGCCGGACCATCCCGGAGGATTCTCCCGGAAGAGGCAAACCCGTCTTACGGCCGAACCCAAAGCGGCGAATGTATTCGAACAGATTCTTGTCGCCTACTTGCAAGCCGATGTTGATGGCGCCGATGTTGCTGGACCGCGCCAGCACGTCCGCCATCGACAACGACGCATAACGGCTGTGGTCGTGAATGATGCGGCCAAATAGGTTGATGCTCCCGTTGCCGCAATTGATGATCGATTCAGGACGCAGGTGCGTGGTCTCCAGCGCCGAAGACAGCGTGATCACTTTGTACACCGACCCCGGCTCAAACGGCGCCGAGACTGCCAGGTTCTCGCGCGCGGAAGCGGCTCCGGGTTTCGGAGGCTCATTCGGATCGAAGGTCGGCACGTTCGCCATTGCAAGGATATCGCCGGTGCGCGGGTCCATCGCCACCAGGCTGCCGGACTTGGCATGATGCAGCGCCACCATCTTGGCCAGCTCCTGCTCGGCGACGAATTGAATGCGTGAGTCGATCGTGAGCTGAACGTCTTGCCCGGGCTGCGGCTCCATTTCCATCCGGGACGCGAATCCACGCCGTTGAACATCCTCGGTGACCAGCATTTCGCCCGCGTGCCCGGCTAACTGGTCGTTCATGCTCTGCTCGATGCCGCCGTTGCCGTCTTCCTCGAAATCGACGCTGCCGATGACGTGCGCCGCGAGCGACCGGTTCGGATAAAAGCGCTGGCTCTCGGTGCGAAACTCGATCCACTCCAGGTTCAGGTCGTGCAGCCGCCTGGCTTCCTCGCGGGTGATTTTGCGCTTCACCCAAAGGAACCCGCGCCGGTCCTCGACGGCCATCTTCAGTTTCACCAGCAAGTCGCCGGCATCCAGGTTCAATACCTTGGAAAGAACGTCGGCCGCCACCGACAGATCGGGTACGCGAAGCGGGTCCACCACCACCGATTCGGCGGGCAGGCTCATGGCCAGGCGCTGGCCGTAGCGATCCAGAATGGCTCCGCGCGGGGCCTTGATTTCTTCCACTCTCTGCTGCTGCTCGCGCGCCAGCTCCGCGAACTGGGGATGCTGGATCACCTGCAGCTGAATCAGGCGAGCGACGATCAGCGCGGCCCAGAGGAAGGCCACGCGGACCAACACGTGCACTCGTTTTGTCGCCAGCGGATCCATGATTCCTCAGCGAACCGGCTCCCTTGCGGTCGCGGCCCGGTTATTTCTTCGCCAAAATTGCGTCGCTCTTGGCGCCGTCGAGATAGACCACCGCTTCCGGCGCCGGATCGACGAAACGCTGCATCCGCGCCAGTTGTTCCAGGCGGGCCGGGCTCAGCAGCTTGGTTTCTTCCAGTTCCAGCGCGGCGCGATCCAGCTGCAGACGCTGCCGCTCCTGCCGCAGGGCTTCCATTTTGTAGCCGGCCATCAGACGGTTCAGCGATGGAAGCAGAAGGGCGATCACGATGACGGCAAAAGCGAACGACGAACCGATCAGCCGCCAGCAGATCTGGCGCGCCGCCGGATCCGCTTCGCGCAGAACGCGCGAATTATCGATGTGCTTCACATACAGATACACGTCTTCGTTCGGAAATGCGGGAACCTCGTAGCGATTCTCGTTGCCCAGGTCGCGCCCCCGGCCATCCCCGGAATCATGCGAGCTCGTGAACCGGTCCAGCATTGTTGCGAGAGTTGCCATTATGATTTGCTCTCAATCACTTCATCTCCAAGGCCCGGAGCTTGGCGCTCCGCGAAGGAGGGTTGTTTTTTGTTTCCTCTGATGATGGCCTGACTACGTGCTTGGTGAGGATCTCCGCTCGCCCCGCGCGTGCCAGAGCCTGAAAGCTCTGTTTCACTTTTCGATCTTCCAGCGACATGAACGATAGCACCACGATCCTTCCGCCGCTCTTCACCACATCCGGCGCAATCGCGAGCAGTTGGTCCAACTCCCCCTGCTCGTCGTTCACCGCCATGCGCAGCGCCTGGAACGTCTGCGTGGCCGGATGTATTTTGCTCGTCCGGGGCACGGCCACTTCGATCACACGCGACAGTCGCTGTGTCGAATGGATCGGCCGCGCCCGAACGATTGCTCTGCTGATTCTCCGCGACCTCCTTTCCTCGCCAAGCTGATAAATCAAGTCGGCGAGTTCCTTTTCTGGAGTAAAATTCACAATTTCGTCCGCGGTCAGCTCCTGGCCGCGATTCTGCCGCATGTCCAACGGACCGTCGGCCATCAACGAAAACCCGCGCTCGGGCTCCGTCAGTTGATAGCGGCTGACCCCCAGGTCCGCCAGCAATCCGTCCACACGCTCTATGCCTAACTCTGCCAGCGCGGAGCGCAATTCCGAAAACGCTCCGTGATGAAAGCGGATTCGATCCGCCCATTCCGAAGTGTTCAGTTTCGCCAGCTCCAACGATTCGGCGTCTCGATCGTTCGCGATCACGAACCCAGTTTCCAACCTCTGCGCGATCGCTCCCGAATGTCCGCCTAATCCCGCTGTAGCGTCCAAAAATATGCCGGCCGGCCGTATCGCCAGATACTCCAGACATTCGCCGAGCATGACCGGCACGTGCATACATGGCCACTACTTGAAACCTTTCAATTTGGCTGTCTTCAGCTTCTCCGCCAGCATGTCCTTGGCTTTCTGCTTGCGCGCTTCGTACTCGGCCTTCGAGTAGATGTTAATCGCCCCCTGCGAGCAATCCAGCCGGACTTCCTGGTTCTCCAACGCCAACGCCCGCCGCAAATCGGTGGGCAGCGTCATACGCCCTTGCGGATCTACTTTCGCCTCCGCCCCATAATCGTTCGCAACAAAAGCCAGCGCTTCAGCTGCGTCCGGATCCTCGGTCGCCAGCTCCTCCAAAACTTTTTCGTTTCCCTTCCACACCGAAATCGGGTAGATTCGAGCTATGCGGTCGTCCACGCTAGTCACGAAGTACTTCTCATCCCCAATCGCTGTGAAGTACTGCTGCAATTCCACCGGAAGCTTTAGCCTGCCCTTGTCGTCCACATGGGCCGAAAAGAACCCACGAGGAGAGTCCACGGGCGTCTTCTGAGGCTGTTCTTCCACTTTTGTCCACGTTGGGCCACTTTCGGCCTTGAATGGATTTTGCCACGAGTCTTAAAAGGTTTGCAAGCATTATTTCTGTTTACTCTCAGGTAACGAAGGGTTTGGCGATGCCACCACTAAGCGTTGGGGGCCTCATTCGATGAGCCCCTCCCTGTACGATCTCGACCCCGGAAGCGCATTTCCAGAGGTGGTTCGGATGGTTGTGGAAATTCCGAAAGGGTCGAGCAACAAGTACGAATACGACCGGGAGCTGCACGCTTTCCGTCTGGATCGGGTTTTGTATTCTCCCGTACATTATCCAGGCGACTACGGCTTTATTCCCGGGACTCTGGCGTCGGATGGCGATCCAATGGACGTGCTGGCACTGGTGGAAGAGCCGTCGTTCTCCGGCTGCGTAGTGGAAGTTCGCCCGGTAGGCGTGCTCAACATGGTGGACCAAGAGCAGAAGGACCAGAAGATTATTGCAGTCCTGAATCGCGATCCGCGTTACGAACAGGTCCACAGCCTGAACCAGATCTATCCGCACCTCCGGCGCGAGATCGAGCACTTCTTTAACATTTACAAAGAGTTGGAGGGTCGCGAGACCAGCACGCTGGGGTGGGGCGATCCCGCGGAAGCGCGCAAAGTGATCGGCGAGAGCCGGACAGCCTACTTAGCGCGCAAGTCTAGCGCGAAGCCGAAGCCGCGGCGCGCGGCTCGCTAAGCCGGATAATCGCGGCAGCGGACATAAACCTCACCGCCGCATTCGAATTCGACAGGTTTTCTTCCAGCTTAGGAATCGCGTCCGGATTGCCGCAGCGTCCCAAAGCTTTGGCCGCGGCCGCTTTTTCCGCCCAGGTCTTGTCGTCGGTGGTGGCCGCCTGCAGCAGTTTGAACGTCTGCGGATCGCAATCCTCAGCCAGCAGGTTCAACGCTTCCATTCGAGCGGCCACCGCACCGCCCTTGAAAACCTGTTCGGCGGCGATTACTCCAATGTTGAAAGGCCCCAACAGCGCACCCGACGCTTCCTTGGCGCTGAGCACCGCCATCGCTTTGGGATCGTGCCGGAGCCTGTCGGCGCGGCGCATTGCTCCCTTCACTCCGCCATCCGTAGCTTTCTGCTGTCCCGCGACTACATCCTCGATGAAGCCCCGGCCGGTTTTGTCCCCCATGTCCCACAAGGATTTCGCTGCCGCAAAGCCGACTTCCCCCGCCGGATCGTCCAGCGCGGCCTTCAGCGCAGGAAAGGACTGGCGGGACTTCATTTCGCCCAACTCCGCAGCAGCGGTGGCCCGGATCAGCGGATCTGTATCGCTCTTCAACGCCGCTTCCACCAGCCGCACCGCTTCCGGGTCCAATCCGATGGATCCCGTAGCCGTCACGGCCTGCCGTCGATTCAGAGGATTCGTGTCGACCAGGCCGGGCTTCAGCACATCCCAGGCAGTCTTCTCCGGCTGTGCCAGCAGGCACGCCGCCGGGAGCAATGCGAAGAGAACGATCCTACTTAACGACAATATTGACTAGTTTATCCGGAACGACGATCACTTTCAGCACCTGCTTGCCGTCCAGCAAGGGCTGGACTTTGGCGTCAGCCAAAGCGAGTTTCTCCAGGGCCTCCCTCGGGGTGCCGAACGCAACGCTGATGCGCCCGCGCAGTTTGCCGTTCACCTGGATCACCACTTCGGCTTCTTCTTCGCGCGCCAGTTCGGGATCGTACACCGGCCAAGTGCTACGGAAGACCGGCCCTTCGCGCCCCTGCTCCTCCCAAAGCTCCTCCGCCAAGTAAGGCGCGAAAGGCTCCAGCATCAGGGTTAGTTTTTCCAGAATTTCGGCGATCACCGGCGCGGACAAATCCTTCTCTAACTCCGTCAGCACGTTCATCAAACCCATCAATGCGGCGATGGACGTGTTGAAATGCCAGCGGCCTTCGAAATCGTCCGTGATCAGCCGCAGCGTCTGATGCAGCTTGCGCAGCGCCTTTCTGTCCGCTTCCGTGGACTCGGCCAAGCCCTGACCGACGTTGCGCGTAACGAACCGATAAACGCGGCTCAGGAATCCGTACGCTCCGTTGGCCCCCGAATCCGTCCAGTCCATTTCCTTTTCAGGCGACGTAGCGAACAGTTCGAACACACGGCCCGTATCGGCGCCGAAGCGCTGGATCATTTCATCGGCGCTCACCACATTGCCTTTGGATTTTGACATCTTCGCGCCGTCTTTGATCACCATGCCTTGCGTGAACAGGCGCTTGGTGGGCTCGTCATTGGCGATCAGCCCCAGATCACGCATCATTTTCGTCCAAAACCTGGAGTAAATCAGGTGCAGAATGGCGTGCTCCACGCCGCCGATGTATTGATCGATCGGAAACCAATAGGCGATCTTCTTGGAATCGAACGGCGCGTTCGAATTGTGCGGATCGCAGTAGCGATAGAAATACCAGGAGGAATCGATGAACGTGTCCATGGTATCGGTCTCGCGGCGGGCCGGCTCACCGCACTTCGGACAGGGCACGTTCACGAACTCGGGCACGTTTTCGAGGGGAGATCGTCCCTTGCCGCCGATGGGAACCTTGAGCGGAAGCACCACCGGCAAATCGCTCTCGGGCACCGGAACCATGCCGCATTTCGGGCAATAGATCACAGGAATCGGCGTGCCCCAATAGCGCTGGCGCGAGATGCCCCAATCCTTGATGCGGAACGTGATCGCGCCTTTTCCGAAGCCGTCGGCCTCGGCTTTAGCGGTCATCACCCGGCGAGCCTCCTCGCTCGGCAGGCCGGTATAGGGTCCGGAATTCTCGACAACGCCGTCGTCGCCCCAAGCTTCCTTCATACTGGCGACATCCGCCAGCGTCCCATCCACTGGCCGGACCACAGGCCGGATCAGGATGCCATACTGCTTACAAAATTCGAAGTCGCGCTGGTCGTGCGCGGGCACTGCCATGATCGCGCCTGTTCCGTAACCCATCAGCACGAAATTACCGATCCAGATGGGAACCTTTTCACCGCTGAACGGATTGATCGCGTAGGCGCCGGTAAACAGACCTTCTTTCTCGATATCGCCCGGGCCTTTGCTGGCGCGGGAATCGATCATCTGTTTCACTTGTGCCTTCAACCCCGCGGACGCGAGTTCAGCCACCAGCGGATGCTCGGGCGCAAGAATCACGCACGTCGCGCCGAAAATCGTATCCACACGCGTGGTAAACACGCGGATGGGCTGCAGGCTTCCCTCGAGGTGAAAATCGATCTCCGCGCCTTCCGAACGGCCAATCCAGTTGCGCTGCATCAGGAGCACGCGCTCCGGCCAGCCTTCTTCCAACTCACCAATCGACGCGAGCAACTCGTCGGCGTATGCGGTGATGCGCAAAAACCACTGCTCGATCGCCCGCTGCTCCACGGGCGTCGATTCATGCCGCCAGCAGCATCCGTCCACCACCTGCTCGTTGGCCAGCACGGTTCCGCACTCGTTGCACCAGTTGACCAGCGCGTTCTTGCGATAGGCCAGGCCGCGCTCCAGCATCTTGAGAAAAAACCACTGGTTCCAGCGATAATATTCGGGATCGCAGGTAGCCACCTCGCGCGACCAATCGTAGGAAAAGCCCATGCGCCGGTGCTGCCGCTTCATGTTCTCGATGTTGTGCATGGTCCATTCGTAAGGATCACGCTTGTTCGCGATGGCCGCATTTTCAGCCGGCAATCCGAACGCGTCCCAGCCCATGGGATGCAGCACGTTGAAGCCGCGCATGCGCTTGTAGCGCGCCAGCGCGTCGCCGATGGTGTAGTTGCGGATGTGGCCGATGTGCAGCGTGCCGCTCGGATAAGGCAGCATCTCCAGCACGTAAAACTTGGGCTTGCTCGAATTCTCTTCAGCCTGAAATTGCGATGCGTTGGCCCAACGCTCGCTCCACTTCAACTCGATCTGGTTATGGTCGTACTGCTTTTCCGGCATAGCTTTAAAAATGGCTTGGCACAGAGTTTCGGGGGTTGAGGATGCGGCGAAACCCGCCTCTTCCAATATAGCGATGTCTAGCGTCTACCTGCCGGCTTGAAAGGAATCGAAGCGCAAGCGTTAGCCTACGATCCGGTCATAATCAACGTGGCCTCCAATCCAAAACCAAAGCACTCCGTCGGGCAATGCGACAGCTGGCAGGCTGCTGAAAAAGTCTTTGAGGTCCCGGCTCCCTCACGGTCGCGGCTCGGTAAGCACCGAGTGTGAGCCGCGCGCCAGCGGCACATCCGGAGACGACCGGAAGTCGTGCACCGGAGAACATCGACTCGAAGAACACCGGACGGGTGGCGCGTGAGCAAGCGTTTTTCGGGCATTTTAGCAGAGCGAAGGACTTATCGGCCGAAGCCCTTGTCGGTTTTGGGAGGGAGCCGTAACAGGTCCAGAACTCCTGCGTGGCCTTGTGAATCACAACGTTCCTCTCCGGCAGAGCTTCTTCAGCATCTCCAGATTCCTCAACTCATCGCCTTCCTCATCCACTGGCGTCTCCAGAATAAACGCCTTGCTCCGAAGCTTCGGATGATTCAGGATGCGGCGAAAGCCTTCCTCTCCGATATGCCCGCGCCCGATGTGTTCATGCCGGTCCAGGTGGGATCCGAGCGCGCCTTTGGAATCATTGGCGTGGATCACGCGCACATTGTCGATCCCCAGCACGCGATCTATCTCGGCCACCGTCTGTTTCAGCCCGGCCGCGGAGCCGACATCGTAGCCGGACGCCAGGCAATGACAAGTGTCGATGCAAAATCCTATCTTCAGATCGGTGAGTTCGGCCGCGAATTGCCGCATCACGCCCAGCTCTTCAAACCGGCTCCCCAAAGCCGCGCCCGATCCCGCCGTGTTCTCCAGCAGCACCGTCAGGTTCGCCGTATCCAGGCCTTGCGCTGCTTCGGCCAGCGACCGGATTACGGCATAAATGCCCTGCTCCACCGAATGCCCCTTGCAATTGCCGGGATGCGCTACCAGATACTCCGCCCCGATGGCCAGCGCGCGTTCGATCTCCCCGCGAAATGCCGCCGTCGACTGCGCTCGAAGAGGCTCGCTGCAGGACGCCAGGTTGATCAGATAATTATCGTGGATCACCAGCGGCGCAAGGTCGTGACGCTCGCGGGCGCGCTGCAGCAGTTTAACGGCGCTCGGCGCGGGCGATGATGCCCGCCACATGCGCGGACTGGCCGAGAAAATCTGGAAAGTATTGGCGCCCACCTCCGCGGCTTTCGTAGCGGCGCTTTCCAGGGACTTCGAGATGGAGGTATGGAGCCCGAGGCGCAATTTGAAACCTAATCGTAGCAAGCGGGTCCATGTCTTGAATGTTCAGGTCTGGCTGCTATACTCCTGCATGCGAGCAACCCGCGCAGGTGAATGATGATTGATTTTTTTCGAAGGCTCTTCGATTCCGACTTCATGCCGCATGGAGGATGCTATTTCTGG
Organism: Bryobacterales bacterium; assembly: GCA_963725455.1. Lineage (GTDB taxonomy): Bacteria > Acidobacteriota > Terriglobia > Bryobacterales > Bryobacteraceae > Palsa-89. The sequence continues at coordinate 18,607 of CAVRZH010000054.1, forward strand.
CGCCCTGAGTTGGTCTGGCTGCACGTATCCTCAGACAGCCTGATCGTACTGGCTTATGTTCTGATCCCGTTCTCACTCATCCAACTGGTGCGGAAACGGAAGGATCTGGAGTTCAACTGGATGTTCGTGATGTTTGGAGCGTTCATTCTGGCGTGTGGCGCCACGCACTTCATGAACGTCTGGAACATTTGGCATTCGGCCTACCGGCTGGATGGCGTGTTGAAAGCGATCACAGCTCTCGCGTCTATTCCCACTGCCCTGCTCATGTTCCGGCTGGTGCCGCAAGCGGTGGCGCTGCCCAGTGCGGACGATCTCCGAAAAGAAATTGAGAACCGAACGCGCGCCGAAGCGGAGGTGCGTTCCCTGAACGCCGATCTGGAGCGCCGTGTGGAAGAACGAACCGCGCTTCTACGGCGCTCCAATGCCGCGCTGCAGCGTTTCGCTTACGTCTCCTCGCACGACTTGCAGGAACCCATCCGAACCATTCGCACATTTAATCAGCTGCTCGCCAAGGAATACCACGGCCGGCTGGATGCGAAAGCGGATCAGTACATTGAATTTGTCGTGGAGGCATCCGCGCGTATGAACACGCTGGTTACGGACCTGCTCACTTACTCGCGCGTGCTGGACCCTGAAGCGCCCCGGGAGGTGAAGCTCACCAGTAGTCTTAAAGCGCTGGAGACCGCCATGTTGGATCTGCGGCAAGCGATTCAAGAGAGCGGCGCCGACATAACCCATGGAGCATTGCCGGAAGTCAGGATGGACGAAACTCAGCTTAAGCAGTTGTTTCAGAACCTGATCGGCAATGCCATCAAGTATCGCCGTGCCGGGCAGCCTCTGAAGATTTGGATAACGGCGGAGCCTTTCGATGGGGGATGGCTGTTCTCCGTCCAGGACAACGGCATTGGCGTGGAGCCGCAATATCTCGATCAAATTTTCCATGCGTTCAAACGCCTGCACGGGAAAGAGTATCCGGGAAGCGGGGTGGGCTTGACCATCTGCAAGGAGATTGTGGAGTCGTCGGGTGGACGCATGTGGGTGGAGTCCGTGTTCGGCGAAGGCTCCACGTTCAAGTTCTCTTTACCGGCCGAAGCGCGCGTTTAGGAGTACAATGCTGCCATGTTCGTTCCCCTGACACCGGTCCGGTGTCTGCACCGCGCGGTGGATCTGTTTCCGAATAAGATTGGCGTGGTATCGGGCGACCGGCAATTCACTTACCGCGAATTCGGTGAGCGCTCCGAACGGCTGGCCTCCGCGCTCGGCAAAAATGGGATCGGGCCTGGCGAGCGCGTCGCTTATCTCAGCTTCAACACGCATCAACTGCTCGAAGGCTATTACGGCGTGGTGCTGGCGCATGCCATCGTGATGCCGCTCAATGTCCGGCTATCGCCGCTTGAGCTGAAGAACATCCTGAATCACTCCGGCGCGCGGATGCTGCTATTTGAAAATGACTTTGCGCCTTTGGTGGAACAGCTCAAACCCGGCTGCCCGGACATCCAGCGCTTCGTTGCGCTCGACGAAAAAGGTCCGGCCGCGAGTATAGCCGACTTCAGCTACGAGGAATTGCTGGCCCAAGGGCGCGCCGAGCGTGCCGACATTTTCAAGTTCGATGAAAGCTCCGTGGCCGAGCTGTTTTATACCAGCGGCAGCACCGGCACTCCCAAAGGCGTCACGCTGAGCCATCGCACGCTCTACTTGCATGGTTTGGCCACGGCCAGTATCTTCCGCCAACCCGAAACCATCGTCGACCTTCACACCATTCCTCTGTTCCACGCCAACGGCTGGGGTCGCCCGCAGGCGTCTACCTTGCTCGGCACCAAGCAAATAATGGTTCGCCGCTTCGATCCCCCGGGTGTTTTCCGGCTGATCCAGACCAATCGCGCCACCGACATGTGCCTGGTTCCCACCATGGCGAACGCGTTGCTCAATTGCCCCGATCTGGCGTCTTACGATCTTTCCAGCCTGCGCACCGTGGTGCTGGGTGGCGCCGCATCTTCGCCCGAGTTGGTGGCACGCATGGAAAACGCCTTCCACTGTGACGTCTTCTCCGGATACGGCCTGACGGAGACCGCTCCGCTGCTCACCACCTCATTCTCCAAACCCGGCTATACCTACGCCTCCGACGAAGACCGGCATCGCCGCCGCGCCATGGCGGGCTGGCCCGTGATCGGGATGGAGGTGCGCGTTGTCGACCCCGAAATGAAAGACGTTCCGCGCGACATGCAGACTATCGGCGAAATCGTTACCTGTGGCGATCACGTCATGGAAGGCTATTACCGGGAGCCCGACGCCACCGCCGCGGTTATGACCGGGCCGTGGTTTCATACCGGCGACATGGCGGTGTGGGACGACGAGAGCTTCATTCAGATTGTCGACCGCAAAAAGGAGATCATCATCAGCGGCGGGGAAAACATTTCATCGCTCGAGGTAGAGAAGGCTATTTTCGCCCACCCGGACGTGTTCGAATGCGCGGTAGTGGCCGCGCCCGACGAAACCTGGGGCGAAATCCCGGCCGCCATTGTGGTGCGAAAGCCCGGTTCCACGCTCACTTCGGACGAATTGCTTCAATTTCTCAAGGCTCGTCTGGGCAAATTCAAGTTGCCGCAAATCATCGCGTTCAGCGATGAGCCGCTCCCAAAAACCGGCACCGGAAAAATCCGCAAATTGGTACTCCGGGAACAATTTTGGCAGGGCAAGACGAAACGGGTGCAAGGCTAGTCGGCCCTCTTCCCCACTGTACCCGTCCGCCGTGGTATTCCGTCTATAGAGGAATCTCTGCCAAGAAGAGGAATCTCTGCGAAGAAGACGAATCTCTGCGAAGAGGAGGACGCATGAAGCTCCCGTTTCTGCTCGCCATCACCGCATCCATACTGTCCGCCCAGTTCGGCCAGAATCCGTCGGGAGGTTACCCCGGTGGGGGTGGGGGACGTTCCCGGCGAACCACGCGCCAGGAGCAGCCGGCCGGCCATACCGAAGTGGTCAGCGGCGTTGTGCGCAAAGTGGATGCAGATTCTTTTGAATTGGAGGCTGAAGATACTCGCTTTCTGATCATCCAATTCTCATCGGGCGTTCCGAAACCTGCGGGCTTTCGCGTGGGTGACGGACTGGACGTCACGGCCAACATGGATGAAGATGGCACGTTTCACCTGGCCAGCATGACGCCGAACAACAAGATCGCCGACTCCATCAACGCGGCCGATAGCATCGGGCCTGGACCGGCGGTGGAAGAAGGAAGAACCGGGCCTCCGCCTACCATCCTGGTTCGGCCCGACGCAGCGCCTGATCCAGGCGATTCCGGACCGCCCGTGCTGAAGCACGGAAAGCCGGCGCAACAAGCCTCGGCGCCGATCCCCGAGGATGATGCTCCTCCCACGGTATCCAGACGGGCAAGCCCGGTCCCTCCCGCCAATCCACACATGGCGCTCATCGAAAAGGCGCGCGAAGCTGCCGCCACGTTCCTGGAGAGCCTGCCGAATTACGTCTGCCAGGAACAGACTACGCGCTATGTCAGCGAGACGCGACAGCCCAGCTGGAACGTGGTTGACGTTGTTTCGGCCGAAGTAGTGTACGACGATCACCAGGAAAGCTATCGCAACCTGCAGATCAACGGCAGGCCCACCAAGAAATCTCCGGAGGATTCCGGCGCCTGGTCCACCGGCGAATTCGGCACTATCCTGGCCAACCTGTTCGCGCCGCAGACCAACGCCGATTTCAAGTACGTGCAGGAGGACACCATCGAGCATCGCGCCGCTTCCCTGTTCGACTTTAAGGTGCAGCGCGTGCGTTCCAACTGGAAGATCTGGGTGCCCGGACAATATATCGTGCCCAGCTACAAGGGTTCGGTTTGGATCGATAAGCAAACCGGGCAAGCGCTGCGAATCGAGATGCAGGCCAGAGAGGTACCGGAGGCGTTCCCGGAGATTTCCGTTGAAACCGCGGTGGATTACGACACCATCAGTTTAGGAACGCCGGACAAGTTCCTCTTGGCGGTGCAGGCGCAAGCGTTGAGTTGCTGGCGCAATTCCAACGAGTGCCAGCGCAACGTCATCGAGTTCCGCAACTATCACAAGTTCGAGGGCGAGTCCATCATCAAGTTTAATCAGCAGTAGCCACGCCAATTCCGAACGCGGCCCAGTATTTCTCCGGAAGTTTCACCGGACGCATGCCGGGGCCCAGAAACATATGTTTCGTTTCGCCGGTGGCCAGCCGCCGGCCGCTTTGTGCGTCGGAAATCTCGTATTGAAACTCCACCATCTTATGGTTGGCCTTCGCGATCCAGGTCTTCACCGCGATTTCTTCGTCATAGCGCGCCGGATAAAGGTAGCGGCAATGCGCCTCCACCACTGCCAGCAATATCCCGTCGTCCACTTCCATGTCGCGATAACGGATGCCCGCCGACCGGCAGTATTCCGCGCGTCCCAGCTCCATCCAGATCAGATAGTTGGCGTAGTAGACCACCCCCATTTGATCGGTCTCGGAATAACGCACCCGGACGCGGGTCTCATGCGAGCGAACAACGCTTTCGTCAGGCATTCGACTTGTTCTTGCGGAGCTGCTTCATATCCTTGGCCGTGAACAACATGTCGCTGGCAGGCACTCTCCGCTCCCGGCAATAGGCCAAATACAGGTAGCCGTAGCTGCGGGTGATATAGTCCGCGGTCGAAAAGCCAAGCAGCCGCGCCGTGCGATCAATCCAGCGGGGGCTGCCTTCGATCTCCAGATAATTGCCGATCGGCGTTTCATCCAGCAGAACCTTGCCGGTGCCAGGAGGCTTCCCATATTCAGTGCGGAACTTTTCGTAGCGAAAGATGGGATGATAACCGATCTCGTTGAAGATCTGCTCCACTTTGAAGGCATCCGGCAACACCACTTCGATCTCGTGGCGTTTTTTGTAGCGGCCCTGCTCGGACGGGCCTTTGTAAGTAAGCAGCGTGTGTGTCCCCACCCGCCGCACTCGGATCAGCTTGCCGTGGCTGCGCAGCACGCGGCTGGAAGTATCGAGCAGCACGTTGTATTCATGCAGACGGCTCTTGGACACACGGAAACCCGAGTCGCGCAGGACGCGCCGGATCTTCCCCAAGTTCCCGGGAAGGCGCAGTTTGATTTCAATTTCGAAGTTCACGGCTTTGAAGGCAGGGCTTTGAACTCAGTTTGATAGGCCCAGCCTTCTATGAGAGCAGAACCGGGCCGCTCTCACAAGTTTCATTCCTGTTTCAGCAGACGTACAACAAAGAATTCCTGGCGACAGAATTGCACAGTATCCATTTTGAAATGACTCTCCCTCTCGAGGTCGATTTCTGTAACATGCCCTGCGAGCCCGGTTTGGAAGCGGCGGCCCAGGACGAATTGCGGGGGTTGGAGCCCGCTAAGCACCTGACAAGCTGCCGTGTCCGTATCACGCGCCTGAGGGCGGAATCCACCTATCCGCGGTATGACGTAAGGATCGTGGTGCTGTCCGGCGCCCACATGGCGAGCGCCGATTGCGGCTCCTCATGGTCGCGCTATCTCAGTGGCGACGGGCCGGAGACAGCCTTACACCGGGCGTTCGCCAAGATTCATGCCCAACTGCGCGCATTCCCGGCCTGAGTGAGTTCGCGCACTTACTGCGCCACTCAAGCCACCAGCGCTACCAAAGCAGCTTCAGCCCGAACTGGATCTGCCGGGAGGTGGTGGACGTGGACGTGATCACGCCGGCCGTGGGAGACGGGCCTGAGGTGGCCGAAGTAAAGACTACCGTGTTCGGCGTCGCGAAGTTCGCGTGATTCAGGATGTTGAATAGTTCCGCGCGAAATTGCAGGCGGACCCGCTCGGTCACCCTAATATTTTTCAGCGCCGAGAAATCCAGTTCGGCGATTCCGGGGCCGTAGAGCGTATCTCGCCCCACGTTGCCGTAGGTTCCCGTAGCTGGCACCGTAAAGGCGTTGGGATTGAAATACTGGTTCGGGCCGCCCAGAACTATCGGCCCGCTGAACGCCGGATTGTAGGCAGGCCGCACGGGATCGCGACTATCGCCATCGTTGGCTGGATCGTACCCCAGGCTCGGGGTGAACGGAATGCCGGATTGCAGGGTTTCAATCCCACTAATGGTCCATCCGCCCGCGAAGCCCTGCGCCCAACGCCCGGAGTTCCCTAGCAGCGAGTGCCCTCGACCGACGGGAAGTTCCCAGGTGGCATTGATCACGGCGGAGTTGGGAACATTCGAGGTCGACGGTCCCCAGTCCAGCTTGGGATTCAAAGGGTACATCACGAACCCCGGAGCATTGGACCCGACGCTGCTATTGAGCGCCGTGCCATCGTCCAGGCTCTTCGAGAAAGTATAAACGCCACGGATCTGGAACCCGTGCCGGAAGCGGTGATTCACGTCCACTTGTAGCGCGTTATAGGAGCTGAGGCCCTCCGTCATCCAGGTTGTGGTGTTGGCCAGCGCCGGATTCATCAGCGGAGCACCGGTCGGGAAGTAAATGGTCCCGGCGGCCAGAGACGACGGGCAGGGCGATGCCGGGCAAATCGCCGGATTCGGGATGTTCGCGTCGAGCGAAAGCAGCTCGTGGTAGCCGTGCGATCCTACATATCCAACTGTGAGCGACGTATCTGGAGCAATCTGTTGTTCCACACGGAACGACCAGGTAAGAACCGTGGGCGTATAAGCGTCCGGCTGAATGCCGCTCGGAGAAATCTTCGTTCCGGCCGGCAGGGGCGTGCCTGGAGTGATCAAAAGCCCGTTGACCGCCACGTTCTTCAGGGATTCGGTGGTATTGAAAGGCGCGGCTTGATCCAGCCGGTAATCGATATCGTCCAGCAGCGCGCGATAGATTCCAAAGCCCGCTTGGATTAGCGTCTTGCTCTTGCCGAAAGGATCCCAGGCGATGCCGGCGCGCGGCTCGGGAAGGAACTTGGCGCGGTTCTGAGTGAAAATCGAATTGCCGACCACCGGATCGGTCTGGATCACTCCGTCTGAAAACAGATAGTTAGAAGCTCGTCCGTGAGCTTCGTTCCATCCGTTGGTGGATTCGAAACGGAAGCCTACGCGCAGATCCAGATTCTTTCTCAATTTGATGGCATCCTGCACGAAACCGGCGCCTTCCACCGAGCGCCAGCTGAGCGGCGTGGCCGTAGGAACAACGGTGAAGGTGCCGATGGTCCCCTTCAGCAGGTTCGTCAGGCTCGAGAAGCTGGCCTGCCCATACTGATCCTGCGCCAGGTTGTCATTGGCCTGGATTTGTTGCACCCAGCCGCCCACCTCAATCTGGTGCGAGCCAATCGTAAAGACAGCGTGATCATCGTAGGTGAAGAGGTTCCGCGCGGCGGTCAGATTGCTGCCGGCATTGGTTCCCGCCGGACCAATCTGCGAAGCGGCGTTCAACGCGGTTCCCCCGCCTACCACAACCGCGCCGATGGGATCGCCAGCCACCCAGCCCGGAATATCCACTGGCGTTGTGCCCGTAAAGTAAAAGCTGGCGCGCGAAAATCCCACGCGCGCCGTGTTCAGGATAGTCGGCGAAAAAACGTGCTGTTCTTCGGCACTCAGCACCTGTTCGCGGATGGTCTCAATGGCGAGACTCAACGGATTCGACGACGGCGTGTTGTCGGCGCTGTCATCGATCGTATACGCGGCGAAGAACGTATCGTTGTTGGAAATGTTGTAGTCCAGGCGCGTAGTGCCGAAGTCCTCGCGCACGGTTTGCAGGGGATGGCTGAAGGCTTCGGCGATGCCGCTGCCCAGATCCGGTCCGTTTGGAACGGGCCACAGCGAAAACAGCGAGGCAACCCCCGGCGCCAGGCCCACGTATTGTTCAACGCCCTTGGAATTCGGAAGGTATCCGGCGCGAGCCTCGGCATCTGGAACAAGCGTGACATCGCTCAGCGCCAGGTGCTGGCGGTAGCCTTCGTAATTGCCAAATATGAAGAGCTTGTTCTTCTTAAGAGGCCCGCCGAGCGCTCCTCCGAAGTTGTTTCGCCGAAATGCCGGGATCGGCCCTTGATCGAAAAAGTTGCGGGCATCCAGATCGCTGTTACGGAGGAATTCGTAAACTGTCCCATGCAGTTGATTGGTGCCGGAGGCCGTTACAATGCTCACCTGTCCGCCCGGACGCTTGCCGTATTCGGCGCCGTAGGTGTCCGTAACCACGTTGAACTCGCGCACTGCGTCCACGCCAAGTAGCTCACCACTCGCGCCGCCCGGCGTGATGTTGATCAGCGATGCGCCCGTATACTCAATGCCGTTCAACAGGAACAAATTTTCCTGCGGACGCCGTCCCGACACGGCGAACATGTTGCCCAATGCGGAGTCCGAAGTTCCGACACCACCGGACCGTCCGGAAGTATAATTCACGACGCTGGGGTTCAGCGTGATCAGCTCGTCAAAACTTCTGCCGTTCAGCGGGAGGTCCTTCACCTGCCGCTCACTCACCAGGCCGGAGGTAGGGTCGTTGCTCAGCTCCACTGGCGACACGGCGCCCTCTACCGTCACCGTCTGCTTGACGTCGCCAACCTGCAGCGTGAAGTCCACCGTGGCGTGTTCACCCACCACCAGGTCGATGCCGGTTCTGGATTGCGATTTAAAGTTTTCCTTCGAAGCTACAATCTCATAGGGGCCCACGGGTATGGAGGGAACGGAATAACGGCCCGCACCATCGGAGGTAAGGGTACGCTGGGCGCCTGTTTCCACGTTCTTGACGACGACTGTCGCGCCCGGGAGGGGCCCCCCGGATTCATCCTGAACAATGCCTGAAACGCTAGCGCCGACCACCTGGCCCCAACCGAGGCCGCTGAAACTCAAGGCGAGCAAGGTCATGGCTGCGCCCCTGAAATGGCTTAATCTCCACATTGTTGATAGACTATGATATGATTGGCCCTGAAGTCAAGAATAAATTTGCGAAGCGATGTAACCGCCAGGAAAGACAAGCTGTTTCACATTCACTCTATGGGACTAGAATTTTGAACTCAACGAAAGCCCATCGCGGCCTATTCACGGTGATCGTGCCGTTCCTGCTGCTGGTCTACTGCGTACTTCCGGCAGTGGCCCAGGACGACGTCACAACCCAGAATGGCTCCAGCGGTTACAACGGTGGTTGGATCACCGGACCGGCATCCAATCCCTTGAGCTTTTTGAATGGCCCGGCTTATCGCACCACAGGCCTGAAGACTCCCTACGACTTTCCCGATTTCGCCCCGATGAGCGCACTAGATCAGATGCTGCCGTCGTGGATCTCATTCGGCCTGGAAGAGCGCTTCCGCGCCGAAGGCATGGAGAATCAGGGCTTCAGACTTCACAACGACGACAATTACCTATTGAACCGCTGGCGCTTCGCGATGGTGATCAAGGCCAACAGATGGTTTCGCATTGTAGGACAGATGCAGGACGCACGTGCCTGGCTGCAACAGCCGCCACTGCAGCCGCCCAACACCAACCGCTTCGATCTTAAACTGGCCTATGCGGAATTCGGCGATCCGGAGCACCACTGGATCAGCATGCGCGTTGGCCGCCAGTTGATCAATTACAACAACACCATCCTTGCGAATTCGGAGTGGCGCAATCAGGCGCGCTCCTACGACGCGGTAGTCGCCAATCTGCACTATGAGCGTTTCCGCCTGGGGATCTTCGCAGCCTCCGCCGTTGTTCCGATGGACGAGGGAATTAGCCATCACCAAGAGGGAAACAATATCTACGGGATGTATGGCAACATCGACAAGTTCATTACGCCGACATCGGATCTTCAGCCCTTTGTGCTCTGGCGCGTTGATCCCAGTGTCACGGTTGTCGACCCCACCAAGAACACATCCGGCCATGAGAGCGAACAGGCCTACGGAGTTCGTTGGAAAGGCCTGGCCCTCGGCACTTTCGACTACTCCATAGAAGGCATCCGCGAAGGCGGTCACGACGGCACCAATAACATCGCAGCCTGGGGCACCACGGACGGCCTTGGGTATCGCTTCGTTCCGGTTCTCTGGAAGCCGCGCGTGTTCACCCAGTATGACTACGCCTCCGGCGAGAAGGGCGCCCACGACCAGGCACATAGCACTTTCGACACGATGTATCCGACCGCGCATGACCGTTTCGGCATCAGCGATCAGTTCGGCTGGCAGAACATCAAAGCGATTCGCGCCGGCGTCACTGTCGAGCCCCACAACCGATGGACTGTAACGGCCCAATGGCTGGATTTTTGGCTGGCCAGCGCCACAGACTCGCTTTACAACACCTCCGGCGGCTCCATTGTGCGGAATGCGCTCGGCACCGCTGGCAATCACATCGGCCAGGAAGTGGATGCCTACACCTGGTACGAGCTGAATCGCCACGTGAACGTTGGAGTGGGAGTCGGGCACATCCTGCCCGGCCAATATCTCGACATGATGGTGAAAGGCCCAACGTTCACCTATCCCTACTTCGCTCTCAACTTCAAGGACAACGGCCCAGCGCACATCTCGCGGCCCGAATGAGTTTGTCGCGCCTAAACGCGCGACAAATGGGGTTGGGGATTAGGGATTGGCGGCCAGGCACACGGGTGCATTGTAGTTGGCTTGCCAATTCGCTGGGGTATGTCGCAAACTATCCTAAACGCAGCGCGTGCCTGAAGGCCAATCCCCAATAGCAATCCCGGGCTGGAAGCGCCTTTGGCGCGCCCAACCCTAAAGCTTTCCCCCTAGTCGCCGATAGCAAATCAGGTGCCCCTCACGGAAATATCGCCGGAGCTGGCTGATGCCGCCGATGTACTCAGCGATCAACTCCGCGTTCACTTGCACCGCCTGGCGGTGTTCCTGTTGCCTCACGCCGAGACGCTGGACCGGCGCTTCCTGGCAAGACTGAAAAAAGGCAAATTTGAACCTCGGCCTTTTGAAGCGAAGATCCGCGTGGCGCTGGCCTCCATCACGCCGGGCGCGGCGGCGCGCATTCTGGCCAACGGGCAACCGCCCTTGAAGTTCATCGAACAGGTGGAGTACAACGGCCGCCGTCTGGCCAAGCTGAATCTGCCTCCCAGCAGCATCGTCGAAGCGTTGCAGGAATACGATCGCCTGCTCACTCCCATGCTGCGCAAGCTGCTGCCCAACGAATACGCGAACTTCCAGTGGGTGCGCGAGCAACTGCATTTCTGCGTCATCCTGACGTTGAACAATGCCTACTACCAGGTCCGGGAGGCCGAAACACAGGCCTTTTATGAGCTATTCCGCGTGGAGCTGGAATCCCGCAATCTGGACGAACTGTTGCGCCGCTTCCTGGATGCGTTGCTTCAGGTGTGCCATGCCGACGCCGGCCACCTATATCTGCTGAACGACAAGCGCAGCGCCTGGGTGCTGCGGGCGCAGGCTCTCACGCGCGGCCAGAACAAGCCTGCCTGCGCGGAAGTTTCCAACGGGCGCGCTCGGATGCGCACGCTGGCCCGTTCGCGCCAGGTGGACCTAGGCCAAGTCGAGTCAAAAGACGGCGCGAGCACTTTGCTGCTGGAGCCGGCTTGGAAGGACCGGTTTCAGACCGTCTGGTCCATCCCGCTGGCTACCGGTGGACGGACCGCGGGCGTGATGCAGTTTGGCTTTTCGAAATCCTACGAATGGCTGCCCCGCGAGCAGGAATTGCTGGCTGCGGCTGCCGAGCGCTGCCTGATGGCTGCGGAGAAAGCTCGTCTCCTGGAGGACCTGGCCGCTCGCGAGGAACAAGTCCGGCAGCTGGCGGAGCACATGCTGCACGTGGAAGAAATTGAGCGCCGCCGCATCAGCCGTGAGCTGCACGACGAAGCCGGCCAGTCCCTGTTGTGTATCCGGCTACAGATGGAATTGCTCGAACAGGCTATCCCGCCGGTGCACGCCGAGTGGATCAGCAAACTGCGTGAAGCGCGGGATCTGACCGAGCGCACCATCCTCGAAATGCGGCGTCTGATCGCCGCCCTGAGCCCGGCGGTCTTAGAGCAGCTCGGCCTGGGGGCTGCGTTACGGCAACTGGTGAACCGCTTCCGGCGCCTGCATCCCATCCGTGTCAAATTGCTGCTGGGAAGGCTCGGCCGTCTGCCGCAACACACTGAAATTATTGTCTATAGATTGGTGCAGGAGTGTTGTAACAATATCGCCAAGCACTCCGCCGCCAGTAGCGTAAACATTTCTGTCAGTTCGGCCGATGGATGGGTGAGACTGGCCGTTGAGGACAACGGAGTCGGGTTTAAAGTCGAGGAGGCGCTGGCTCGGAAAGATTCGTTTGGGCTTTCTGGCATGAGGGAGCGCGTTGCCCTACTCGGTGGCAGGTTCGAGATTCGCAGCTTTCCCAAGAATGGTTCCGGCAACGGAACAGCGACTGGGATCGGGGTCAGGACCAGTATTAGAAAAAGATCGGTTGATCGTCAGAGAACGGGACGGGGCACCAAGATTTTGATCCGTCTTCCGGTAGCCAAGCAACCACCGGAATCCAGTTCGGTCGAGCCAATCGCCGCCAAGCCGACGGGAGCCAAAACGATGGGAGCAAGAGCCGCGTGGAGAATCGGAGCAGTCGGAGCGTAAGTCCGGCGGCCTGAGTCGGAGGTGGAAGACTCAATCTCCGCGGGTGGAAAGCTCAGAGCTTAGGAAAGGGACTCGAGACAGTAACTGGGGTAAACGTTTATGGCCAAGACTCGCATCATGTTGGCGGATGATCACACGCTCTTTCGCCAGGGCATCAGAACCCTGATTTCCGCCGAAGCGGATATGGAAGTGGTTGGCGAAGCTTCTAACGGCGGCGATGCCGTCGAGAAAGCCGCCGAGCTCCGTCCTGACGTCGTCCTCATGGACATTGGCATGCCCGGCCTCAGCAGTTTCGAAGCTACCCGCCAGATCAAGAAGAACCGTCCTGAAACCAAGGTCCTATTTCTCACCATGTACGACGATGAAGACTACCTGGTGGAAGGCATGGAAGTGGGCGCCAGTGGTTACGTCCTCAAAGACAGCCCCTCAGCCCAGCTGGTAGCGGCCGTGCGCGACATTTGCCGAGGCGGGAGTTACCTCAGCCCCCGCATGCTGTCGCAGCTGGTGGACGATTTCCGTTCCCGCATCAAATCCGCCAACCGGCTGCCCCGTTTCGCCACGCTTACCACCCGCGAGCGCGAGGTTCTGAAGATGCTGGCCGAAGGCAATTCCGTGAAAGAGATCGCCTGCGATCTAAACCTGAGTGTTAAAACCGTGGAAGCTCACAAGTTCAACTTGATGCGCAAGCTGGACATCCACAACAAGGCTCAGCTGGTGCAGTACGCCATCCAAAAGAAGATCATCAAGATCCCGAACCTGGCATAATGCGGCACCGGTTCGCCGGGTTACCATGAAGTCGATGTGAATCGGCCCATTCTGACGGTACCTGTCCAAAAAGTCGAAGGCGATTCCTCCGCTCCTTTTCAAGACCTGCTGGCCGTTGAAGAGCCGCTCGAAATTCGCCTGCTGCACGATCTGGTCGACCAATCCATTTCTATCACCATGCGCACTCCCGGCCATGACTTCGAGTTGGCCGCCGGCTTCCTTTTCAGCGAAGGCATCCTGCTTGACGCCGCGCAGATTCGCGAGATCCGCTGGTCGCACATCGAGAACGGCAATCCCCGGCAGCTGGGCAATTCAGTGACTGTTGAACTGAACCCGGGCGTGGATGTGGATCTCGATCGTCTGGAGCGCCATTTCTACACCACTTCAAGTTGCGGCGTTTGCGGCAAAGCATCCATTGAAGCCATTCAGACACAAATGCAAATGCAAGGCTGCCCGGTTTTGCCCCGCAACTCGCCGGTTATCGAATCCAGCGTCATTCATCTTTTACCGGAAGCCCTGCGGCGCGCCCAGCCGGTCTTCGAGCGCACCGGAGGCTTGCACGCGGCGGCACTGTTTTCGCCCGATGGAACGCTGCAGCTACTGCGCGAAGACGTCGGCCGGCACAACGCGGTCGACAAACTGATCGGCGCCGAAATGCTCGCGAGCCATACGCCCCTGAGCGAGCGTCTCATTTTCGTGAGTAGCCGCGCCAGTTTCGAGCTGGTACAGAAAGCCCTGATGGCGGGCAGTCCGATCCTCGCCGCGGTGGGCGCGCCCTCCAGCCTCGCGGTGGAAACCGCGCAGCGCTTCAATTTGACCCTGCTTGGCTTCGTGCGCGACAGCCGTTTTAATATCTATTCAGGAGCACAAAGAATCCAATGAAACTCCGCGTCTTATGAAACTCCGAATCATATGAAACTACGTATCTTATGAAACTCAGAATCCAGGGAAATTCGCTGCGGCTGCGGTTGAGCCAATCCGAAGTGGCGCAGTTCAGCAAGACCGGTTTTGTCGAGGACAGCGTACAGTTCGGGGGCGGGGCCAGCTTCGCTTATGCGCTGGAATCGTTGTCCAGCATCACCGCACCGCAGGCACTGTATTCCAACGGCTGGGTGCGCATCCAGCTCCCGCGCGCGGAAGCCACCCAGTGGGCCTGTTCGGACCGCGTGAGCATTGCGGGTGATCAGCCGCTTGAATCCGGCCAACGTTTGTCCCTGCTCATCGAAAAAGATTTCCAATGCCTGCACGGAGGCGAGGAGCGCGATCCCGACGCGTACCCCAACCCGCTAGAAGAGCCGGTTCGCTGACGCCGGCTGAGCCCTGCCGAGCCGCGACCGTGAGAGAGCGGAAATGGAAAAGGGCGCCGATATGATCGTGCGCCCTTCGCCGCGTCGTTCGGAATCGACCCTGGAGTTATGACTTCTTGGTCCCCTTCTCAGCGGGGTTCCACAGCCATCCGAACAACCCACCTCGCCGATGTTACCACGAAGCGCCGATGTTACTAGGGAACCCCTAGGAAATTTTCTCGCCGATCGATTTGGCTTGCAGGAACTGAAGCAGGTAATCCGGGCCTCCAGCTTTTGAATCCGTACCGGACATATTAAACCCGCCAAAGGGGTGCGCGCCCACCATCGCTCCCGTGCATTTGCGATTGATGTAGAGGTTCCCAACGAAGAACTGCTCGCGCGCCTTCCGGATCTTTTCTTTGTTGGCGGTATACACGGCGCCCGTCAGCCCATATTCGGAATCGTTCGCCAGCTCCAGCGCATGATCGAAATCACGCGCCTTCGCCACCGCCAGCACCGGTCCAAAAATCTCTTCCTGGAAGATACGCGCCTTCGAATCGATGTCGGCGATGACGGTGGGCTGGACAAAGTAGCCGTCGCCAGGCGCTCTGCCACCGCCCGCCACCAGCCGGCCTTCTTTCTTGCCGACCTCCACGTATTCCAGAATCGATTTCATGGCGCTTTCGTTAATCACCGGGCCCATATAATTTCCGGTGTCGTCCGAAGGCCCAACCTTCAAGTCCGCCACTTCGGCCTTCAGCTTTTCAACAAATTCGTCGTAGATGGCCGCGTCCACAATCGCACGCGAACAGGCCGAGCATTTTTGTCCCTGGAACCCGAAGGCCGACCACAATACGCCCTTCACCGCGCTATCGATATCGGCTTCGCGATCCACCACGATGGCGTCCTTGCCGCCCATCTCCGCGATCACGCGCTTAATCCAGATCTGCCCTTTGCGCGGTTTCGCTGCCAATTCGTTGATACGCAGCCCCACCTCTTTGGAGCCGGTGAATGCGATGAACCGCGTCAGCGGGTGCTCCACCAAAACGTCCCCCACCACCGCGCCGCTGCCCACCAGCATGGAGAACGACTGCGGCGGGAACCCAGCCTCCAGCAGCACTTCGGCGAATTTGGCCGAAACAGTGGGCGTATCGCTGGAAGGTTTGATCACCACCGTGTTGCCCGACACCAGCGCGGCGGTAGTCATCCCCACCATAATGGCCAGCGGAAAATTCCACGGTGGAACAATTACGCCGACACCCAGCGGCAAATAAAACAATTCGTCCTTTTCGCCGGGCAGCTGGACCAACGGATCCGGCTTGGCGAGGCGCATCATCTGGCGCGCATAGTATTCGCAGAAATCGATTGCCTCGGAAACATCTGCATCGGCTTCCGGCCACGTCTTCCCCGCTTCATACACCAGCCAGGCGTCGAACTCAAACTTGCGCTCGCGGAACAGCTGGGCGGCGCGCAACAGAATATGCGCTCGCGTGTCGGGGGGCACCGCGCCCCACTGCGGGAAATAGGCGTGAGCCGCTTCCACAGCTTCCTTCGCGAGTTCCGCCGTAGCCTTGCTATGGATGCCCACAATCTCGCTGGGCCGCGACGGATTCAGCGACTTCAGCTTATCGGGCGTCTTCTCGCGCCGGCCCGCGATCAGCAGTTCGTACTCGCGCCCCAGCTGCGCATGCACTTCGCGCAACGCGCGCTCCATCGCTTCTCGATTGGCCGGCTTTGAAAAATCGGCCACTGGTTCATTTGCAAATGCCGCCGGCGCTTTTACCGGCTCCGCAATCGTGCTGGACATGGGTTTACAGTTCCTCGGATGACAGACTCTTTGTAGATGCTTATGCCTTCAAATTCGATGCGGTGCTCTCCACGATCTTGCGTCCGCGCTCGAACATATCCGCCGCTTCGTCCGCCAGCTTGCGGCCGCGTTCGTACATTTCCCGCCCACGATCCAGCAAATCGCTGCCGGAATCGGCCAGCGCGTCGCGGCCCTTCAGCGCCTTCCTTGAGAGGTGCCGCCGGGTATCTTCACCTGTCGCCGGAGCGTATAGCAGCGCCACCGTTGCACCAATCGCAATCCCCGCCATGAACCACACTGCTTTACTGCCGTATTCTTCTGCCATGGACCCTCCCTGTTTATTCTAACGCCGGGCGCAACAATCCTCTAGAATCAAAGCGTGAGTAACGAACTGATCACGGTATATCGCTCCATGGATGCCAGCGCCAAGGAAGATGCCGAAAACATCCTTGAGATGCTGACCGACGAGGGTATTGCGGCGGTTTTGCTGGACGATTCCGCCCCCGGCGTGCCCGAAGGCGTGTTCGAATTGCAGGTGCCCGCCGCCGACGCCGCCCGGGCCGAGGAGCTGATCTCTGAGAATCCACCGCCCGATGAAGCCGAAGAAGTAGACGACTCGTCCGACCTCAACCTTGAGACCATTGCCAGCGCCACGAGTGAAATGGAAGCCATGAGCATCAAGAATCTCCTGGAATCGAACGACATCGCGGCCGTGCTGGTGGGCGATTCCGTGCTGCCCAACTTTGCCTTCGAGGTCCGTGTGGCTCATGATCAAGCCGAACGCGCCCGCATACTGATCGCCGACGCGGAACATACCGGCCCGGCGGCGGCCGAGGAAGCCGAACGCGCCTCCGAATCCGGATCGTGATCCTTCTTACAACCCGCGCTCGTTCGCGTGCAGGAACCAACGATCGATCACCACATCGCGCACAAACCAGCGCGCGCCTAGCAGCCGCCTTCCCAGCGCGCCAATCCAGGCGGATGGGAGATATTCGCCCACTCGCGAGGCCCAGTCCTTGCCTGAGGTGGCTCCGAATCGCCTGGCGAGCAGCTTTTCGTAGGCCCCGAGCGATGCGCGTGAGTAATTCCCTTGCGCCGCCGCGATCGCTTGAGCAGCCAGCAGACCCGATTCAATCGCCGGCCGTATACCCTCGCCGCTTTGCTTATAGGCCAGCCCCGCGGCGTCTCCGATTAGCAAAACACGGTCATCGGCAATCTTACGCCGCGAAACTCCGTAGAGCAGATAGGCGTGCCCCGCAAGCGCAGCAGGAACATCGAAGGCGATTCGCCCGGTCGATTTCAAAAATCGGACGAACGCCGCGACATGCTCCGTAAGACGATGCTGATCCATTCGTCCCAGACCGATGTTCAAGTAATTGTTTTTTCGAAAGCACCAGCCGTAGCCCTTGATGTCCGCGCAGAAATAGAGCTCCGGGGTATCAGCGCGAACGCGGCATGCCGATTGCTGCAGATGGTCCATCTCGAACTCAAGCTCCTGCGCCACCACTGCGTCTTCCCGTGAGGGCTTGGCGCCCGTCAGCTTAGCCACCGGGCAAAAGTGTCCGCCCGCGCCGACCACCACGCGGGCTCGCATCCGCCCATTTACGCTCCACCCGTCTTTTTCCCGCTGCAGGCTGGTGAGCGCCTCGCCCTCAACCAGACGCGCACCGGAGCGCCGCAAGAGATACTCGTCGAATTCACGCCGGCGGATTCCATAGCTTACCGTCGTTTTGTAATCGGTATCGAAAGCCGGTCCGCCAATCCACCCGGTGCGAAACCCGGTAATCGGCTGCAGTACGTGCTCACGGCCGTACTCGGCCGGATGAATGCCGAGTTCGCTCAACACCTGGGGCGTGATCCATCCACCGCAGATCTTATCGCGTGGAAAAGTCTGCCGGTCCAATATCGCGACGTCGAGGCCGGAATTCCGCAGTCCCCAGGCGCACGAGGAACCTGCGGGCCCGCCCCCCACGATCAGGACATCGCATGTGTCCATTTCACCTTCTCGCGGACGGTGGCTACCTCTGGCTGCTCATTCTCGAGAACGGGCTGCCCCTCGGCATAAAGCGGATCGCGCGTCCAGAAAATCGGCTCGCGCTGCGACCCTGTAAAAAGAATCTGGAACAACTGCAAATGGCCGCCGCGAAAGGCAGCGATTGAGCCGGCCAGGTACAGCCGCCACGCTCGCACGAAGCGGGAGTCGTACATGGACGCCACTTGTTGCCTGGACTTCTCAAACCGCTCCAGCCAATGCTCCAGCGTCGTGGCGTAATGCATCCGAAGATTCTCTACGTCCAGAACGGAGTAATTCTTGGGCTCCAGCACCCTGAGCGATTGCCGCAGTGACGGAACAAATCCTCCCGGGAAAATATGTTTTCGAATCCAACGGCTGAAAACCGCGGGATAGTTACGCCCGATGAAGTGCAGCAGTCCGCGGCCAGTGTCGCCGATGCTGCGATGGATGATCTCGGAAAACTCCTGGAAGTGATCCAGCCCCACATGCTCCAGCATGCCCACCGATACGAACACGTCGTATTTGCCGGTGATGGCGCGGTAGTCGTCTTCAATATATTCCACACGGTGGCTCATTCCCTCCGCCAGCGCGCGTTCGCGAGCAAAAGCAATTTGCTCATGCGAAACGTTGTACGCTTTCACCGATACGCCGTACTCGCGGGCCATGTGAAGCGCCAGCGCTCCCCAGCCACAACCCGCTTCCACCACGGTTTCACCGGGCTGCAGCCGAAGCTTGCGGCAAACGTGATCCATCTTGGCGATCTGCGCGTGCTCTAGCGTGGCCTCGGGCGTCGGGAAGTACGCGCACGTATAGAGCAGTTGCTCATCCAGCCACAGCTTGTAGAAATCGTTCCCGAGATCGTAATGGCGATGAATGTTGTTGCGCGATCCATGCCTGGAGTTGTCCTGCAGCAAGTCCATCCATCTGGATGCCAGCCTGGCATGCCACCCCCGGGCGGCGGGCGAGCGTTCCATCGCCTCATAGACCGCTTCGAGAAAACGCACCAGATCGCCTTCCACCTCGATGCGTCCATCCATATACGCGTCGCCGAAGCTGACCTCCGGGTCGCGCAACAGGCCCGCAAGCGTGTTGCGATCCTGAATCACCATGGTGGCGACGGGAGGACCGCCCGGCGGACAAACATCGGCGCCTCCCTTTACCCGGAGACGAATCGGCGCCGAACCGGTAGCCTCAAGAATTCGCGACAGCAGCCATTGATCAGCGAAGCGCGGCAGAATCGCCATGTGCCTGGTCCCTCCGGGTTGCGTAAGCCGAGTGTAACTCAGCTCTATTTAGATGATGTTACTACTCGCGGTAACGTTTTGGTGAATCACTTTGAGTTGGGGCTCCAGTATTCATCCCACGAGTAAGACGACCAAAGTCAATCAGTTGACACGAAAGTTTTGCACAGTCGACAGATTGTGAAATTTACTCAACCCCGGTGCGGCTTCTCTCTCACCGACCGCAGATGCGTTACAAGTTTTACTGCGTCAATGTAATTTTGACATATTCACGAGATAAATCGAGGACTGGGACGATGGCGGCTCGCATGCATACGGAAATGCTCGGCAGTTCCAAAAACAATACGACCTTAGTTGTTAAACCTATTGTCGAAGAATGCCGTTAAGTACGGTTACAGGAGCTAGCGACGTATGCACGCCCACATTTTGCAAAACGAAGTAGCTAACCGGTCCGAATCGCCCGACGCTGCGGATTCGGAAGATCGGGCGGATAATCCGCAAGTGAATTCGCTGGCACGTTTTGCCGCCAGCTCCGGAGCCAGCTTAATGGGCGATCTCTACGGTTCCTCCGCAAGTCCGTCCGGGAAGAGTATTGCCCGTCCCAAATGCCTTCTCGCCGAATCGGCGCGGAAAGGTGACGGCGTTGGTCCTGTCGTGCCTCTCGACGACCATTGCTGCAAGTTGCTGGTTGTCACGCTAGGAATCACGGATGTGGTGGAGCGAACGGGCCTCACTGTTTCCGTTTGGGGCTCGGCAGATCAGAGCGAATGGGGTTCCAAGCCGCTTCTCACCTTCCGGCAGCGTCAGTATTGCGGCGTCTATTCTGTCCTGCTGAACTTGGCTATGCACCCCGATGTCCGCTACCTGCGTGTGCAATGGAACATGAACCGTTGGGGAAGGGGCGAACGCACTCCGCTCTTTGGTTTCGAAGTGTTCCTGGAAGAATCCGGAGCGCGTGTGAGCGGCTCAGCCGTGGCTTAGCTGGTCTCTCAAGAATGATCGCGGGCAAGTCTGACTGGCCGCGTTAGAATGGCGCCGCCGGTAGCACCGAACCCGACTGACATGTTAATGTAACGGATTCGCGCCTGGCGAGTCCCACCAATGGGTAAAGATAGGTAAAGTGCGGGGAAATGGACACAATAGAAGTATTTTTGGTCGAGGATAATCCCGCCGACGTCCTCTTGGTCCGAGTGGCACTCTCCCAAGTTACCTTCCCCTTAAAACTCCTTGTGGCGAAAGACGGCGAGCAAGCGCTGAAGATGCTCAGTTCCCCTGAATTTCAACCGGATTTGATCATTCTCGATCTCAACATGCCCCGCGTCGACGGCCAGACTGTTCTGCAGCAATACCAGCAGAAGAAAATCCCGATCGTGATCTTCAGTTCGACGCAAAACAAGGTGGAAGTGCAGAAGGCTTTGGCGCTCGGTGCGCGCGAGTATGTCCAGAAGCCTATCGGATATGAGCCTTACGCCGACGCCGTTCGCGGAATCGTCCAGCGTTGGGCGATGTTGCCTCCCGAGTCTCCTGTTCCCGCTAGTTAACTCGCCGTAACAGCCTCTCAGTCCCGCGAGTCTAACGGGCGAGGGATTCACTTTGACCGGCACCGAAAACCATGAGGCACCGTCCGCGCGCCTTTCTATTGGGGTCCAAGGTTTGGATGAAGTTCTCTTCGGAGGGCTCAATCCCAACCGTATCTATCTGCTAGAAGGGGACCCGGGAACAGGGAAAACTACGCTGGCTCTGCAGTTCATGCTGGAAGGCGTGCGCTCCGGAGAAAAGTGTCTGTACGTCACGCTGTCTGAGACCGCCGAAGAGTTGCGCTCGGTGGCTCGCTCCCACGGATGGTCTTTGGACGGCGTTACTATTTTCGAGCTAACGCCTCCCGAGGCGAACTTCGCGGCCGATCAGTATTACACGCTGCTGCATCCTTCCGAAGTGGAGCTCAGCGAAACCATCAAGCTGATCCTGGACCGGATTGAGGAACTTCAGCCGGATCGCGTGGCGTTTGACTCGCTGGCCGAAATTCGCCTGCTCGCTCAGGATCCGCTGCGCTACCGCCGCCAGGTTCTGGCGCTCAAACAATTTTTCGCAGGCCGGCGCTCCACCGCGCTGCTGCTGGACGATCTGACGTCGCGCTCGCACGAACTACAGGTTCATAGCATCACGCACGGTGTTATCGTTCTGGAGCGCTTTGTTCGCGAATATGGGGCCGAGCGCCGCCGCATCCAGATTACGAAGATGCGCGGAGCGAATTTTCGCGGTGGATGGCACGACGTGGTGATCGCCACCGGCGGCCTTTCGGTATTCCCCAGAATCTCGGTGGAGGACACGCTCGATGTCTTCGCGGGTCAAATGATTTCGAGCGGCGTGCCGGCCTTGGACGCGTTACTGGGCGATGGAGTGCATCGCGGCACCAGCATGCTGCTGGTGGGGCCGGCAGGAGCCGGTAAATCGTCCCTTTCCACGCGATACGCGTTAGCCGCGCTGGAACGCGGAGAATCGGCCGCTATCTATACCTTCGATGAAAGCCGCAATACCCTGATCGAGCGTTCCAACGGTTTGGGAATGCGTCTTGGGCCGCATCTGGAAAGCGGCCGCCTGGTCATCGAAGGCGTGAATGCTGCCGAGCTGTCACCCGGCCACTTCGCGCATCGGGTACGCGAACGCGTAGAGCGCAATCCGAAAGGCGTGGTGGTTATCGACAGCCTGAACAGCTACCTCAACGCCATGCCGGCCGAACAGTTTCTCGTGATGCAGATGCACGAACTGCTCGCCTTCCTGAATCGCAAGGGAATATTGAGCATCCTGGTAATGGCGCAACAGGGATTGATCGGCCAGATGCATTCGCCGCTGGATCTAAGCTACCTCACCGACACGGTGGTGTTGCTCCGCTATTTTGAATTTCGCGGAGCGGTCAAGAAGGCCATCTCGGTAATCAAGAAACGCAGCGGCGCGCATGAAGAAACCATTCGGGAGTTCCGGCTCTCGCGCAACGGCATTTTTGTCGGCCCTCCGCTCTCGGAATTTCATGGGGTGCTCACCGGAGTTCCCACCTACACAGGCGAGCCGGGTCCGCTCATCGGGAAGGACGGTCAACGTGCACGCCCCTGAATTGCCTGACAGTGAGCAGGCCGGCGACGAAACCCAGCGCACCCGGGTTCTGATTCTCGCGCCCGTGGGTCGCGACGCCGCTCTGGCCTGTGGCGTTCTGAACCGCGAGCAGTTGAGGGCTGAAGTCTGTGCCGGAGTTCCGGAACTAATCTCTAAACTGAGAGCGGGCGCGGGCACCGCCGTCATCGCCGATGAGGCTCTGAACGGCAACCTGCCTTTGCTGCGCGATTGGGTGGAGACGCAGCCTGCCTGGTCCGACTTTCCGTTCATCATTTTGACCGGCAGTAAGATGCTGCCCGCGAAAATGCAGGAACGCTTCGCCCTGATGCAGCCGCTCGGCAACATTACGCTGCTGGACCGTCCTCTCCGTTCCATCACGCTGCTCACCGTGGTGCGCGCCGCGTTGCGTGCCCGATCCCGCCAGTACGAA
Source organism: Bryobacterales bacterium (assembly GCA_963725455.1). Taxonomy (GTDB): domain Bacteria; phylum Acidobacteriota; class Terriglobia; order Bryobacterales; family Bryobacteraceae; genus Palsa-89. The sequence continues at coordinate 41,741 of CAVRZH010000054.1, forward strand.
GTGGAACATCACCTCCAGGAAACACGCCAGGCGGAAGCCGACAAGGCGGAGGCTTATGCGCGCGAGGAGGCCGCGCAAGCGCGCATCGAACTGCTCAACCACGTGGGTGAGATCCTATCGGCCGAGCTGAACCTGGATACCTTACTGCCCGCGATCGTGGAAGCTGGCACAGACCTGAGCGGCGCCGACATCGGCATCTTCTTTTCAGAAGGGGTAGTGGAGGGCGTCCGCAAATTTGCGCTGCGTTGCGTCTCCAACCTCACGTTGGCCGAGGCCACCCGGCTGCTGGGCGAGCATGCGTTGATGGACGGCACGCAGTTCTCCTGGAAGAAAATGCTGCGTTGTGCGGCGTTCCGCGATGCGCCGCTCGATGCCGGAAACGCGTGGATCAAATCCGTGGCCCGCAAACTATCGCTTGGAAACTGCCTCGCGTTGCCTGTGATGTCGCACCCCGGAGCTATTCTGGGCGTTCTGCTTTTCGGACGGCGCAGCCCGGAGCCGTTTTCAGAACAAGACGAAAGCGTCGCCAGTAATCTGGCATCCCAAGCCGCCATCGCCATCGATAACGCCCGGCTGTTCAGCATGGCCGAGCAGGAACGGCGCCGTCTGGAAGCGGCGCGCCAGATTTTGCAGCGCTCCAACGAGGAACTGCGCCAATTCGCCTACGTCGCGAGCCACGACTTGCAAGAACCCCTGCGCACCGTCGCGAGCTTCACGCAGCTTCTGGTACACCGCTACGGCGATCTCGGCGATCCGGAGGCGGCTGAGTTCGTCGCTTATATCGTAGACGGAGTGGAGCGCATGAGTTCTCTCATTCACGATTTGCTGCAGTATTCTTCCACCGGCGCTTCCAAGACCCTCCCCAGCGAGCCCGCCTCCGTGGAAGGCGCCCTGGCCGAGGTATTGTTCGCGCTTTCGGCTTCAATCGATGCGAGCGGAGCCGCTATTACTTATGATCATCTCCCCGAAGTCTGGATGGAACGGCGTTCCCTCATCACGCTGCTGCAGAATCTGATTGGCAACGCGATCAAGTACCGGGGTGAGCGTCCGCCCCGCATCCACATCTCGGCGGATTCCTCGGAGTCCAATTGGCGCTTCGGCGTCCGCGACAATGGCATCGGCATCGCCCCCGAGTACCGCCAGCGGATCTTTGGCATTTTCAAGCGGCTGCACGGCAAAGAGATCCCCGGCACCGGTATCGGCCTGGCCATTTGCCAGCGCATCGTGCAGTGGCACGGCGGAGAGATTTGGGTGGAATCGGAACCAGGCTCCGGTTCCGTCTTTTTCTTCACCTTGCCCAAAGAGCCGCAGGGCATGCAGCGCGAGATGGCTGAATTCGCTTCGATCGGCGCCGGCGCAGAATCGCGACCTTAGCGGGCCAGATTGATCCATGCGTCTTCCAGGATTTTTCCGAATCATGATACTTTGAATCTGCTCTGCCCGACGTCACGCCATCCACAGCGCCCGCAATCCGCACCCGACCGTTGGCTTGGGCTGCCGAGCCTCGCGGTCTGGCGTTGTGGGCGGCGATGGCAGGCTTCGTCCTCGACTCCTACGACGTCCTGCTGTACGTTTTCGTGGTCCAAACCTTACGCTCCGAATTTCATTGGTCGGCTGCGACGGCAGGTTTGGTCAGCTCCGCAACCCTGATCACTTCCGCGCTCGGGGGCATCGGCGCGGGCTTTCTTTCGGACCGTATCGGCCGACGCCGCACGCTTGTGCTCACGATCCTGATCTACTCCATCGGCTCCGGCGGCTCGGCCCTGGCCACCGGCCTTACGACGCTCATCTTCTGGCGATCCATCGTCGGATTCGGACTCGGCGGTGAATGGTCGGCGGGCGCGGTCTTGGTAGCCGAGAGCTGGGCGCCGCGGCACCGCGCCAAAGCCATCGCGTTGATGCAATCCGGCTGGGCCATTGGCTATATGCTGGCCGCTGCCAGCACCGCATTCATTTTGCCGCGCTTCGGCTGGCGCGTGTTGTTTCTCACGGGACTTCTTCCCGCGCTTCTGACCATCTGGATTCAGCGCAAAGTGAAGGAGCCGGCTTTGTGGAAGGAGAGACCCGCCGCCAGTCCGTGGCTGGATCTTTTCCGTCCGCCGCTCGCCAAGCGAACCGTTCTCACCACCGCACTGGCAACGTCTATGCTCTTCGCTTACTGGGGACTGAACACCTGGCTCCCCGGATTCCTCTCCGCTCCTCGCTCACAGGGCGGCGCGGGACTCAATGTTCTCCAAACCAGCGCGTGGATTTTCATCATGCAGTTCGGAACGTTCCTGGGCTACGCCAGCTTCGGCTGGCTGGCCGATTGGTGGGGACGCCGCCCGGCTTTCTTCGTTTACGTCATCATCGCCGCCGTGCTCACGCCCATCTACGGACTCACGCCGGTCTGGGCTGGACCGTCTTCCGAATTTTGGCTGCTCGCCCTCGGCCCGTTGGTTGGATTCTTCGGCACTGGCTTCTTTTCGGTTTTCGGAACCATGCTCGCCGAACTTTATCCCACATCCATCCGCGGCTCCGCGCAAGGCTTTGTCTACAATACCGGCCGCGCCGCCAGCGCCCTGGCGCCTTTCGCCATTGGAGCCATTGCCGATCGCCACGGCCTCGGTTATGGGCTCGCGCTCAACTCCGCATTCTTCCTGGTCGGCGCTGCGCTCATTTTCACGCTTCCCGAAACCCGAGGCACCGAACTGGCTTAGCCCGCACTTAGTAGTGAAACCTCCAGCGAAATTCCACGTAAATCTGTCGCGGATCGTTGTAGTGGAACCCTCCAAAAGTCAGGCTGTTGTCCAGTAACACGCGCCGGTTCGCTACGTTCATAGCAGTCAACGAGAGCCGGTACTTGTCTTTCTCGCCAAAACTCTTTCCAAGCGAAATGTCGAACGTGGTGTGCTGAGGCAGATAGTTTCCCGGATATTCCGCGTCCGGCATCCCGTTGGTGAATCCCGAGCCGTAGTACACATTCGTCGACGCGAATACCTGCCAGGGAAGGCTCGCATTGGCGCCGACATTCAACGTATTTCTTTGATCATGATCTACAGGCGAATACCCGGGAGGAACGGCGACCGGGCAAGCGGGTGTTACGGGTGCAGGGCAGATCACGCCTCCGGTAATGGGCGATGTGGCCTGTGCGATCTGATTCGAGTAGGCCAGGTGAACCTGTGCACGGCGCCACAGGCGCGGAGAACGCAGTGTTGTTTCCCAGCCTTGAATCAAAGCAGCCGTCCACGTAATCGGCCAGAAGATGTTGGATTCGCCGATATTGTTGTGATCCAGCCAATTCGCCGCGCGGGTTTGGAAGCTGTCCTCCTCGAGCACCCAACCGCGGAACGGAATCGAAACGCCGAATTGGAACTCGTGATCGCGCTCTCCCTTCAGTGGAGCGAACATCAGAGTCTGGCTGGTGGCTAGATCGAGCAAGGGACCCGTGGCAGTCAAGAGCGGAGGCGCCTGATAAAAGTCGCCATAGAAGCCATGAAACACCCAGTTTATTTTCGGGATTCGGATGGCGATGCCATAACGCGGATCCGTCGCATTCTCTATGACGGCCGGCTGGCTTCCCCCGGCGACCGAACCTGAGTTGAAGTGCGATTCGCGCAGGCCCGCGATCAGCGTCAACCACGACGTCACCTTATAGCGATCGCTAATGTACTCCTCGATGAGGCCGCCGGTCACGGCCGCCGAAGACGGTCCGTAGTTCTGGCAGTTAGGAGCGCAGTCGGTGAAAACGTTGTTAAAGTAATTGCCCTGGTGCTGGGCGAATCCGTACACGCCCAACTGAAGGTCGTTATTCTTGACCGAGGTTATAGTCGCGCTCGCTTGTGCACCCGCATAATTGGCGGTTTGATCGACGGTGGAGATCACGGGCACATCGTTCGGCGAGCTGTTATACGCGGCCTGGTTGTAATGATAAAAAGGTGAAACCGTCAGCAGCAGGTTGGGACTAAAGGTGTGGACCCACGAGAATGCGATGTAACCATCGGGTTCACGCTCGCTATCGTGCAGGCCGTAGCTGGGATAAACCTGGTTTCCAGCGGAATTGGGATTCGGGTCAATCGGAATCTGATAGTAATCCTGGCGCAGAGAAGCTACCAGCCGGAATTGGTTGGACGAACTCTGGTTAAATATGAGCGATGCGAATCCCCCGTAGCCATTTTCCGCGTCGTGAACCACTTGTCCGATGGGAGGCTGCAAGCCGTAATCGCTGCGATTTGCGTTGAGACTTACGTAGTACGCGAAGCGCTCGGTATGGCTCGCAAAACTGAGCTGATCGTTGGTTTGATACCAGTTCCCGAATGAGGCGACGAGTTCGGCCTCGTTGTTACTTGCGAAACCGGTCCGGGGCACCACATTGAAGATTCCATACGTGCGATCTCCATATTCCGCGTCGTAGCTGCCGCGCTGAACTTCAAGATAATCGATATCCTTCGGATCGATCTGCGGTCCCAGGTTGGTCGCGATGTTCGTGTTGGGTATGGTTACGCCATCGATCAACCACTCCACCTGGTGGCCTCCGCGCATATGCAGCATGTCATGAGTGACGTAGGCACCCGGCACATAGTCGGTGATCATCGACATACTGTTAGTGCGGTCGGCGCCGGGAGTGAGAGCGATGTCCTCTCGATCGATCAGACTGGTGGGGGTTACCGAATCCATATTGGCCTGCTCCGCTTGTCCGATAACTACTGCACTTTCACTCAAAGGTGCAATCGCCAGTTGAAAGTGCAGAATCGGCGATGACCCGGACTCCACCGTGATGCTCTGTTCCAAAGTGGCGAACTTAGCTTCGTTCACCGTGATTTTGTAATCGCCCACTGGCACGCTGGTAAACGAAAACTCGCCGTTATCGTTCGCTTGCGTCGTTTGCGAATACTGCGAGGTAGTCGCCTGTAGCTTGACCGACGCTCCGGCCAACGGCCGATGCTGTGGATCGTGCACGATCCCTTGTATTCGCCCAAAAATCGTTGCTTGGAGCAGAGAGCCAAACAAAAAAAAGACTGCCAGACACCAATAGAACACGAGCTTCCGCATGAAGCCTCCCTCCTGATTTTTAAGTTTTGATTGAGTGAACTTAGAAGGCGGAAGGAGGGGGACGTTGAAACAGAACCGCATCGTGCCGGGCGCACGGGATCCAGCTCAGTTGCGCCGGCAGCGGTGAGATGGCGAGCGCGAAGTGCTTATCTGCCGTCGCGGGAACAACATTCTTCGCAACCGGCTGGGTTTTGCGAACCGAAATCTGACACTGCGCGCAGCAGTCGCGCGAGGAAAACGCCGGGCCGGATTCGGGCATCGCATGGTGATGCGATCGCCGGCAGCAGCTCATGCTCGGATCTTTGCAGCAGGAAGAACCGTCGCTCGCAGACTGCGCGAATGCCAGAATTGGAATCGGCTGCGCGAACAGAAACACCACTAGCGCGAGGGCAAACCAGCGCGCACTCCGCGAGGGCATTACGCTCAGTATACGCCGGAACGGGCCAAAAACTTCAAAGAATTTCGTGCAGTTGCGGTGACCAGCAAGGTTTCGAGCTAACTGTAAGATGAGAACAGCAGCATTCGATGTCGCTGAAAGAATACGGCCGCAAGCGTTCGTTCGATAAGACACCGGAGCCGGAGCCGCGGACACAGTCCACACCCGCCGGAAACTACTTCTGCGTTCAGCGGCACGATGCTACGCGGCTGCACTACGATTTTCGCCTGGAGGTGGAGGGAACGCTGAAATCCTGGGCCGTTCCCAAAGGGCCAAGCCTGGAGCCACTCGCCAAACATCTGGCCATGCATGTGGAAGATCATCCGCTGGATTACGGCGGGTTTGAGGGCAACATTCCGAAGGGCGAATACGGGGGCGGCAGCGTGATGCTGTGGGATCGCGGCAGCTATGAACTGCTGGGCGATGCGCCGGCGCTCCAACAAATCGAGCGAGGCGATTTCAAGTTTCGTTTACATGGCCAAAAGCTGCGAGGCGAATTCGCGCTGGTGCTGATGCGCGGGCGCGGGAAAGGCAACGAGTGGCTGCTCATTAAAAAGAAAGACGCGGAAGCGAAGCCTGGCTGGAATATCGAGGACCACGCGCGCAGCGTACTCACGGGACGATCGCAGCAGGAGATTGCCGAAAACCTGTCACCGCCCCAATCCCCAACCCCCAATCCCCAGTCCCTGTCTTTTCCAACGGGCGCTGTAAAAGCACCCATGCCCACGGCCATCTCCCCCATGCTGGCCACGCTGGCTACGCAGCCGCCCTCCGGCGATTCGTGGATTTATGAAGTGAAATGGGACGGCGTTCGCGCGCTGTGCTTTATCGATGACGGGGAGCTCCGCATTTCTTCGCGCTCCGGCAAGCGCTGCGACCAGCAGTATCCCGAATTGAGCGTGTTGCCGCGCCACGTGAAAGCGTCGCAGGCCATACTGGACGGCGAGATTGCGGTGCTGGATGACGAAGGCCGTTCCAGCTTCAACCTGATTCAACCGCGCATCTCTGTCACCGATGCAAACTCGGTGGCACATCTTTCCCGTTCCGCGCCGGTGAATTTGTTTCTTTTCGATTTGCTGTATCTCGATGGCTACGACCTGCGCGGAGTACCTCTCGAAGAGCGCAAGCGCCTGCTATCGGAAATTGTCGCTCCGTCCGAGCGCATTCACGTCTCCGATTTTTTCACGGTGGATGGCAACGCTATGCTCGAAGCCGCGCGGGCCAACGGATTGGAAGGGATTGTGGCTAAGGCGCGTGGGAGCAAATACGAGGGGCGCCGCAGCCGCGATTGGGTGAAGGTAAAAGTGGTAACGTCGGACGATTTCGTCATCGGAGGATTCACGCACGGCGAGCGCGATTACTTCAGCTCCCTGGTGCTCGGCCTTTACGATGGCGACAAGCTGACGCACGCGGGACAAGTGGGCACCGGATTCAACGAGAAGTCTCTCAAGGAAATCTATTCCACAATTGAGCCGCTCATCACAAAGAAAAGTCCCTTCACTGGAACGGTGAAAGCGCTGCGCGACGTCACGTGGGTGCAGCCGGAACTGGTAGCCGAGATCAAGTATTTGGAAATGACGCCCGACGGGCTGCTGCGCGCGCCGGTTTTTGTCGCGCTTCGGCCTGACAAAGATCCCAAGGAGTGCGTGCGCGAAGGCGGAGTCAAGGAAGACGAGGAATACGACGCAGACAAAAAATTCAAGGGCCCGCTCATCCCGAACGATTCGCCAGTAGAGGTGCTGCTCGACGTCGAAGGTCATCGACTGAAGCTGACCAACCTCAATAAAGTTTGGTATCCCGAAGACGGCATCAACAAGCGCGACGTTATCAATTACTACGATGCCGTAGCGCCTTTGATCCTTCCGCATCTGCGCGACCGCCCGCTTTCGCTGAAACGCTATCCCAACGGTATCCACGAGCAGTTCTTCTTTCAGAAAGACGCCGAGGGGAAGGTTCCCGATTGGGTGCGCCTGGAGCCGATTTTCTCCGACCACAATCAGGATAAGATCCACTACATCATCTGCAACGATCGCGCGACGCTGATCTATCTCGCGAACCTCGCCTCCATCGATCAAAACCCTTGGATGAGCCGCATCGGGTCGCTCGATCATCCGGATTTTGCGCTCATCGATCTGGATCCCACTGAGGGCTGTCCGTACAGCCAGATCGTGGAGGCCGCGCAACTGGTAAAGAAGACCCTGGACGCGATCGGGCTGGCGGGCTATCCGAAAACAACCGGCGGCGACGGAATGCATATCTATATCCCGCTGGAGCCGGTTTACACTTTCGAACAGGTACGTTCCTTTGCGGAATTGCTGTCTATTTTGGTGATCAACCGGAATCCCGATCTGTTCACGACGCCGCGCGCGGTTTCGCGACGCAAGAAGGCCAAGGTTTATTTCGATTACCTGCAGATTTCGAGCGCCAAAACGATCGCCGCGCCTTATGTTCTGCGCGCGCATCCAGGCGCTCCGGTTTCGACGCCGCTGCATTGGTCCGAAGTGAAGGCGGGCTTGGATCCCGGGCAGTTCAACATTCGCAACGCGATGGCTCGTTTCGAACGCACCGGCGATCTTTTCGAAGCAGTGCTCACGAAGCCGCAGAGACTGGAGCCGGCTTTGGAGCGGGTGGCCGAGAATAGCGCTTCACCAGTCCCACACCCACGAAAATAATCAGCATCGCGATCACTTCCAGAGGGCCAAAGTGTTCGCGGAAGAAAAGCCATCCGAGAAACACGGCGATCACCGGGTTGATGTAGTTGTAAATGCTGACCACCGAAACGGGCAGTCGATCGAGCGCGAAACTATAGGCGCTGTAGCCTACGATAGATCCGAACATCACCAGGTAAGCCACGGCTCCGATACTGCGCCCGCTCCAGGTGGACGGATGCGGTTTGGCGAAGAACGCCGGCACCGCAAAGGCCAGGCCGGTTGCCAATTGTTGCACCGCGCCACTCACCACCGGGTGCGCCTTGGTTTGATGCCGGCGCTGCAGGATGGAACCAAGGCACCAGCCGCTGCAGCCAAGCTCGATCAACAGAAAGCCACGCACTAAAGGACCGCCGAAACCTTCGCCCATGATTTCGGGAGCCACCAGGAGCGTGGTGCCCGCGAGACCCACCAGCATGGCGACGATGGTGGGGCCGTGCAGGCGCTCGCCGCCTGGAATCAGGGCATCGATACCGATCATCCAAAAGGGAGACAGAGTGATGAATACCGATGCCAATCCGCTGGGCACCCACTGTTCGGCGAAGACGACAGATCCGGTCCCGGTGCCAATGATCATGACACCGTAGAGCGCCGTGTACCAAAGTTCGCGCCCGCTGGGAAGATGCGCTCCTGAAAAATATGCGAAGAGAAGCAAGATGCTTCCGGAGATGGTGTAGCGCAGGGCCATCAAGACCTGAGGCTGCATGGATTCGAGCGCGAAGCGGATGCCCAGGTAGGTTGTGCCCCAGAAGAAACAGACCGCGGCCAGCGCCAGGTACGCCCGAAAATGAGGATGGCGCTGCAAAATTCAGGGTAACATTGAGTGTTGATACTCACCGTCACGATCAACCCTTCGGTGGATCGAAATATTGAAGTAGACAGGCTGGTTTTCGAGGATCGCGCATACATACTTTCGCGCAGTGACTCGGCCGGCGGACGCGGCATGAATGCTTCGCGTGTCTTGCATTCCTTCGGCGCCAAGACCCTGGCGATCGTCACCTCGGGCGGCGTGAACGGCCCGCGCCTGGAAAAGCTGGCTGCGAAATCCGGGTTTCCGGTCAAGGTGGTTCCGATTCACAACGAGATTCGCGTGAACCTGACAATCACCGACAAGCAGGGGCTCGCGATCCGGCTGAACGAGCGCGGACCGAAGATCACGCCGGAAGAACTGAGGCGCATGGAAAAGGTGGTGGAGAATCGCCTGGAATCGGCTTCATGGCTCATGTTATGCGGAAGCATTCCGCCCGGCGTGCCCTCCGACTTCTATACCAAGCTGATCCGCATGGCGCGCGAGCGGAAAGTCAAAACTCTGCTCGATACGGACGGCGACGCTCTGCTGCACGGCATTGAATCGGGCCCAACCGTGGTGAGCCCGAATCAGTCCGAGGCGGAAAGGCTGTTGAATCGCGCGCTGATTACGCGAGCGCAATTTCTGGAAGCGGCCACGCGCATCAAAGCCATGGGGGCGGAGGCGGTGGTGCTATCGCTGGGCGGTCGCGGAGTGGTGGCGGTGAACGACAATCAGCTGTTGGAAGTGGTCCCGCCGCGGACCGACGCCGCTTCGCCGTTGGGCGCGGGTGATGCGCTGGCCGCCGCGTACGTATGGGCCGCGACCAAGAAGAAAGATTTCGCCGATTGTGTCCGGTGGGCGGTGGCCGCGGGGACGGCATCAGCCATGCAGCCTGGGCTGGTATTCGCAAACCTGGAGCAGACCAAAGAAGTGTATAAATCTGTGGAAGTGCGCAGGGTCTGAACCCGGTTCGCTCAGGCGCGCGGTCCGGCCTTGTGATCGGGGCGTTTGGCGGTATTGATCAGGACTACGAAGAGCAGCAGCAGGCAGAGCAACGTGGCCACGCAGCCGATGACCAGGTAATCTGTCGATTTGCGCGGCCCTGGCATCACGGCCAACAGAATGGCGACGGTTACCGCGAAGATCATCACCATGCCCAGTGTGAGCGCAATTGTACGGTTCATGAATGGATGCGATTCAATCGTACTTTTCGAAAATAATCTGCTTGCGATCGAAGCCCAACCCCTTGAGGATAGCGCGTACGTCGTCGACCATCGCTTTCAGGCCGCAGATGTAAACGTCCAGATCGCGGCGGTCGCCTATGGCTTCGACCAAGTGGGTTTGCACGTGCCCGGTGCGGCCAGTCCAGGCAGGTTCGGCGCGGCTGAGCGTCGGCCAAAAACGAAAGTTCGAATGCTGGCAAACCAGCGCTTCGAAATTGTCGCGATAGTAAATGGTGCGCTGGTGGCGCACGCCGAAGATCAGCGTTAGCCGGTTGGCGTGGGGATGCGATAGGTAATCGGGCGCCATGGCACGGAACGGAGCGATGCCGGTACCGGTGGCGATGAAAACGGCTTCTCTCGCCGGATCGCGAACCGTGAAGAAGCCCAGCGGCGCGGACATCTCAATGGAATCGCCCGGTTTCATCGAGAACAAATGCGGCGTGAAGACGCCTCCGTGAACCAGGTTCAAGCAGAAGCTCGAAGCGATTGCCCCCGGGGAGCGAGACGATGGAATAAGGGCGCGTGATCTGTTTGCCGTTGACCATTTCCTTCAGTGAAACAAATTGGCCGGCCTTGAAATGGAGCTGCTCCACTTCGGAGGCCTCGAAAAGGAAGTGGCGGACTTCGGGCGCGATGTCGTGAAACTCAAGCAGGATGGCTCTCATGCCGGATCACATGGAACTGGAGCCGCCAGCGCCTCATGGGCGCGATCGAGCAACACCTGGACCAGCGCGGGGTGCCCATCCAGCGGCGAAGTGATTTGCATTTCGATATGGCCGTAGGCGCATGATGCATCGCTAGCCAGGCGCGGCAGATCGCGCTGCATGTGCGTGCCGAGCGTCAAGAAGTACGGGATTACGACGATGCGCTTGGCGCCGCGCGCGATGAGGAGTGCCGTGGCGCCGGCCAGGTCCGGAGCCCCGAGTTCCAGGAACGCCGCTTCAACAACGTGGTGGCCGGAAGCCGCCATCTGAACTGCGACATCGCGCACGGCTTGATTAGCGCTTTCGATGCGCGAACCGTGTGCGAAAACGATGAACCCCGTCATACCTGAATCAACGGCGAAGCAGGCGCAAGGCTTTGCTCCGTTTGCGGAAAATACGCGCGCAGATAGTCGATGAAAGCACGGCCGCGCGGGCGTCCATTATTTTCATGCAGCTCCACACGCTCCAGGAACACGAGCGTCCCGAGGATTTCGACATCTCGAAGAGGTACGGCACTTTTCTCCGCGAGCTCCTTGCGAAGACCGTCGACAGCTTCCTGCATCCGCTGATGAATGCCGGCGGCGATCAGATTGGTGGGGCGAGTTTCATAATAGAGGCCGCTCTGCAGCGTGCGATAGGTGCGGATGAGCGATTGAAGCGCGTCCCGGACATCGGAATCGACGGCGCCCGCCTGGACCAACGCAGCTTCGAGCAGGCGCGAACCTAAGAAGACCAGCAACGGTTCGTGTTCGCGCAGGAATTCTTCAGTGACCTGGACGTCGCGGTTAGGAACTTCGTCGGGATTTAATTCGTGCGGCTTTTCATGCCGGCGCGCTTCCACGAGATAAGGACAATCGAGCGGGCAACTGATGGAGACTTCACGCTCGTTGCCGCAGCAGACGGAGCAGATTTCGCCATGGATGCCGGGGCACTGGCGGCGGGGCTTGCGCGTGTCGCAGATGGGGCATTTCATGAGGGAAAAGCTCGGTGATTCCATCGTAGCATCGCGATATCAGACAGACAGGGACATCAGGCGGACAGCATACCGAACGTCTGCTGGTAGGAGCGCAGGAAATATCCGTCGGTCATGCCCGCGATGTAATCGCAGACTACGCGATGGATGGGTGAGTCCGAGAGCGACTCGACGTAATTGGCGGGGAGTTTATCGGGGTGCGCCACCCAGAACTCGAACAGCTCGGAGATTTGGGTGGCGGAGCGGCGGCGCTCACCGGCCATCGGTTCGGAGTAATAAAGCGTGTGGTGCAGAAATTGTTTCAGCGCGCGGTTGGTGGTGTGAGCCGGAAGAGTGAACGAGGCCAGGCGGCGGGGATGGGCGCGAACATCATCGACGCTGGCCAGCGATGCCGCATCGGCCGCTTGGATGGTACCTTCCATCAAACCCGAAACCAGCCAATCCAGCAATCCGCGAAGCACTTCCTGAAACTGCTCGCGCTCGGTGGCGCCGGGGAATTGAGATTCCACTTCCTCAAACCGGCGGCCGAACTCGGGGACGCATTGGCCCAACTCTTCGATCTTGAAGAGGTGCGCGGAGTAGCCGTCATCCAGGTCGGCTGTATTGTAGGCGATCTCATCCGCCAGATCGATCAATTGGGCTTCGAGCGGCGGGCGAAGGCCGGGCAGATATTCGTCCAGCGCCGGATTCTCACCCTTCTCGAAATCGCGTGAATGCTTAACGATGCCCTCGCGAACCTCAAACGTCAGGTTGAGGCCGGGAAAGCGAGCGTAACGATGCTCGAACGTTTCCACGATGCGCAGGGCATGGAGATTGTGATCGAAGCGATCGCCGAAGCGACGCATCTGGCGATCCAACTCGTCTTCACCGGCATGCGCAAAGGGAGGGTGACCGATATCGTGGCCGAGCGCAAGAGCTTCGGTGAGCTCCTCGTTGAGATCCAGTGCCGCGGCTACGGTGCGGGCGATTTGCGAGACTTCAATGGTGTGAGTAAGGCGGTTGCGAAAATGGTCCGAAATGCCGGGCGGAAAAACCTGGGTTTTATTCTCCAAGCGGCGGAAGGCCCGCGAATGAATAACGCGGTCGCGATCGCGCTGGAACTCGCCGCGATAGGAATGCGCCAGTTCGGGGTAGCGCCGGCCGCGGCTTCGCTCGACGGGAAAACGCAGGCGGCTTAACCGGTTAACTTCTGGCCGGTTCACTGCTGGGACAGGGTGCTGTCCAAAGTGATGGCGGCCTTGCTCACTGCGCCTCGGGTGCTGGTGCGGAGGGGCTCGATCAATTTTCTGGCGCGCTGCGGGTCACTGGTCTTGATCAGGTCCGCCAGCGCAAGTATGGCCGCGTCTTTCGAGACCATCACGGTGGGATGATCAATCACGGATTGGATCAGCTTAACCCCGTCGTTCAGTTTGCCCTGTGCGGCATACACTTGAGCCAGCGCCAGCTTGGCCTCGGAGGCGTATGGACCGTTGTCTGAATCAATGGCTAGCTGAAAGTGCTTCGCGGCGTCGGGTAAGTTACCCACATCGGCGGCGTTGGTGCCCAGGAAAAACTCGGCGATGTCGCCTTCCTGGGTTCCGGGGTATTTAGCCGCCAGGTCTCCCCAAGTTTTAGTCACAGCGGCGGTACGAGCAGCCGCGGTGGGAAACGAGACCACGAATTGGGATTGGGCGGGGGTTGCCGTAACCTCGCTGTTTTGAATTTGCATGGCGGCGTGAAAGGCCTCTTCCCGCGCATTGTGCTGATAGGTGCGGTAATAGAAGATACCAATGGCCAGGAGCACGGCAATAGCTGCCGGCACGGCCCATTTGAGCATTTGCTGGCGATGCTCGGAAACGAATTCGACGCTATGCTGGACTTCCAGAGCGAATTTGTCGCTCTTCAGTTCCTTGCGGGTAAGCTTGTCCACGGAGACCTCGTAAATGCGGGAAACTTTAGTTTAACATAGCGAACCGCAGGGTAGAAACCGGTCTTTTTCGTGCTGGGTTCAGCGGACAACGGGGCGCTCGGGAAGCGGGGTCATGTCACCGATATTTTCGGTGGTTCTGGGCGCCCATCCTTCGTGCGCGGTATCCCTGGTTTCGTCCTGCTCGATTTCAAACTGGGACAGAGGCATATTGGTGGGTTTGTAATCGCTGAGCCTGCGCGGCTCGTCATATCTATGAGCGGCGTCGGCATGAGCTACGTCCGACACCTCGTCCACCGTGGTGACGATAACATCTTCCTGCTCAACTTGTTCAGACATAACAACCCCCTCTTGTTGGACACCCGAGAACAGGTTAAGTTTCTAACCGCCGGAAGGCCAGTACGGCGTTCAGGCCGCCGAAAGCAAACGAATTTGAAAGTGCAAACTCCACAGCGGCGGGACGGGCGGTGTTGGGAATCACGTCGAGGTCACAGGCCGGATCGGGTTCGGTGAAATTAGCGGTGGGAGGCAAAATACCGTGACGCAAAGCCAGCAAAGTAGCGGCGGCTTCAATGGCGCCGGCAGCGCCCAGCGTATGGCCGTGCATGGATTTGGTGGAACTGACCGCCAGCCGATCGGCATGCGCGAGGAAGACTTTGCGGATAGCCGCAGTTTCGGCCGGATCATTAGCTAACGTGCCGGTGCCATGGGCATTGATGTAGCCGATGTCGTTGGGGGTGAGGCCGGCATCGGAAAGCGCGGAGCGCATAGCGCGAGCGGCCCCGTCCGGAGAAGGCTGGGTGATGTGGAAAGCATCCGACGACATACCGAAGCCGATAATTTCGCCGAGAATGGGAGCGCCACGCGCGCGGGCGGCATCGAGCGGCTCCAGCACCAGCATGGCGGCTCCCTCACCCAGGATCAGGCCGCGCCGATCCTTCGAAAATGGACGGCAGGTGTCCGGTGAAACGACACGCATCGCTTCCCAGGCTTTCAGGAATCCGAGACTGAATATGGCTTCGCTTCCGCCGGTGATGGCCATGGCCGCGGCGCCGCTCCGCACCATCCAAAACGCCTGCCCGATGGCGTGATTGGAGGATGAGCACGCAGTGGAGACGGTATAGGTAGGGCCGACCACGCCGGTCTCGAGCGAGATGCGGCTGGCGGCGGCGTTTCCCATAGTGCGCGGAATGGTGAACGGGTTTACACGCGCGATGTTGTTGCGATACAGACTGACGAAACCCTCATCTTCCGTGGTTTGGCCGCCCACGCAGGAGCCGGTGATGATGGCGGTGGATTCGCGCAGTTGAGCGGTCCATTGGACCCCCGCTCGGGCGATGGCTTCGCGCGCGGCGATCACGCCGAATTGGGCGAAGCGGTCCAGCAGGCCGAGTTCTTTCTCGTCGAAGTGCCGCGCAGGCGCGTAGTTTCGAACCTCGGCACCATTTGAGAAACGGAGCAAGGCCGGGTCAACGGCCTGGAGCGGACCAATGCCGGCGCGTCCGGCTTGGAGGGCCTGCCAAAACTCATCGCCGTCGCCGCCGAGCGCCGAGATGACGCCTAAGCCGGTGACGGCCACGCGCTGGGACATTTTAGGCGGTTACCGCCGCCTGATCCTCCGGCCTGTCCAAGATCTTCGCGATGCCATCGATTACATCGCGGACCGAACGCAGATTCTGGGCCGCGTCGTCCGGAATATTAATATTGAACTCGCTTTCCACAGCGAAAAGAATATTGATGCCGTCCAGCGAATCAATACCGAGCTCCTGGAAGGTGCTGTCGGCAGTGATTTTCTCTTGGGGAACATGCTGGGTTGCGGCGATCACGGCCCTGACTCGAGCCGTCAGTTCTTCGTAGGACATAAGATATCGGTCACCTTCTCGAAATGGAAACCCTGATCCGTCAATTTCGGCAAAAGTTCGCGAACGGCCTGGACTGTAACACCGATGTCGGGACGATGCTGAAGGATTCGGCCATCGTGCAAGCAGAGAATCGCGCCCCGGGCCGCGCCGTGAAGCAAGCGAGAGACGACAGCCGGTGTCTGCCGTTTCCAGTCTAGCGCAATGGTGCTCCATGTCACGCCGGTGAGAGCAAGGCGCTGCTGAGCGGCGCGAAGACCGAACCAACGCGTACCGTAGGGGGCGCGGAAATGACGGGGAAGAATCCCAGTTGCGTTCTGGATCGTTTCCTGCGCGGCGGCGAGTTCGCGATAAATAAACTCGGGCGATTTGAGCGCGAGCAGAGGATGCGAAAAAGTATGATTGCCTATTTCGTGTCCAGCGGAGGCCACTTCACGAGCCACTCCAGGCAACCGTCGAACGTTGCGGCCGCATTGAAAGAAGGTGGCAGTGGCGCCATGGCGCGCCAGGATATCGAGCAGCAGCGGCGTGGATTCAGAGGGGCCGTCGTCGAAAGTGAGGGCGATGGCGAGCCGGGTGTCCGTACCGCGGAAGATGGAAGGGGCAAGCCAGGAGCAAGAAGGGACGCGAACGGCGTAAGCCAATGCACCGGCGGACACGGCGGCTGCTCCTAGCGCCAGCGTAGCGGGGCTGGTATCGAGAATGCGAGCAAGGCCTGTCATCTAGAGACGCAGCTATTAAGGCAGCTAGGGGTAAGCGTAGCAGGGTAAACAAAAAAAAGCCGGGCGCTTAAAAAAGGCGTCCGGCCCGAGGAGTATTCACGGGCGGATGAGGAGCCGCTCCCGTGGAGTGAAGGTTGTCGTAATCAGGCGAGCAAACCGCCGTGCCCGAGGCAAGCGACTTCCCAGCCGGAGACACGGTAACGGGCCAACATAGGGGGCAACATCAGATCCACGACGTTCGGCTTCGCGGACCGGAAGCAGCCTGGCGCAGAGACGATGGGAACATCGTCCTTATAGCCCAACAAAAAGAGATTACCGGGCTCCACGGGAGCCAGGAAACGCTCAATGTGACACCCGGCGCGAAGCATGGCGCGGCCGACCACATCGTCCGGACCCGCGGGGGCGGTGGTGGACGCGATCAGCACACTGGTTGGTTTGGCGCGCAGCAAGTGCTGGAGCGAACGGGCCACTGCAGTTTCCTCTTCCACCGACGAGAGGACGAAACTGGCACTGGCTCCGATGCGATCCAAACGCTGACGCATTATATTTTCGAATAACTGCCTGGCACGTTCTCCATTCACCGGATCAGTGTACAGAATGGCCACGGCTGGGGTGCGGATGGGCCGCGCCTGCAAAATGGGCCCTCTTTCTTTGACGATGGAAATCATTGCCTCCAGTTCCGGCTTGGCAACCGCGAACGGAGTGCTCTTGACAGTAGCCACCCGTTGACCGGAGCGCGCATGAGAAAAGTTTAAAGAGGTGGCAATCGCCATGCTCGCAGTGCAATTGATCTGCTTTAGCAGCTCATCATCCACCAACACGCAACACGCCTCAGTAGTGAATAGGTTCGCCCTTCCTCCAGCGGCAAGACGGATTTCGAGCGCGCCACAGCCGATTTCGCTCGCGACCTGCATAACAGCGTCATCCTCGCCTACTTCGCCTTCTTCCAACTCGGTGACCCAGACCTCATTCATACCTTCGGTCTGCAACATCCGAGCATCTTCTTCACTGATCACATGGCCCTTGGCGAGCAATTTTTTGCCGCCGGCGCGAAATATCGTGCAGCAAAGTATCCGTCCGGTTGATTCTTTAACGTCAATGGTCTGTGCCTTCATAGACCGATGATCCCTCCCGGAGTCCTATCTAAGTATGTTTACAAATTATACACACCCGTAGTGAGAAAGCCAGGAAAAAATCTCACATTGCCAAGGATTTCTGAAAAGAAGCGCGAAAAGTGACGACGCTTGTTAATGGCGCTTTGGGTTGGGAAGCTGGACTAGCTCGTGGCTGTAACTGAGGGATAAAGCGGAGACCGTATCCGACCTAAGAGCCTTGACTACAGCAATTTCGTCGCAGCATTGGAACTTCGAACAAGACAAGCAATCCTTCCATACTTTGAGGGGAAGCAGACCTCGATCGACCTCCTGAAAGCCGAGCTTGCGAAAGAATTCCTCTACATATGTAAAGGCAAATATTATGTGCAGATCGTTGTTAATGGCTTCTTTCTCGAGGGCCTGTGTCAGGAGAACTCCTACACCTTGACCTCTCGCTTCCGGCGCCACTGCCAAAGATCTTATTTCCCCAGAAGTGGGAGTATAAAAATGCAGTGCGCCACATCCGAGCAGCTGCGAACCAGCATAGGCAACCGTGAAATCACGAATGTTTTCCGAGATTTCAAACTCGGTCCGGGGCAGCATGATGCCTTGGGCCGCATAGGAGTTGATCAAGTGGAGGAGTGGTGGTATGTCGCGCATAACAGCCTTGCGCACAATAAGATTGTTGTCGTTAGCAACAAGTTCTATATCTTCTAGTACCGGTGAATTACGCATTGGTATGTAGTTCCGCTGGAGCAATCAAGCGCGTGCCGATGGGTTCATTGGCCAACAGCATTCCTATGATGCCGGGAGTGGCGCCCGGGGCGATCACCACCTCCGCTGTCCCGGTTTGAAGCGCTTCCACGGCAGACTCGAGCTTGGCTCGCATGCCCCCCGTGGCGGTTCCGGTATCGATAAGCTGCCTGCATTGATCCGAGTTTAAGGTTGAATAGATGACATTATTCTCTCCGCGGACACCATCGACATCCGTCAAGAACAGGAGTTTGTCCGCGCTCAGAGCGCCGGAGATGGAGACCGCCATCTGATCGGCATTGACGTTGAAGAAGTGCCCCTGGCGATCGCCGGCCAGACAGGCGATGACCGGAAGATATCGAGCAGCGAGCAATGCATTCAGCAGGCGGGCATCGGAGCGCACCGGCTTGCCGACCCAGCCGAGTTCTTCGCTCATTTGCCGCGCTTCGGTGAGCAAGGCGTCCATACCGCTTAATCCCACCGCTTGTGCGCCGCACGCGATAAAGGCCGCTACCAGGTCCTTGTTTACGGAACCAGCCAAAACTTTGACCACCGCGTCCAGGACTTCGGGCGTAGTAACGCGCAGGCCGTTCACAAAGCGGCTCTCGATGCCGTGAGCGGCCAGATAACGGGTCATCTGTTTGCCGCCGCCATGGACGACGACAGCCTGCAAATCTTGATTCAGAGCGGAAGAAATTTCGGAGGCCAGGCGCTGACGCGATTCGGGGGCATCGAGCAATGTGCCACCCAGCTTGATCAGTACTTTCACAGCGCCAGTACCCTCACAGCAAACCGTCCGTTTCCTCATAACCGAGCATCAGGTTCATGTTTTGGATGGCCTGCCCAGCCGCGCCTTTCACCAGATTGTCGATGGCGCTGACGATGACCGCGCGCCCGGTGGCGGCGTCGAACTTAAATCCAATGTCGCAGAAGTTAGTGCGATTCACAGCGGCCAGGTCGGGCAGGCTACCGGGCGAGTAGAGTCGAACGAATTTCTCGGTCTGGTAGTGACGCAGATATATATCGAGAAGCTCTTCCGCCGACTTGATATTGCGCGTGCGCACATAGATGGTCTCGAGGATGCCTCGATCGATAGGTAGCAGATGAGCGGTAAAGCTCAGCTCCGGTTCGTTGAGACCGGAAATCATCAGGACTTCGGCGACATGGCGGTGATCGAGCACCGAATAGGCGGAGAAATTATCGGCCACTTCGCAGAAGCTGGTTTTGAGCGTGGGCTTGCGGCCGGCTCCGCTCACGCCGGACTTGGCGTCGCAAATGATTCCGGCGGAGCGATCGGCTGCGCCGCTGGCAATCAACGGTTGAATGGCTAGGTTCGCGGCAGTGGGATAACAGCCCGGGTTGGCGATCAGGCGAGCGGCACGAATCCGCTGGCGACAGAACTCGGGCAGGCCATAGACGGCTTCGGACAACAGTTGGGGCGCGCTGTGATCCTGCTTGTACCAGCGCGCATAGGTGGCGGCGTCACGCAGGCGGAATGCGCCGCTGAGATCGATGACCTTGGCCCCGGCATCGAGCAGGGCGGGCGCGAGTTCCATGGAGACTTCGGGCGGCGTGGCGAGGAAAACGACGGCCAGGCCTTCGGCGCGAACCGAGTCCGGCGAACAGGGAGCGCGGCGCGGCTGCGGATGATTGACGGGCGCGGGGCGTCCCCCCTGATCCTGACGGTGTTCGAGCAGGACCGGCGTGGCGTGGGGATGTGAACCGAGCAGGCGAACGAGTTCGGCGCCGCTGTAGCCGCTGAAGCCGACAACGCCGACCTTATATTTATTCATCTTACTGAATAATTATACCACTACCCCGCCAGGGTAGTGGCTCAAGGGTGTGTTGGTTGATTATGCACACAGCTGACCTTCTGCTGGAGCATCGGAAATGCCTCCCATGGATAGCTTGGCAGTGCGCCGTTTCATGCGGAGCAGCGTACTTATCCCAATCTACAGACAGGCCAGGCAACCGGCTCAAAAACCGACGTTACGGCCTACGGCCCGAGGTGCCGTCCCAATCATCATGCCTGTGTGGCATATCGCTAGCGGCTATTTCTTATCGATAGTTTCAATTTCAGTGATTATGCGTCCCCCGAATGCGAAGTTCTCGTCCAGCGGGACACCGCGCAATTCATCATGTAAATCTGTAAAGCTTCCATTCCATTGCCGGCCCCGAAAAATGTGCCCGTCGATGATCAGCACGGAATTGCCTGCGTCGTCATTGTATAAGGCATAGGCACCGTTTTTCCCGTGCGTTTGCTGACGGGCGTCGTTTGCCAGATAGTCCAATACCGCGTCCTTGCCCGAAGCAACCATCTTCATCGCCTTGTTCTGGTCCGCTGTCTGAGCAAAAAGCAAACCAGTGAAAGCCACCGACAGAAGTCCCCACGTCTTGATGGTCATCTTCCTTTTTTCCTCCCCAGTCAGGATATCAGTCCGTTTGATCAACGTTTAGCGCTGCTGGACCAACACAACCCGACCCCACAACCCCGTACTGGTAGTCGCTGAATGTCGTGTTGGTTGCTTATCTCCAGGCTAAAGTTCCTCACCCGCGTGACCGGCTGCCATCAGCGCCGCGCTCGGCTGATGCCGACGCACCGGAAGCCAGAGCAGCCAGAAAATTATCAGCGCCAGCGCTTCGCCCCACAACAGGTACACCGGCCATGGCCCAAGAAAGTTCAGCACGGACGCGCTCGCCGGCTTTTCACGCAGGTACATATAGTTGGTCTTGAAGATGGCGTCGAAGATCCCGAGCACGGCCGCGTAGGCATTGAGCACGGCGAACGCCTTCCAGGGGGAGCGGGGACGCGGCCTGGCTTCACGGCTCCACAGCAGCACCAGCGGGGATGCGACCACCAGCCCATGGGCGACGAAAAAATACACGCTGGGATAGGACGCCAGCGGCGCCCACAAGTCGGGCGTGAGCAGCGCCATGCCGGCTCCGCCCAAACCGGCGAAGTAAGCCACTTCGAACGCCAGCGGATTCAGAGTGAATAAAGCCACAATCGTAAGCCACAGCGTCAGGTCGCAAAGCTGTAACGGAAGTCCGTCAGGAAACCGAAGGCCGCCGGCGTGGAGATTGTATGCGTACCAGCCGAATTCATTCAGCGCCAGGAATGTTCCCAGGCCGTAGCGAATGGATCGTGCCGTGGCAGGACCGCGCTTGGAAGCCTGAGCCAGCAGCATCGCCGTGACCGGCACCGCAGCCAGAATCGCCAGATGCACTGGTCCGAAAAGATGGAAGTCTTTGCTCAACGCGCGCGCCCTGCCTGGCTGCTGCAATAATTGTATAGAGTTGTGAAATGAAGACGGATAACGGCTCGCCTCCCGCGTTTTTTCTCAATAGCCGCCGTGTTTCCGTCCGCGATGCCGGCGTTCAGACCACGCTGCTCGATTATATCCGCGCACAAGGTTTGACGGGCGCGAAGGAAGGCTGCGCCGAAGGCGAGTGCGGCGCGTGCACCGTGGTCCTGGTTGCCCGTCGCGAAGGCGGAAGCGAATACCGCGCGGTAAATAGCTGTTTAATGCTGGCTCCCATGGCCGCGGGGCACGAGATATACACGGTGGAAGCGTTGGCTGCCGGCGGTACGCTCGCCGAAGTTCAGCAAGCCATGGCCGCGGGCGGGGGCTCGCAATGCGGTTACTGTACGCCGGGCTTCGTCATGAGCCTGTTCGCGGAGCAGTACAGGCCGGGACGCTCGAATGCTTGCGATCCGCAAGAACTGGGCGGCAATTTGTGCCGCTGTACCGGCTATCGGCCCATCCGCGACGCGGCGCTGTCGCTCGGTCCCGCGCCGGCGGGTGATTTTCTCGATCGGCTGTCGCGACCCGCGCCGGTGCTCGAAGCGATGGAGTACGA
Organism: Bryobacterales bacterium; assembly: GCA_963725455.1. GTDB lineage: Bacteria > Acidobacteriota > Terriglobia > Bryobacterales > Bryobacteraceae > Palsa-89. Next base: position 63,801 of record CAVRZH010000054.1, read on the forward strand.
AAATGCGGGAGCACGATTCTCGCGACCCGGGAGCATCCAGCAATGTCTCTCGATGATCGCTAGCGACCCGGAAGCCCGCTTGATTTCCGGGGGCACGGACCTGGTGGTGGAATCCAATCTGCGCGCGCGGCGTTGGCCTCATTTAGTAAGCATGGAAGCGATTGCGGAGTTGCGCGAGTTTTCCGAGAGCGCGAGTTCCATCATAATCGGCGCGGCGCTGCCGTTGAATGAAATCGCGATGCACTGGCGCCACGCGCCGGAAGTATTTCTCGAATGGCTGCGCCTTTTCGCATCGCCTCCGCTTCGCAACCGTGCCACGCTGGGAGGCAATCTCGCAACCGCGTCGCCCATTGGGGATGGTGCGCCTTTTCTGCTGGCGCTGGATGCGAAGGTACATTTGACGAGCCAGCGTGGCCGGCGAACGATCCCGCTCAGCTCCTTCTTTACGAGTTACCGCCGCACGGTGCTTGCGCCGGACGAGATCATCGTGGCCATCGAAATCCCCAAGCCGCTCCCCGGATTCGTGCGTTTTTACAAGGTCGCCAAGCGGCGCATGGACGATATCAGTACAGTGGCGGCGGCGATGGCGATGGATTGGGATGCGTCAGGCCGAATCTCACGCGCCCGGTTCGCTTTTGGCGGAGTGGCGGGGATTCCTTTACGCGCGGTAGCGGCCGAGGAGGCTGTTATCGGCCAACGCTGGAACGAAGCTGCGGTGGAGCGCGCGCAAGCGGCTCTCGACCGGACGCTCTCGCCCATTAGCGATCATCGTGGATCGGCCGATTACCGGTTGGCTGTTGCTAAGAGTTTGGTCGCGAAGTTCCTATGGGAACGGCGGGAGGCGGCGGCGTGAAAATTGCCGGCAGGCCGATCCCGCATGAGAGCGCGCGCGAGCATGTGACGGGCGATGCTCTGTACACCGACGATCTGCTGCTCCGTTTCCCGCGCGCACTACATGCCTGGCCGGTGCTCGCACCACACGCGCATGCCTTGGTCCGGGCGTTGGATGTTTCGGCGGCGCTGTCGGAACCCGGCGTGGCCACAGTTCTCAATTCTGAAGATGTTCCGGGCGAGGGAGATTCCGGATCGAACCGGCATGATGAACCGCTCTTTCCAAATGAGGTAACGTATCATAGCCAACCGGTGGCATGGGTGCTGGGCGAAACGCTGGATGCGGCCCAGCGCGGCGCCGCGCGCGTATCGGTAGGGTACGAACCGCTCTCTGCCGTCCTTACGATCGAAGACGCGATTGCCGCGGAAAGTTTTCATTCCGCGCCGCTGCGGCTGGTTCGGGGCGATGCGTCCGTAATTGCATCCAGCCCGCTGCGATTTGAGGGTGAGCTGCGGATCGGCGGCCAGGAGCACTTCTATCTGGAAACCCAATGCGCGATTGCATGGCTGGATGAAACCGGAGGCGTGGCTGCGCATTCCTCCACGCAGCATCCCACGGAAACACAGGAAGTGATCGCGCGCGTGCTGGGAATCTCGCGTAACAGAGTGACGGTGGAATGTTTGCGCATGGGCGGCGCATTCGGGGGCAAGGAAGTACAAGCCAACGCCTGGGCGGCAATTGCGGCGTTGGGCGCGTGGAAGACCCGGCGGCCCGTGCGAGTGCGGCTCACGCGCGCGCTCGATTTCGCGCTGACCGGCAAGCGCCATCCGTTTCTTGCGCGCTACGCGGCCGGATTCGGCAAAGATGGGCGGCTGGAAGGCGTGCGCATCGCGCTCTATTCCGACGGCGGATGGAGCCTCGACTTATCCGAACCCGTCCTGTCGCGCGCCATGTTTCATTGCGACAACGCCTACCTGCTGCCCACGGCGCAGATCACCGGCCTGATCTGCCGCACACACAAAACATCGCAGACCGCTTTTCGCGGCTTCGGCGGACCGCAAGGCATGCTGGTGATCGAAGAGATCCTGGATCAGGCGGCGCGGCGGCTGGGCTTGGCGCCGGAGGTGATTCGCGAGCGCAACTTCTATCGCCCGGGCGACACCACGCATTATGGACAACCGGTGAAACACGCCGAACGCATCGAAATCATTTGGCGGCGGCTGATGGAATCGAGCGGATTCGTACAGCGCCGCCAGCAAATCGACGCATGGAATGCCCGCCACCAGCACAGCAAGCGTGGGCTGGCCATCACGCCAGTGAAGTTCGGTATCTCCTTCACCGCGACGTTTTTCAATCAGGCCGGCGCGCTGGTGTTGATCTATCGGGATGGCAGCGTGCAGGTGAATCATGGCGGCGCCGAAATGGGGCAAGGGCTGCACACCAAGATCCAGCAGATCGCCGCGGAGAGCTTGGGACTCAATTTGGAAAATGTGCGGGTGATGTCCACGCGCACCGACAAGGTTCCGAACACGTCCGCGACTGCGGCGTCGGCCGGGGCCGATTTAAATGGAGCAGCGGTGGCCGATGCCTGCTCGCAACTTCGCTGCCGCTTAGCGGAGGTGGCCGCCGGGATGCTGGGCTGCGATGCTGCCGCCGTCCGTTTTTCCGCGGGCCTGGTAAGCATGACCGGCGACGAGCAACGAGCAATTCCCTTTGCAAAAGTGTGCGACGCGGCCTATCGCCAGCGAGTGGCGCTCTTCGCGCAGGGTTATTACCGAACGCCCGATATTCATTACAATCCCCAAACCGGGAGTGGCGCGCCGTTTCACTATTTCGCCTATGCCGCCGGGGTGTCCGAAGTGGAAGTGGACGGCTTCACTGGCGACTATCGCCTGTTGCGGACAGACATCCTGGAGGACGTCGGCGATTCGGTTTCACCGCTGGTGGATCGCGGCCAGATCGAAGGCGGATTCATTCAGGGCGTGGGATGGTTGACGCTGGAAGAGTTGGTGTGGGATTCCAACGGGCGTCTGGCCACCGCGGGTGCATCCACTTATAAGCTGCCTTCGTGGACGGAAATCCCGGATGTATTCGAGGTCAATTTCCTGCAACGGGCAGCGGAGCCCGGCACCATCTACGGAAGCAAGGCGGTGGGAGAGCCTCCGCTGATGCTGGCGATGTCGGTGCGTGAAGCGATTCGCGATGCGATCGCGGCGTTCGGCGCGGGCGGCCTCGTGATGCTGGAAAGCCCCGCCACGCCGGAGCGCGTGTTCTTCGCGGTGCAGCGGGCGCGGGCCGAACGGGAAGCCCAGGTAAGTTCGGTTGGTGCCACGCTGTGATCCCCGCGCCAGGGGGAGAACTGCTACGCGCGCCCCTGTTCCACACGCCGCGTAATCCGTTTCGGGAATCGAAGGCGCTCGAAAGCTACGCGGATGGCGGGCTGCTGATTCGCGGCGGGCGCGTGGCCGGGTGCGGCGATTATGCCAGTCTTCGGGACGCGCATCCGGAACTTCCCACGGTCGATCTGCGCGGCGGTTTTCTTTTGCCGGGGTTCGTCGACGCGCACACTCATTTTCCGCAACTGCGCGTGCTGGGCGGATTAGGACGATCACTGCTCGATTGG
>CAVRZH010000055.1:0-16115 GCA_963725455.1 Bryobacterales bacterium
TTCTTACGGTTTGCCCGGTTCGGAACACGGCGCCGTCCGGCTGGAGGACCAACATTTCGGTCTCATCGGTGCGGAATGTCCCGGCAAGCCAGGTCCAGCAGCCGCGGGGAAGGGGTCGCATTCGTGCGTATCTCTCAAGCCGACCGCACCACTCCGCAAATGTCGAGCCAAGTGAGATTCGTATCCTCGATCAGCGCGTTCAACTCGCCGCCGTAGCGCGCCCGCCACGGAGTAGCACGGCCGTCAAGAGGAATTCCAGGATGGCGTCCCTCTGAGAGGGGATGAAGTGGCCGGCTTCGGGAAGGTAGCGAATCTCGGCACACGGAACGTTCTGCTCCAGCCTGCGCCTAGTTTCGGCAGAATCGATCAGCACGTCTTTGCCGCCGACGATCGCCATCACGGGCATGGTCAGCCGTTGTAACGCATGGTCGCTAAAGATGGGCAGTTTTACCATGCGCGAGCGAAAATTCTTATGGATGAGCGCCATGAACTGCATAAAATATTGAAGGGCGGGCGATGGGTCGGCCGGTGCGCGGCCCAAAACCAATTCCCCGGCTTTGCGCCTACCCCAACTTCCCAACATCCGCAGCGGTATTGTTTTAAACACAATGCCGATCTTCTGGCGCCCCACCCCGCCGGGGCACACCGCCACCAGACTTTCCACGCGCTCCGGACGCCGCCTCGCGTAATCCAACGCCAGCCAGCCGCCGAGAGATACGCCGACCATCGAGGTTCTTGGGAGCGACAGCGCTTGCAGCACATCGTCCAGCCAAAGCGCGTGCGCTTCGGAAGCCAACGGCGGGCGCGACGGCGCGCTCAAGCCCGCGTCGCCGATTACGTCCACAGCGTAGATGCGAAAATGCGCGGCCCATGCCGTCACGTCGCCCATCCACGTGGCTGAATTGGCCATGCTGCCGTGCAGCAGCACCAACGCAGGTCCATCTGGGCGGCCACAGGAGACGACGAACGTTTCTCCTTCGCGCGTGGGCACGCGCGAGCTGCTGATTGGGCACGGGCCAATGCTTCAGAATCTCAAGGTAGCGATCGCGAACCGCGCGCTCACCCTCGGCGGATTTGTAAACGCTGGTCATTTGTCGGACTCCAGGATGGCGGTAATCAGGTTGAAGTAGGCCGCGTTTTGCTCCATGCTGCCCACCAGAATGATCTTCATGCGCCCGAGCTCTCGGTTGTAGATGGCTTCGACACGAACGCCCTGGGCGGTGGCCGTCACCGCGACCGTCAAGCGGTTGGCTGACTCGGGGCTGATGGCATCGATCTCGACGATGCTCGAAACTTCCACGTGCCGCGAGCGGCTGACCGGCTCGGGTCGAAAAGAAGCCACGGGACGGCCGGTCAATGCGGCCAGGTCCTCGCCCGCGATGCGGTATTGCTTGCCGATCCGGACCGCTTTCAGACGGCCCTCGACCACGTAGTGGCGCACGGTTTTAACATGAAGGCCCAGCAGTTCGGCCACCTGCTCGACTGAATACAGATCTTGGTTCATTCCGTATAATACTGTATCACGCCCTATTGATGTTTAACAATAGGGAATAATAGGTAGTGATTGATCTGCGGACCGGACCGCAATATTCGGCAACGTGAAGAAGAACGTGGCGCCTTGGCCGGCCCGCGACTCAACCCAGATTCGCCCGCCATATCGTTCCACCACCCGCTGGCAAATGGCCAGGCCAACGCCCGTACCGGGAATCTTTCTGCCGTGCAAACGCCGGAACACCTCAAAGATCTGGCTATGGTATTCGGGATCGATACCGATGCCGTTGTCGGAAACAGCAAAGCGCATTTTGCCATCCAGTTCCTGCGCCGAAACATGGATGCGCGGCGGTTGCTGGCCGCGGTATTTGATCGCGTTACCGATGAGGTTCTGAAACAGTGACTGAAAATGCGCATGATGGGCATGCAAAAGAGGCAGTCGATCGCTGGTCAAAACGGCGCCGCTCTCCTCGATGGCGGCCTTTAAATTCTGCCGGACATCGTCGATCACGACATTGAGATCGATCACTTCCAAAGGTTCTTCATCGCGGCCGCGGATCTCGGTATAGGCCAGCAGGTCCGCCAGTAAATCGCGCATCCGAGTAGTTCCGTCGACGATGTTGGCGACAAAGGTGCCCGCCTCGCTGCCGAATTGGCCGGGGTAGGACTTGATCAGAAGTTGGGAGTATGCGGTGATCATTCGCAAGGGTTCCTGCAGGTCGTGGCTGGCGATAAATGCGAAACGCTCCAGATCCTGATTGGTGAGCGCCAAAACCTGGTTCGACCTTTGCAGATCGGCATTGAGCTGGGCAAGATGGTCAGCGGCGCGAACTTGCTCGGTAATGTCGCGGGAAATCACCGAAGCGCCAGTGATGCGTCCCACGGGGTCCTGCATGGGCGAGATAGCTAGGGAGACGTTCAGGAGTTCGCCGTTTTTCGTCTGCCGGACAGTTTCGTAGTGGTCGATCCTTTCTCCCCGCTCAACGCGTTGCATGATGCGGGGCAACTCATCCTTCCGGTCTGGTGGGAAAATAATGCCAATCGATTTTCCGATCATCTCCTGGGCCGGATAGCCAAAGATCCGCTCGGCGCCACTGTTCCAACTGGTAATGATGCCGTTCAGGTCCTTACTGAAGATGGCGTCGTCCGAGGATTGGACAATCGAAGCCAGAAGGCGGCTGGTTTCGTCGGCGCGGCGGCGCGCGGTGACGTCCCTGAATACCAACACTGTTCCTTGAATCGCGCCGCTTTGGCCGCGAATGGGAGCGCCACTATCGTCGATCGGAATCTCTCTTCCATCCCTCGCAATGAGAACCGTATGGTTTGCCATGCCGACGATTCTTCCCTCACGCAAAACCTGTGCTACCGGGCTCTCCACTCTCTGGTGGCTGAATTCATTTACGATTTGGAACACGTCGTCGAGATGCCGATCGACGATGTCGGCTTCCGGCAGGCCTAGCAGCGATTGCGCCACCGGGTTGACGAACACCACGCGGCCGGCCGCATCGGTAGAGATAACAGCATCGCCGATACTGGCTAGTGTGGTTCGAAGGGACTCCCGAACCTCCAGACTTTCTCTCAGGGCGGCCGCTTGAGCCAGGAGCGCCTTGCGGAGCTCAGTATCCTGAGATTGGATACGGGCCAGCATTTCGTTGAAGCCATCCGACAGTGCTCCCAGTTCATCTCCCGAGAGCTTCTGCGCGCGAATGCTATAGTCTCTGGTTTCAGACACCAGCCGTGTTGCATCCGCAAGCTGCGAGATTGGACCCGCGATGATGGCTCTGAGACGAGATGAGAGGACAAAAGCAACGAAGCTGGACACCAGCAGAATTAACAGCACGGCTTGGCCATACAGCCTGATGCGTTCCGAGATTGCGCCTAGATCGTTCAGCAATACCAACGTTCCAATGCGCCGCTGATTTAATGCGATTGGGCGGCGGATGATCAGTCCCGTCCTGGTGAATCGCACTTCGTCTTTCCCTTGTGCCGACCCCGCCGGGCATCCATTCACTTCGCCCGCGCGTAGATAGGTGGCAAAAATCGCGCCATCGGGCTTGTAAATGCAAGCCGCAACCAGGTGAGGCTGCGCTTTCAACGAGGCCAAGGTTTGAGTGGCCGTCTGGGGATCATTGAAAGCCAGCGCGGCGGTACTGTTATCGGCGACGATTTGGGCCAACGCTGAAATGTCGCGTTCGGTGGCGGCCCGAAACAGGATGGTGTCCGCGATCACGATGCCAAGACCAGATAGCAACAGCGCGGCCGTGGTGACGGACATAATGATCACCATCAGCTTTTGCTTGATCGGGATGTCGCGGAAACGATGCATAAATCAGAAAGCGGACCTATTTCTTCACAGACCTCGCCACGCTCATGAGCCTGGAGCTGAGGGTAAGCCTGGCCCGCGCGGCCGCGCGCTGATCAATGTCGAAACGGACACGGCGATCCTCAATCACGAAGGCGATGATGCCGCCGTCCTCAAGAAACCTTTCTCCCTCACCAACGGTCAAAACGCCCGGGCCTAAGTCATCCAAAATCCTCGGCACCTCCTTTTCCGTCCTGGCCACGAATAGAACCTGGCACGCTTTCCCCTCGGATGGGCGCCGGATCCTTTGAACTACCAGCTCATGGCCGTTTACCGCTTCTCCTTTCACTATTTCATCGAGCGAGCTTCCGAAGGGGTCTTCGCCTAAAATGCAGATGGCTAGCGGCGAACGTTGGTCTGAAAACGCGGACGCCGGCCATTGCACGAACTTCGTAAAGTTTAATAGAAAGGCCGCTTTCACCTGGTACTCCAAGGGTGGTTCGTCCGCGGCGCAGACCGGAAGGCTGATGGCAAAGAATATCCCGGTCAGCAGCAAGAGCAGCGCTCGGGCACGCTCCGGCGCCCGCCTAAGCCGCTGGTTCAAGCCGGGCCAGCGGAGGTCGATCGATAGTCCCGCCGGAGGGTGCGCTACTTTCTCCATGTCAATTTTGCGTAGGCGCTACGTTTGATCAATACCAACGGGCCCGGATCGCCACCATACTCCGGGTGGGACGGTTGTAGAAGATTCTCTCCGACCAAGGATAGATCGAACTGCCGGCTGAGGCGCCAGCCGAGCCGCGCGTCGCCAGTTGAATATGCGGGTACTGCGTAGGCCGGGAGGGCGCTGACAAAGCGATACTCCAGATCCAGCTGAAATCGTTTTGCGAAATCCACAGCTGTTTGAACCGATGCCTGGTGCTGAGGGCTTGACCCCACGATTCCCGGCGCCGTGCCGACGTCCAGAGAGCCAGGCGCCCTGCCCACGTTCATATGGAGAAAAGAGTAGGACCCGCGAAAGCGCAAGAAATCTTTCGGTCTCCATTCCGGCGCGATTTCACCGCCCTTGGTGTAGCCGAGCAGACCGTTCCCGAATTGCGCGGGCAGCAGGAAATGCGTGGGTTCGGGGTCGCTCTCGAGATAAGGCTCTCCGATGATGTCCTCGCTGAACAGATCGTGGTAGTGATTGTAGAACGCCGCGATATCGATATAGAGGTCCTTGCGCACCAGGTCGCGATAGCCCAGCTCATAACCGTTCATTTGCTCCGGCGCGAAGCTGGGGTTAGGATTGAATCTCGCGAAATACGGAGTGCCGCCGGCGGTGGTGCCGATGTAGCCGAGAAGATAGAAGTTTTCTTCAGAATCGGAAGGCGTGCGCAGGGCATGCGTGAAGGCAGCCCAGATGGTTTGGTTGGGGTTCGGCGTCCAGAGCAGGCGCGCGCTCGGCTCAAAGTCCACGCCGCTGGTGAAGTTGGTCTTCAGCATTTTCGTTCCCAGAATCAGCGACAGGCGTTGATCCACCAGCCCGATCTGATCCTGAAGAAACGCGGTTCCCAGATAATCGGTGCGCTTGTAGGGAACAAACTGGAGGCCCGAGACGACCACCGGGTCATCCACCGGGTCCACGCGAGCGCCCAAGCCCCATGTCAGCTCCTGACGCGCCGGTAGCTTCAGACGCTGCAGGAAATCGACGTCGTAAGTGTCGCGATTTTCGATGTAGTTGGGCGTTTGCCGGTTTACGCGGTCGAAGTAAATCTGCAACTGGAAATCGTTGCCGTCGTTGACCACTCGCTTCCAGCGGCCCAGAATGTTCTCGCCGGACAGCAGCGCATTGGCATCGATGATCTGCGAATAAGGCTGCGTATAGCTGGTGGCTTGCACGCTTTTGCCCGCGATCTCGTCGTAGGCGTCGCCTTGCAAAGTAAAGTCGTCGCGGCCCTCCGCCCAGTCCATACGGAAGCCTATCTGGCCTTCGCGCCAGTCATCGAAATTCCTGCCGTCGGTGTGGTCCTCCGGGCTGCGAGTGAAGCCCATTCCATAGATTCGATAACTGAAGTCCTGGCCGTTACCGCCGCCGTAGCGAAAATTGAGGAAGCCTTGTTCTTCATTGCCGCCGCCCGCGGAGACTTGCATGCCCTGGGTCTCCTTGGAGTTTTTGGTGATGATGTTGATGACGCCGTCTACCGCATTCGGCCCCCAGATCGTTCCGCCCGGCCCGCGGATCACCTCGATCCGGTCGATGTCATCCATGTTGGTATTTTGAACGTCCCAGTTGGTGCCGGCGAAAAGCGGAGTATAAACCGTGCGGCCGTCAATCAAGACCAGAACCGAGCGCGTGAGATCCGATCCAAAGCCGCGAATTCCAATAGACCAGTTGCTGCCGTCGATGCGGGCCACCTCCACGCCCGGAACCAGGCGCAGCGCTTCGGGAATGCTGGTGGCGCCGGAGCGTCGGATGTCTTCGCCCGTGAGAACGTAGATGGCAGCCGGTGTTTGAGAGACCTTGGTGGGCTCCTTGGATGGCGTGGTCACTTCGATTTGCGAGAGCTGTTCCAGGCTCAGTTGCTTCAATGCCGAGGGATTGGATTGGTTGGGAGGATTGGCCTGCGGGTCATCGGCCATGGCGGTGTGTGCCATAGAGGCGAGACCCAGCCATAGACTGAGAGCCGGTGAAATAAAGACGCCAACGTTGCGCTGCATTCGGATTCCTATCCTGCCTCTCATCTCATGCCGCTCATCGGGACGGGCGTACCATTACCATCAGGACCCCCGCGCGGTCCCGTTTCAAAGGGCTCTATGTGGATTGCGTATCCCCTAAAGGACTCCGCTGAGCGGCGTTTGTTTCAGAGATTTTCCAGCCGGCCGGCCGAAAGCCTTCGGTACATTTTCGACCGATTATGATTCGGTCTTCCAGGGCGCCTGGCCGGCCAGGGCTATGTAGAAACCCCAGATGGCGAGCGCCGCGACGGTTGCCAGTGCCAGCGCGGAGTCGGTGAAATACCAGGCCGATGGGTTGAACGTTACCGGGATATTCAGAGTCATGTCCGCCGTGAAAAGAGCCGCGGTGAGAGCGACCAGCCCAAAGCGCAACGCTCCCAGGGCGATACCGGTGTACAGCGCGGCTTCGAGCGGCCATTCAATGAGGGGATAATTCGATGACAGTGACCTCAGGGCGGTGAAGAGCAAAATAAACGCCGCGGCGCCTAGCCAGGCTTTTCGCAGCGAAACACGGAAAAGAAAAAGAAGCAGGAACACCAGGAGCGTGAAGCTAATGGAATCGGGAACGTGGTTCAACCACGCGCCGATGGCTAGCCTGCCGCCGCCAAAATAGCCGGTGTCCGCGCTCGCCGGGGGTCCTCCGAAATGGCCTTCCAGGTGATAGCGCAGCCCATAGATGTCGCAGACGAAAACGCCTAGGATTACGCCGAAGAGCACGTCGCGGCCCACCAACGGATCGCGCCAGCGTCCGCTCAACACGCGCGTCCAGGAAATAATGGCCTGCGGCCAGTAACGGCGGACATATGGCTCAAGCGCCAGATAAAGCACCCACACCGCGCCACTCCAAAATAAAGCGGTGCTGATGGCCAGCACCAGCAGATACATGAAATTTCCCAGCGATGAGAAGTGGGCCTTAAACACCCACAGCAGCAGGTGAAGACCAAAGATCAGAATGGCCAGACGCATGGCGCCCGCGCGATCTCCCTTGCCGTGAACGAAGTTCCAGCGGGCCAGGAGAATGGCGGCCAGGAAAGGAACGAAAACTACGAGGCCCACTAGAATTCGAGTTGCCACATCGCCGGCGCCTTCGGGCTTGCTGGACGGCATGCGAGCCGATCGATTCCAGGGCGCGGTTAAAGAGAAGAAGACCGGGCGTCCGTGCCAAGTAGCGGCTTCGACGTGCAGCGGCCGGTTGCGGTAGCCGGGCCATTGGCCGGTCCAGGCTTGGCGCACATCGGAAGCAGCCAGGGATGCCCATTCCGGCGGAGTGGGTGTGAATTTGGAAATGTCCAGGCCGGCCGCGTTGAAAAGCGCGTTCCAATCGGGCGGTGGGGATTGCGCGGGCGGATTCTCCCGTTCCGGCGGGAGCGCTTCAAAATAAATCAGGTGCCCTTGCGGGTCGAGTTGAACATCGATCATGCCCGACATGGTGTGCTTGGGATCGTTCTCATCGATTTCACCGGGAATGAGCGTCTGATTATGCAAGCCAAGGGCGAGCATCGGGTCGGGGCTTTGGCGATACCAAAACTCTAGGGGCGAGGGACGGCTGGGGGCGATTTCGTCCCATCGCGGGAATGGAGCGTCGGGCTTTTGCACCGCGTCCATAAAATCCTGGTTGTCGTCGAAGGCGTAGGCCGAATCGCCAGCCGGCTCGGTATATCCGAGGCGCTGGATCAGTTCCCGCGCTTTGTCGGCGAGGACTTCCGGTGGCTTGCTGAGATGAGCCTTTTCGGCCATGCTGTATGTCGCTGTCAAAATGGTGAAGGCCGTCAGCCCCAAAAGCGCCGCGGCCAAGCTCGGAACGGCGATTTTCCAGGGGAGCGCCGCAGTGCTTCCCGATGCGGCCACCAGTTGAGGCGAAGGAGTTTCACCGGCCGCGAGCGCGGCGGCCAACGGATCGCCTCCGGGGAGGCGCGCGGCAACGGCGAGAGCGGATGGCGGACGGTTGGAAGGCTCGGGATCCAGACAGCGCAGAATGGCGTTCTCAACCGCTGGATCGAGCTCCTTTACCAGCGACGACGGGCTGAGCGGAGTGGTCTCGCTATGCAGCCGGACTAGTTCGGCCAGTGTGGAGGCCTCAAACGCACGCTTGCCGGTGAAGACTTCGTACAGTACCAAACCCAGCGAATAGATGTCACTTTGGATGGTGACTTCTTTACCGGCCAGCTGTTCCGGCGCCATGTAGGCGGGCGTGCCGTTGCGAATCTCTTCGCCCGGGATTTCGTCGGCCAAGGCAGCCAGACCAAAATCGGTGACGACCACCTGACCACGGCCGTTGAGCATGACATTGGCAGGCTTCAGATCGCGATGAAGAACGCCTTTGGCGTGGGCGGCGGCCAGGCCAGCGCACAACTGGCGCGCGATCTCGACGGCTTTATCGGAAGGCAGGCGGCCGATGCGGCGCAGCAGCGAACCCAGGTCCTCACCGTCCACGTACTCCATCGAAAGGTAAGGCTGGCCGTCTACTTCGCCGAGATCGTAGACGCGGCAGACGTTGGCATGCGAGACCTGACGGGCGATGCGAACTTCATTGTAGAAGCGCCCGAGCGCGGCCGGATTGCGCGATGCCGCTTCGGGCAGGAACTTGAGCGCCACTTCCTGGCCGAGCGTCAGATCGTGCGCGCGATAAACTTCGCCCATACCGCCCCGGCCGAGGAGCGCGACGATCCGATAGCGGCCGGCGAGCAGCGCCCCAGGCAAGAAACGTCCTTCGGCCAGCGATCCGGAGGAAGAAGAAAGATGCGAATGAGAGGGCGTGCGCGGCGGAGTGGGAGCGCTGGCTTGAGTGGCCACGGTTTGGGTGGCGAATGTTGCTTCACCGTTCAGCACCGCGCCACAAGACAGGCAGAAGCGGCTGGAGTCCGGGATGTCTTTCGCGCACGTGCGGCAGGTCACAAGGATTCCGTTGCGGCCGGGCGTCTAGTCGTGATGCTCAATCGCTTCCCGATCGGCGATGGCTTTGTCTCGCGCCATCTTAGAGTTGGCCTTGCGCGCTGAGGTGATGTTGCTCTGGCGGATGCTGGCGGAGTCCACGCTGAACATCGAGATCAATTGCTCCAGCTTGTGGCTCTGACAAGCAGGGCACTCGGGTTCGGATTTCAAAACCAGGGCTTCGAACTGCTCGCCGCAGTCCAGACATTTGAAGTCGTATATGGGCACGGAACGCTCCTTATCAGTCGATAACTATCAGCGTAACTATCGGGCGATATCTATTATGCTAACCTCAAGTTCCTTATGGCCACCACCACCGATTTTGCGGCGCGCCGCGCAGCGTTCCGCAAGCTCCATGCGAGCGGCTGTTTTGTGATCCCGAATCCCTGGGATGTCGGGACGGCGCGGTATCTGCGGCACCTCGGTTTTCAGGCACTGGCGACGACGAGCGCGGGCTTCGCATTTTCGCGGGGATTGCCGGACTCAGCCGTGGCGCGAGATGCCGTGCTCAGCCATATCGCGGAGATTGTTGAATCGACGGAGTTGCCGGTGAACGCCGATTTCGAAGCGGGTTATGCGGGAGATCCGGAGGGAGTGGCCGAGAATGTCAGGCTGTGCGTGGCGACGGGCGTGGCGGGGCTTTCGATTGAAGACTCAATGGGCGATTCATCCCAACCGCTCTACGATCTGCCGGTGGCGGTGGAGCGCATGAAGGCAGCGCGCGCGGCCATCGATGAATCGGGTGCGAACGTGCTGCTCATCGGACGAGCGGAATGTTTCCTGACAGGGCACGTGGAGCCGTTGAAGGAAGCTATCCGACGGCTGCAGGCCTATGCGGAAGCGGGAGCCGATGTCCTCTACGCGCCGGGAGTGCGGGAGCGCTTGCAGATTCAAGCGATTGTGTCGGCGGTGAGTCCGAAGCCAGTGAACGTGCTGATGAGCGGGGCATCGGGCTTAAAGGTTGCCGATCTGGCGGAGATGGGCGTGCGGAGGATTAGCGTGGGGAGTGCGCTGTCGCGAGCAGCTTGGGGTGGGTTCATACGAGCGGCCAAGGAAATCGCGGAAAGCGGGAGTTTCACGGGTTTCGAAGGGGCCGCTCCTTTTGCCGAGCTGAACGGTTTCTTCAAGACCTGAGCGAGCGTTAGTTTCGCGGACGCCAGCGGCGCGCCAGCGCGGGAATGATGGCGCCTCCGATGTTTGCGAGATTGGCGTCCGGGAAAGGTGCCCGCTCGCCGCGGATTAGCGCTTGAGCAAAGCGCCCCAAAGCGCGCAACTTTTCGCGCAACGAGAACCGGAGCCGGCGGCCGTTGGCGCGAACCAGCAGCACAGTGACGTCATCTTCGGATAGATTCTCCGGGTACCGCCTTTCGATCTCGCCTAGCAACGTCTCGATGAGCCGTTGTGGCTCAACGTCGCCAAGCACGCGGACGATGCGCAGCAGCCCGTCTTCGCCCAGCATTTCGCCATCGGCGTCCCGCGATTCAATGAGCGCGTCGGTGAAACTGAGCAGGCAATCGTCCGGCGAGAGCTCTATGTCGAATTGCTCGTACTCAGCGGCGTCGAAAAGTCCCAGCGGGATGTTGCTCGGCGCCGATCGAGGGCCCGTTTCCTGACCGCCTAGAAAATCCCATTGCTGCTGGGACGAGCGATATAGCAGCGGCCGAGGATGACCCGCGTTGCAGATGGTGAGACGGCGGCTGGGCTCGAAGAATGTAGTGACAATTGCTGTGGCGAAGGCGCCGGTGCGGGGCAGCGCGGCGAATTGCTGGTTCAGCAGGCGGACGAATTCGGTTTGATCCAGCCGGTTGACGAAGCGCCGCATGAGCGTACGCAGATCGGCGGCTGTAGCTGCGACGGTTTGGCCGTGTCCCGCAACATCGGCCAGCAGAAGCCGGCTGATGCGTCCCGTCGCGCAACTCGAAGCGTAGTAAATATCGCCGCCCGCATGCGCTTTGCCGAATGGCTTGCTGTACACCCAGGCATCCAGGCCGCCGAACTCGACGGAACGCGAGGTAAGCTGGCTGCCGCCCCATACTTCCATGCACTGCATGTGTTGCTGCGGCTGATCGGGCATCGCTTCCATCCATTTTATGTGCGAACGGAGAGGAGTATGCTTGTTTGAGGATTTTATTCGGGAGGTTTGGGTATGCGGAAGATCGCAGCGGCCGCGGCGCAGGGGACGATCGCAACGATTCCGAGAGGCGAGGACGGGCACGCGTGGCTTGAAAATTCCAATCCTATCTTCGGGCACGTGGTCCTCTCGCCTGACGGCAATACCATCACGGGAACCGTAGAAAGCCCCAAGCGGGAATATTATCGCGTAGTCCGCGTCTGGAAAAGGCAGTGAACGGAATCACACGGCGCGATCTGGCTACGCTGGCCGCGGCGGCAATCGCCGTTGCTCCCAAGAGGGTAGCAGGGCAGACCGCTCCGGCTGCCAATCCAGGCCCGGTGCTCGATATCGCGGACTGGAGCTACCACTGGGTGGGCGTAGAGCACGCCACCCTGGCGCGCGGAACCATGTGCAATGGGATGCAGATATACGTGGAGCATTGGATCCCACGCGAAGTCCGGCATCCATATCCAGTCGTGCTGATTCATGGAGGATATGGGCAAGGGTCGGACTGGATCAGCACGCCGGACGGGCGCCGCAGTTGGGCAACGCTGCTGCTGGAGCAAGGCTACAAGGTGTATGTGCTCGATCGGCCTGGGCAAGGCCGCAATCCATATCATCCTTGGGTGCACGGGTACTTTGACAAAGAAGCGCCGACGTTCGAGGCAGTCGCAAAGACTGTTGGTGTCGATGACAAGGATCCAACGGTCGCGCAGATCGTCGCATCCATGGGCCAGCCGATGGCAATCAATCCGCTGACACAGAATGTATGGCGGTCGCGCGGCGCGAAGCTTCTTGACGAGATCGGCCCGGCAATCCTGATCGCGCACGGTGATGGACTGGTATTCGCATCGGCGACGGCTGCCGGGCGGGAGAAGCTAGTGAAGGGCATCGTGGCCGTGGAACCGGGCAAAACGCAGCTCCCGCAGCTTGCGGATATTCCCATGGCGACCTTCCCGATGGAGAAAGACGATCGTCACGAGTTAGAGCCGATCCTTCAATGGATGGAATCGAACGTCAACAAGAGCGCGCCGGCGGCGATTGCGGGCGGCGTGGACGCGAATCGCAATACCGACAACACGTCGCTCAAACTCGCGGATCAAGGCTGCTTTTGGGTAGGCGTACAGCGCAAGCAGATGAGCTACGGCACGATCGCCATGGGGCAAATGTACGTGCAGTACATGATCCCGGCCGAGAAGCGCTATCCATACCCTGTGATTATGGTGCACGGCGGTGGAGGCCAAGGCACCCACATGATGGGCATTGGAGGCCGTCCCGGCTGGGTGCACTATTTCGTGCAGGCCGGCTATAGCGTGTATTGGCTGGATCGGCCAAGCTATGGCCGCTCGCCTTATCATCCCGATGCGCTGGGGCCCAGCCATCTGCCGAATGTCCCGCCGTATGAACCACTGGTGCAGACGCCCGTGGTGTTCAACACGGCTCAATGGCCGGGGCCGGGAGGCATGAACGATCCGATGATCGATCAGTTCATGGCTTGCGAATCGGGTAATGTGATGGACGAAGCGTTCCATAGCGACCTGGTGTGGCGCGGGGGAGTGGAGCTGGTGGATCGGATCGGTCCGTGCATTTTGCTCACGCACGCCTTCGGAGGATTTTTCGGCTGGGGCGTCGCGGACCGGAGGCCAAACCTGGTGAAGGGGATATTCTGCATGGAGATCAACGGCAATCCATTTGCCGCGCAACTGAAATGGGGACTGACGGCCAGCCCAATGACTTACGATCCGCCAGTAACCGATCCGTCACAATTCAAGTTAGTGGATCATAAGCTGCCGCCCGATTCGCCGCGTCCGTTGATCGCATCGTATAAGCTTCAGGCCGAGCCGGCGCATCAGTGGAAAAATCTTAAGGGCATTCCGATAGGATGGTTGACCACGGAATTCGGCGGAGGAGGTTCGCCAATTTCTAACGTCGAATTTTTAAAACAGGTGGGATGTTCGGCGGAAATGGTGCGGTTGCGTGATTTCGGCATCGTTGGTAACGGTAACTTAATGCTGCTGGAGAAGAACAATCATGAGGTGTTCGGCGTGGTGCGCGACTGGCTGGAGCGGAAAGTTTCACCGCCACGACCGGCGTGAGCGGTATATAATCGCGCGATGACTCCGAGAAGCAGTCTCCTGTTCGTACTGATAGCCGTGCCGCTAGGCGCGCAATGGCTCAAGCTGCCGGACAAATCAATTCCAAGGACGAAGGACGGCAAACCCGATCTTACGGCGCCTACGCCCCGCAAGGCGGACGGCAAGCCGGATCTAGCCGGCATCTGGATTGTTCCTGGGCCGAGATACCTGCAAAATCTTGCGGCCGACTTGCAGCCCGGCGAAGTGCCGATGCAGCCTTGGGCCGCGGCGCTTACTAAAGAGCGGATGACTGGAAAGCATGCGTCGGAGGAATCCGATGCGAACTGTTTGCCGCAGGGCGTGCCCAAGATCAACGTGACGCCGGTTCCATTCAAGATTGTTCAAAATCCCGATGAAGTGTTTATTCTTTACGAGGCGTTCGGAATCTACCGGCAGATTTTCATGGATGGACGCGCACTTCCGAAAGATCCGAATCCGACCTGGATGGGCTATTCGACCGGTAAGTGGGAAGGCGACGCGCTGGTGGTGGAGACGGCGGGCTTCAACGGTAAGACCTGGCTGGATCAGGCGGGCCATCCGGCCACCGAAGCCTTGCAAGTAACCGAGCGCTTCCGCAGGACGGACTTCGGATTTTTCGGAAGTGCGCCTCCATCCATGAAAATCTGCCGGTAGATTCCGAACGCCTCGTAAAGAATAAACACTTCATCGGGATTTTGAACAATCTTGAATGGAACCGGCGTCACGTTGATCTTGGGCACGCCCTGCGGCAAACAGTTCGCATCGGATTCCTATGACGCATGCTTTCCAGTCATCCGCTCTTTAGTAAGCGCCGCGGCCCAAGGCTGCATGCGGCACCTCGGCCGGGCTGCGAGTCGGCCGGAAGATTTTGCAGGTATGTCGGCCCAGGAACAATCCAGATGCCGGCTAGATCCGGCTTGCCGTCCGTCTTCACGGGCGTAGGCCCCATAAGATCGGGTTTGCCGTCCTTCGTCCTTGGAATTGATTTGTCCGGCAGCTTGAGCCATTGCGCGCCTAGCGGCACGGCTATCGGTACAAACAGGAGACTGCTTCTCGGAGTCATCGCGCGATTATATACCGCTCGCGCCGGTCGTGGCGGTGAAATTTTCCGCTCCAGCGTCGCGCAGCCGCCGAACACCTCATGATTGTTCTTCTCCAGCAGCATTAAGTTACCGTTACCAACGAGGCCGAATCACGCAACCGCACCCATTTCCGCCCCGAACATCCCACCTGTTTTAAAAATTAGACGTTAGAAATTGGCGAACTCCCCAAAGTCCGTGGTCAACCATCCCCCTATCGGAATGCCCTTAAGAAGCTTCCGGCTGAATACGCCGGCTCGGCCTGAAGACTATACGATGCGATCAACGGACGCGGCGAATCGGGCACACTTATGATCCACTAACTTGAATTGTGACGGATCAGTTTACTGGCGGATCGTAAGTCATTGGGCTGGCCGTCAGTCCGGCAGTGTGCGCGGCAAATGAGAAATAAATAGATCTCCATGCAGATATCTCCCCTTCACCAGGTTTGGCCTCCGTGCCGCGACGGCCCAGCCGAAAAATCCTCCGAAGGCGTGCGTAATTAGCAGGAGCCACCAGGTTCCCACTCCCCCCGCGCCACACCAGGTCGCTATGGAACGCTTCGTCCATCAGGCGGTACCCGATTCGCAAGCCATGAACTGATCGATCATCGGATCGTTCATGCCTCCCCGCCCCGGCCATTGAGCCGTGTCGAACACCACGGGCATGTGCACCAGTGGTTGATCCGGCGGGACATTCGGGAGTGGCTGGGCCCCAGGCATCGGGAGGATCAGGCGAGCGGCCATAGCTTGGCCGATCCAGCCAATACGCGCTATAGCCGGCCTGCACGGAATAGTGCGCCCAGCCGGAACGGCCTCCAATGCCCCATGTGGTGCCTTTGCCTCCACCGCCGTGCACCAAATACAGGGTATGGGGAGCGCTTCTCGGCCGGGATCATGTACTCGGCGTGCATTGCCCCATGGCGATCGTGCCGTAGCTCATCTGATTACGATGTACGCCTACCCAAAAGCAGCCTTGATCCGCGACTTTGAGCGACGTGTTCTCGGTCTTGCGATTCGCGTCCACGCCGCCCCGCAATCGCCGCCGGGCGCGCTCTTGTTGACGTTCGATTCCGTCCGTTGAAGGATCGCTGTTCTAGAACAGTGACGATCGTCTTTCTCCATCGGGAAGGTCGCCATGGGAATATCAGCAAGGGAGACTTTTGCGGGAAGACGCGTTTGAAAAGGTTCCACGGCCGCAATACCCTTCACTAGCCTTCTCCCGCCGGCAGCCGTCGCCGGTGCGAATACCAGTCGTTGGGGTCCCCGGCCCGTGGCCGGGCCGGGGGGGGGGACCTTCGCGCCGCGCGACACCCAGTAGTCTGTGTCAGCGGAATTAATTGCCATCGGCTGGCCCATGAATGCGACAAA
>CAVRZH010000056.1:0-14494 GCA_963725455.1 Bryobacterales bacterium
GCGCTTATGAAGTGACGCGCCAGGAACTGACGCGCGAACTGGAAACCGAGCGCATTCAAGAAATACCCGATAGCTTGCCGGGTCGTCCCGCGTTTCTCAAAGGCTTTCCGGTGCGCTACCTGCGCGCGCATTCCCCGGCCGAAATTGAAGCGCACATGCGGCTGTATGAAGAAAGCCGCCCCACCGGCGTGGCCGTACAACTGGATCGCGTGGAAGGCGCTTACCTGCTCACTGTGATCGCGCGCGACATGCCGGCGTTGTTCGCTTCCTTCGCTGGAGCGATTTCCAGTTTCGGTCTTGATATCCTCAAGGCCGAGGCGTTCTCCAACACCCGCGGCACTATCCTGGACACTTTCGTTTTCGCCGACCCGCAGCGAACGCTCGAACTGAACCCCTCCGAATCCGAGCGCTTGCTGGATTTGATCCGCCGGGTGGCGCTGGGCAAGACCGATGGCCAGCGCCTGCTGCGTAGCCGCGCCCAGCCGGATCCCAAGAAGCGCAGCGCACCGCCGCAGGTGCATTTCGATTCCGACGCCTGCGATACGGCGACATTGGTGGAAATTATCGCGGAGGACCGGCCCGGTTTGCTCTACAACCTGGCCACCGTATTCTCCTCTACTGCCTGCAATATCGACGTGGTGCTGATCGACACGAAAGGGCACCGCGCTATCGACGTGTTTTATGTCGCGCACGAAGGACAGAAACTGTCGCCCGATCTGCAAGCCGCCCTGAAGGAAAAGCTGCTGGCGGTTTGTTAGGGCACTTCGCCACGGGCTCCGGGGCGACTATACGCCGCTCGATTCCACCACCGGCGCCGGCTCGAACCGCGAACTCTGCTTGACCCGGTACATGGCTGCGTCGGCGGCGGCTACTAACGTAGCGGCGTCCTCGGCATCCATGGGCAAGGTAGCTGCCCCGATGCTCAGGCCAATGGTTAGCTGGCCCGCGGCCAGGCTGATCGCGGTCCGCGCAATTTGCTGTTGAATGCGCTGCCGTACGGCCTGGGCGGCGCTTGGGTCGGAATGGGGAAGGATGATTCCGAATTCGTCGCCGCCCAATCGGGCGCAGGTGTCCGTGGAGCGGCAGGAGGACTGCAACACCTGGGCGGCGGCCTTCAAGACATCATCGCCAGCCCGATGGCCATGCCGGTCGTTAACCAGCTTAAAGTGGTCCAGGTCGATGACCAGCAATGATACCGGGCCATAGCGGAACGCGCGATTCACCTCCTGATCCAGGACCTCTTCGAACTTGCGACGGTTGTACAGACCCGTGAGCGGATCGGTGACAGCCAGATCGAGCAGCTTGAAGTTGGCTTCCTCCAGACGGTTTTTGTAAGACACGAGAATCTCGGTGCGCTGCCGGACCAGCAATTCGAAAGCGCTGTCCAGCGAGTCTCCGGAGCCGCTCGCGTTGGCGGCGAACACGACGCTGGAGGGAATCTTTACGCTGGCAACGGCTGTGTCCGTCTGGCGCTTCAGCACTGCTTCGTAAGCTTTTTGCACCGCGAAGTAGCCCAGTCGATAGCGGTTCTCATCAATGACCGCGGAAATAACGCCGCGCTCCAGGTACGGCCGGATCTGCTCGGTGTTGCTGAAGCCGACACACGGGACCCGCAGCCCCAGTTCTTCGAGCATGGCCGCGATTCTGGCCAGATCCTGGTTGCCCACGTAGTAGCCCTCCACCTTTCCGGATGCCTGCCGCAGGCGTGGAGTGATCAGCGCGGACGAGCCGGGTTCCCGGCACCAGGATGCCTCTTGGATGTGCCCCGAATAGCGCGCCAGGGCATCGCGAAAGCCCTGATAGCGCCGCGCCAGATGAAACTCATCGAGCGAACCGGGAAACGACAGAACGCGGCCGCGCCCTTGGATCATTTTGGCGAGCACCTCGCCCGCCAGCACGCCGGCCTGATGCAGATCGGGCCGTACAAATGCCGCACGCCGGCTTCCGGGAGCGTCGCCGTGAAATGTGATCACGGGCGTGCCGCGCAAGGTGTGCTGGTCGATAAGATCGTTCAGCGCGGTGGCGTGGACCGGCAAAAGGCCGATCGCGTCCGGCCGGCTTTCCAGCAGCATTTCGAGGATCTTACGCTGGCCGCCCGCGTCATCGTCTTGGGTGGTGAGATTCTGCACCTCGGCGCCGAACGAAGACAGGTCGAAGGTGGCTTCCCAAACTCCCTGCCACAGCAGGTCGAAGAAGTCTTCCGGCTGGACCGGGGCAATGATTGCAATGGTTACTTTGTCCCGCATGCCAGGCTTTCTCTTTTGTTATCGAATCCCAGCGGCGATTCTTTAGCGACGCCTGATTCTTAACGCGGCCCGGATGGCCTATTGCGGCGGCTCAGTGGAATCGATGGGTGTGCCGTCTTCGTTTACAGCGACGCGGCGGCGATGCGTGGTGGGAGTATCGGAGCCGGTGGAGGAAGACGAAGAATTCGTATTTGAATTCGAGGTGGAGTAGTCACTGTCGCTCGGTGCGCGGGTCACTTTAATCGGTGCATTGTCGCGGTCGCTATCGGACGACATACGCATGCGGCGATAGCGGACTTCAGCGTCGGAGAAACGCCGCCGCGCGTCAGATGACAAATCCACCTGGATGTTACGTTCCTCGCCAGGCTGCACGCCTTCCGGCAGATTGAAATAGAGGGTGTAGCGCTGGCGCAAGCGCTCTAGTGTATCTTCCAGCGCGGAGGCATCGTTGACGGACATGCTGTCGCCGCCGGAATCCCGCGCGATCTCCGATGTACCGGCCGACTGGTGTTGTCCTCCACCGCCGCCTCCACCGCCTGGATATCCGTTGCCTCCGCCGCGCGGCCCAAAAATGATTCCGCCGAGCGGGCCACCCAGCCCTGGGCCGCCAAATCCGCCGCGGCGTCGTCCACCGCCATTGCCGTACGGCATGGCGTCTGGCGCGATGAGCGCGCACATCACGGCATTGGCGTGCGTCAGCGCCCGGCCGACGCCGATATCGTCCCGATCGAACTCGGTCTGATCGTCGGTCAGGATGACTATGGCGCGCCGGGCGTCGCGGCGTCCGTGTTGGGCCATATAATCGGCGGCGTCCAGCATGGCGCGCGTGATATCGGTTCCACCATTGAAGCGTTCCTCGCGCAGCAGGCGGTCGAAGCCGCGCTGTACCTCCTGCTTGCTGCTGCTAAACGCCAGGCGCACCCGGGTGTAGCGGTCGAAGACCATGATCCCCATGCGGTCCGCCTGATTCAACTGGTTCAGAGCTTCGCCGGAGGCATCGGCGATGCGCTGCACGTGCGGACGCATGCTGCCGCTGACATCCAGCAGGAACAGCACATCGATGGGCATGTTGTCGGCGGCGAAGTTGCGAATCGGAACCACTTTGCCGTTCTCTCGCAAAACGAAATCGCCCGCGTGCAGATGAATGATGGGACGGTTGCTCGCGTCCACCACCTGGGCGTCCACGCGAACCAGCGATACATCGCTGTGAAATGTGACGTTGTCGTCACCTGCCGATGGTGTGCCAGCGGGTGCCTCCGCAGGCGCCGGCGTGCCAGGCGCCAGTGTGCTGGACGATTGCCCGCATGCCATAGCACAGGCGAAGAGCACCGAGATGAATACGCGGAGTGGAGCAGCTCGGAACATGCTAGGACTTCCTTTTGGCGCCGCCGTACGTCTACTTAAAATACTAACGCACCGGCTGCGGACCGCGTTTCACGGACTTTCGCCCTTCACCAGCTCACGCCGTATCTCAGCTTATGCAGTGCTTAGCGTGAGCGGCGTCGGCTGCTTGTCGTCCACATCCCGAACGCCAAGCTCGGAGGCGACGGCGGCGGCCACCAGCACCTGACCCGAGCGCTCCAGCAGCGCCGGATCGCTCCACAGCGCCGCGATGACGCGTCCGATGAACTCCGGGCTCTCGCTGTTGGATAGATCGAACCAGCCGGAGCGCAGCACGTTTTCGGTCCGGACCAGCCCGGGATAGAGCGAAATCGCGGCTATATTGTGCGGGCGCAGCTCCTCCGCCATGTCGGACGTCATTTTATCGGTGGCCGCCTTGGAGACGCCGTAGATCACGTTACCGATATGCTTGCGCGCAGCCCAATAGCTGATGTTCACGATGAGCCCCCTGCGGCGCGGCAGCAGGATTTTCGCCGCGAGCGAGGAAGCCACAAACGCGGCACGCACGCCCGCGTCCAGCATGCTGGTCCAGCGATGGAGCGGCTGTTCCCAGAACGGCAAGGGCCAGGTGAACTGTCCGTCTTCCAGCATGCGCTCGTACCCGCCCCAGGCGGAATTAACCAGAACATCCAGATCCCCGGACAGGCGTTCGAAGGCCGCTTTGGTCTGCAAATCATCCAAATGATCGCAAGTGATCCGCTCGATTTCCGGCGGAAGATTCGCCGATGCAATAGTGCGTCCGGTTGCGCAAACCTGGAATCCGGCTTCGGCCAGCGCGATGGCGACGCCCCGGCCCACGCCCCTGCTGGCTCCGGTGACCATCGCGATTGGCATCAGTTCAGTTTATTTCAACCCTGGAAGCAAAATGCGACACTGGGAGCAGATGCTCGTTCTAGCGCTATTAAGCACGCTTCTGATGGCACAGCAAAAGCCCAAGTTTGAAATTACCGAAGTGAGGGCCACTGGCTGCGTCCGGCGCGCCACGGCGAGCGAGTGCCTATTGCTACAGACGCTGGACGGCAGCACCACTTATAGCTTTATCGTCGCGCCCAAGCCTGACCTGAACACGGTGATCACCATCCAAGGCAAGGCGCACGCGGGCCGCAACGCCTGCAAACAAGGAATTGCGATCGATATCGTGGATTGGGAGCCGACGGATCAGATGTGCGCGGAGTCGCAGCCGAAAAAGTAGCGACTACAGCAGCCGGAAATTCACTTCGATCTGAGCTTGCACCGGGACGGGCTTGCCGTCCTTTTTACCAGGGCTGAACTTCCACTTCTCCACCGCTTCGACAGCCTTTTGATCCAGGCCTAAGCCCAGCGGGCGAAGGATTTTGATATCGCGCGGGTTACCATGCTCATCCACCACCACGAAAAGAAGCACCGTTCCCTGGAACTTGGCTTTGCGTGCTTCTTCTGAGTATTCCGGTTCCACCTTGTAAAGGATGCTGGGAGGAGAAACACCGCCGCCGATCCGGTAGGCGCCGCCGCCCATGCCACCACCCGACCCCGGTCCAAAGCCCGGCCCCGAGCCTGGCCCCACACCGCCGCCGCGCCCGCTGCCCATGCCACCGCCCGCTCCAAAGCCATTGGACGCGATTCCAGACTTCGACAACGGATCGCCCAAATCGGGCGAATTGATTTTCGGGATATTAGCATCCGGCTGAATAATCAGCGTCGGATCCATGACCAGCTTGGGATTGTCCGGCGGCTTGACCATGGGCGGAACGAACTGTCTCTTGGCGAGCTTGGGAAGGTTGCCCTTGCTGACAGGCGTGGGGGAACGGTCTCCACCACCACCTCCACCGTGCATGGCATCCTTCTTGACCGTAGGCTTATAGGGCGCGATATCCGGTGCGATCAACTCGATCTGTTGTTTGACCACCTGCTGCACTGCTTTGTTGGTTCCCAGCAAAAACAGCAGCGCGATCACACCCACGTGGACCGCGAACGACGTCAGGCCGGCGCGTCTCTCCCCTCCGCCGTAGGTTCCCCAAATATCCCTGACCGCGACTGGTTTGGAAGTTACTTCCAAGGGCGGGAGTTTGGGCGGGTGAAAGAGTTCCTTGATGTTCCGAGTGAGAGAGCGCAGGAAAGGCTCCTCAACTTCGGTGGGTAACAAGAAGTTGACTTCCGGTTCGGGACTGGGTTGGGGTTTGACTGGAGGTCGTCCGCCTGGTTGTCCCCCTGGTTGTCCCGCGGGATAGGCCATTGGTTGGTCATGAGCAGACATAGTCTTCTACTGCGCCTCAATCACGCTCAGATGGTAGACGTTTCCACGCCACACAAAAGTTGCACTCACACTCATCGTCAATTCTAGCACTTCCCCAGTTCTTAGGACCGGCACCTATGAAAAACTGTAGAGGCAGGCTATGCCGGACCTTCCTCTAGTCATTTTCGACGGACATTGCGGCTTTTGCCGCATCTGGATCGAATATTGGAAGGCGCTTACCGGCGACCGGGTGGCGTACGCCGCATCCCAGGAGGTGGGCAGCCTTTATCCGCAGATTCTGCCCAAAAATTTCAGCGAATCCGTGCAGTTAGTCCTCCCCGGCGGGGAAGTATTCAGCGGGGCCCGAGCCGTTTTCATGACTTTGACCCACGCGCGTGGGATGGCCGGGCTTTTGTGGGCATACAACCACGTGCCGGGTTTTGCCCCGGCTACCGAGGCGGCTTATCGGATGATTGCGAGCCATCGTACATTCTTCTACCACTTAACCCGGTTCACTTTCGGCAAAACCGTTCTGCCGTTGAAGTTCGCCAAAATCGAGTGGCTTTTCCCGCGGCTGCTGGCGGCGATTTACCTGATCGCTTTTGCGTCGCTGGCTGGACAGATCACGGGCCTGATCGGAAGTCGCGGCATTTTGCCGCTGGGCGGATATCTGGCGGCTGTTGCGAAGGCGCTGGGAGTACGCGGCTATTGGACCATGCCGTCCATCTTCTGGCTGGCGCATGGCGATGGGTTTCTCAAGGCGGTTTGCAACACCGGCGCGGCGATGGCGGCCTTGTTGCTGCTGGGAATATTGAAAGGCCCGTGGGAGCGGCTGCTGCTGGCAGGTCTATACATCTTGTATTTGTCCCTATGCACCGCCGGCCAGGATTTTCTGTCGTTCCAGTGGGATTCGCTGCTGCTGGAAACCGGGTTCCTGGCGATTTTCCTCGGGAACTCCAAATTTGTAGTGATTTTGTTTCGATGGCTGCTCTTCCGCCTGATGTTTTTATCGGGTGTAGTGAAACTCACCAGCCACGATCCGGTCTGGCGGGACTGGACGGCCCTGGCATTCCACTACATGACGCAGCCCCTGCCGACGCCACTGGCCTGGTACATGTACCAGTTGCCGCTCTGGTTCCAGCGCTTCTCCACCGCCAGCGTGCTGTTCATTGAGCTGGTTATTCCGTTTCTGTTTTTTGCCCCGCGTTGCTGGCGGTTCTGGGGCGCGGGCGCGGCGCTGTTTTTGCAAGTGCTGATCTTTCTGACCGGCAACTATACGTTTTTCAATCTGCTCACCATGTCACTGTGCATTTTTCTTTTCGATGATCGTGCATTGGAGAAATGGACGGCGCGATTGCCGTCCCGAACCGCGCGTACCAGAGCCATCGCCGTTGGGGCGGTGTCCATCGTGATTCTCGTGCTCAGCGTTTCCGAACTCGACGAGATGTTTTTCAACACGTCGCCCGAACCGGAAAATGCGCTGGAGCGGATCGCCAGTCCGTTTCAAATCGCCAACACCTACGGCCTGTTCGCGTCCATGACCACCACGCGGCCGGAGATCATCGTGCAAGGTTCGGGCGACGGCAGCACTTGGCTCGACTACGAATTTCCCTATAAAACCGGCGATCTGCGGCAACCTCCGCACTGGGTGGCGCCTTATCAGCCACGGCTGGACTGGCAGATGTGGTTCGCGGCGCTGTCCGATTATCGCGGAACGCCGTGGTTCACCAATTTCATGCTGCGTGTGCTGCAAGGGTCGCCGG
Source organism: Bryobacterales bacterium (assembly GCA_963725455.1). Lineage (GTDB taxonomy): Bacteria > Acidobacteriota > Terriglobia > Bryobacterales > Bryobacteraceae > Palsa-89. The sequence continues at coordinate 7,623 of CAVRZH010000056.1, forward strand.
AAGTATTAGGATTGCTCAAGAAAAATCCGTTTCCCGGCGCACCGCCCAAATACGTGCGCGCGGAGCTATTCGATTATTCGTTCACCAATTTCGCGGAACGGCGCGCGACCGGGGATTGGTGGACGCGGAAGCCGGAGGGATTGTATTTCCCCCAGATCTCGCTGGAGGATCTGAGGCCGAGTCAGTGATTTTCACAGACTCGCGCGATGCTCATTTCCGGGGCGGACCTTGGGCCCCCGCCTTATAGCGGCCATGGCAGATGGCGCAGGCCTGATTCACCACATCGAGCTGTTTTGTGAACCCGGCTGTGTCGTTGGCCGCCGCGAGAGCAGCCAACCGGCCGGTCTGGTCCGCATAATTGGCCGCGGCTCGCTCGAAGCCGGCACGGTCTCGCCAGATGTCCGGGCGCGCCTGCGTATCGGCCGACGTCTCGCCTTGGCCCGTTCCCGCCGGAAACATTCGCGGAAGAGCTTTCGCCCACTTGGCCAGAGAAGCCGCCGAATAGCCCTGACTCTTGGCCTCGCGTCCCGCTTGCATGGCATCGCCCATCGAGCGGAACGTGATGGAGGACATATCCAGGCTGGCCTGCCGCGCGGCGATGGCATCCAGGCCCGATACGCCGGCGGGCGCCTCCTGGGACCAGCCGGCCGCTACGAAGATAAACCATGCGCTGCAGAGCACAATCGAACGTTTCCACATCGTGCGCCTCCCACTGTGCGATTGACAGAATGGCTTTTGGATGATACCTTGTTATGCAATGCTTGTCAAACAAGGCTTGTCAAACAAAGGCATGGAGATCGACCGGCAGTTTCTAAAAGGCAGCATCAGTTTATTGCTGCTCAATCTGCTATCGCGCGGAGAGATGTACGGCTACGAAATCCTTCAGGAAGCCTCGCGACGCAGCGCCAATGCTTTCGCGTTCAAAGAGGGCACGCTTTACCCCGCCCTGCATCAACTGGAGAAAAAGGGCCAGATCAAGTCCGTATGGCGCACGGCCGACAACGGGCGGGAGCGCAAGTATTACTCGCTGACGCCCCAAGGCAAGAAAACGGCCGCGGCGTACGAAAGACAGTGGCAGCATTTGACGGGCGCGATGGCGGCAATACTGGAGAGTAAGTAAATGCGCGCGGCGGATGATCTGATCGACAGCGTCCTGAATTCCTCGCGGATTCCGTCCTGGATGCGGCGGCGGGAGATTGAACGCGAGCTTCGCGCTCATATCGAAGATTTCGTTGGGGCGGCGCGCGAGGCTGGCCGCGAAGAAGATGAGATCGAGAAACTGGTGCTGGCGAACTTTGGCGATCCTGGCCAAATCGCTCAAGGATTCGCCTGGGTTTACCGGCACGAACGGCGCAGGCTGCGGGCGATCGCATTGGCGCTTTCGATCCTGCTGCTGGCGAGTTCGCTGATAGCGGCAATTCTGGCCATCCAGACAGGGCTGGCGCTGGGCTTTGGCACGCCCATCATGAAGGTGCTGGCAAGCAGGCACACGGTGATTGAAGCGCTCGATATCCTGGCGTCCGTGGCCGCCTATCTGGGCGTGACTTCGCTTGAAAACTTTTTCGAAAACCACCGGTTTCAAAAGGCAGCATTTCTGCTCACGGTGATCGTCACCGTCCTCATGCTGTTTTGCGCCGCAGCGGGTTTGCGCATCAGCTTTCTGATTTTTGGACTCGTCAACGGAATCTTTTTTCGGGCCCTTCAGCTATTGGTCGCTCCGAAGATCGCGCGGGTCGGCATGGTCGCGGTTTGTTTTCCTCTGGCCGGACTCGTTTTGGCGCTGCTGCGGTCGCCGGTTTCCCAGATTGCCCCCGCCGCAACTTGCGCCAGCTGGCTGGTGATGGGCGCCGGCTACCAAGTGATGACCCATGTCGCGGCGCGCGTGGATGCGGCGCTTCAGAACGGCCTGCAGCGGATTCAAGCCGATTACTGAAGGGAGGGATGGCATGAGAACCTTTACCATTCTGCTGGGCGGCGGGCTGCTGCTTGCGCTGGCGCCGCTGGGCGTCGCGCATTTCAGACTGCTGGAGCCCGCGTCCTGGCTTGAGGAATCGGAACTGGGTGATCCGCAGTGGTCGGCTCCCTGCGGGGGAACGTTAACCGACCCTGGCAAACCCACCGGCGCCATCACGAAAATTCAAGGCGGTGACAAGCTTCACATCCGAATCCGGGAGATGGCTTTCCATCCGGGCTTTTATCGCGTGGCGCTGGCCGTGAATTCGCGCGCTGAACTTCCGCCGGATCCGGAAGCCATAAGCGAGCCCGGGCCCAAGGGCCCGCGATCTGTTTCGGGAACCATTCATTATCCGCCGTCACCGCCGGTTCTGGCCGACGGCTTGTTCATGCACGTCGCGCCTTTCGACAAGGAACAGGAAACCGATATCGAGATTCCGAACATCAGCTGCGAGAAATGCACCTTGCAGGTGATCGAGTTCATGGCGGCCCATGGCAGGAACAAAGACGGCGACTATACCTATCACCATTGCGCCGAGCTCCAGATCCGCGCCAACCCGAATAAGCCGATGGATACCAGGTTTCCAGCCGAAAACAAGTAGCGCTGAGACGCTGTCTCCGATTTGCTGGGGATGCGCCGCTTAAGGCTGGTCCTTGGGCGCAACGTCCCGGATCTTGATCAGCCACTGCCCATTCGATCGAACGAGTTCATCCACTTCCCGTCCGGCCGCGGCTACACGCGACGGCATCTTCGGACCGGCGGCCGCAAACACGGTCATCCAATAAGCCTCCAGACGCGCATGATCTTTGTCGAGAAATTCCAGGTAGCTGTTGGCGATCACGTGGTACATGGCCGGCCGCTTGTCTCCGCTCTTGGTTTCATTTTCCGCTGCGCGCTGCCGAAAATCGTTGATCATTTTCTTGAGCGCGTCGCGTCCCTTGACCGCATTGGCGCCGTTGCCGAACTGTCCATCCGCTGTGTAAACGGCGGCATAGGCATCGGCGTTTTCCGTATCGAGGGCGCGAACGTACTGCCACATCAGCTTTTCGATTTGAGCGCGATCATGAACTTCCCGCTCGGTTTGGTTCTCCGCCGCGACAGCCGGCGATCCAAGCAGCGCAAGCATTAAAGGCGCTGCGGCGCTAAGCGCGATTTTTCTAGTCATACCGGTCTCCTCCCATATAAAAGATCACAGTTGGAGTTTTCGCGCCATGCGTCCGGTTGGCGAAATAAGTCCGCGCCGTTACTGAATTACAAAGAATCCGGTTTCCACGTGGTCGTCGGCGATGCGGTTCCACATCACGCGCGCTTTGCCCCCGGCGATGGCATGTTGGAACGCGACCACTTGTCCGGTGTGCAGCGCCGCATACTCGTGAACGGCGCGAAATCCGCTCTTGCTGTAGTCCAGCAGGCGGCCGACGATTTCCTGCGGCGAAGGATCGTCGAACGAAAGTCTGAGGGCGCCCTGGCCGCGGTAACGGCGCTCTGTTCTGCGATCGGCGGCTGACATCTGCATCAGGCGGGCAATGCCGGCGCTCAAGAAGCGTAGGACTGCCGCACGGCCTCCCTTCCGTAAAGTTTCAGTTTGCGGCTCAGCGTGCGCCGGGAGATGCCGAGCAACTCCGCCGCTTTTTGCTGATGGCCATTGGTCTGAGCCAGCACCCGCAGGATGGTGGTCTTTTCCATGCCGTCCAGATTTTCCGAGGGGACTACAGAAGCAGCCGCCGACGGAGGGATGGGCATAGGAGTGGCCGTTGCCATGATGGATGCGCGCGGTGGCGGCAGCAACAGATCGTCTGCGCCGATTTCGCTATGGCGCGACAGCACGGCCGCTTTGGTGACCACGTTGCGCAGCTCCCGCACGTTCCCTGGCCAGGGATGTCCCTCCAGGATCCGGAGCGCTTCTCCCGAAAAGCTCAGCTGCGAGTTGGTTTGCTTCAGGAAATGTTCGGCCAGCGGCACGATGTCTTCGCGACGTTCCCGCAGTGGCGGCACGCGCAGACAGATTTGGCCCAGCCGATGGTAAAGATCTCCGCGGAAGCTTCCGGTATCCACCATGTGTTCCAGGTCCTGATTGGTGGCCGCCACGATGCGCACGTCCACGGTCACTTTCCTGGTCCCCCCCAGCCGGTAGTATGCCACGCCATCCAAGACACGAAGCAGCTTTACCTGCATGCGAGGCTCCAATTCGCCGACCTCGTCCAGGAACAGGGTCCCGTGATGGGCCAGTTCGAACAGTCCGGGCTTGGCGGCGTCCGCTCCGCTGAAGGCACCCTTTTCGTAGCCAAACAGCTCGCTTTCCACCAAATGTTCCGGCAGAGCAGCGCAACTCACGTCTACCCAAGGCTTTGCGCAGCGCAGCGAATAATGATGGACGGCCCGGGCAATCAGCTCCTTGCCAGACCCGCTTTCGCCCGTAATTAGAACAGCTGCATTGCTTTGCGCGATTCTTTCGGCCAGCTCGATGAGCTGTCGCATTCCCGGGCTCGAAATGATCGCGGGCATGCCTAGATAGGACTTGGCCTGGGGAGATAGAGGCACTATTTTGCAATTCGGCTCTTTGGGCCGGAAACAGCATGGTACTTCCGTTCCGATTGCCTCGGAGAAATCACTCAAGGAGGACCCGAGATCGCCGGTGCCCCACGGGACAGAATGTCTCGAACGGGCCGAAACAGCCGCGACAATTTGGCGTTTTCTCCTAACGATCAAGCCGGTTCTGGCCGATCTATCAACCGGATAGCGGCGTGGGCCTTTGGCAGTGGATCTGCAAACCCAGTAGTACGCATGCCAGGGTTGATTAAGCGAAAGCCGGTCAAGAATCCGACCGAAACGCTGTCCGAAAAACTGACCAGGTTGTCGACGAACAGGAACAGGATGTCCCTCACGGCCAAGATCTACGTTTCCGCGGTCGTAGTCATCGGCGCCGCAGTCGCGGTTTCCGAGTTAGCCCGCTGGGAATCCCAGGATCTGATTCGCTTTCTGTGCTACCTGACATTGGCGATCGTCGCTTCGCGGCTGAAAGTTTCGCTACCGGGCATCAGCGGCGCGCTGAGCGTGCTATTTATCTTTATTCTGTTCGCCATCGTGGAGTTGTCCCTGCCCGAAGCGATGTTTATCGGGTGCGCGGCCATCCTCATGCAGTGCCTGTGGAACTACAGGCAGCGTCCTAAATGGCATCAGGTGCTTTTCAATCTTGGCAGCATGGCGATCACAGTTCTGACCGCCGGCGCGGTTTATCATTCGCCGGTGCTGGTCCGCGGGCACCTGGAACCGGCGCTGCGCTTGATGGTGACGGCCACGGCGTTCTTCATGCTGAATACGTTTCCCGTGGCGGGCGCTATCGCGCTTACCGAGCGCCGCTCTCTGAGACGCGTCTGGCGGGAATGCTACTTCTGGTCGTTTCCCTACTATCTGCTGGGCGCGATCATCGTGGGCACGGCCAGCGCCGTCAATCGCCATTTTGGATGGCAGACCGCGCTGCTGGCAGTTCCCGTGGTGTATTTGATTTACCGCTCCTACTATCTGTACCTGGGCCGGATGGAAGACGAGAAGAAGCACGCTGAAGAGATGGCTTCGCTGCATCTGCGGACGATTGAGGCTCTGGCCCTGGCCATCGAAGCCAAGGATCACACCACGCACGATCATCTGCAGCGGGTGCAGACCTATGCGGTGGAAGTGGGTAAGGATTTGGGGCTGGACGAGTCCCAACTGGAGGCGCTGCGGGCCGCCGCAGTGCTGCATGATATCGGAAAACTGGCTGTGCCGGAGCACATTATCTCGAAACCGGGCAAACTGACCCGTGAAGAGTTCGAGAAGATGAAGATCCACCCGGTGGTGGGCGCCGAAATTTTGGAGCGAGTACGCTTTCCGCATCCGGTTACCCCCATTGTGCGGTCCCACCATGAGCGCTGGGATGGCACCGGCTACCCCGATGGGCTGGAGGGGCAAAGCATTCCGATCGGCGCGCGAATCCTGGCGGCAGTGGACTGCCTGGACGCGCTGGCTTCGCACCGGCAGTATCGCCGCGCGCTGCCTCTCGATGAAGCCATGGACAAGGTGGCGGCCGAGGCTGGAAAGGCGTTCGATCCACACGTGGTGGAAGTGCTGCAGCGCCGTTACATCGAACTGGAAGCCCTGGCCACTTCAAAGGAAGTGGAGACGTCCAAACTTTCGACCGGTGTCAAGATCGAGCGCGGCCTGGAACCCGCGGCTGGGTTCGAGAGCATCCGGCAAACTCCTGCTTCAGAGCCGCCCGAACACTTCCTCACTTCCATCGCCGCGGCCCGGCAGGAAGTGCAGAACCTCTTCGAGCTGGCGCAGGACCTGGGAAATTCTCTCAGCCTGAATGAAACGCTCTCGCTACTGGCGTTGCGCCTGAAGCGCATGATCCCCTACGATTCGCTGGCGATCTATGTTTTGCGGGAAGACCGATTGCGGGCCGAGTATGTGAATGGCGAGAACTTTCGCCTGTTCTCTTCCCTCGAGATTCCTCTCGGCCAGGGCTTGTCGGGATGGGTGGCGGAGAAGCGCAAGCCCATCATCAACGGCAATCCGTCAGTGGAACCGGGCTATCTGGACGACGAGACCAAGTTCACCACCATGCGCAGCGCGCTGGCGGTCCCGCTCATCGGCCTGAACGGCACGGTGAGTGTTCTGACGCTGTATCAAACCGAGCGCGACGCCTTTACCAACGATCATCTGCGCATTTTGCTGGCGATTGTTCCCAAGCTTTCGCTTTCCATCGAGAACGCCCTGCGGTTCCAGCAAGCGGAAAGCTCCGCGTCCACCGATTACATGACGGGCCTGCCCAATGCCCGCTCGCTGTTCCTGCACCTGGATGGCGAACTGGCGCGCTGCCGCCGCTTGAATTCGCCGCCGGAAGCAGCTACCCAACTGAACGAAGAACAGGACATAACAC
>CAVRZH010000057.1:0-7504 GCA_963725455.1 Bryobacterales bacterium
GGTTCATCGGGGAGGTGGGACGAAACACCCGCAGCATATTCAGAAAGCGCTCCGGCCTCCCGAGATCGTCAATCAGAAGAACGCCGCTCAGAGAGCAGCCGAGCATCGCGATCCAACGGCAGCGCCGCATCATGCGGTGCAACTCGCCGGAACCGTCCACCAGCGCCGCCGCTCCCAAGGCCAGCGTGGCGCCCGACGCGCCGCCGACATAGTAATAAAGCGGAATTTCCCAGCTCCATACCGGGGCTTTCAAGACGGGTCGGTCATAATAGCTGGGATCGGCGGCCACCGGAGCCGGGACTTGCCCCCATGTTTGGGCCACTTTTTCGAGGTGACGATCCGCCACACCCGCTACTAGCTGACCACCCGCTTCACCCGCGAGCTTTCCTAGTTGCGGATCGATATCGCGGCCATCGGTTTCCACCGGATCCGTGGAATCCGGGAACAGAATCGCGCTCATCGCCGTCCTCCTGCCTGGAATAAGACCGCGCCAACAGCAGCTCCCGCCATTGCCAGCGCAGCGAACGCCATGGAAGCCCACGCAGCCCCCACTCCTTTGGTGGGTACTTTCGGCTCCGGCGGCAGGTTGTACACTTCCGGCTTGTCGAGCAGCAGGAAAAATGCGTTCAGGCCTTGCGTCCCCGGCTGGGTTTCCTCATCGGCGCCGTATAAGTAAGCTTCCTGCAATCCTTGCGAGTGCAGCTGCTGCACGCGCTCTTTCGCATGGCGGCGTAACTCGTCCAACTCGCCGAACTGTATGGATGCCGTGGGACACGCCTTGGCGCAGGCGGGCACCATGTTCTCACGCTGCCGGTCATAACACAGCGTGCACTTCCATGCGCGGCCATCCTCCTCACGCCGATCGATGACTCCAAACGGGCAGTTCACTACGCAGTATCCGCAGCCATTGCAGACGTCCGGTTGCACATAGACCGAATCAAACTCGGTGCGAATGATGGCGCCCGTGGGGCAGCTTTCGAGACACCCGGCCCGGGCGCAATGTTTGCAGACATCGGACGAAAACAGCCACGAGAAAGCTCCGGCATCCTGGTTCGACAACGCCACCGGGCGTTCTATGAAAGCGACGTGACGCCACGTGGATGCGCCCAGCTGGACCGTGTTGTCATACGACATACCGCTGAACAGGAAGCCGTCGTCCGGAAGCTGATTCCACTGCTTGCAGGCGACTTCGCAAGCCTTGCACCCAATACAAAGCGTGGTGTCGGTAAAGAATCCAGTGGCGGCTGCCATATCAAACCTTCCCCGTCATGCTTTACCTTCTTTAGACTGTGCGAATTTGTGTCCGTGTTTCCCGGAATGCTCGCTTCCCACCGCGGGTAAGTCGCGCTCCCAATTCCAGCGAGAAGAGTCCGCGCCGAGCGCATCGCCCGTCAGGCGCCGGTTCCCCCTGGCCCGGCGGCCCGCAACAATATTCCCGGTAAACGCTTTTGACTCCTGAATGGCGACATTCGGTTCAGCGACGAAGGCGATCAAATCGTTGGCGGCGTCTCCGCGCACCAATCCTTTGCTCGACCAATGGTTGGGCAGCCCGATCTGATGTACGATCCGGCCGCCAACATGCAGCGGGGTTAGGCGTCGCGTCACCAGGACTCGCGCCTCAATCTCGGCCCGCCGGGTCCAGATGGTGGCCCATCCGCCATTTTTCAGTCCGCGCTCAGCAGCCAATTCCGGCGACACCTCGCAAAACATCTCCGGCTGAAGTTCGGCAAGCCATGACAACCATCGGCTCATGCCTCCGGCGGTGTGCTGCTCTGTCAACCGGTAGGTGGTGAGCATATACGGGAACTGAGGATCGTCATACGGACGTTGATAGGGATTGTCCCTGCGCATCCACTCCATGCGCGCGGGATTGCACTGTTGTCCATAAAGCGGATTTCGAACCACGGACTCCTCTGGTTCGTAATGCGTCGGCAGAGGGCCGTCATGCAAGCCCGCGGGAGCGTAGAGCCAGCCCTTACTGTCGGGCTGCATGATGAAGGGATCAGCGCCCGAAATGGTGTCCTTGCCGCGAGCATCCTTGGAAGGCCGGTAGGAAGGCGGACGATTCAAGATAAAATCCGGCTCGTCCTCACCCGTCCATTCCTTCTTCGCTTCGTCCCACCAGACCAGCCGCTTACGTTCCGACCAGGGCCTGCCGTCGGGGTCGGCGGAGGCGCGGTTATACAAGATGCGGCGATTGTGCGGCCATGCCCAGCCCCACTCCAGCGCCACCGGCGATTGCTCCCAGTGCGGTTTTCTTCGAGCGGTCTGATTCACGCCATCGCGAAAACATCCGGAATAGATCCAACACCCAGACGCCGTGGAACCGTCCGCTTGAAGCGCGGTAAAGCCGTCCACTATTTTGCCATCCGCCACCGTGTAGCCGTTGATTTCGCGCAAGACTGCTTCGGCCGAGGGTTCCCGCAGCGGCCCTTCGAGGGGATAATCCCAGTTCAGATCGCGGATGGGCCAGTTACGCCGTTGATCGAACTCCTGGGCGTAGAGCTTCTTCAGCCGGCAACCGAGCTGGTAGATAAAATCCAACTCGCTGCGCGTATCGCCTTTCGGCTCAATGGCTTTTTGATGCCACTGCAAAAGCCGCTGTGTGTTCGTAAACGTGCCGCTTTTTTCGGTGTGAGCCGCGGCAGGAAAGAAGAAGACCTCAGTCGCGATGTCCTCCGGCTTCACCGCGCCGCTCTCGATCTCGGGGCCATCCCTCCAAAAGTCGGCCGTCTCAATCAGTTGAAAATCGCGCACCACCAGCCATTCCAGATGCCGCAGGCCTTTGCGCTGCAGGGGTCCATTCATGGACCCAACCACTGGATTCTCGCCCATCACGAAATAGCCCTTGAGCTTCCCGTCGGCCATGTCGGTGACCGTGGCCATGTGCGAGTGATCCGCCGTCAACGTCGGCAAATAGTCGTAGCAATAGTCGTTGTCCTTGGTCGCGGCCGCTCCGAACCACGCTTTCAAGAGCGACACGATGTATTTTGGAAACTCGCCCCACCACCCAGAGGGCGACTGGTTCAGTCCGATGTAGTGCTCTAAATCGACATCGGTCTTTGCTTTCGGCATCGGGAGATAGCCGGGAAGCAACTCATAGAGCGTTGGAATGTCAGTCGACCCTTGAATGGACGCGTGCCCCCGCAGCGCCAGAATCCCCCCGCCTGGGCGGCCCGCATTACCCAACAGCAATTGGATAATCGCCGCGGTGCGAATGAACTGGACACCCGCAGTGTGCTGCGTCCAACCCACCGCGTAGACGAACGCGCCGGTGCGATCCCGGCCGGAATTGCGGCACAAAGCGTCGGCCACGCGCAAGAACTGATCTCGCGACGTGCCGCACGTTTCCTCAACCATTTCGGGCGTGTAGCGGGAATAGTGGCGCTTCAGGATTTGGAAGACGCAGTGCGGATCCTGCAAAGTGGGATCGGTATGCTCCGCTTGGAGCGTCTCCTTAATAGCCTGGCCGCTCTGCGGTTCGCGCGCGCCAGCCGCCGCTTCGAGAGAAACATCCTTGTACATCCAGGTTTTGCTGTCGTATTGCCCGCGATCCCTATCCCAGCCGCTGAAAATGCCGTCCAGATCTTCGGTGTCCTGAAAGTCGTCCTCGATGATGGCAGGCGCGTTCGTATAATTCACGAGGTAATCGTAGAAATAGCGTTGGTTTTCGATGATGTATCGAATGATGCCACCCAGGAAAACGATATCCGTTCCGGCGCGAATGGGCACGTGCATATTCGCCGCCGCGCTGGTGCGCGTGAAGCGCGGATCCACGTGGATCACCGTAGCGCCGCGTTCGCGGGCTTGCATCACCCATCGAAACGCCACGGGATGGCATTCCGCCATATTCGATCCCTGGATGACGATGACGTCGGAATTCACCAGGTCACCTGGAAAGTTCGTTGCTCCGCCCCGTCCAAAGGAGATCCCCAGACCGGGGACCGTGGAGGAGTGTCATATACGGGCCTGATTTTCGACTTGAATAATCCCGAGCGCGGTGAATAGTTTCTTGATTAAATAGTTTTCTTCATTGTCGAGCGTGGCCCCGCCCAGATGCGCCATCGACATGGTCCGGCGCAGCGGATGGCCCTGCTCGGTCTGATCCTCCCAGGTTTCGTCGCGTGTTTTCTTCACCCGCTCCGCAACCATATCCATGGCCTGTTCGAGCGGGATTTGTTCCCAGGTTGTTCCGTGCGGGCGGCGATACAGCACGTGGTCCACCCGATGCGACCCGGTAACCAATTGGAATGTCGCCGCGCCCTTGGGACATAGGCAGCCATGCGAAAGCGGCGATGCCGGATCGCCCTCGATGTCAATGATCTTTTCATCCTTGACGTACACCAGCTGACCGCAGCCCACCGCGCAATAAGGGCAGACCGATCGTACAATTCTGTCGGCCCCGGCAGTCCGGGCGGCCAGCGATTTGGTACGCGGCGATGCCGCCGTTCCGTTCAAACCCAATAAATCCAAACTTCTGGCCTGACGGTAGACAGGCCAGTCCGATAGCGGAGAATTCCGATGGTCCATTCCACTGGTTGGATCGCAGTGATGCGGGAATGTTGCTCCCCTCACCGTTAGAAAGCGGAGCTAACAGCCGGTCTCATAGCATCACCAAGCCTCTTCGAATCGCCTGCGATACAGCCTCCGTGCGGCTGGACGCTCCGAGCTTGGCGAAGATAGACGCCACATGCGTCTTGACGGTGTGTTCCGAAATATTCAGCCGATGCGCGATCAGCTTGTTGCTCAGCCCTTCCGCTAACTGATCCAGCACCTCCAGTTCGCGGGCGCTGAGCGGTTCGAGTAATTGTTCGGCGAAAGGATGCAGTTCGAGCAGGAAATCGGCGGTGGCCACAGCCAGCCCCGCGTAAACGGCATTCACCGCGCTTTCCAGTTCCTGCGGAGTGGCGTCGGATGAAATTGCGCCGCGAATGCCGGAGCGCAAGGCGGAGTTCGCCAGGCTGGAACTGGACGGGTCCATGAGGAGAATCACGGGAATCGGAAGGTCGGCCAGAGCGTTCCAATCGTGATCGCTCGCGTCTTCGAATTCCAACAGCAACACGTCGGCGTGCAGTTCTCCTACGAAAAGCTGGGAAGGGTCGGCTCTTCCTGCAAATGCGAGCGACGTGCTAGAGCGAATGGCTGCTTCCAACTCGGCCGATTGCGAGGCAAGTAGAACGCGAATCACGCCGCGCGTACCGTGACTGCGGCCATTGGAACAGCCACCATACGAATATTGGCGCTGGCACTGCGGCGGAATTGAAGATCGAGGATTCCTCCGCGGCTTGCGTCGATCGCGATCTCCAGATCTTGAACCGCCTGAAATGGCCTTCCGCCGGCACCCACCAAAATATCGGCCTGCAGCAGTGACGCGCGATCAGCCGGGGAATGCGGAATTACGTCCAAAACAATAAGGCCGAGTTCGCGCGCTGTGCGCTTCAGCCAGACCGGCTGCACCACCACGCCCAATCCGCCGTCTGCGATATTTTCGGGCTTCAGGAATCGCATCACCGATCGAGATGGAACCGCAAAAGCGAGTGCTCCCGCGATCATGGTGTTGATGCCCACCACCTCACCGCGCGCGTTCGCGAGTGGACCGCCGGAGTTTCCAGGCGCCAGTCGAAGCTGGCTGACCACCCAAGAACGATCTTCCACTCGATGAACCACGCCTGTGCTGGCTGCGCCGATGAAGCCCAGCGGATTTCCGACTGCGATCACTAATTCGCCCACGCGCAGCGCATTCGAATCGCCGGGCGCGGCAGCGGGCAAGCCCGATGCCTGCACTTGCACCATGGCCAGATCGCGCCGCCTGTCTTTCCGCACTATCTCGCCCCGCAAGCGACGGCCGTTCCACAGCTCTATCTCAACCGCGCGCGAATTACCGGCGCCATCCACAACGTGTGCATTGGTGATGATCCTGCCATCCGGCGACCAGATCACACCCGACCCGCCACGCCCAACCTGTACCGTGGAGCGGCGCAGTTTTTCGATTACTTCTCCAAATTCATTTGGCACACTGGTGTCTCCCGCAGTTGTTAATTCTTTCGCCTGGGCCGTTCGCCGATGCGCACATCAAGATCCAGCGCTTGGCCCGCCCTGAGCAATTTGAACTTCACCACCTGCCCGGCAGGCGTCCGCTCTAGCAAGTCCGCCAGCGCTTCGGGCTGCGCCAGCGGCTGGCCATCGCCGGCTATCAAAACATCTCCCAGGATCAATCCAGCCGCGGCCCCCGGTCCTACCGGTTCGATGCCCAACAACATAATGCCGCTATCCTGTTCGAACTTCTGCCTTATCTGTTGCGGTAATCCCACCGGCTGAAGCGCCACTCCCAGGAAGCCTCGGCTGACGTAACCTTGCTGGCTCAATTTTCCCGCGATTCGCTCGATGGTGCCGCGCGTCACGGCGAAGACGGAGCTGCGCGATAGTCCCGTGGAGACCAGACCGATCAGATTACCGCTCGCGTCTAAAGCGGCGCCGCCCGAGAGCGTCGGATAAGCCGAAATATCCAAGCGAACAAACGGATCCAGCTTTCCGCCGCGCCAGGTTTTCCATTCTCCGGAAACGCCGCTGACAATTCCGAAAGAAGCGATGGGCCCGGTGTTGAGCGTGCGCCCCACCGCCACCGCCAGTTGACCGGCCTTCAGCGCGGCATCGTCCGTGAATTCGAGTGGATGAAGATCCGCGGCATCGCTTTCCAGGACGGCCAGGTCGGTACCCGAATCGCGTCCGCGCAATCGTGCCGTAGCCTCGCGGCCGTCCGGAAGCAAGAGCTTGATGCCCTCTTCGGCGCGAACGCCTTCGCTGGACGTCAGGATCAGGTTGTCGCGCCAGACGATTCCGCTGGATCCAATGCCGCGCCGGCCGTGAATGGCCACGATGCTCCCGGCGGCGCGCTCCACGGTTGCGGCCAGTTCGTTCGAAAGATTTTGAAGATCGGTTGCCATGATGCTTCCAGCATGATCCTTAAAGATGACCCCGGCATCGGAAGAAAGACTGATTTGTTGAGAATATGATTTGATAACCTGATAGCCGAAGGCATTCAGGAGGCTCGCGAAATGGCCGGGGAACTCAAGATCACGGTGAATGAGCGGTCGTGGACCGTTTCCGCCGCGCCCGACACGCCGCTGCTGTACGTTCTCGCCAACGAGCTGATGCTGCAAGGTCCGCGCTTTGGTTGCGGCCTGGCGCAATGCGGATCCTGCTCCGTGCTCGTAAATGGAGTGGAGACGCGGTCGTGCGTGACACCGGTCTCGGCGGTCCGCGGAAAATCGGTAACCACGCTGGAAGGCCTGCCCGCCTGGTACGCCGCACAGAGGAAGCTCGCACAGACTCCCGCGCTTCATCCGGTGCAACAGGCCATGCTTGATGAGCAGGCAGTGCAGTGCGGTTATTGCTACAACGGCATGATCGTGAAAGCATCGGAATTGCTCTCGAAAACGCCCCAACCCACCGAGGCGCAAATCCGCACAGCAATACGTAACGGCGCCAAGCGGCACAGGCACAT
>CAVRZH010000058.1:0-6051 GCA_963725455.1 Bryobacterales bacterium
GGGAGAAGCGCGGAGACCTGCGGCGCTGGCGGGAAATTGGCGCCGCGGCCCATCTGATGAAACCCGTACGGCGCGCTGAACTGCGTGCCGCCATTGTTCAGGCTCTGCGGCGCCCGGAAGACGAGAAGAGCACGGAACCATCCCGCGTCTCTCAACCTTCCGTCCGCATGGCGCCGGCGGGCTGCGGTCGCGCATCCTGTTAGCCGAAGATAACGTGGTCAACCAGCGCGTAGCGGCCCGGCTGCTGGAAAAGAGCGGGCATAGCGTAGTGATTGTCGGGAACGGCAAAGAAGCGATTGCGGCGCTGCGTCGTGAGCCCTTCGACATGGTTCTCATGGACGTGCAGATGCCGGAGATGGACGGCTTCGAGGCGACCAAGGTCATCCGTGACGATGAAGCCGGACATAACAAACACATTCCGATTATTGCGATGACCGCGCATGCCATGACGGGCGATAGAGAACGATGTCTGGCGGCGGGGATGGATGGTTACGTGTCGAAGCCGATTCGCGCCGCCGATCTGTTAAAGTTGATCGAACAAACCAGCCAGCAAAGCTTGGAAATTGCGCCGCGCCCAGAATTGCGTTAGTTTAGGCGCGCGGTTTTCGCCGCTGTCTTTACGCGACTTCTTGAGAAGGTGCACTGGAGGAAAGCAAATGGATCAACTTTATTGGATACCGTTGGCGGCCGTGGCGTTCATCCTGCTCTACCTGATTCTGGGAAGCTTCTTCACTGTACGCACGGCGGAGGTCGCGGTGATTACACGCTTCGGTAAGTTCCTTCGGGTGGCAGAGCCCGGATTGAATTGGAAACGGCCGTTCGTGGATACGGTGGCGGGCACGGTGAGCCTGCGCGTGAATCAAATCACGCTCACCATGGAAACCAAGACCAAAGACAACGTATTCGTCACGATTCCTATTTCCGTGCAGAATCGCGTACGTCCGGAGAAAGTATTCGACGCTTATTACAAATTGTCCGACCCAGTGGCGCAGATTCAATCCTATGTGGAGCAGGTGATCCTAGGGCATGTTCCGGGTATGACGCTGGATGAGGTATTTGCTTCGCAATCCAGCATCGCCGCGGCGGTGAAGCAGGAGCTGGATGCGGACATGGCGCTATTCGGCTACGAAATTGTCAACGTATTGGTGACCGATATCATTCCCGATGCCAAGGTGAAGTCGGCCATGAACGACATCAATGCGGCGCAGCGCGAACAGGTGGCCGCCAACGCCCGGGGCGAGGCGGAGAAGATTCTGGTGGTCAAGAAAGCCGAGGCCGAAGCGGAGAGCAAGGCGCTGCAGGGCCAGGGAATCGCGAACCAAAGGAAGGCTATCATCGAAGGGCTGCAGGTTTCGATCGAGCAATTTCAAAAAGTGGTGGAAGGGGCGTCGGCCAGGGAGGTGATGCAGCTGGTGATGGTCACTCAGTATTTCGACACGCTGAAGTCCATTGGCGAGAGCGACAAGACCAACACGCTGTTTCTGGCTCACTCGCCCGGAGCCGTCAAAGAAGTCTCCGACCAGATTCTTGAGTCGATGCTCGTAGCGGCGAGCGCGAAAGTCTGAAGTGTTGAAGTGGCGCAAGTTGTAGCCGCGATCCCGGGAACTGCTCCCCAAGGCGTAAAATCGGAGAGTGGAACTCGACGTCAACCAGCAGAACTACCGGCTCATTGTTGACCCGTCGCGCATGTCGCTCTGCGTGCTGCGTGACGAACTGGAACTCACAGGCACACGCCTTCGATCGCTGATGGCGCCCAAGGGATTCGTCAAGCCCCTGTGACGGACGCCAATATTCTGGAACATGTCGCGCGGCTTCCGCACGCGCGGGCAACGTTCAAGCAATTGGTTCGCGAGCTCGGCGCCAAGCTTGCGTCGCGCGATGAGCTGGAAGGTGCGCTGGATCGGCTGATCGAGCGCGGGCAACTAGTGGAATTACGATCCGGGCATTTTGTAGTCACCCAGTTCAGCCGCGAGTATGCGGTGGGCCGCTTGAACATGCACCGCGACGGCTACGGGTTCCTGATTCCCGATCATCCTATCGACGGTTTGAAGGGTGACGTTTATATCCCGCGTGAGTCGGCGCAAGCCGCCATGCATGGCGACCGCGTTGTGGTTCGCATCGCGCGCATCGAGCGGGATGGGCGCGCGGATGGCGAGATCGTCAAGGTGCTCCGGCGCGCGCATCACACGGTAGTCGGCGAGTTTCGCATTCGCAAGCGTGGCAATTTCGTCGCCCCCCAGGACGAACGCATCCGGCAGTGGATTGAGATTCCAGCGGGCATGGAGCTCCCATCGGCCACGCTGAGCCGGGACCGCGTGGGCGTGACGCCGGTGGATGTGAAGTCGCCCGAAGATCTGGACGGAATGGTGGTTAACGTTGAGATTCTCGAGTTCCCCGAAGATGGCGACGGCGCCGTGGGGCGTGTAATCGAGATCCTCGGACGCCCGGACGATTTCGGCGTCGACGTCGAGATCATGATCCGGAAGCATCATATCCCGCATCATTTTCCGCCCGACGTATTGGAGCAGGCACAAAGCTTTTCCAATGTGATTCGCGAAGATGAACTGGCCGGGCGCCAGGATTATCGCGCGCTCGACATCGTGACCATCGACGGTGAAACGGCACGCGATTTCGACGACGCGGTGTGGGTGGATCGGCTGCCGCAGGGCAATTATGCTCTGCATGTCCACATCGCCGACGTCAGCCATTACGTGAGGCCCGGCAGCCCGATTGACGAGGAGGCGTTCCTGCGCGGAACCAGCGTATACTTTCCCGATCGCGCGGTTCCAATGCTGCCGCTCGAACTTTCGACGGAGATTTGCTCGCTCAAGCCGGGAGTCGACCGGCTAGTCCTTTCGGTGGAACTGGAGATCGACCGGCGCGGCGATATCCTGGCGCAGCGCTTTGGCCGGGGAGTTATTCGCAGCGTGGAGCGCATGACTTACACCGACGTGCATGCGCTGCTGGAAGGTGATGCTCGCTTGCGGGAGCGATACGCCCCTCTGGTCGATCGATTCGAGCTCATGCGCGAACTGGCTCTGGTGCTGAATCAGAAACGCATCCGGCGTGGCGCCATCGATTTCGATATGCCGGAGCCGCTGATCGAATTCGACGAGTTTGGTGAGATGGCGGGCGTCACGCGCAGCCCGCGCAACATCGCGCACCGGCTGATCGAAGAGTTCATGCTGTCGGCGAATGAAGCCGTGGCATCGCACCTGGAACAAGCGGGGATCGCGTCTATATTCCGAATTCATGAAAAGCCCGATCCCAAGCGCGTTCTGGAGTTTGAGGAGATCGCGGCGCATTTCGGATATTCGCTCGGCATCGGCGCGGCGCCAGTGAAGCGTTTTCGGACGCAGCCGATGCGCAGGCGCGATGGCAAGATGGTGCGAAAGGAAATCGTAATCCCCGACGACAGCGTTTCGATTTCCTCGCGCAATTACCAGAAGCTGATCGCGCAGATCGAGGGGAAGCCGGAGGAGCGCATCTTGAGCTATCTGATGCTGCGCTCGCTCAAGCAGGCACGCTACAGCGCCGAGAACAAAGGGCACTTCGCGCTGGCGGCTTTGAGCTACACACACTTTACGTCGCCCATCCGGCGCTATCCCGATCTCATTGTCCATCGGCTCTTGGATGCGTCGCTCGACGGCACCCGGGATCTGATTGCACCCGAACGTCTGCATCTGATCGCTCACGATTGTTCAGAGACGGAGCGGCGCGCGGCCGATGCCGAACGGGAACTGGTGGAATGGAAGAAGGCGCGCTTCATGGAAAGCCGCGTCGGCGATGAATTCCGCGGGTTGATCACCAGCACCACCCGGTTCGGATTTTTCGTAGAGCTGGAAAATCTGTTTGTCGAAGGGCTGGTGCCCATCGACACGCTGCCGGGCGACCGATACATGTTCCAGGAGAATGTGCGCAAGATTGTCGGACAGCGCAGCAGGCGCGAATTCAGCATCGGCGATACCGTGAACGTACTGCTGGATCGCGTGGATCCGGTGGAACACAAACTGCAGTTTTCGCTGATCGATCAACCCAAGGGTCGCAAGAAGAAACGCTAGCTGGACGCCACAGACGCGGCCCGCAACGGGAATTGCTGGGAGGCCAGCGATTCGAGCAGCTGTTCGTGAATTCCCTGCTCTAGCAGGTAGTATGGGCGGCCATCTTCGACCACCACGACTGCAAGTTTCTTGGCGGCCCACAGCAGACAAAGTTGCTGCTCGCCCGGCGTCAAGGCGGATGCCTCCACGCGCGCCATGCCACGCGGCCCGGGCGTCAGTTTGCGCAAGAAATCGCGGGTGAAGATCTGATGGTCCAGCCCTTCGAGCGCGGCGCCGGCCGAGATCCAGCGCTGTTCCATGGAGCCGAAGAAATAGGGACCGGTGGCGAATGCCAGCAGAAAGACGACGATATCGATGAATGCGGCCAGCATCAGCGCGAAGACGTGGCGAGCGGTTGGCGCGGTGAATAGTTCCTGAAACGCGACGAGTAAATCTTCCTGGCCAGAGACGGTTCGGTCGACGAAATCGCTGTAGGCCGGAAGGGCCGGCCTGGCGAGTTGCCCGGTGTGCAGCGTTTGTTCCATGTCGTTCCACGGAACATTGTCGTAGACTTGGCGATACGTCTGTAACTGCTTCTCGGTGGAATCGAGCGGCCGCGAGCTGGAGACAAAAGCCGCCAGCTCTGTTCTGGAGCGCTGCATCCGATCGAGCGCTTGTTCGGCCAGCTTGGTGTAGCGATCAAAAGCGGAATAACGGACGCCCGCGCCCGCCCCTTCCTTGTAATTGTCCGCGTAAGTCTGCGCCTCCCGCGCGACGGCCGCACGGATGTTGCCCAGATACGGATCGGCGTCTTGAGCACGGGAAATCAAGCCGTGAGTCTTCTCGGCTTCCGTCATCTCCTGGAGCGCCAGCACGTGCTTCTGCTGTTCATCGATGGCGGAAGTCAGCAGTTTGCTGGTCTGGCCAGCGGAATAGTTTAAAGCGTCATAGAGCTTGCGCTCGATAGTGGCGGGGCGTTCGCGCGCGCTGAACCAGGTGTAAAGGCTGGTGTAAGAAAAGGCGATGGAAACAACAGCTGTAACAATGTAAACGCCGATGAGAAGTGCGCGCCGTCCGATGGGACGCATGGCCGCCGAGCTGAAGCCGATGAGCCAGGCCACCAGCACCAGCGCGGTTTGCAAACCGATAGACGCGAGCACCGAAAACCAGACCGACAGATACAGGCGCATCCCTTCGAACGTGGTGTACCAGGAAACAATGGAGAGCAGGCAGCTTGCCACGAAGAGTCCCTGGACGATGGGGCGGTTGACGGCCGTCGAATCGGAAGATGCGAGCGTCATTGCACAGAACTCCTTGTCAGAATTTACGCGGGATGTGCGCCGGCGGTTCCAACTTATTCCGATCGCCGTCCGATCTTACTCGGAACGGAGCGCGGCAACCGGATCGCCACGCACGGCACGGCGCGCCGGGATATAACTTGCCAGCAGCGCGATGGCTCCCAGCACCACGACGGCGAAAGATAGCGCCAGGCCGTCGTTCGCTCCGGCTCCGTAGAGCAGACTTGCGAGCACACGCGAAAGCGCGAAGTATCCGAGCAGGCCAAGCGCCATTCCAACGACGGCTAAAAGCAGGGCTTGAGCGAGAATCCAGCGGACGATATCGCGCGAGGTTGCCCCAAGCGCCATCCGAATCCCGATTTCCTGTGCCCGCTGCGAGGTGGAGTAAGAAATTACGCCATAAATTCCGATGCCCGCCAGCAGCAAGGCGATCGCCGCAAATAACGCCGCCAGGATGGAATTAAGGCGAGGCTTGTCGTTCAAAACTGAAATTCGCTCCTGCATCGTGGTTATGTCGGCGATGGATTGCCGGTTAAAACCCGGGTCGCGAAGAGCGGCGCGCAATTGCGGTGCGAGACCAGCCGGATCCCCGTTGGTGCGGATCATCACATAAATGTTGGGCCACGTGGTTTGAGCGTAGGGCAGATAAATTTCGAGCGATTCCACACTGGGGCGCGTGAGGTAGCGAACATCGCCCGCCACTCCAACGATTT
>CAVRZH010000059.1:0-19673 GCA_963725455.1 Bryobacterales bacterium
GGAGGAGCGCCAACGGCGCAATCTGTCACTCGCCGATCTTGCCGCGGCGGCGCGTATGAGCCGCTCCATGCTCTCCGCGGTAGAACGGGGCGAAAAAGCTCCGTCGGTACTGATCCTTGATCAGATTGCCACCGGCCTGGGAACCTCCATCGCGCGATTGCTGGCTTCGGAACGCGAAGACCGCGTAATCGTGTTGCGCGCGGGCGAGCAGGATCGGGCGGTGGATCCAGCGGGCTGGGAGCGCCGTATTTTGTCGCCGGTGTTGCCAAACGTAGAGTTCGAATTCATGCGCACCACGCTCTCGCCGGGCGTGAACGCCGGGGCGTTTCTGCCCCACAATCCTGGATCGCGCGAGTACGTCGCCATAGAGCGCGGGACCCTCCGGTTGACGCTGGACGGCCAGGAACACCTCCTGAAGAAGGGCGACAGCGTCTATTACTCCGGCGACTGTATCCATGAGTTCGAAAACCCGGACCATCGCAATTCCTGTGAATACTACCTCGCCATGGACGTCAGCGGACATCCGGAGCACCTGCGGCACCGGTTGGCGGTTCCAAAGCCCTAGGAGCAGACAATGAGGAGCGAAGCATGCAGTTAAGTCAAGAAGAGTTCCGGAAGTTGGGATACCAGGCCGTTGATATGGCTTCCGCCTACCTGGCCGAGCTTCCGGATCGCCCAGTGTTCCAGCGTATGCCGGAGAGCGAGCGGCGGGTTCTCATGGACATGCCATTGCCGTCGCCAGCACTCTCGGGCGAAGAGATACTGCGATTCGTGGCGGAGCAAGTGCTGCCGCATCCCATGGGCAACGGCCACCCGCGCTTTTTTGGCTGGGTGAATTCGCCGCCCGACATGCTGGCGGTGGTGACGGAGATACTCGCGGCCGCGATGGACCCCAGCTGCGCGGGAGGCGACCATGCCGCCATCTACCTGGAGCACTGCGCGATTCGATGGCTGACGCAGTTGCTGGGCTTTCCCTTGGAAGGCAGCATGGGTCTGCTGGTGAGTGGTGGTTCGGCGGCGTCTCTCACGGCTTTGGCTGCGGCCAGACACCGTGCGCTGGAGCAACTCGGCGTCGACGTCCGGAAGCAAGGCTTGAGTGGCACTCACGCCAGGCTCCGGCTTTACGCGTCCACACAAGTCCATAGCTGCGTTCAGAAGGCGGTGGAACTGTTGGGCCTGGGGGCGGATTGCATTCGATGGATTGGTGTCGACGACGATCTTCGGATCTCACCGGAGGAGCTACGAAAGGCAATGCAACAGGACCGCGAGCAGGGCTGGCACCCGTTCTGTATCGTTGCCAATGCGGGCAGCGTCCATACCGGCGTTATTGACCCGCTGAATGAGCTGGCGGCCATCGCGGCGGAATCGAAGACGTGGCTGCACGTAGACGGTGCCTATGGCGCCGCGGCGGCACTGGATCCGGATTCCCGACCTCTGTTCAAGGGCTTGGAACGCGCCGATTCCATCGCTCTTGATCCGCACAAATGGCTGTCTGTCCCGGTGGAATGCGGATGCGTGTTGGTGCGGGACGGGGCGTTACTCCGCAGCGCCTTCTCGCTGGTCCCCTCCTACATTAGGACAGAAGCCGGCAAGGGGATCGGGAATCTTCCCTGGTTTTCCGAATACGGCTTCCAGCAGACCAGGGGGTTCCGGGCTCTCAAACTTTGGGTGACCCTGGCGCATGCGGGATCATCCGGGCTGGCGCGGCAGATCGCCCGACAGATCGGCCTGGCGCGCTATCTGGAAAGAAAAATCGAAGCGACGCCGGACTTCGAACTGCTATCGCATGGCAAGCTCTCCATCGTTTGCTTTCGCTACGTACGGCCGGAACTGGCCGGCAATGAAGAGGCGCTGGACCGCCTGAACAAGGAAATCATGGAGCGCGTACAATCCAGCGGAACCGCGTTTCTCACCAACACCACCCTGTCCGGCCGTTTCGTGTTACGAGCCTGCGTCCTGCACTACGGCAGCACGGAGCAGGACGTCGACGCCTTGCTCGAAGCCGTGCAGCAGGCGGCACGGCAGGCCCACGTTGTATGATCGATCCTGAAGTTACTTATCGATCCTGAAGTTACTCATCGATCCTGAAATTAATCATCTATCCTGAAATTACTCATCTGAGGAGAGTGGAATGAGAATTGTCTTATACGGCGCGACGGGCATGATCGGGACCCGGATTTTGAAGGAGTTGCTGTCGCGCGGCCACACGGTAACGGCGGTGGTGCGGGATCCGTCGAAGCTGGCAGCGCAGAAGGATCTGACGATTGAAAAGGGCGACATGCTGGATGCCGATAGCATCGCGAAAATTGCCAAGGGATCGGACGTGGTGATCAGTTCCTACGGGCCGCCCTCGGGTGCTCAAGGACCCGATCCCGCCAAGGCCAATCAGTTGTCGGAGGCGACGCGCGCGTTGATTGCCGGCGTACGGCGAGCGGGCGCCCCCCGCATCATCATGGTGGGCGGCGCTGGAAGCCTGGAAGTTTCTCCGGGACTGCAGATTGTGGACGCACCCACGTTCCCGGATATGTACAAACCGGTGGCGCTGGCGCATCGCGATGCCTATTACATCCTGCGCGAAAGCGATTTGAACTGGACCTATTTCAGCCCGGCCATGATGATTCAACCCGGCGAGCGCACGGGCAAGTTCCGCCTGGGCAAAGACGCGCTGGTGTCGGATGAGAAAGGCAACAGCGCTATTTCCGCCGAAGATTACGCCGTCGCACTGGTGGATGAAGTGGAGCAAGGGCGGCACACCAAGCAGCGGTTCACGATTGGGTATTAAGCCACGATTGGGTATTAAACGAGATGGATGCTCAGCAGCAGTTCAAGCAGGCGGCGGCTGAATCGGCCGTGACTCTGGTCGAGGACGGCATGATCCTGGGACTCGGCACGGGATCGACGGCGAAGCTGGCTGTGGATGCGCTCGCCAAGCGTGTTGCCGGCGGGCTGCGGGTGATCGGCATTCCGACGTCGGAATTCACCGGCGCGCAGGCCCGATCGCTCGGCATTGCTGTTTCAACGCTGGATGAGCATCCAGAAATCGACTTGACCATCGATGGCGCGGACGAAGTGGAAACCGGCCCGCTCAATCTGATCAAAGGCCGGGGCGGCGCACTTTTGCGCGAAAAAATCGTAGCAAGCGCCAGCAAGCGGCTGGCCATCATCGTGGATGAAAGCAAGCTGGTCGACCGGCTGGGTTCGAAATTCCCGGTTCCCGTGGAGGTGGTTCCATTCGGATGGCGCGCGACCGCGCGAAGGCTGGAAGCACTGGGCGCCAAAGCGGAACTGCGGTCCGGCCCCGATGGAAAGCCCTACATCACCGACGGGGGCCATTACATCGTCGACTGCAAGTTCGGAGCGATCGCCGATCCATCGAAGCTGGATGGCGAGCTGAACCCTATCGTGGGCGTGGTGGAGCACGGGCTGTTTCTCCACATGGCCACGCAGGTGATCGTAGCCGGACAGGATGGCATCAAGGTCCTGTTGCCGGAATAACCCAAGCGCTGACATAATCGCCACGGCCCTGTTCGGCAGGCGTTTGACCGAAATAGCCCAGCACCCGCATATGCGGGAAATAGTAGTGCAGCGTTGGTACGTCGGCGTGGGGCGCCCACACCGCCTTGTTCTCGAGCTGATTTTGGTGTATATATGACACAACCGCCGCCGAACGGGGATTTGGATTGTGGGGCTGGTGGACGGCCTGGTACCAGGCGCCACCGTAGAGTCCCGCAACAGCCAGAGCTACGACGGCTAAACTGGCTGGCCTCCGCAAGGGACCGAAGAAGGGAACCAGCGCGAGGCCAGCGAGCAGATCCAGTGCGGGCATGAACGCGAGGGAATAGCGCGGCGTCTCGGTAAGAACCCGAAGCGTGGCGGCCATCGCCAGCAACGCGAAAAGCCCGACGGGGTAAATATTAGACCGGCGCTTTCCGATCCACACCAGCACCCCCGCCAGAACGAACATCCATTCGAGCGGCGAATGGACGAAGCGGGCGCGCCAGGTTTCCAGGAACCCCACATCGCCCCAAGCCGCGTGGCGAGATAACGACAGGTACGCCATCACCGCATACGATTTGATAAAGGACAGCCGCAGAATCGCGGCAGGCCACACGGCCAGCACGGTCCCAACAAATAGCGCGACGGACTTCGCTACAAATCCGCGATCCACGTACCATGGCCTCCGCTCGACGAAGCAGCAGATCGCGAGAACGAGCAGCAATACAATCGCGATTTCAAGCGTGGCAAATGCAAGACCAGCCGCCACCACCGCTCCATACCAGTAGCGCCTGAGGCCGGTAGCGATCGCTTTCACCAGCATTATCAGACTCACCAGGGAGCAGAGCGCGAAAAACTGATGAGGGGCCAGTTCGCTGGACGCGATTACCGCATAGCTAGTAAGAAAGAGCATGGCCGAGAGCAGCGCGGCGTTTGGAATGATCCATAAGCAGCCAAAATAGATCACGGCCAGGCTGGCGGCTGGAATGGCGAGCATAGCCGTGCGTGCGGCGTGTTCGCTCAGACCGGAACGCGACAAAGGGATGAGCAGGTATTGAAACAGCGGCCCGTGAAAATGGCGATAAAACAAAACGTCGTTACCACCGCGGATTCGTTCGGAGAGCGCCTTACGGCCATCGCCACCAAGCCCGGCCCGCACAAAATCGCCCAGTGGCATGAAAGGCGTATCGGTCCAGTTGGAAAGGAAGCCCAGCGACGCGGCGTACATATAGTCGGCCTCATCGTAGACGAAGGGTTCCGATGAGACGCTGCGGGTAGCCAGCAAGAGGAATAGTGCCAGCAGTAACGCGAAGACGGCTAGCTCAAGCGCCAGCCGTCCGGTGTTCAACTTTGAGCCGTCTTCGACCGGTGGACGGGCACCACTTCCGGTGTTCTCGGGGTTTGCTGCTAGCGCGCGGCTCAGAAACGGAAGGATCGATGGCATCTATCGGCATTAGTGCGGGGAACACGCACTTTCTCGCAATTGCCGCAGGTGATGATTCAGGTGAAGCAGGCAATCCTGGCACCGGAATCAGCGCTATGGCTCGATTCACGCTTGGCTGGCGTAGGTTTTATACCCACGCATATCCTCTTGCTTCCAGATCAAGCCGAATCCCGGCTGATGGAGATTCGGCCGCAGCATCCCGTCTACCGCCTCAATCGCTCCATCAAAGGCCATCTTTTCGAGCCGGACATGGTCGAAGAAATATTCAGTGTGAATCACGCGTTGAGCCGCGCAACAGACATGAGCATGAACGGAAGGCGCGGTATGCGCCGACAAGGGCAGCGAGTGACCCTCGCAAAGTGCATCCGCCTGGAGAAATGCGGAGATTCCGCCACAGCGAGTAGCGTCGGCCTGCAGGACATCCACCGCGCCGGCTCCGAGCATGCGACGAAAATACCAGGCGTTATATCCGTACTCTCCCGCCGCGATATTCATACCGGGGGGGCCGGAATCTCGAATCAGCCGGAGGCCGTCGAGATCGTCTGACGAGACTGGCTCTTCGAACCAGGTGACGCCCATCTCGGCGAACCGACGGGCCTGCGCAAGAGCCTGCTTGCGTGTGTAGGCTCCATTGGCATCGACGAAAAGCTCGGCTTGCGGTCCGATGGCCTTCTTAACCGACGCGACGCGTTTCAGATCGCTGGCCGGATCGCGGCCGATCTTCATCTTTACCGCACGCATCCCGCACGCTACCCAGCCGGTCATCTGGTCCAGG
The DNA here is from genome assembly GCA_963725455.1 of Bryobacterales bacterium. Lineage (GTDB taxonomy): Bacteria > Acidobacteriota > Terriglobia > Bryobacterales > Bryobacteraceae > Palsa-89. The sequence continues at coordinate 5,715 of CAVRZH010000059.1, forward strand.
AGTTCCCGTTCTGAGTAAGAGGTGAATCCGCCACTGCCGTAAGCCATCACTTCTGGCCTTACTGGGCCGAGCAACGACGCCACCGAAACATCCAGCAGCTTCGCCTTTAAATCCCATAGCGCGTTGTCGACGGCCGCAATGGCCATGGAAGTAATGCCGGATCGGCCCAGATTTCGCACGGCAATTCCCATCTTCTGCCACAACTGTCCAATAGCAAAAGCATCATCGCCCTTCACTTTAGGAACGAGCGTGTGTTCGATGAGTTGCGCCGTCGCCACGTCGGCATAGGTATACCCGAGTCCCGCTTTGCCGCCGGCTGAAATCTCAACTAGAACGATGGTGGTCTCACTCCACTCCAGCGTCCCGTCCGATTCCGGCGTTTTGGTTGGGACGGTGTAGGCCGATACGCGAACATCGTCGATGAGCGGGCTGGATCGCATCACTACACCGTCGGCATGCCGTGCCCCCAGGTGTCGGGCGGTGAAAGATCGCGGCGCATGGGCGGCGGCTCGATATCGCGCCGATCGGACGTGAAGATGGCGTCTCCTTGCGCGACGATGTAATCCGCAATTCGCGCGGCCAGGGCCATAATCGTGAGACCGGGATTGGCTGAGCCTTGAGTGGGCATCAGGCTGCCGTCGCAGACGAAAAGATTCGCGATTTCGTGCGTACGACCGAATTGATCCGTTACCGAACTCTCGGGATCGCGCCCCATGCGCGCGGCGCCCACCAGATGGGCATATCGCGCCTCCTGGACAACCTCTTTTGCGCCGGCGGCCCACATGATATCCATCACCTTTCGTGTGCCGTATTCGATCAGTTTTTTGTCGTTGTCATAGAGATTGAATGTGACTTTTGCCACCGGCAAACCAAACTGATCTTTCTCGTGAGCCAGCGTGACGCGATTGTCGGCGTGCGGAAGAATCTCACCCAGCAGCCCGAGCGCAGCCCAGTGGTTGTAATCCATCATCAAGCGGCGCAGCCCCCAGCCCCAGGCGCCTTTCGCGGTCATCATCTGTTTCGCGAATGCGACCGGTAAGGGCCCTACCGTCTGCACGGCGAAGCCTCGCGCAAAGCCGCGTTTGGCATCCGTTTCGTAAAAATGTTCCGTGAGGGCGTGCGCGGGCGGAGCTTTATACATGCGGATCAGTTCGTCGAAACTCCCCAGCACAACATTTCCGGCCTGGGCCATCAGATACCGTCCCACCTGTCCGTTCGAGTTGGCCAAGCCGGAGTTCAACAGCAGGCGCGGCGTCTCAATGGCGTATCCGGCCACCACCACTGCCTTGGCCTTCTGAAAATGCTCGCGCCCCTCGGAATCGAAATAACTGACGCCGGTGACGCGCCGTGTTTTTCCAACATGTACGCGCGACACCATGCTTTCCGCGCGAATTTCCGCGCCATTCGCCAGCGCGTCCGGCACGTGCGTGATCAAAGTACTGGCTTTGGCTCCTACTTTGCACCCCTGGATGCAAAATCCGCGGTAGATGCAATGAGGCCGGTCCGCGCGCGAGCCGCTGAGGATGGCGACCGGTCCGCCTGCGCTCACGCCGAGGCCTAGCTGCGTGCACCCGCGGATCAGCACGTCGCCGACGCCGCCCATGGGATGCGGCCCATAGGGATAACTATGCGGATCGCCCCACGGGAAATACGGCCCCGATACGGGCAGCTCCTTCTCCATGAGTTCGTAATAGGGCTTAAGGTCCCAATAGGTGAGCGGCCAATCCGCGCCGACGCCGTCCCAGGTGTGAGTCTGGAAATCCGACGGATGAAAACGTGGCGTGAAGGAAGCCCAATGAACCGTGCCGCCGCCCACACCTTTGCCGCTATTGTTGGCGCCCAGAGCCAGCGGATCTTCACCGCCGGTGATCCGTTTGTCGTTCCAATACAACTGGTGCGATCCGGTTTCATCGCTTACCCAATCGCGCTCGGTGTCCCAGAACGGACCGGCGTCGAATCCGATGACGCGAAAGCCAGCGCGCGCCAGCCGCTGCAGCAGAACACCGCCGCCCGCGCCTACTCCGACGATTGCGTAGTCCACCTCTTCGCCATCGGCAAAACGCCGCATGGGAGTTCGAATCCGCTGCATCGCACCTAGCATGTGCGGGGCCGCGCCGTTCGGTGTCACTGACTGCGAGCTCAAGGCGTGCGTCTTCAATGCGTGCGTCTTCAAGGCGTCCCCCCTTGCGGACCGGCGCGACGCTCCGCCAAGCCAGCCACGTGCGTGAATTTTTCGGACAGCGCGGATACGGGCGCAATCCATTCGTGGCGCTTCTCGTCTTTCTCCCAAGGCTCCGGCTCGCCACGTTCCAAACGCATATAAGCGCGCGGATAGGCGGGTCCTCCGAAGCCAATCTCATCCCACGCCCAAGGATGCGAATAGTAGACAGTGACGCAATCCTGAACCAACAGCATCCAGAAGCGATGAACGGGCAATTGTTTCCAGATTTCGTGCGCCGCGGGCGGGCGCGCCTCGTGGAGCGTTTCAAGGATTTGATCTTGCTCGCCAACTCCGATCTCGCAAAAGCTTTGCCTGTGCAGATGGCGGGCAATCTCTTCGATGCCGCGGAGCCCCAACCGGTATGCTTCGCGATCGGGCGGCATGTCTTCGAACCGATAACCGTCGTGTCGATCAGCGAACAGGCGCTCATCGATCCACGGCACGATGGGGATTTTATGCGTTTCATCACGATCGTCCTGGGGAACAATGCGCTCGGACACGGCTTTCATCAAGCGCGCCTGCCCGGGGTTGAAGAATCGAATTTCCGGAACATTGTCAACCCGATCCAAAACCACCTTTCGCGTGGCGGCATCCCAAAACGCCTTCTGATCCAGAGTATGGAAGCCGGGATAGTAGCCTGGGCCCGTTTTGCTCAAGGCTCTCTCCGTAGCAGGCTGGCTAGAATTCCGAGGAATCCGCATGCCGCGAAGAGCAGCGGCGCGAAAACTGGGGGACCGTAGACGACGTTGTAGAATGGCTTTTTCAAACCGCCCGGCCGCCGAACCACGCCTCGCGCGTGATAGAAGAAGCCCGCGCCACCATCCAACATCGCGATCGCGGAAATAGCGGGCAGCCAGGTCTGCGCCGTGCGAGGTCTCTTCAAAGAGTGCGCTCCAACCGCAATCAGCAGGGGTGCGATAACGATGGGAGTCCATTGGGCTTTGTAGCGGAAATTGTTTTTGTAGTGCGAATACCACGCTTCAAAGCCGCTGAAGAAGGCCGAGACAATGGTGGCCGCGATCATCTGCTGTTGAAAACGCCCCTCGCGAAGGTCCTGGACCAAGCCGATTCTTTCGTGCCGCCCGGTCAGCGCGCGAGCCCAATGATGGGAGTGCGCCGGCAGCGGGACCAAGCCGTTTCCCGCCTGTTCATCGCGCCGCAGAAAGGAAGCAACCAATCCGAGATAGGCGCTCACGCCGAACAGAAGCGGAGCGAAAATCGGCGGCCCCATCACCATATTTGTGATCGGCAGGCGCCATCCGCCTGGCTTTCGCTCAATGCCACGCCCGTGGAAATAGAAACCGATTAGTCCGTCCGCCAGCGTGATCGCGGAAATAGCCGGTAGAAAAGTGCGCGCCGCCTTGCGGCTGAAGAAGCCTGCGATGCCCCCAGCCATCAGCGCGCCGGCCAGGATGACAGGCGTGTACATCACGCGCCGGCTGTATCCGCCGCGATAGTGTTCGTAAGCCACCTCCAGTCCGCTAAGAACGCTCGATAGCCCCGCGATCAGTGAAAGCCAGCGTTGAAAGCGGCCCTCCCGAACTTCGACATCCGCCCTTCTGAGTCCTGCGACTTTGGCCAGGACCTTCATCGCTTCCACAGCATGGCCGCGGCGCAACCCAACAACAAGCCGCCGCCGCACAGCAGCTTGTCGCGATTCAGATCCAGCCAGCTCTCCACGCTGAAGGGATGCGCTCGGTCGTCGAAGATACCGTGCGCCGAAAAATCGCCATCCACCGGTTCAAACAGGTTATCCGGACGATTCGCGGGGATGGGCTCAGAAGTTTCCTGACCGTCGTATGCGAATTTCGCAAGATAGCGGTCCGCGTAGGCCGGCGCTACATCCTGACCGTAGATCGCCTTTACGGTGGGCCATGCTACGAATACCTCGCGACGCCGATGCGTGGACGCCCAGACGATGGCGCGCGCGGCCACCTCGGGCTGGAAAATCGGAGGAACCGGCTGCGGCTGCCGCGGCAAGCGCGTTCGGCACCAACTGAATTGCGGAGTATTCATGGCCGGCAAGTGCACGACCGTCAAGTGAATCTTGCTGCGATCGTGAATCAACTCCGACCGCACAGAATCGGTGAACCCGACCATGGCGTGCTTGGCCCCACAATAGGCCGATTGCAGTGGAATGGAGCGGTAAGCAAGTGCCGAGCCCACTTGCACAATGGTTCCACGATCCCGCCGTCTCATCCGCTTCAAGGCCGCCATCGTGCCGTAGACAAATCCCAGGTAGGTTACTTCCGTGGTCCGCTTGAACTCTTCCGGCGTGATTTTCTCCACCGGCGCGAAGATAGTGGTCATGGCGTCGTTGACCCACACATCGATAGGACCGAGTTCTTGTTCCACCCGCTCGGCGGCTTGGTCTAGCGCGCCCGCATCCGCGACGTCGGCTGGGATTATGAGAGCTTTGCCTCCGCGAGCTTGGACGTCCTCCTGGGCCGATTCCAAACGGCTGCGTCCGCGGGCGATCAGCCCGATAGAAGCTCCCTCACTGGCAAATTCCCGCACCACCGCGCGTCCCACTCCGGCGGAAGCGCCGGTGACAACGACAACCTTTGGTGATTTCGACATCGACTTTATTCCTGCTCCACTCTGTAGTTTCGGCCTTCCCACTGGTTGCGGTTTTTCCAGAAAAACGTGAACTCGACGCCCGGCCGCAGCAACGAAGCGCCAAGCTCGAAATATTCAGCTCCGATGGCTGTTCCAATAGAATCGCTATCGCGGTAGCTGGCCCACTGGTCGTTCGACCAGCGCAAGCGGAACGGGTCCGGCGCGCAGATTCGCAGCGTGCAATGGCGCCGCGCACGTGGAATGGGATGCTTCGGGAGCCAATACTCCACTCGCGATTCCCGTTTCTGCGTCAGGTATCGAGCAGCCACTTCTGGAATCAGATCGAACACGTGGCCATCCACGGCCGATCGAAGCAGCCGGATGTATTCGGCATGCGCCCAAAGCAATGGGACCGCGGATCCGGTGGGACGGCCGCTAAAGAGTCCCGCGTCCGGCCGATCCGGTTCATCCCAGATTTGCTCGGGCAGAAGTTGGTTGGGAGCCGCGAACTGTTCCAGAGCTTGGATCAACTGGCAGTAGTTTCCCCCAGCCGCAAGCTCATAATGCGCCCGTTCGCCAGCCAGCAACGGCCAAGCTCCGCCTTGTCCCCACTTCTCAAAAGGGCCGCCATCGGGACGCTGGCCGTAGCCATCGTGATTGTATCGGCGCCAGCATTTTCCCGCCGGCGTGCATATCAGCAGAGTCCGGTCGACCACTTTGAGGCTGTCCACGATCAGCGGATCGCGCGGCGCCAGGATGCCGTATCGCACAAGCTGCAGGAAGCCGGCGTCGACAACATTGCGAGCCGGGTAGCTGCCCGGCGAACCAGGCGGCTGGTCGGGCATTTCCAATTCGGCTTCGTCCACCGCGCCAGGTTCCGCCACTTGGCCCGGTTTCGCCGGATTCAAGCGGACAAAATAGCGACGTATTTCCGGACTCAAGGCGCCCTTGGTCGTTACTGTCCAATCCTCGAGATGCGCCACTAGATAATCCGCATAATGTTCGAGAAGCGCGGCGGCCGTCTCTTCTCCGCTGGCTCTCAGAAGGCTGGCGGCGCAAATCTCCGCGGCAATCACCGCTGCCAGCGTGGAAGGCGAATAACCGCCTAGCTCTTCCCATCGCTCTTCGCCGGTTACCGGCCCGCTGTGCAACAGGAAATTGGCGGCGCGGCGGACCATGGGCAAAACGTCGAAGCGGCCCAACAGCCCATCTCCAGCGAGCCGCGCGGCCAACAAAACAGGAAACGCGACTTGATCCAGCTGCACATTATTTCGAAAACTCTTGCCATCCACCCAGGAATTCTGCGCGAAGCCGCCATCCGCTTCCTGGCGGGCTGCGAGGTTGATCAAGCTGCGCAGAGGCGTGCGCGTATAGCCCGCGGCCAGAAGGCCCAGCGCCACCTCTACCATGTCGCGAGTCCACACCAGGTGATAACCGCCCTTGCCTTGCTGGTCGTCACGCGCCTCGCCCCAGGGGATGGATGGAGACGCTATGAATGCACCCTGATATGTTTTATCTTCGGCGGCAAGCAACAAAGAGCAGCTTGATTCATACAGGCGCCCTGCATCCTGGCTGGCTTTCTCCAACGATTTACGAACAGAAGTGGTGCGGCCCCATTGACGAACAAAGATCCTGCGCTGGTCTGCATAGCCGGTACTGAGGCTCTGAAACAGGTTCGCTGCCGCATGTTCCAGCGTTTCGCCGAAGGCCACGGCCAGGAGGAACTCTCGCGACTTGGAAAGTTGCAGCTCGGCCGTCAGTGCGACATTGCCGTCCGCTGCCCTGTCAAACTCCAAGGCCATGCGGCCATTCTTGGCCAGATCCGAATAACCATCGCTCGATCCCACGTAACCGCAGGAGAGGCGCGAAAACCCGCAGGAAGCGCCCACTACGAGCCAAGTCCCGTCCTTCTCCGCGGCGAGCAATTCTCGTCCGCAGTCTTCGATGATGCAGGCGTTGTTGTGCCCCCCCGCGTCGCCAAGGTGCGGTTCGCAATAGACGAACATCCTGAGCTGGTCGAGGAACTTGTCATTGCCCTGCAGCCCGGCCCGAATCACGACGCACGAACGCGCAGGGTCGGCGATGATTTCCTTGGTTAGGGAAAAGCGCCGCTCCCGATCTGACGAAAGGACGCGGTACCCCTGCGCCGGAACTATCCGTTCCACCTGGTGCTCGCAGTCACGCTTTTCCTCCAGAAGCAGGCCGTTCCCATCGCTAAAGAGAAATTGCAGATGGCGCAACTGCGGCGTGTCGATGCGGGGATAAAACGTCTCGGTTAGGATCCCGTTCGCAATCGTAAACCAGATTCGGCTTCCTCGGGAGTAAGCCGTTCCCAGGCCTTGTTTGTTAGCGCAAGCCCAAGTGGCGGGAATTCCAGGAGAATCGAAAGCTGTCGCTTGACCTCTGAATCGAAGCATTACCGTGCATGCCTCAAACGACTTCACGAACCTTATCTTCCAGCACCGTCCGGATAATCTTCCAGCGATCTTTCTCCCCTTTGCTGAGAGCTTCGGCGAAGTGCAAGGCCTGCTCCGCGCTCACATTGCCGGGGAGCGGCGGCTCGTTGGGATCCACAACAGCTTCAATCAGGGCCGGACCCGGATGAGCCAACGCGCGCCGCAGAATTTCCTCCGCGTCGGCAGGGTTTTCTATCGTAAACCCGGCGGCCCCGCAAGATCGCGCGAAAGCCGCGAAGTCGATGGGTTGGAGCTCGACACCGTATTCTGGGTTGGCTTCCATCACTAACTGCTCCCACTTGATTTCGCCGAGAACGTTGTTCTTGATTACCACTACCTTTACCGGAAGGTTGTATTTAACCAGCGTCGCGATCTCGCCCATCAGCATGGTGAGGCCGCCGTCACCAACTACGCAGACCACTTGCCGGCCGGGATAAGCTACGGCCGCGCCAATGCTGTAGGGCAAACCGTTCCCCATAGTGGCGAGGAGCCCAGAGAGCGAGAACTGCATCTCGTCGCGCATTTCGATATAGCGGGCGGTCCAGGTGGCGATAGTGCCGCTATCGGACGACACAATCGCGTTGGAATCGAGCAATTTGTTGAGGCGCCAGGTCACCACCTGCGGCTTCATCGGCATGTCGGTGCGAGTGCCGCGTTCTTCCATGAGCCGATTCCATGCGTCCATCCGCTTCTGCGAGGTTTCAAGGAAGCCGCGCTTGGCCTTGTGCTCGATCAAGGGGATTAATGCGCGCAGCACAGTGCGGCAGTCTCCCACCAGACCAACGTCGGCCGGGTGGCGCAAGCCGATGCGCGCGGGATCGAGGTCGATCTGAATGGACTTGGCTTGCCCTGGCTCCGGCAAAAACTCCATATAGGGAAAACTGGTACCCGCCATGATGAATGTGTCGCATTCCTTCAAAGCATCTTGGGAGGGCGCCGTTCCTAGCAATCCGATGCCGCCGGTGGTGTAGGGACTGCGGTCAGGAATGACCCCTTTTCCCAGCAGAGCTTTTATAACCGGCGCCGCCGCCAATTCCGCTAATTCGAGAACTTCCTGACGCGCGGACAGACAGCCGCGGCCAACCAGCATCGCCACCTTTTTGCCTTGATTAATCAAGTCGGCGGCCTGGCGCAGCGATCGCTCGGGAGGCACTGGATAGGCCGCGGAGAAAAGATCGCTGCTGTGATCCGTGATGTTCGCCGAGGAGCGCTCGTTCTTCGACTGCGGCATATCCTGAATGTCTTTGGCGATGTTGATGTGTGAGACCGTGCGCCGGGCCAGCGAAGTTTTAATCGCTTCGTCCACCACGTTGACAACGTGCGCCGGCCCCATTACACGCTGGTTGTAAGCCGCAACGTCCATATACAGCTTGTCCAGATCCACGTCCTGCTGGTAATGCGTGCCGATCAGATCGTGAAACGTGTGGCCAGTGATCGCGAGGACCGGCTGTCCGTCGCACTTGGCGTCGTAGAGGCCATTCAGAAGATGAATGCCCCCCGGGCCGGAGGTGGCAATGCACACGCCCAGGCGGCCGGTGAATTTCGCGTAGCCGCAGGCGGCGAACGCGGCAGCTTCCTCATGACGAACCTGAATAAAGCGGATTTTGTCTTCGTGAGTGCGAAGAGCCTCGAATAGTCCGTTTACGCCGTCGCCTGGAAAACCGAAAATTACTTCTACATTCCAGCCAATCAATCTTTCCACTAACAGGTCTGCGACCGTGGGTTTGGGCATGCCGCTCCTTGATGGTGCATGTCACCGGCCGCCGCACGGCCGCGAGTTGCATACACACCTCGTAGATGCTCGCAGGGACGGGGCGTTTCCCTTGTTGCCATTAATCGCTCCCGGGGAAGGCGATGGTGCTGAGCAGCGCGTTCTCCGCTTGACGCGAATCGAGCCGCGTGTGTTGAACGACAATCGGCACGTCACTGGATATTACGCTTGAAAACGGCGTGTCCGGCTGGATCTTTTCGGGATCTTCAAAATTGTTAAAGCGCAAGTGACGCGTGCGCCGGGGTGCAATCGTGAAACGATAGGGGCCCACTGCATCGCGATCTTCGTAATAAATCAGAACGTCGACGTGCGCCTCCGTATCGCCTGAGTTGAGAATGCAGATCGCTTCATGGCTCACCATCTGGGGCGAGGGTCCGTGGCTATAAGGAGGGATGTAACCTTCCGCGATCGCCCATTGCTTGCGTCCAATTACGCTCACACTTGGTGGACTCCCCTGGATTGTGAAGAGTTTCCGCCTTCTGGGATTTATTGCAATGCTGTGCGCAGGGGTCGTGCGCGCGAACCTACGTCGAGAATTTTGGTTGGTCCGAAGAAATGTCTAGCCAGGCCTGAATGGGGCGAGCTTTCGCCATTTACTTCAGGATGCCACGAGTTTCGTCGATAGTGATGAATTGATTCGCGGCTATGTTGGCGAACTTCTGCTTCGCTCCGCTCGGCCAAGCGACCTCGATCGAACTGACTACCGGATCCTGACCCAGACCAAAGACCAATGCAAGATCGCTTTGGGAGGCGTAGCTGGAGCCACTCCGCACCGCATTCCACTGTTTGCCGGAAGCGGAGGCGACGGCGACGCGGGCGCCGATTCCGTCTCTATTAGACTTGGTCCCAACAGTGCGGATCGAAATCCACTTATTCCTATTTCCGCCATCGTTACGGTAAAGGTGCGCCGGCCCGTTGTTGGAAGTGAGCAAGACGTCCAGATCGCCGTCATGATCGAAGTCGCCGTAGATCGCGCCGCGTGCGACCAGCGGCCTGGTGAAGTCCGCGCCCACCGCGTTCGACACATTCTCAAATTTCTTGGAGCCGAGGTTGCGAAACAGCAAAGGAGGTTCCGGGTATTTGATCTTCGGCTGCACACGTCCGATCTCTTCCTCGATATGACCGTTGGCCGTCAGAATGTCGGGATAACCGTCCAGATCGTAATCGAAGAAGAATACTCCGAATGTCAGCGATAGCAGGCTATCGCGCCCGAGGCTGGAGCGGGGAGCCTCGTCCACGAACAAGCCGTTGCCTTCGTTGTGATACAGGCTCAGCATCTGATTGGAGAAATTGCCAACCAGGAGATCCGGACGCCCGGTGCGATCGTAATCGGACCAGTCGACGCCCATGGCGCCGCGCGCCACTCCATCCTCGCCGAAAGCCACGCCCGCCGATACTCCCTGCTCACTGAACGTGCCGTTTTTGTTGTTGTGATAAAGCTTGTTCGGCTGCGTATCGTTTGTGACGAAGATATCCGGCCACCCGTCGTTATCGAAATCGATGACTGTCACACCGAGAGACTTGCTGGTCGGATCGCCAAGCCCAGCCTTGTTCGTTACATCTTCGAAGCGCCCGCCGCCGAGGTTATGAAACAGCCTGCTCGAAGTTCCTTTGTACGATTCAGGCGTGCAGTACGACTTTACGTTGCCATCCAGTGAACACCACAGGTCGCCTTTCTGGGTCCACTGAACGTAGTTGGCGACGAACAAGTCCAGCTTGCCGTCGCGATCGTAATCCAGCCACGCGGCACTGGTGCCGAAGCTGGCATTCTTGATGCCGGATGCGGCGGTCACGTCCTTGAACTTACCGTGGCCTTCGTTGTGAAAGAGGTGGTCCCCTGCCAGAGCCGTGATGTAGACGTCGTCGAGCCCATCGTTGTCATAGTCGGCCACGGCAACGCCGATTCCGTACATTTCGACATCCAGGCCGCTGCCGCGCGTGATATCGGTGAACGTCCCGTCATGATTGTTGCGGTAAAGCGCAGCCGTGGTATGCCGCCCGCGCGGAGTCCAGTCTTTGCCGTTTACCAAAAGGATATCGATCCAGCCGTCCCCGTCGGCATCGAAAAAAGCCGCGCCAGACCCAAGAGTCTCAGGCAGATATTTCTTGCCCGACTTACCGGCGTTATGGACAAACTTAATCCCGGCCTGCGTAGTGACATCGGTAAACTGAACCTTGTTCGCGGGCGATGTTGCAGCGCTCACCGCCAGACCGGCGAGAATTGCAGCGCTTGCCAAAGCGCCGATCAAAGGGATGCCCTGTGGCTTCACCGGCCCGACGCCCCACCCACGTCCGGGGCCGTGGCGCTCAGCGCCTTGAGATCGATGCTCTCATGGTCATGAATTGCTTGTCGCTCGTTGTTGTCTTCCGGACTAACCAGACGAGCCTTCGCCGTAATGGCCTGAGAGGATTCGTCGGCTTTGAAGCGCTGGAAAAGCTTCTGCTCCCGCTCAGCAGACGCGACGTCCCCGATTCCGCGATAAGCCAGCATAGCGGTGTAGTGCATCTGCAGATCCTCAGGATCGATCTCGGCTACCTTCTTCAGAGCTTCGATGGACTCGGTGTAGTTGCGCTTGAGGAACTGAAGTCGCGCTACCTGATTCCAGACCACTCGATCACGCGGATACTTGGCGTCCACGATGGCGAGATCTTTCAACGCGGCGTCGTAGTCGCCATTCGCTTTTTCGATTAACGCGCGAAAGTAATACGTTCGGCCGAGATTCGGATTCACGGCCAGCGACTTCTGGATGAAGGGTTTGGCCCGATCCGTTTCACCTTCTTGTATGAGCGCCCGCGCGACATTTAGCCAACCGTCGGCGTAGCCGGGCTCAGCCTCGGTCACTTTCGTAAATGCATATTCGGCGCCTTTGACGTCGCCCTGCAGCAGCAACCCAATACCCCAGTCATTCCAGCGCTCGCGCGTCTTCGGATTCGCCACCTGCCGCCACTTTGTTTCGACCGGATTGTTCGTCAGGTAGATGGTGGATTCCGCCTTTGCCAGAACAGTGATGGGAGTGACTGGAATTTCGCCTTTCACTTCACCGGAAACGTTGGCCGGAATATCGCGTTTGTCGAAGCTGTATTGAGCCGAATTGTGGTTGATATCGATCTTCGATTCTTCCCCCGGCTTGGGTTTCCCAGCGTACGCAAACTGAGTGTAATACCACGAGAACTTGCGATGATTCAGCTTCGCGGTCAGGTGGATGGGCCCTTTCGCTTCTTTAGGAATCTTGAGCAGGTAGTGAACCGTGTCGGCTGCGCCAGGCGCGATGGCATGGACGTAGAGCACGGTGCGCGCCTGCCACGCGTTGCGCTTGTCTATCTGGTTGCCATCGGCGTCGAGCTGATATGCCTTATAAAAATGAGCCCCCGGCTCTACTGGGCCTTTGCCGCCGTCTTCCACCTGTCCGCTCCAGAAGATAATCTTGCCTGTGGCATCGGTGGCCTGAAGCTCCAACCAGATATCGAAGGCATCCAGCGTGCCGGCTGGGAAGAAGTGCCCGATCTTGCGCGTTCTGACCACCACATCGACGCGCGCCGTCGAGCCGGGCTGGAACTTCGGCTGCGCCTGATCCAGTGGGGCCGCCACATTGCCAACCTCACGGATGAAGGTATCGCCCTGCTGCTCGGCTTCTTCGCCTATCGCGGAACCCGAACTAAGCTTCGGCCCGGTGGCAGCGCGCCGGATCATTTCCGTTTCGCGGGACGTTTGTCTTCCGGCATTCTCCACCGGCGAGGCAGCGAAGATATCAACCGAGATGAATCCGGAGGTGAGAAACTTTTGCTCGATCGCAAGCTGCTCGGCGTCTTTGTTCGCATTGGCAAGAGCGGTATTCGCCGCCGGGAAGCGGTGGGAGTGAATCTCGCCGCCCTGGTTACCCGGTTCGTGCGAAGGTTCGAGCGGCATGTGGCAATCCGCGCAGGTCTGGCTTTTGGGCGGGTAGTAAAAGGAACGCGCACCTTCGCCAAATCCGGAAGCCTGCCAGTTATCGTAATCGTTAAAGCCGCGGAACCAGCGATAGTTGTTGACCGGAATATCGAGGTGGACTTTGTGGCACGTGGAGCAGAACTCGGCCGCCTGTTGCCGCATGAACGGCTTCATAAAGGTCTCGCGATGGGGTTCCGGATCCAGATAAGTCATGAAGTCCACCATGCCGCGGATCACTCGGTTTTTGCTGGTCATTAATTGATGCAATGGCGGGTACTCGATGGTGAATCCGTTGTTTCCCATGGTGCTGTCCACGCGGACGATGGCATGGCAACTGGTGCAGGCCAGGCCGGCGTGCGCTTCCGGTGTATCGATCTGGGGTTCGATCGGCTTGTCGAAACGGCCGTTAAAGAACACCGCGTGATCATGGCATCCAGCGCACCACTTGCTGCCTTGCGGCGAGCCCTGCGTGTCCTGCATGTATTCGATGGCTTTTCGGTAGAACTGATTGTTGAAAGACGCGAAATGATGGGCCGACGCGTTCCATTCGTCGTAAATCTTTTTGTGACAGGTTCCACAGGTCTCGGAATCCATGAAAAAGTTCGACGGAATGATGCCGCCCACATTGGTCTGAGCCGACGCCGGGAAGAACGGAGATTTCGGGCCGCCGCCTTCGCCATCCATAGCCAGCGGAGGACTGGCCGGATTCACGATGCGATTATGAGGATCGGGAAAAAGTCTCTGGTAGCCATGCCCGATAATGGGCAGTGCAACGAGCACGACTAGCGAGACCTCGAAGCCCTTTTTGAACGGTACCCATCCACTGCCTGCGCGCGACGCTTTTCTCCAAACGAAGGGAACGAGCGCGACCACTCCGATCGCCGCCGCCACAATGTGCGACCACAGGATCCACGCGTTGTCGCGAACGTTTCCGGCGTAGGCCAGGATGGCGCCCAAAGCGAACGCGAGCAGCAGGAATCCAATAGCCACCGGCGCACCGGCCAGCAGCCCGCTCCTACGCAGA
>CAVRZH010000060.1:0-36117 GCA_963725455.1 Bryobacterales bacterium
CTTGCCACGAAGAGTCCCTGGACGATGGGGCGGTTGACGGCCGTCGAATCGGAAGATGCGAGCGTCATTGCACAGAACTCCTTGTCAGAATTTACGCGGGATGTGCGCCGGCGGTTCCAACTTATTCCGATCGCCGTCCGATCTTACTCGGAACGGAGCGCGGCAACCGGATCGCCACGCACGGCACGGCGCGCCGGGATATAACTTGCCAGCAGCGCGATGGCTCCCAGCACCACGACGGCGAAAGATAGCGCCAGGCCGTCGTTCGCTCCGGCTCCGTAGAGCAGACTTGCGAGCACACGCGAAAGCGCGAAGTATCCGAGCAGGCCAAGCGCCATTCCAACGACGGCTAAAAGCAGGGCTTGAGCGAGAATCCAGCGGACGATATCGCGCGAGGTTGCCCCAAGCGCCATCCGAATCCCGATTTCCTGTGCCCGCTGCGAGGTGGAGTAAGAAATTACGCCATAAATTCCGATGCCCGCCAGCAGCAAGGCGATCGCCGCAAATAACGCCGCCAGGATGGAATTAAGGCGAGGCTTGTCGTTCAAAACTGAAATTCGCTCCTGCATCGTGGTTATGTCGGCGATGGATTGCCGGTTAAAACCCGGGTCGCGAAGAGCGGCGCGCAATTGCGGTGCGAGACCAGCCGGATCCCCGTTGGTGCGGATCATCACATAAATGTTGGGCCACGTGGTTTGAGCGTAGGGCAGATAAATTTCGAGCGATTCCACACTGGGGCGCGTGAGGTAGCGAACATCGCCCGCCACTCCAACGATTTCGCGCGTTACTTCGATGTTGGCAGTCCCCGGAGTAGCGATGATCAGCTTGTGGCCAATGGGATTTTGGCCCGGAAAATATCGGCGCGCGAGCGAACTACTGATGATTGCCACCGGCGGACCGTCGCCGCGATCGCGCTGGTCGAATTCCCGGCCCTGCAGCAGCGGAATTCCAAGCGTCCGAAAAAAGCCGTTATTGATCAGGTTGCAAGCGCCAATGGGACGATCCATAGGCGGGGGTGGCGCGCCAGGCAGGCGAAAGAACTGGCCCACTAGCGTAAAACCGTCAATCGGAAGATTGGTATTGGCAGCGACGGAGTGGACGCCGGGGACAGCTGCGATCTTATCCAGCAAGGATTGAACATAGGAATTCATGGACGGAGCATTCGGGAAATCCGACCGCAGGAAGGAGGCGCGGAAGGTGAGCAAATGATCGGAAACAAAGCCGCGGTTCTCGCTTTGGAGCCAGAGCACGCTACGCGCCATCATGGCGGCGCCGGCCAGCAGGATCAGCGAGAGCGCGATCTCTGAAATCGCGAGCACGTTGCGTGAGCCACGTCCACGCCGCGTGTTAATGGAACTGCGCCCTGATTCCCGAACAGCCTGGTTCAGATTGCCGCCCAGCACGTGGCGTGAGGGAAGAAGCCCGAAGAGCAAGCCGGTGAGGGCGGTGACCGCAATCGTAAAAACGAGTACGTTGGCGTTCAATCCAGCGTTGCCCAGGCCGGGCAGTTCCACGGTTTTCAACGCTATGAGCAAACGCAATCCAGCATAGGCGAGCACCACGCCCGCCAGACTTCCAGCGAAGGCCAGGAGCAGGGTTTCAGAGAGCAATTGCCGTAGTAATCGAGCGCGGCTAGCGCCCAACGCAGCACGAATCGCAGCTTCCTTATAGCGGGCGTCGGAGCGAGCCAGAAGCAGATTGGCCACATTCACGCAGGCGATCAGCAAGACCATCCCGACGGCGATCAGCAAGGCCACGATCGTAGCTCTAAGTTTGCCGGTCCCATATTCTTCGAGCGGCGTCACACTGGCGGACCAGCCTTTATCGACGTCGGGAAATTCCGATTCCAGGCGCTCGGCAATCACCTGCATTTCCCGGTTGGCTGCCGCCAATGTAACCGATGGCTTCAGCCGGCCGAACACGGCCATGTTGCCCGATCTCAAGCTGGCGCCTTGATCCAAAGCAAGCGGAGTCCAAATTTCGACCCCGCGCATCGCGAGCGACTCGTCGAAATTGGGAGGAGCAACGCCGATCACGTTGTAGGATTCGCCGTTCAGGTCGATGGATTGGCCGAGAACATGGGGATCCGCCGCGAACTCGCTCTGCCAGAGCTTGTGGCTCAAGATGGCGACATGATCGTGGTCGGAGCTTTGTTCGCCGGGAAGAAACTCGCGGCCAATTTTCGGTGGAAGCCCGAGTTCTGAAAAGAATCCTCGCGAAAGCTGCCCGGCGAGCAATTGATGAGATTCGCCGCCATGTCGAAAGCTGACAAACAAATTTCGCATCGCGAGCAATCGCTCGAAAGAATGAGCCCGTTTTGACCATTCCACAAAGTTCAGCGTCGAGACGGGATTTTGCGGGCGGGTGGGAAGCGTTTGCCAAACCAGAACCAGGCGGCGAGCATCGCGATAAGGCAGCGGATGCACAATAACCGCGTCAAACACGCTGAACATCGCGGTATTGGCGCCGATGCCGAGCGCAAGTGTAAGGATGGCTGAGACGCAGAAGCCTGGCTGTTTGGAAAGAGAGCGCAGGACGTAGCGAATGTTTATTCCTCTTCTTCTTCCTCGCCAGTCTTAGCGGCCTTGGCGGCGGCGATGATCTTGTCGGCCTGGAGTTGCGGCACGTAATCGTAGTGATCGAACTCCATTTGATACGACGCGCGGCCCTGGGTCATGGAAATGAGGTCGTTTTGATACGTCAGCATTTCCGACATCGGGACCTGGGCGCGAATGATTTGCGTGCCGCCTTTGGTGTCCATGCCCTGGATGCGGCCCCGGCGGCTATTCAAATCGCCCATCAGATCGCCCGCATACTCCACGGGCGCCTGGATATTAACGTTCATGACGGGCTCCAGAAGCGACGGCTTGGCTGCTTGCATCCCAGCTTTGAAAGCTTTGCGCGCCGCGAGCTTGAACGCCATTTCGGACGAATCGACGTCGTGGTAGGAGCCATCGTAGACGGTGCATTTAAAATCGACCACCGGAAAACCCGCCAGATACCCGCCCGCGGCGGCCTCCACGATTCCCTTTTCAACGGCGGGAATGAAATTTCGCGGAATAGCGCCGCCGAAAACTTCATTGGCGAATTCGAACTTGGCGCCGCGCGGGAGGGGTTCCAGCCGAATCCAGCAATCGCCGAACTGGCCGTGTCCGCCGGTTTGCTTTTTGTGCCGGCCCTGGACCTCGGATCTGCCACGAATGGTTTCGCGATAGGGAATTTTTGGCGCGTGCAGCTCCACATCCACGCCGTAGCGCTTCTTCAAACGGCTTACAATGACTTCCACATGCTGCTGGCCGCTGCCCGCCAGCAGGAATTCCTTGGTCTGCGGGTCGCGATAGAAACGCAGCGACTGATCCTCTTCAAGAATGCGCTGGACCGCGTTGCCAAGCCGGTCTTCATCCTGGCGGCTTTTGGCGGAAATCGCAAAAGCGATGGATGGCTCCGGCAGATGCACCGCGTGATACGCAATGATGGACGGCTTGTCGCACAGGGTGTCGCCGGTGACGGTTTCCTTGAGCTTCGCCACCGCGCCGATGTCTCCGGCCTTCAGGTCGGTGACAGGCTCAATGGTCTTGCCTTCCAGGCAGCCCACGTGCGCCAAGCGTTCGGTTGCGCCGCTGCGGGCGTTGACGAGATTCGCATCGTTATGAATCACGCCCGAGATCACTTTGAAGTAAGTGACACGGCCGGCAAACGGATCGGCCACAGTTTTGAAGACGAAGGCGGAAGCAGGCTGATCGTTCTTGATGGCACGCTGAACCTCGCTTCCGCCGTTCATCGTTCCGGAGACGGGCTCATGTTCGGTGGGAGCCGGAAAATTCTCGACGATAAAGTTCATCAACTGGTCCAAGCCGACGTTATGGAGCGCGGATCCGCAGAGCACGGGATAAATCCGGCGCTCGCGAATCGCCAGGCGCAGGCCATCCACAATATGCTCCACGGGGAGAGTTCCTTTTTCAAAGAACTCTTCGAGTAACGCGTCGTTGCCTTCGGCAACCATTTCGACCAGTGCTTCGTGGGCGTTCTTCGCAGCCTCCGCCAGATCGTCAGGGATGGGAGCTTCCTTGCCCTTTCCATCGCCATCCATGGCGTAGGTGTAGGCCTGCATGCGGATGAGATCGACCACGCCCTTAAAATCCTTCTCAGCTCCGATCGGAAGCTGTACCGGAACGGCGAGGCGCCCGAAGACGCTCTGAACGCTGGCCAGGGCGCGATCGAAGGACGAACGCTCGCGATCGAGCTTATTAATAAAGATGGCGCGAGGCAGATTGAACTCGTCGGCGAAGCTCCACACCTTTTCGGTCTGGACTTCGACACCCGCGACGCCATCCACGATCACGAGCGCGGCGTCGGCGGCGATGAGAGAAGCCTTCGTGTCGTTGAGAAAAATATTGAAGCCAGGGGTGTCGAGCAGATTGATTTTCTTTTTGGCCCATTCGGCGAACGCAACCCCGGTGGAGATCGTGATTTTGCGCTGGACCTCCTCGTCGTCAAAGTCAGTGACGGCGTTGCCTTCGTCGACGCGGGTAAGGCGGTTGGTGGCGCCGGCGGTGTAAAGGAACCCAGATGTCAGCGTGGTTTTGCCGCTATGACCATGGCCGATAAGGGCGATGTTTCTAATGTCGGAACCTTCGTAAACTTTCACTGGCTACACTCCATTTCCAATATAAGCGCACGTCGGACCGCTCGGCGGCCGATGCGCGCCGGAAAGTCAAGATCGGATGTTATCACAATGCCGGGGATTAGGAGCGGGGGGTGTCCCTGGCCGCGCAGGGAGGCCGCAGGCTCAAAATCGCGCATGGTTCCCGCGGCAGCCCGCATCAGCGGACGCGCTGGATATACTGGTACAAGCATGCGGTCATCAGCGGCAATCCTTGCGCTGCTTGCAGTCTCTTCCCTTCAGGCGCAAAACAAACCCTCCGACTCTACCGGCGAGCAGGCAAATCCGGCGGCTGCTTTGCCCAAAGCGCCCCCGTTTGTCACTTGTCCGGCGGGCGGTCCGCTGGGCGCGTTGGACCTGCAGGTGCAATCGGGCGAGCAGCGGCTTCCTTTTCGCACCATCAATCACCTCACTGAGGGCGACATCCTGCTTTACAGCCCGATTCTGCGCGGCAAAGAGAAGCGGCCGGGCGAGGTCGCGCTGGTGCTGGTGCCGGCTAAGCGTCTACCGAAGCAACCGGATATTCTCGTTACGGATCCCAAGGCTGCCGACAAACCGCAGTCGTGGAAGATGACGGAGACCATTTCGCTCGCCGCCGTGGTGTACGGCCCCGCTGGTCTCAATCGAAAGAAAGTCGCCAAATTCCTATCACAGGACGAGGTTTTAGTCGCACAATTGGCGGATTATGCCGATAAGACCGCCCAGGCAGAACAATTAGTTGACACATTATCCAACAGCGAGAGCTCCGCGGCCAGCGTGAACGCGGCCTTGGATGGCTTCGCTTCCCAATATGGATTTGCGGTGCAAGTGGACCGCACCGCTCCCGTCTCTACGCAAGCCGCCACCGTGTTCGCTGCGATGAATCCGCAACTGGCCACCTACAATCCACTGGCCAGTTCCACGGCGCAGGCCGCGGGACAAACCGCGAGCCTGGCCACCATGGCGGGCACGCTGTTCTTTGGAAGTCCGGTTGGGCTGGCGGCCGGGGGAACAGCCATGCTGCTGGATCTGCGCGCCATCGCGTTTCCCGACACACAATTCCGGGCGTCCTTTGCCAAGCCCCTCACCGATCCTCCTGCCGGCGTGAATCTATGCGGCCAGCAAGGCGCTTTGCCGCCGCATACCAGAGCCGCTTTCATTTGGGCTAACCGTATCCCGAATATCTCCGCCCCGGCCATCAAAATCGGCGCTGCGGATTACCTGCCTGCGAACCAGAAGGCGCCTCTTCCCGTGGAAGTGCCGGCAACGGGATGGAAATATATAGATCGCGTTCGGGAATGGACGCTGGTGGCGGACGCAAAGAAGCTGCCAGTTCATGTGGTGAAACTCGGCAATCAAAAGTCGCTGGAACTGGATCTGACGAAGGCCAAAGTTCCGCCGGGCGATTATAAATTGACTGGATTTTGGGATTGGATGCCTTTGGAAGCAACTGGAATCGTGCATGTGCGCGCCCTCAGCGATTTCAGGGAAGCGCACTTCGTCCCGGCCTCACAGGATCGCTTGCTGGCAAAAGGAGGCAAGATTCAGGCGACGTTGATTGGCGGCGATTTCGAGTTCACCACCAAAGTGGCTTTCGAGAAGCTGAAAGACGAATTCGCTACTCCGGAAAGCGTTCGATTTGTCCTGCCGAAGGGCCTGCGCAAGGGTTTGCAGGATCACATGGACGTCCAGATCGACACCGAAGATCTGGAGGCAGGCGCGTATAAACTGCTGGTCACGCAGCAGGATGGGAAAAGCCACGACGTTGCCTTCAAGATCCTTCCCAACCTGCCCAAGATCGACAACCTGCCGATTCTGATCAACGCGGGTATCGTCAAACAGCATTATGTTTTGAAAGGCCAGCACTTGGAGCGGGTGAGCAAGCTGGAGGTGCCTGGCGCGGTTCTGGATCTCGGCCCATCAGGCGCCGATGAGACCGAACGGAGCCTAACGGTGGAGTTGAAGTCCTCCTCCAAACCCGGGACCGAGTTATCCGCAAAGGCCTTTGTCGAGGATCGCAGCCAGCCGTTGACTCTGGATGACGCGCTTCAAATCACAGGACCGTTGCCGCTGATCGCGAGTTCCAAACTTTCGTTGCCGGGCGGAATGGCTATTACGGTAAAATCCGACGAATTTCCCGCCGGATACACGCTCAATGCCATGCTAGATGTGAAGAATATCGAACGGAAGAGCGTTCTGCGGCTGGCATGCGCCGATGGCGTGGGACAACACACCGATCTTCAAATCGGTGAGCAGGCCACTGGCTGGAGTTTACAACAGCTGTCGCCGGATCAATTGTTTTTGGCCTATAACACCAGCGGTCTCCCGGCGGGCTGTGCGCTCCAGGCCGTGATCGACAACGGTGTCGACGGTGTTTCGCAACCATTTAAGCTGGCGCGCATCCTTCGGGTACCTCAAATCGATTCGTTCGCCCTCGCCGATCCTGCTTCGCGCAACAGTGCGCGCGTCTATCAGCTCACAGGCCACGATCTGGAGATGATCGCGAAACTGGGATGGGATGAACGGAGCGGGCTCGAAGTTTCCGGGCTGCCGACACCCCTGCCCGGACCGGGGCTCAAGCAAGCGATCCAAGTCAGCCTGCCGGATCCGCCCGCGCCGCAAGCCTTGCTGTATGTCTGGCTGCGCGGAGATCCCGAAGGCCGCTCGACCACCATCCAGTCGCCAACGCTGCCGCCGCCTTCTCAAATCCCGACCGCCACCATTGTTACATCGACGGTCAACCAGTCCGATGCGGGGCATTCAGTTACGATTGTCGCAACCGTCAGCCCAGCGGAAGCAAGCGGAAGCGTCACTTTCATGCAGGGACAAACCTCGCTCGGAACGGTGCCCCTGAATTCAGGGCAGGCGAGTTTTACTACATCGAATCTTCCCGCGAACCCCGCGCCCATAACCGCGATCTACAGCGGCGACGCGGAATACGCCGGCAGCAATTCGCCCGCACTGACGCAAACGGCGCCACCAACTGGGAACTGATGAACGCGACTCTCTCTAATTGCTGTCGGTCTTGATGGCGTAGTAGCCTTTGCGGGCTTGAACTTTCCAGTCTTTATTGGTGGTCTTGATCTCGATCTTGCGGAACGTACCGTCCTTGGCCGGATTGGTGGGCGTGTAACCGATTGCGTACTGGCTGCGCATCTCGTCCTGCAATTCGGTGAAGGCCTCCTGCAAGGTCAGCCTGCGATCGATGTGGAAAACATGGCCACCGGTATCTTCTGACATCTGGCGCAGCGCGGAGTCGCTACTGCCTCCGAAGACCATTCCGTGTCCCATATAGAAAGCGCGGTCCACATAATAGAACCCATAGATAATCGCGTCGGCCTTTTGCGCCGCTTCGATGGCCGTCTGGATCTTGTAGCGGCTGCCCTCGTCTTCACCGTCCGTGATCAATACCAGAACTTTGCGTCCCACTTGCCCTTTGAGCTGGTCTGCCGCGGCCAGGTAGACGGCATCGTAAAGAACCGTGCCGCGCGGTTGCCCTGCGGTGGGTACCGGCCCCGGCCCAATGCCGCCCACGCCCGAATTGACCTGCAGTCCGTTCAAGCCGCCCCGCAGCAGTTTGGGCGAATTGGTGTAGTCCTGCAGCAGCTCGGCATCCTCGCCAAAGCTGATCAGAAACGCCAGGTCCTGCTTGCGCAATACGGTTCCGAAAAACTGATAAGCCGCGTTCTTCTCGATTTCGATCAGATTCATCTGGCTGGCGCTCACGTCGATCAGCAGCCCGATGGTCAGCGGCAGATCGGTCTCGCGATTGAAATACTTGACCTCCTGCTCCTTGCCGTCCTCAAACACCTTGAAATCGTCCTTGTTGAGGTTGCCGACCAACCCGCCCTTCTTGTCACGCACATTGAGGAAGATGTTGACCAGGTTCACTTCCACCTTGAGAGTGGTGGTGTCCTTCGCGGCGTCATCCTGGGCCAGCAGGAGCGCGGCCGCGGCGGAAAGCGCCAGCGCGGAAACCAGGATTACGGCAGTGGGACGACGCATACGAATTATAGTGGTAGATGCACCGTTTCTAAATCTCGTTCCAATGCGCAAGGCCATTCTTCACCTCAAAAAATCCGATCCCGTGATGCGCGAAATCATAGAGCGCGTGGGAGCCTACAAAATCGAGCACCGCGAACCGAGTTTTGAAACACTCGTCAGATCCATTGTGTACCAACAACTCAGCGGGAAGGTAGCTACGGTAATCCTGGGGCGGCTGGTCGCGCTGCTGCCGGGCGGAAAGATAACACCCGCCGCCATTCTGAAACTAACTCCGGCGCGGATGCGCAAAGCCGGGCTTTCCAAGCAAAAGACCGCTTACATTCGCGACCTGGCGCGCAAAACAAATAAGGGCCACATAAAATTCGAGACCTTGGCGGAGCTGTCGGATCTGGAAGTGATCGAGCATTTAACGCAGGTGAAAGGCATCGGAGTCTGGACCGCGCACATGTTCCTGATTTTCGCGCTGCGGCGTCCGGATATTTTGGCCACCGGTGATCTGGGCGTCCGCATTGCCATTCGCAAAGCGTATCAACTAGATGAGCTGCCGCATCCCAAGCAAGTGGAGGAATTGGCTGTGGCATGGCGGCCGTATTCGTCAGTGGCGGTGTGGTACCTGTGGCGCAGCCTGGAGGGCGCGGCGCAGATTTAGTCTTTTCAGTTCTAGTCTTTCAGGATTTCGTGCGCCGCGTTGTATCCCGGCGCGCCCATCACACCGCCGCCCGGGTGAGTTCCGGATCCGCATAAATACAGCCCGCGAACCGGCGTGCGATAGCGCGCGCTCCCCGCCACCGGCCGCATCACGAACATTTGATCCAGACTCATTTCACCGTGGAAGATGTTGCCGCCGGTGAGCCCGAAGCGCCGCTCCAGATCGAGCGGCGTCAGCACCTGCTTATCGATGATCAGATCGCGAAAGCCCGGAGCGTATTCTTCGATCAGATCCAGGCATCGATAGGCGAACGGCTCGCGCAGTTCGTCCCAATTTCCGTCGCGCAAAGTGTACGGGGCATATTGAATAAAAATGCCCATGATGTGCTTGCCCGCGGGCGCGAGCGTGGGATCGTACATGGTCGGCACGGTCAGCTCCAGCAGCGGCGATTGCGACGGATGCCCGTACTTGGCATCGTCCCACGCCCGCTCAATGTATTCGAGCGATGGGCAGATGTGCATGGTGGCTCGATGTTGGGGGCCGGGAGCACCTGGCAATGCACTGAAATTCGGCAGCCCATTGAGCGCCAGATTAATCTTGCACGAGGTCCCTTCGCTCCGATACTTACGAATGGCGGCCACAAAATCCGACGGCAGCGCGCTCGATTCGATCAAGCGTAGAAACGTAAGCTGCGGGGTGAGATTGCTGATCACCTTTTCCGCGTCGATCTCTTCCCCGCCCTCCAGCACCACGCCGCGCGCGCGGCCATTCACAACCTTGATGTGTTCCACGCTCGCCTTGGTGCGGATCTCGACGCCCCGGCTGCGCGCCGATGCAGCAATCGCCTCTGAAACTCCGCCCATCCCACCGCGCACGAAACCCCACAGTCCGCGGTGCCCGCCCACGCTTCCCATCACGTGATGCAGCAGGATATACGCGGTGCCGGGCGAGCGCGGCCCGCCATTGGCTCCGATCACGCCGTCGGTAGCCAGCGTGACTTTGATTTCGCCCGACTCAAACCATTCGTCCAAAAATTCAACCGCGCTTTGCGTGAAGATCTTCACCAGTCCAACAATCTCTTTGGGACTCAGCCCGCGCATCTTGCCCGCCAGCTTCAGGTAATCGATAAAATCGCCCAGCCCCCGCGGCGGAAACTCCGGCGGCGTGGTCAGCAGCAGCCCTTCCACCACCTGCGATAGCCGTTCCAGATGGTCTTCATATGCCGGAAACACCGCTGCGTCACGGCGCGAAAACTTCGCGATTTCCTCCAGCGTCTTGGCGCGATCCTGCCACATGAACAGATAGCGGCCATCCGGAAATGGCGAAAAGAACGCCGGATCTTTCGCGTCCACGCGATAGCCGAAACGCGCCAGTTCCAGGTCGCGAATCACGCGCTCCTGCAAAAGGCTGGTCAAATAGGAAGCGGTGGAGACGTGGTATCCGGGCCAGATTTCTTCGGTGACCGCGCATCCGCCCACCAGCTCGCGGCTTTCCAGCACCAGCACTTTGCGTCCAGCGCGCGCCAGATAGGCCGCGCAGACTAAGCCATTGTGTCCGGCTCCGACGATGATTGCATCTGGTTTTTGCAAGTCCGATTGTAGCCTGGAGTCGACTGGCCGCCTGGAGTCAACTTGCCGCCTGGAGTCAGCGCAAACAACTGATAGACACCCGCCAATAATCCCAGGCACAAAAGAAAAATGAACGTGCCCAGCAACGCGTGCGGAGTTCCTGACGTTAGCTCGGGCGACAATCCCGAAAATGCCACGCGCAGCGCATTCGCCAGGATCGCTGTGGGAACTGCCGCCGCCAGCATCGCGACGCGCAACCACCAGCTCGCACCCACCCCATAGGCGAACACCAGCGCGAGAAACGCCAGCGGCAGCAGATACCGGATTCCGTCGCACGCCTCTACCACCGAGATGCTGTGCCCAGCGACGTTCAGAATATTGCCGTCGCGCACCACTACAAATCCCGCTGTCGACAAAACTCCGCCCGCCAGCCGCGTGGCCAGAAGCTGCAGCGGCAGCGTGATCTGGTTATAGACGATCGCCAGCTTCGGCAGCATGAACAAGGTAAGCAGCAGCGGAAACGCCCACGCGCGCAGCCATTGGAACCCGGCGAGACAGAGCACCAGGCCGGCCAGAGACAATACGAATGCGAGCGATCCCGCAAAAAGACCTGCGCCCAATGCCGATGCAATTTGTAAGCACGCCGCAACGCCAAGAACCGCAAATCCACAGTTGTTCGGCCGCACCTGCAAATTTCGCCAGCGCCCGCGCTCGCGCCAGATGATCCACGCGATCACGAACGGCACGCTGAAGCCGTAACTCATGTCCCCGTCAGTCCACCATTGGCGCACCATTCCGCCGAGCGTGGCAGCGTAACAGAGGCCCAGCGCAAGAGCGGCGAGCAATGCGATAACACGGCGCATGGACAATTGATCCCCCAGTATATTGGTGTCCTCGCTATATTGGAAGCTCATGCTCGTAGTCATGCAAGAAGGCGCCGAAGAGGCGCAAACGCAAAAAGTGATCGACCGCCTGGTGTCCATGGGATTCATTGTCCATCGCTCTTCCGGCATCCAACACACCGTGCTGGGAGGCGTTGGCCCGGTAGGCGACGTGGATCCCATCGAGTTCGAAGTGATGCCGGGCGTCAAGGAATGCCACCGCATCGTTTCGCCGTACAAGCTTGCCAGCCGCCATTTCAAACCCTCCGGAACGATCGTCAAGATCGGAGACGTCGAAATCGGCGGCGATCAGGTGATTGTCATGGCGGGACCCTGCAGCGTCGAAAATCGCGACCAGATCGGCCAGGTAGCCGAAGCGGTAGCGAAAAGCGGCGCGAAAGTGCTCCGCGGTGGCGCGTTCAAACCGCGCACGTCGCCTTACAGCTTTCAGGGGATGGGTGAGGAGGGGCTCAAGCTGATGCGCGAAGCAGCCGACCGCAACCACCTTCTGCTGGTCAGTGAAGTGATGGACCAAACGCAGATCCCGCTCATTGCCGATTACGTCGACATCTTGCAAGTGGGCGCGCGCAACATGCAGAACTACAACCTGCTGCGCGAGCTCGGGGCTTTGCGCAAACCCATCTTATTGAAGCGCGGCATCTCCGCCACCATCGAAGAGTTGTTGCTGAGCGCCGAATACATTATGTCGGGCGGTAATTACGACGTCATCCTGTGCGAACGCGGCATCCGTACTTTCGAAACCTCCACGCGCAACACCATGGACATCTCGGCTATCCCCGTGGTGAAGTCGCTTTCGCATCTGCCCATCGTGGCCGATCCTTCGCATGGAACCGGACGGCGCGACAAGGTGCTCCCCATGGCCCGCGCGGCAGTAGCGGCGGGGGCCGACGGCTTGCTGGTAGAGGTCCATCACGATCCCGACCATGCGCTCAGCGACGGAGCACAATCCCTGTTTCCGCAGCAGTTTGCCGAGTTGATGGACCAGTTGCGCATGATCGCGCGCGCGGTGGGACGATCGGTCTAAGGTCCGCATAAGCAAAGATATGGACACGGTCGCAATCTTTGGCGTGGGCCTGATCGGCGGGTCGTTTGCGCTGGCCCTCCGCAAAGCGGGCTTTCAGGGTCGAATTATCGGAGTGAGTTCCGATGATACTATTCGGGCCGCAATCGCGCTTAATGTTATTGATGAAGCATTTCAACCTCGCGAGGCGGCCGCGCAAGCGGACCTCTTGTACCTGGCGCAACCCATCCAGCGGATCGTCGACAGCCTGGCGGATCTGGATGCCTGGGTCAAGCCGGAGGCCCTGATCACCGATGTGGGCAGCACCAAGCAGGCTATTGTCGACCAAGCCAGCCGCGTCATTTCGCGGGCGCAGTTTTTGGGCGGTCACCCGATGGCCGGGCGCGAGCGCAGGGGCGTGGAAGCGGCGGAAGCCGATCTTTTCCAAGGACGGCCTTACGTGCTGACTCCACGATCGGCCTCAGAGCTCGAAAGCCCAGCCGCGCGTGAGTTCCTCGGGTGGATTCCCCGGATTGGCGCTTTCCCAGTGATTCTGAAGCCTGGCGAGCACGACCGGATCGTGGCCTTCACCTCGCATCTGCCGCAGCTGGCCTCCACGGCCTTGGCGGCTATGCTGGACGGACGGCCGGAGCCGGAAAGCGGCGTCTATGGGCCGGCTTTAGTCGATAGTACTCGGCTGGCCTTAAGTACATTTGATATCTGGGGCGATATTTTCGACACCAACCGGCATCAGATACTGGTAGCGCTGGAAAGCTATATCGCGAAGCTTCAGGAATTCCGGGAACACTTGGACACCGACGCCATGCGACGCCACTTTGACGCTGCCGCGCGGCTAGCCGCTCAGGTGCGCGACCGGACTTTCAGGTAAACATGAAGAATGCATGCAGCCTGTTTACTTCATTAAGATTTTGTATGACAATTCACTTGACTTTGGGACTATAATAATCAGGATCAATGGACGCGCAATCTATATCGATCGCGACCGTCGTTCGGAGCGAATTGATCAACCTGGACGGCGTCACGAAGTTCTCGCCTAATCGGCGTTTTGCAACCGTGTACTCGGAGGGAAGTCCGCTGGACTCCCTGTTCTTTCTCGAGTCCGGCTTGGTGAAAATACACAAGCGCGGCGACGATAACAAAGAGATTATCTTGCAGATCGTGGCCGGGGGCGAGCTGTTCGGCGAACAGGCGCTCGGAAGCGAGGCTTCGCGCAACATCGCCGCGGAGGTGCTGCAAGAGGGCGTGATTTACGTCATCCCGCGAGATTTATTTCTCAGGGTTTGCGATCAGCATCCGGAACTGTGGCGCGAAATTTCCGGTCTTCTCACCTCGCGCAAACGCCAATTAGAGAAAAAAATAGAGCTGCTCTGCCTGCGGGATGTCGAGTATCGCATTCTCTACTACATGGCTGAACTTGCCAGAATGTTCGGCGCGCGGGCCAACGGAGCGGAATACTCGATTCCCCTCTCACAAGGGGAACTGGCCAGCTTGATCGGCGCCACGCGCGAGACCACCTCCACCACCCTGAACGCTTTGGCTCGCAGAGGAGTGATCCGGTTGGGTCGCCGCCAATTGATTGTCCCGTCCATCGATGGCGTGCTCGAAGCAGCCAATCAGCGCAGCCAGGCTGCCAAGGTATCCTAGCGTTACACCTGTGCCGCGCGCGCACACCGCTGGTCCCGGAGGCCCCTATGTTTTCAGCCTCTTGAAATGGAATGCGGATTGCTATTCTTGGCGCCCATGAGGTTCCCTGGAGTAACGCTTGTTCTGGTACCCGCGCTGGCAGCCTGCACGCTGGCCGGCCAATCCCCGACACCGGCGGGCGATTCCGTAAGCGATGAGCAGGCCCAGGAACAAGCCTACGACCTCAACGTTAATTCACGCTACACCATCGAAAGCATCAACTTCGTCGACCAGCGCGACTACAAGCTGAGCGATTCATCGCTGGAGGAAATCCGGCACCTGGTGGGCGCCAAGGTGAGCAGCGAAGCGCTGGACCGGCTGACTTTGCGCATTCGCGCGGAACTGCGGGCTCACGATGTTACTTTCAAGCTAGCGCGGGGCGCGCAGCCGGACTCGGTCCGCGTTCTGATCCAAGTAGACAGGGCCGCTGGATCGTTGGATGCGTCGATCCCAGCGTTCAGCTATAACTCCGCTCTCGGATTCACCGGAATCGGCCAGCTGACCAGCACCATCGGACCCAATGCCTTCACGTTTCGGGCGCTGCGCGACACCGATAGCCTGATTGAGCTTTCTTCCGGCATCCAGGCCAAGTATCAGCGGCTGGCGTTGGCGAACGGCCGCATCAGCCTGGGCTTTGAATTTGACGGCTATCAGGATCAATATTCCAACTCCACGCTGGCCGCCCTTGCCAGCGACTCCCGGCCTTCTTCCCTGGGCGCTGGCGCTTACGGTTCCCGTCTCAACTATGAGCCCAGCGCCACCTTTGTCCTGGCTGAGCCGTTAACGCTGACGGTCGGGCTCAGCTTCGAGCAACTCAACAATATCCCTTCGGCCGCGCGAACAGAATCAGCCAACGCTGTGGTAAATACTCTGCGCTACCATCAGCGCTGGGTTGGTTCGGAAATGTCCGGTTCCGGCGACAGCACTCAGGAGTTGGACGCAGGTTACAGCCTGCGCGCGGCCACCACGCTTCTCGGTACCGATTTGGCGTACACCCGCCATGTCGTTCATCTGAAGTACAATTACACAAGCCGGGTGCAGTCGGTGGAAGTGACTGTCATCGCCGGTGCCATCTACGGTCAAGCACCTCTGTTTGAGCGTTTTGCGCTGGGCGACAGTACTCTGTTACGGGGCTGGAATAAGTACGACTTGGATCCTCTCGGCGGAAACCGTCTGGCATACGGGTCCGTCACATATGGTTATCACATCATGCGGGTGTTCTACGATACCGGATCGGTTTGGGATCAGGGGAAGTCGCCGGAGGCCAAAGAATCGCTGGGGATTGGAGTCTCCAGCGGGCTGGGCGTTCTCGAAAAGGGCGCTTTTCTGGTCGCACTGGCGTTTCCTCTGCGGCAGGGCCATGTGACTCCGGTCGTGATAGCGGGAATGAACTTTTGACGTTTCGGCACAGTCTGGCGGCGCTCCTTTGCCTTGGAGCCGGAGGACTCCTCGCGATGACTGTGTCCTCGCAGGGCCTGATCCCGCGCCACGCTGCCGGGGACATCCACGTCGCGGCGCCCAGCCTGCACTTCCTGACTGGCAAATCGCTCTCGCGGCTGCGTGACGGCGCGGCCGTTCCTTTCGATTTTCAATTGGTGATCTCGTCCGGATCGAAAGATAACGTAGTCGCGCGATCGCTCGAACGGTTCACGGTCAGCTACGACGTTTGGGAAGAAAAGTTCTCGGTGGTTCGGGTGAGCGATCTTCGCCGTTCCGGCATGCGTCTCTCCGCTTCGAGCGCTGAATCCTGGTGCCTGGACAATATCGTCATCCCGGCCAGCAAGGTGCCAGCCGGCCAACAACTTTGGGCGCGGTTGGAAATTCGCACTGTGGAATCCAAGGAACCTCTGGCCGCGAACGCCGGCATCAATCTTGCGACGCTGATTGAGATCTTCAGCCGTCCGTCGCGCCCCCAGCAGGATCGCTGGTCGGTGGAATCGGCGCCGTTCCAGTTAGCCGATCTCAAGCCGTAACCATGAACCGCTTGCGCAACCGTCTGATCCTGGTCTTCGTGGTTGCCACGCTGGCGCCACTCTGCCTGATGGGATGGATCTCGGTGCGGATGCTCCACTACAGCCTTTCGCTTTCCTCCACACCGGAACTGGACACGGTTTCCCGATCGCTCGAACGTACCGGGCACGAGTTAGTCCGCCAGGCCTCGGACTACTTGAAGCGCGACGCCGCTTCCGGACGGATTGCACCGAAATTGTTTTCGACAACGGCCAAAAGCCAATGGCCAATAGCCATTCAGGAGTTCTTCTCCAGCGGCGACGCCGAAGCATTCCATCTGGATGGCGACCATCGCGATCGCCTGGATTATCTGGTGCGCCGGTCCGACGGGGTTGCCATCTACTCTACGTCGTTGCATGGCGTTTCCATGCAGCAACTCTCCGAAGAGTGGACTGGCGCGCGCGCCACCGTGGATGCCGCGGGCACCCACAACTGGCGACGCGGATTCACCTACGCGTACCTGCTTCTGGCCGCAGCTATCTGGGTGCTGACATTTTTGGCGCTGCTCTATTTCGCCAAGCGAATTAGCCAGCCCATCCAGGAATTAACCAAGGGACTTTCCGAAGTAGCGGCCGGTCATATGGAGTATCGGGTTCCCGAGGGCCGCCCGGTGTTACGCAAGGCGATGCGCACGGACGAAGTAGGCTCCGCGGTCCGCGCCTTCAACGAAATGGCGGAAGAGCTGAAGCAATCGCAGGAGCGCCTGGTCTATGTCACGCGCCTGGAAAGCTGGCAGGCGCTGGCCAAGAAGATGGCGCATGAAGTGAAGAATTCGCTTACTCCCATCCGTCTCACCATGGAAGAGATCGCGGCGCGCCAATCCGGCTCCGGTGGCGATTTCTACGAGCAGGCCGCGCAGATTGTCGTCGATGAAGTGCAGAGCCTGGAGCGGCGTGTCCGGGCATTCTCGGAGTTTTCCGCCGAGCCGCCGGTCTCGCCCCGGCCCTTGGACATCAACTCACTGCTGGAAGAGCGCATTGCGTTCTTGCGTACCGCGCACCCCGATATCGTCTACAGCACGCGCCTGGCGCCCGATCATCCCCGCGTTTACGCCGACGAAGATCTGGTCAAGGGTGTGCTCACGAATCTGCTCGAGAATGCCGCGCAAGCCGTCACTCCGGGTGGCGTCGTATTAGGAGTGACTCTAGGGGTGACTGCCGCGGCCGCCGACAAGATTACTATTGAAGTGCATGACTCAGGCCCCGGACTCAGCCCGCAGGCTCGTGGCTCGCTGTTTCAGCCGGCGATTTCGTTCAAGCGCGGCGGCATGGGCCTGGGGCTTTCCATTGCCAGGAAGAGCGCGCTGCTGGCGGGTGGCGACATTCTGCTGGTGCCCGGCGAGCTCGGAGGAGCTGCGTTCCGTGTCCTGCTTCCCGTGGCTTAGCGCGCTGCTATTACTCCCCGCCATGTTGTTCGCGCAAGAGCCCATTCGCGTTCCCGTGCCGCTGATCGTAGCGCCTACCTCTGTCACTGACCACTCAGGCAATTTCGTCAACGGGCTCACTGCGTCGGACTTTCTGCTTTACGATAACGACGTCCCGCAGCAGGTCCACGAAGACGGCGACTTCCTGCCGATCTCGCTGGGTGTTGCCGTTCAAACCAATCTCAAGGGGCATGCCGTCGAGCGCATTCGCGATCTCGGCCCGCTGCTCGGCGCGTTGGTGGTGGGCGTGGGAGGCGAAGCAGCCATTTTCAGCTTCGGGACCTTCCGGGCCAATGGCAAGCTGCAAGTCCGGCAGGATTTCACGCCGGACCTGGGACGGCTGACCCTGGCGCTGCGGCGCATCGAGTTTTCGCCCGGTGTGAATCACGTGATCGACGCCACGCTGGATGCCATGCGGCTGCTCGGCCAGCGGCCCGAAGGGCGGCGCCGCATTCTGCTGCTGATCTCAACAGCCACCGATCAAGGCAGCCAAAGCACCTTGCAGGACGCACTGGCCGGCGCGGCAGTCAGCAACACGTTGGTCTATTGGTTGAACGCGGCGCGCATCTCGGACCCGGAAGATCCCGTGCCCGTTTTGACGAGGTACACTGGCGGGCAGCAATACGCGCTACAGAACGAGCATGCGCTCGAACGCGCCATTACGCAGATCGGCGAAGAAATCCACGGCCAATATTTGCTGAGCTACACGCCCGTGAACACGCAGGATTCCGGGTTTCATCGCATCCGGGTGGTCTCCAAAAGGACCGGGGTAGAGGTGCGATCGCGTCCAGGCTATTGGCCGGGCGGGCCGGAGTAACATGCCTTCCAAACGTATTCTCATCCTGGACGACGAGCCGAATATCGGCGGCTCGCTGCGCTTGATTCTGGAGCGCGAAGGCTACTCCGTCACGCTGGCGCGCACTATCGCCGAAGCCAAGCCCGCGGCCGAACGTGCCGACCTGCTGCTGCTGGATGTCCGTTTGCCGGACGGCAGCGGCATCGAGTTTCTGCGGACTTTGCGGGAGCGCGAATATTTCGCGCCCGCCATCATGATTTCCGGACACGGCACCATTGCCGAGGCCGTAGCCGCCACGCGCGCCGGCGCGTTCGATTTTTTGGAGAAGCCGCTCGGCCGCGACAAGGTTTTGCTCTCGCTCAAGAACGGCCTGGAACAGGCCAACCTGCGGCGCGAGAACGAGCGACTGCGCGAACTGGTGGGCTCCAGCACCAAGATGATCGGCGCCAGCCCCGCGTTCTTGCGCGTGGTGGAGCAAGCTTCCATGGCCGCACGATCCGACGCTCGCATTTTAATCATGGGCGAGTCCGGCACCGGCAAGGAGTTGCTGGCGGCCCACATCCATCACGAGAGCCCCTTCTCGAACGGCCCGTTCGTAAAAGTGAACTGCGCCGCCATCCCTTCGGACCTTCTGGAAAGCGAACTCTTCGGTCACGAAAAAGGCGCATTCACCGGAGCCATCTCAACACGCAAGGGAAAATTCGAACTGGCCGACGGCGGGACTATTTTCCTGGACGAAGTTGGCGACTTGCATGCCGCCTCTCAGGCCAAGCTTTTGCGCGTCTTGCAAGAAGGCGAATTTCATCGTGTGGGAGGTGAGCAGCCGATTCGCGTGGCCGTGCGCGTGGTCTCGGCTACCAATCGCAATCTCACCGATCTGGTGGCGCAGCAGAAGTTTCGCGAAGACCTGTACTATCGCCTGTGCGTAGTTCCCATCCGCGTACCCTCCCTGCGCGAGCGACCGCAGGACATCATTGCGATGGCGGATTATTTCCTGGACGACTTTTGCCTCCGCAACAATTTTCATTCCAAGCGGATAGAAGATGAAACTTACGAGATACTGGAAGGCTATTCCTGGCCTGGCAACGCTCGCGAGTTGCGCAACATCATCGAGCGCATGGCCATTCTGACGGCTGGTAACCTGCTCACGCCGGACTCGGTTCCCGTGGAGATTCGCATCGCTGACGACTCCGGCCCAAGATCCAATATCAAGGAAGCGCGAGCCTCGGCCGAGCGCGAGCACATCCTGCGGGCACTGGAAGAAACCAGTTGGAACGTTTCCGGTGCCGCGCGAGCCCTCGGAATGGAGCGCACGAATCTCCACAAACGCATTCGAGCTTTGGGTCTAAGCCGAACTAAATAATAGTCTTAACCTGAATTCCAAGAGATCGCTCCAAACAGCAGAAACGCCACTGCGGCAGCCAACTGCGCCAGCACCAATCCGGCCCGCTGTCCCAACAGCCAGCGATTAATCGCGAGCAACAGGAAGCCACCCGCAATGGTGAAATACCACCAGGCGAACATGCGAGTGCGAAGAGGATTCTTCACCGCTCTAAGGTACCCCAATCCCATGAAACCATACGTATTTCTCTGTTGCATCCAGCCGTTGGACCTGTGATATCATAGTCCCGTTTTACCCAAAAAATGTGTGCTTGCTGTCGAAGTGATAGGACTAGATTGCGGCGCACAGCAACAGAGGTTAGGAGAATTTGTAGTGAGAGAAAAAGGAATTGTGAAATGGTTTAACGCCGCCAAGGGCTATGGTTTCATCCAGCGCTCTAACGGCGATGATGTGTTTGTTCACTTCTCTGCGATCCAGATGAATGGCTATCGCACTCTGGAGGAAGGTTCGGAGGTGGAGTTCGAGGTGAAGCGGGGCCCCAAGGGACTGCAGGCCGAGAATGTCATGAAACCCTAGCAGGGATTTTTCGGGGATTCCGCAACAAGGGCCGTCCGGAGGCGACGGCCCTTTCCTTTTGGCATGACCCACCTATTACTCACTCACGGCGCGGGATCGAATCGCAATGCGCCCCTGCTGGTGGCGCTGGCCAACGCGTTTTCCGAACATCAGATGGAAGTTGTTCGTTACGATCTGCCGTTCAGGCAAGCTCGTGCAAGCGGTCCCCCGCGTCCTGGTGACGCCGAGCGAGATCGCGCAGGCCTGCGCGAACAGATCCTGAAGCTTCGTGAGAAATATCCCGGGCAAGTCTTTCTGGGCGGGCACTCCTACGGCGGACGCCAGGCCAGTATGCTGGCTGCGGAAACACCCAGGCTCGTCGACCGGCTTCTTCTGCTTTCCTATCCTTTACATCCACCAGGCAAGCCCGAGCAAATGCGTACAGCGCATTTTACGAAGCTGCATACACCGGCTTTGTTCGTCCACGGATCGAAGGACCCGTTCGCTACGTTCGACGAACTGAAAAGCGCGCTGGGTCTGATCCCGGCTCCGGCGCGGTTGCTCGAAATCGAAGGCGGCGGGCACGACTTAGGCCGCAATCACTCCGTCCTAGCCGTCAAGATTTTGTCATCTTTTCTGGAGCCTGATCTTTGACCAGCGCACGCCCGCGATATCCAGGTGGTAGTTGTAGATCAGCAGCGTCCCGATCCCAAACAACATCCCGCCCAGCGCTAGCAAAGCGCCGAAGGGCCAACTCGCCGTCAACGAGAATCGAATCAGAATGGTGGAGATTACAAAAGCGCCGTTGCGAAACACCAGCTCATAACGGTCTGACACCGCGAGCGAGAGAATCACGATCAGCACGTCGGTGAAGATCATCACAGTGAATACGTCAGTGTAGAAGAATGAGTTTAGATTCACCTCCCGGCGAGCGAACAAAAACTCGATCACCCGTTGGACGGCAACGCCCAGGAGCAGAACCGCCAAGCCCAGAGCAATCGCCTTCTTTCGGGAAATGAACTTGTACAGTTCCCGCAACTCGGCGTCGGGCCTGTCGTCATCTCCCCGGCGGCGCGCCGCATGCAAAAACACCGTGACCAGCAAGAACATTAGTAAGCCCGCGCTTACGTTCAGAAACACCGGCCACGCTTCGGGCGACAGGCTGACCAGTTCGTTTACACCGTGCAGTTCGGCAATGTCTTTGAAGAAGCCGCGCATGAAGATCAGCGAAACGATCTCGTACTGTTTGGCGATGGATTGCGTGGTGGACTGCGGCAGAGCGCCGATCAGCATCAGCACTTCGTAGAACAGGATGAAGCTAAACGGCGTGTAGATGGCCGAGAGATAATTCTTGCCCGCCGCCGCGATCAGAGCCGGGGGAGATGCGAGTGTCCTCGACAAAAACACGAGCAGCAGATGGGCGATAAGCCCCGCTACGCTGACGTTTACCACCAGCCGGTCCAACTGCTTCTGGCGCGATTCGGAATAAAGCCCGTCGAAAAGGCTAGTTAGCGCTGTTTCCCAATTGTATATGCTCATTCCGGCGACCGCCGGTGGGCTGTTACTGCACTTTTACTTCCACCGCCAAAAGTACAAGAGACAGCCACAGCAGATCGGCCAGGAGCAAATGCGTAATCTGCATCCAAATGGGCGCAAGCAGAAGGACGTTGAGCGCACCGGCCGTGAGTTGCGCCAGCGCCAGGATCAGCACGCCAACTGCAAGTTTCGTCGCAGCCCCGTTTTGCTTCGATCGCAAAACAACAATGGACATCGCGACAAAGCAAGCAGCCGCGAGAACCGCCAGCAGGGGGTGGAAGACGCGCAACCGAAGCAGGAAATTGGCCGCGCCCGAAAAGTCCTGATGAAAGCCTTGCGCAAGCGATGTTGCGGGAAATAACGTATCGCCCAGCGCAGCAATGGCGCCTGTGACGCTCACCAGCGCGGCAATCGGCAGCGCGGACACGACCAGCGGCGAACGTCGCCCGAGCGACTCTACCGCTTCTCGCGAATACCATGCCGTCAGGGCTAACGAACCCAGCAGCAGCAGGGTGTTCAAAAGATGCAGCGAGAGATAGAAGGCTCTGCCGACGGATGCGTCTTTGTCCACGTAGTTGAACAACACCAAACCCGCGCCTAGCAGCGCTTCGGCGATCAGAAACACGAACGAGGCCAAAGCCAACGTTCGCACCCGGCTGCCGCGGGCGAAGCCGGCACGGCTCCACAACCAAAGCGCAACCACGCCCACCAGCGCAACGCCGCTCATCATGCGATGCGTGAACTCGATGATGGTTTGAATGCGCGGCGCAACCGGGATCACTTCGCCGTTGCACAGCGGCCAATGGCTGCCGCATCCGGCGCCCGATCCGCTGGCGCGTACATAAGCGCCCCACAGCACCACCAAGATGTTCCACGCGAGCACGCCCCAGGCAAAGCGCGTGAAATTCGCGCTGCGCGTGACGGCCGGAGATACCAGGGTGACTGCCAACCTTCACTCTACCAGCGTCTGTTAGAATCGTGGGTCAAGCCGTGCGCACTCTTTTGTTGTTGGCGATCCTACTTAGCCTGCTCACCAGCAGCGTCACGGCGCAAAACAAGAAAATCGATCCGGACGCGGGCTACATTCCCACTGTTGCGCCGGAGGACAAAGCCAAGAAAAAGAAGAACGACGAAACGCAAACCCTGGCGCTGCCGCCGGAATTGCCGTCGGCGGTGTTGGCGGAAACGGACCGCCTTGCATTTCGCGTGACGCCGCTTTCGGCCAAGGGCCTGCTCTCGCAGCAGACGCGGGAGGCGTTGAAGAACCTGCTGCATTCCAGCCGTGGGCCCGTCGTCCACCTGCGGGCGTTCGTCGCCGGCTCGGGCGATTTACGCCGCGTAGGCGAGATCGCCGCTGAGATGTTCGCCGAAAAACACATTGCGCTGCCCGCGCTCACGGTCGCGCTGGTGGGTGCGCTGCCGCTTGAGGGCGCGCAGGTGGTGATCGAGGCTACGGAAGTGGATCGCAAAGTCGTGAACCCATCGGGCGTTGCTTTTTTGGCCGCGCAGCCCGCACCCAGCGTAGCCGAGTCCCTGGGAAAACTGAAAAGCGTTCTGGCTGCGGCGGGAATCGAACCCTCCGATGCGCTTCTCGTCACCTGCTTCGTGAGTTCGCTCGACGATCAGCGCGACACCCAATCAGCTATGGCCGCCAGCTTTCCCGGCGCCGCTCTCGATTATGTGCAGATGCAACGGGCACCCGTAACGCCTGCGGCTTTGTGCGAGGCCCGGGCGCGCCTGCGATCGGCCGTCTCCAACTCCGCGGGTTTCACCACCGACTCGCATGCGGCGTTGATCTCCAGTCCTGAAATTGTGATCAGCGGAACGCAGCTTGCGTTTGGCAGCCAGGACAGCGATCTGAAGCTGGCCTTCGAGCGCCTGGAGAAGGAGCTGGCTGCCAAGAACGCCCGCTTCGATCGCGTCTTGCTATCGCATCTTTATCTGACCTCGGGCGCACTGGCCGACCGGGTGACCGCGCTCGAATCCACTCGCTCCGTTGGTCCACGCACCGTATTACCCGTCGAAGGCCTGCCTTCGCTCGATGCTCCATTCGGTATCGACGTTATCGCGGTACCCGGTTCGGCGGGCTCCTCCGCCCGGTGAGTCAGGGAGGCGTAGAATGAAACTGGTGAAGTCGCCAGGTGGTAATGACATGAAATTCGTACGCATCGGCACTGGGATCTTGTTGGCATTGATCTCCACCGCCTTCCTCATCCAAGGCGGATTATCCCGTTATGCGAAATTCGGCACGCCGCCAGCTCCCGACTGGCGGGTGATATTCACAGGCCTGGTCATGCTGGCGATCGGACTGCTTCTCATCCGTCCGCTTCCGTGGACCCGCCGGCATCGCGTCTAGCGCTGGGCCGTTCCCAAAACAGCCTACCCTCATCTATTTCCTTGGTCTGGTCGATGGTAGAGGAGCATGACTACGCCCACGAAGGGAGCGGCTATTTGTGCTCTTTTGCTCTCCTGGGCTGTAAGTGTATGCAGCGGACAACAATATTCCTTCCGGGATTATGTGGACGGGCTGGGAAATCTCAGCGTTAATTGCCTTCTCCAGGACCGCTCAGGCTTTCTTTGGATCGGTACCGAAAGCGGACTTTATCAATATGACGGGTCGCGGTTCTGGCAGTTCGGCGAAAAGGAAGGCCTGCCAAGTGGATTTGTAAGGGCGCTAACGCTCGATCGGGATGGCCGATTATGGGTCGGAACGCGCGATGGGCTGGCCTTCTCTACCGGCCAGCGAAGCTTTTCCACCGTAACGTATCAACATCAAAATCTGAAAATTCCCTACGATTCAACTCTGTCGCCTTCACCGGATGGTCAAGTTTATGCAGTGACGCAGTTCGGTGTATTGGCGATCAAATCCAAAGATGGGGGCCGTTCCTGGCAGGCTGGCGCGTTGCCGTTA
Organism: Bryobacterales bacterium; assembly: GCA_963725455.1. Lineage (GTDB taxonomy): Bacteria > Acidobacteriota > Terriglobia > Bryobacterales > Bryobacteraceae > Palsa-89. The sequence continues at coordinate 25,044 of CAVRZH010000060.1, forward strand.
GCCGGCAAGAATGACGAAATCAGGCGAACGTCCGTCATCAGTGTGCTTGCCAAGCCGGACGGAAGCGTCCTGATTGGATGCGGAAAAGGTTTGTGCGAAATCTCAAATGGGAAGCTGCTGAAGTTCGGCCCCTCGTCCGGATTGCCGGAAGACGATTGGAAATGCCTCCTGCTCCAAGCCAACGGAGAACTGTGGGCGCGTGGTCCAAAATATATTGCCGTGCTGTCCGCTGGCAAGAAGAAATTTGAGATTCGCAATCCTCCTGGACGATCGGGCGACGTTACTTATCTGAGTCTCGCCGAAGATCACACGGGAGCTGTGCTCGCGAGTTTTGGCTCGGACGTGGGCCGTTATCAGCGTGGCAAGTGGGAGATCGTTTCCGAAGCCAAGGGTTTCGGTAAAGGAACGGTCGCGTCCATAATTCAGGACCGCGAGGGCATGGTTTGGTTCGGCTTGCTGGGACATGGAATCCGGAAGTGGCTGGGTTATGGCGACTGGCAGCACTGGACCACCAGGCAAGGCCTGCAAAGTGACGAGGTCTGGGCGCTCGCACAAGACTTGCACGGGCGAATCTGGGTAGCCGATGAGCACGGATTGAGCATGCTTGAGCCGGGCGCAGCGAGCTTCCGAACCTGGTCCGACGCGGGAGTGGATCCGCCCTCCCGCAGCCTATCGCTCGATACCTCAAAAGACGGCTTTCTCTGGGCGGCAACCTATCAAGGCAAACTGGTGCAGATCGATGAAACAACACTGCACGGCTGGCAGTTGAATTTGCCTCCCGTCTCGCACGTGTTCGTCGATTCGCATGATCGCGTCTGGGCTTCCACCCGCGAGGGGCTCTTCCTCAATGAACGCCGCCATGGCCGGGCCGAGTTTCAACCAGCCGGAAGTGTTGGGCCCGGCAGTGAACGGATTCAGGACATGACAGAGGATCCCACGGGCCGGATTTGGGCCATTTCCGAACAATACTTATTTCGCTTCGACGCCCCCAATTGGACGCGCCTGGACATCTCGAAGGCGAACCTCGGCCATCATCTGGAAGACGTTGCGATCGACAAATCCGGCGGGTTATGGATCAACGGCAGCGGCTCCGGAGTGGCTCGCTTCCAATTGAAGAACGGCGATATCGCCGGGGTTACCGTGCCGCATCTGGCGTCGAATGAGGTGGTGTTCCTGCGCGTGGACAGCCGTGGCTGGGTTTGGTCCGGCGAGGATCGCGGGGTTGAAGTTTTCGACGGGCGCTCCTGGCGCCGTTACACGGCGGGAGACGGCTTGATCTGGGATGACTGCGATACGCATGGGTTCCTGGAAGATCGCGACGGCTCGGTCTGGATTGGAACAAGCGGCGGCTTATCTCATTTCCTGGTGCCGACGGCGGCGCCCCTGAATCCACCGCCGGCGCCGATCTTCGTCCAGGTGGGATACGGCCCCAGGGATTTGCTCAACAATGGCGAGCTGCCGTGGAAACACGATCCATTGACGGTGTCGCTCGCGTCTTTGACTCTGCGCAACGAAAAGGCGTTGAAGTTTCGCTACCGCCTGGTGGGATTGGAAGATGATTGGGTAGAAACAGCGGAACACACCGTCCGTTATCCGGAACTTGCTCCCGGCCGGTATTCGTTCCAGGCGCTGGCTCTCGATTCCAGCAGCGGGAAGACCTCCGCGCTCAGCAGCTTCTCGTTCGAGATCCTGCCGCCCTGGTGGCGCACCACTCCGTTCCTAGTAGCGGTGCTATTCGGCATCGCGTTTCTTGGCTGCATCGTTTGGCGCGGACGGGTACGAATTCTGGTGCGTCGGCAGCATGAATTGGAGCGGCTGGTTGCGGACCGCACCGCGCAATTGGACCGGAAACTGGCCCAGGAAGAATTGCTGAAGGCGGAGGCAGAGCGTGCGAATCAGGCCAAGAGCGCGTTTCTGGCCATGATCAGCCATGAGATCCGAACGCCGATGAACGGCATCATCGGGATGGGAACGCTGCTGGCCGACACCGCGCTATCGGATGGTCAAAGTGAATACGTGGAAGCCATCCAGTTCTCCGCCACTTCGCTTCTGACGATTATTAATGACATCCTGGATTTCTCGAAGATCGAGGCCGGCAAGCTGACGCTGGAAGAAACCAGTTTCCAGCTGCGGGAGTTGGTGCGGAATTCGGTCAGGGTGGTCATGGCGCCGGCACGCGCCAAGGAGCTGGTCATCGATGTGGCGATCGACGATCAAATTCCGGACTTGTTGATGGGCGATCCCTTACGCTTTCGGCAAGTTTTGCTGAATCTTCTTTCCAATGCAGTCAAATTCACGGATCGGGGAGCGGTTCGCGTGGCGCTTTCCGCCGACACGTTCGCGGAGCCGGAGTACATATTGCTGCGTGCGTCGGTTTCCGACACCGGAATCGGAATTCCCGCCGAAGCGCAGAAACGGCTTTTTGAAAGCTTCAGCCAGGCCGAAACGTCAACCACACGGCGCTACGGTGGCACCGGGCTGGGGCTCGCTATTTCGAAGCGCCTGGTGGAGCTGATGGGCGGAGAGATGGGATTTGAAAGCGTCCCGGACCAGGGCAGCACCTTCTGGTTCACGGCTAAACTCGGCATCGCTGCTGAAGATCTTCCGTCAAAACCCGGAGCGGCCGAGGGCGTGCCGCGAGAATACAACGGAAGAACGATTCTGGTGGTTGAAGACAATCGGATCAATCAAAAGGTGCTGAGTCATCAACTGATCAACCTCGGGTACGCGATTGAGGTCGCCGAGAATGGAGAGGAGGCGGTGGAGAAAGTGAGGAATCGCCGCTACGATCTCATCTTTATGGACGTCCAGATGCCGGTGATGGACGGCTTCCAAGCCACGCAGGAGATCCGGAGTTTGGGCCAACACTCATCGTCGATCCCGATCGTCGCCGTCACCGCCAACGCGTTTCAAAGCGAGCGGGAGAAGTGCTTCTCTTCCGGCATGGACGATTATCTGACCAAGCCGGTGGACAAAGAACGTCTGCAAGAGGCACTCGAGCGCTGGGCCAAGGGCAGTAGAAACGCTGATCGCTCAGTACTCGACTGACATCAGGAACAACCCCCTCGCAGGCGCGGTAGGCCCCGCGGGAATCTCACAGCCCGGTTCCAGGCGCGCCAGGAATCCCGCGCGATCCACATTTCCCTTCCCCACTTCCAGCAGAACGCCCACGATGTTCCGCACCATGTGCTTCAGAAAGCCGCTGCCGGAGACGCTATAAATCATCCGATCGCCATCGAGCGCCAGGCGCGAGCAAAAAATGGTCCGCACCTTCGACAATTCCAATTCATCGCGATCGTCCGACGCGGCGAATGCTGTGAAGTCATGCTCGCCTTCGAGCAGCGGCGCCAGCGCGATCATCTCCTCGACCCTGAGCGGATAGGGATGATGGCAGACATAGCGGCGCTCGAACGGCGAGCAGATTTCGCTCCGAAAGATACGGTATTCGTAGGTCTTGCGCTTGGCCTGGAAGCGCGGGTGAAAATCGGGAGCGACCTCTTCGACGCTGAGTATTCGAATGTCGCGGGGGAGCAGCCGGTTCATGGCGCGCCGCAGATTGTCCACGGGAATCGGATTCTCAATGGAAAACGCGGCCACCTGAGCGACCGCATGCACGCCCGCGTCGGTGCGGCCAGATCCGGCCACGGGCACGGGCCGCCCCTCGATTTCCGAAATCGCTTGCTCGATCGCTCCCTGGATGGTGGGCAACCCAGGCTGCACCTGCCAGCCGTGAAAATCGGTTCCATCGTAGGAGGTCAGGATCTTGATTCGCCGCATGAAGCGTCCTGGGGACCCATGGCAAGTTTAACGTAATGTGTAACTCCGGCTGCGGAATGGTCGCCAAGTCTTAGCGTGCTAAAATCGTGCCAACGCAAGTTCGCAGTTCTGTTTAATTTTCAATAAGTTGAGGTATTCATTCGAATGCACTTTCGGCGCTTCCGATGGTCCGTCTTGCTGCTGCTGGCTCTGTCCGCCGCAGCCGAGAACGCGGTCAGGATCGACCCGGCGCAGGGGCCGTTGCTCAAGTTCACGCGTCCCTTTCGAGCGCGGCCGGTGCCTCCCGCCAACCTGACGAATACTCTTCGCATGGAGTCCCTGATTCGTGCGGGAAATCTGTATTTGTCGGCGCAAGACGCCGTAGCGCTGGCGGTAGAGAACAACTTGGACATCGAAGTCCAGCGCTATGGCCCGTTGTTAGCTGAAGAGGTGCTGAGGCGTGCGCGGGCCGGCGGCGCGCTGCGCAACGTCGGAGTGGGCGTGGCCAATGGACCCTCCAGCGTCAGCCTGACAGGAGTGACGGTCACCAACATCGGCGCCGTGGGCGCGGCCGGCGAAGGAGTCAGCTCCGGCGGAGGCATCGTGACGCAGCTAGGGCCGCCCATCTCATCCTTCGATCCCACTCTCACTCTGATTGGAAGCGCGGCGCATATCACCAGCCCGCAAAGCAACACCATCCTGACGGGAACCACCGCCCTGATCCAGCAGAATCGCACTTTTCAGGCGGTCTACAACCAAGCTTGGGACTTCGGCATGAGCGCCCAATTCACCTACTACAACAACTACACCAACGTGAACAGCGCGCTGTTCAGCATCGACCCCTACACCACGGGCTACTTGGATCTGCAAGTTACCCAGAATCTGCTGTACGGTTTCGGATCGGCGGTGAACGGGCGCAACATCCGCGTGCAGAAAAACAATATCAAGGTCACCAATCTCCAATTCAAGCAGCAGGTGGCCACCACTGTATCCGCGGTTCTGAACCTGTATTGGGATTTGGTGGAGTTCTGGGAGGATGTTCGGGCGCGGCAGCGTGAACTGGCGGCCGCCCAGCAGCTCCTGGACAACAATCGGAAGCAGGCGGAGGCCGGGACGCTGGCGCCCATTGAAGTAACGCGCGCCGAGGCGCAAGTTTACGTCAGCCAGCAGGACTTGCTGGTCTCACAGACCAACCTGCTCCAGCAAGAGACGGTTCTGAAGAACGCCATCAGCCGCAACGGGATCGCCAATAGCGACCTGATCGATGCGCACGTCATTCCGCTCGACACCATTACGATTCCCGCCAGAGACGAGACGCCTCCGGTGGAACAATTGGTGCAAGAAGCGCTCATGAATCGGTCCGAGATCGCGCAGAGCCGCCTGAACATCGATAGTGACAAGCTGAACCTGGTGGGAATCAAGAACGCCCTGAAACCCACGCTGCAGGCCTTTGCGGAACTTACCAACAACGGGCTGACAGGTCCCATTACCGCTTTGGGAGAGCAAACCCCAGGCGTGGCTTATCTAGCGGGCGGCTACGGCAACCTGCTGGCCCAGATGTTTCGGCGCAATTATCCCAACTACACCGCGGGCATCGCGCTAAACATTCCGCTGCGCAACCGCGCCGCACAGTCCGACTATGTCACCAGCGAGCTGGAGCTGCGGCAAAGCGAACTTGGCCTGCAGCAGAACATCAATCAGGTTCGGGTGGATGTCCAGAACGCGGTGATCGGGCTGCAGCAGGCCCGCGCGCGATACGCCGCCGCCTTGAAGGCCAGCGCTCTGCAACAGGAGACTCTGGAAGCGGATCAAAAGCGATTAGCGCTGGGAGCGTCCACCGCCTATCAGATCGTGCTGGATCAGCAAAACGTCGCGAGCGCCGAAAGCTCCCAAGTGCAAGCACTGGCCAGCTATAGCCACGCGCGCATCGGGCTGGACCAGGCTTTGGGCCGGACACTGGAAGCCAACAACATTACTTTCGGTGAAGCTTTAGCCGGAACCATTTCCCGGCCGTCGCAACTGCCGGCCACGCTGCCCGCGGACGTGCATCCATGACCAACCGCTTGCTTACACGCGCGCTCTGCTTCTTGTGCTCGCTTGCGCTGCTCTGCGCTCAAGAACCAACCGTGGAGCCGGTCCGTCCATCGGCCTTCGTCGCGGTGCGGCCCTACCTGCCGCCTGACATTCCTCCGGTTCGCCTGGAAAATTCGGGGCGCCTCGGCAGCCTGGTTCGAGCCGGCATGCTTTACTTGACTGTGCAGGATGCTATCGCGCTCGCGCTGGAAAACAATATCGACATCGAAGTGGCGCGCTACAATCCGATTCTGGCCGAGTGGCAACTGGAGCGCTCCCGCGCAGGCGGAGCGTTGCCGGGTGTTCCGAGCAGCGCCTCCCAAGCCGGTAACGTGGCTAACGGGCAGGGGGTGGTGGGGAGCCAAGCCGCCGCAGGCGTGAACACGGGCGGCAATGGAGGCAACGGCCCATCCGCAACCAACGCGACGATCGCCCAAATCGGCCCGATCGCACAGACGCTCGACCCTGTGATCCAGGAATCCACGGTCTTCAGCCATCAGACGGCCCCTCAATCGGATACCGTGCAGAGCGTTTTGCCCGTGCTGATATCCAACACGCGCAATTCGTCCTTTGCTTACACCCAAGGCTTCCTGATCGGCGGCAACGTCTCGATTACCTATCGGGATAGCTACCTGAACGAGAACGCGCCCACGGACGTGTTGAATCCTTCCTCGGCGCCCAGCCTGACACTCACGTACCAGCAGAACCTTCTACGCGGCTTCGGGGTCGCGGTAAACGCCCGCACCATCCGAGTAAGCCAATTAAACGTCAAGGCTTCCGCGCTGAACTTCAAGACCCAGGTGAGCAACACGGTGAACCAGGTGCTCAACCTTTACTATGGATTGTCGGCAGGATATGAAGATATCAGGGCGAAATCCAACGCGGTTGAAGTGGCGCAACAGTTCTATGACAATAGCAAGCTCCAGGAACAGGCGGGAACCTTGGCCCGGTTGGACGTTGTTACAGCCGAATCCCAACTCGCGACCGCTCAGTACGACCTGGTAAACTCCCAAACGAATCTGCGGCAGCAGGAAGTACAGTTAAAAAATTTGTTGAGCCGAAGGGGGCTAGCTGATCCGGTGCTGGCTGCGGTGGAGATAGTTCCGCTGGACCGGATTGCGGTGCCAGAGAATGACGAGAACCCTCCGCTCAAGGATCTACTCCAAACGGCCCTCGCGAATCGCAGCGATCTGGCGGCGGAGCGTCTGGGCATTACCAGCAGCGAGATCTCGGCGCTGGGTACCCGCAACGGAATTTTGCCTTTGCTGGTGGGGATCGCATCGGAAAGCACTGCCGGCCTTTCGGGTACGCCGCAGATCTCGGTGAGCAGTTTCGGCGTCCAAACCTCCAACCCCTACTTCAACGGCGGAATCGGAACCGCAGTCGGGCAGGTGTTACGGCGTGACTTCCCTACCAATCGCGCGGTCGCCTATTTCCAGACGCCTCTGCGCAACGATCAGGCGCAGGCCGACTACGCCATCGATCAATTGCAGCTTCGCCAGTCCCAAGTCCAGTTGAGCAAAGATCTCAACCAGGTAGCGGTGGACGTCTCCAATTACCTGGTTGCCATGCGGCAGGCTCGGGGGCGTTACCGCGCCGCTGTCCAAACCCGGATTTTGGAGCAGCAACTATTGGATGCGGAGCAAAAGAAACTGGCTGGAGGAGCATCCACGCCGTTTAACGTAGTTCAGCAGCAACGAGACCTGGTGGCGGCGCAGTCGGCTGAAATTGCCGCCATGGTGGACTTCAGCAATGCGCGCGTGGCCCTGGACCAGACACTCGGAACTACGCTCGAGGTATATCATGTCTCGATTGATGACGCGCGCGCCGGCAGAATCCAGCGAGTATCGTCGCTCCCGGCAATAGCTGCGCCCAAGCCCTAACATCCCGGATCGAGGTTACAAGTCCAAGCGTCGACACGGTGCCAGCCAGGTTTCGACATCGAGAATTAAGGCGACCGTTCCAAAATGGCTGGGAGGGGCAATCTGTTCCGTATTTGCACAACCAGGGTTTCAACCGGGTAATTTTTTCTAGCCCCTTTGGGCCCCCAAGGCCCGAAATAGGCGTATTCCGGTTTTGGCGACGCGCGTGCAATCTGAACGCACGTGAAATCAATTCAAGCTCAAGGAGCAGAGGTCGTTCCTCAGTAACTTCCCCTTCGTACTCTCCAAAGCAGAAACTTCTTTAGAACCCCTACTGAACTCCCTCCCGACCGGCTCCTTGAGTTTCACATTCGTCCCGCCGGTTAGCGTTCAATCATAAGCGTGCCATAAAGAGTGACAAAATGCGGTCACCTGACAGATTCCTGGCATTGTTATTGCGAAATGTTCACCCATCCCAGCATCAAAGGCCCCGAAGAACCTGGAGGAGTAAAGTAAACCCATGCGCCGCCGAAGATTGATTCCGAGGGAATCGGGAAGTTGATCTGCATCAGTCCATCAATCAGGCCGGGCGACGTTCCAGCGTACTGCACGGTTTCAGTAGCGTTCAGGTACCCCGACATAAAAACGAGCTGGCAGCTACCGCAGTAGTTGTTCGCAGCAGCCGCGACGGATCCGTTTACCGTAGCGCCTGCCGATCCAAATCCCGTGGCCCAGATACTGACGATGCTCCCAACTTTGGCGGGATTCGCGATCTTATTTAGAGTCCCGTCTTGATTGATCACCGCCATCGACCCACTTACGTCGCGAAACACAGCAAATTGCGAACTAACCACCTCTAGGCGGAAGTCGGGAAGCGCCGTCATGAAAGTAATCTGCTGCACCGGATCCCATTCGGTCGTTGAATACACAACCTGCACGACGGCGATCCCGTTTTCTACCCCATTCAGCGGCGAAGGAATTTCCGCATTGATTTGCGAATCTGAAACGTACAGCAAAGGGATGGGAGTGCCGTCGACCAGGACCTGGACTCCACCGAGTACCGTCGGGAACAAGCCGTTCTGGGGTGCGGCCACAATAGGAGTAGTGGGGCTTAGTCCCGACCCGTAGAGGGAGATGATTTCGCCCGGGGCGATCAGACCGGTGGTTAGCTGGCCGACTCCGCCCGCGGCGTTCAGAATGCTAAGCACACGCGGCGCGGACGAAGTTCCCGTGATGGTGGATACCAGGCTTCCCTGCCCCAGAACGTGGACCACGCCGCCGCTGTCGATCGCAATGCCCAGCCCGGCCTCCTCGGTCGGGAGCTGTTCTAAGTAGGAACGCGCAGAGCCATCGGCGCTCAATTCGGCGACAAAACTTCCGGCAGTCCCAGAGACAAACCCGTCGCCCCCGGTCAGCCAGACGTTACCCGAACTGTCCAGCGCGATGGCATACGCCCCGCTGCCGTTCAGATCGCTGCCCAATAACGTCGCCCAAATTGTTGCGCCGTCGGGGTCCAGCTTCATGGCGAATCCTTCATCGGAATCAGGGCTGGCGGCGTTCGTCGTCTGGTAGGCGCCGGGGGTAGTGGCAAAGCCGGGACTGTTAGTGTTGCCCGCGATGTAGGCGTTGCCGGAAGCGTCCGCGGCGATGGGCCGTCCACCGATCCCGGTGGAAGTTTTAACGCCGTTCACCACGCCTGGCGGCGGCCCGATAAATGTCACATAGACTAGTTGGTTTCCCGCGGCGTTGATCTTGAACGCGAACGGCCCGGTTCCAGCGGTGCTGCCGGAGGGTACCGGCAGGTCGCTTGTATTGGTGTTTCCTGCCACTAGGGCATTGCCCGATCCATCCACCGCGATGCCGCTGGCTGCGGTGTAAGGCGCCACAGAAGCACAGCCGGTGGCAGAGCAGGCCACCATGGTGCCGGCAATTGTAGTGGAATAGATAATTTTCTGGCCATTGGAGCTAAGCTTAGTCACAAATGCTCCGGTGATGCTCCCCGGCGATGCCGGTAGCCCCGGCGTGCTCGGAAAATCGCTCGAGCTGGTGACTCCAGTCAGGTATACATTGCCGCTCTGGTCCGTCGCGATGCCGCTGACCGTAGTGGAACCCTCGACTCCACCGAAGTAGGAGGAATATAGAACGGTGCCGTCTGGCGCGATTTTCATCAAAAAACCAATCCCCGAGCCGGGATTCGTCATAGACGGTGGGGGTGTGGACTGCAGGGCGTTCACCAGCGGCAGATTCGGTGAATTAGTATTGCCTCCTACCCAGACGTTCCCGGCCGGATCCACCGCGATGGCATTGCCATAAGTGCAGCATTGGCCGCCGGCGGGAATGGTAAATACAATATTCCCGGACGGGTCTAATTTGGTGACCAACGCGAGGACTCCTGTCACGTAGGTGTCGCCGGTTGAGTCTGTCGCCAGCTGGGACACAACGTACTGGTCGTTACCGGTTCCGACATAAGTCGTAAAATCCCCGGCGTTGGCCGTTGAAACCGCAAGCGCGACCGAAATCAAAAGGCGCGCCGTCATTGCGATATGTTCACCCAGCCGAGTTGGATCGGCTGCGTAGCGCCGGGAGGCGTAAAGTACACCCAGGCGCCGCTAAAGTTGAACTGCGCCGGAATCATGAAATTGATCTGCATCAGCCCGTCGATCAGGCCCGGCGAAGTCCCCGCATACTGCACGGTTTCGGTAACGCTCGTGGGCCAATTGCTCAGGACGAGCTGGCAGCTATTGCAATAGTTGTTCGCCGCCGCCGCAACCGCGCCATCGACAGGAGCCCCGGACGGACCAAATCCAGTGGCCCAAATGCTGACCACGCTCCCAGGCTTGGCCGGATTTGCTATTTTGTTCAACGTCCCGTCCTGATTGATTACCGCCATTGATCCGCCGGGGTTGGTGAACACGGCAAAATCGGAACTGACCGCCATGAGGCGAAAATCGGGAAGTGGCCCCGAATTGTTTGTCACCTCAACCACGGCGAACCCATTCACAACTCCCGTGAGCGGCGATGGAATCTCCGCATTGATCTGCGATGCCGAAACGTATAGCAGGGGGATGGCGACGCCGTTTACTAAAACCTGGACTCCGCCTAGCGACGTTGGAAACCCACCCGCAGAGGGCACGCTGGTTGCCGGAGGGGAGGGGCCCAGACCGGTGGGAATTACAACTCCGGAGGGCGCGGCCGTCACGGGCGTGGACGGCCCCAATCCGGAGCCGTAAATCGAAATGATTTCGCCCGCAGTGATGGTCCCCAAGAGTTGATTCGAGGCGGCATTCACAATACTGAGTGCGCGAGGAGCCGAAGGCTGCGTGGACGCCATGGTCGAGACCAAACCGAGCGCCCCGGCAAAATGCACGATGCCGCTCTGGTCC
>CAVRZH010000061.1:0-7111 GCA_963725455.1 Bryobacterales bacterium
CAGGATTTGAAGAGCGCGTTATCGCAGGTGTTGAATGATACCGTGACGGCGATCGCAACCGCTGAGGATTACATCTACGCCGGTGATTCCGATGGTCGGCTGCGCGTATCGGCCGACGCGGGCGTGAGCTGGGGCACGGCTTCCTGGGGAGGATCTTCTAAGCTGGGCGAACTCGGCAAAGTAGAGGCGATATGGGTGGACCCGAGCGATCCTCGCGTAGCGGTTGCGGCATTGGGCGCGCGTGCGGGCGCCGCGCCGAATTCGGCCAAACCCTCTTACGTGCTACGAACCATGAACGGGGGCGGCTTCTGGGACGACATCACAGCCAATCTGCCCGACACTGCCTCGGCGCATGGCGTGACGGCGGACCGGGCCAGTGGCGCCATTTATGTCGCGACAGACGCAGGTGTGTTTTTCACCGCCACCGATCTGGGAGCGGCGGGCCGGGCTACGAATTGGACGGCCGTAAGCGGGGGTCTCCCGGCGGCCGCGGCGATCGACGTGAAGTTAGACGCGGGAGGAAACCAGATCTACGCGGCGTTGGATGGATACGGGGTGTACACCGCGATCGCTCCTCATCGGCTGCGCGATGCGCGGGTGGTGAGCGCGGCGGACTATAGCGCCAAGCCGGCGGCGCCGGGAGCGTTGCTGAGCGTGCTGGGAGCGCGCGTGGAATCGGCTTCGAGCAATGATGTGGTAGCTCCGGTGCTGGATGCGTCGGATGCGGCATCGCAGATTCAAGTCCCGTTTTCGGCCAAAGGAAATACAGTCTCGTTGTCGCTGGATGCGGAGGCCGGCGCTCTGTCTTTCGAAGTTCCTCTCAGAAGTGTTTCTCCCGCGGTTTTTGTGGACCCGGAAGGCACACCACTCATCATGGATGCGGCCAGCGGCGTGTTGCTAGACGCGAGCAAGCCGGCGCACGCTGGGTCGCGAATCCAAGTGCTGGCGACGGGCTTCGGGCAAGTGAAACCGGATTGGCCCACTGGTTTGGCCGCGCCATTGAATAATCCGCCACAAGTGGTCGCGGCGGTTCATGCCTATCTGGACGGATCGCCGGTGGAGGTGACGCAAGCGTCGCTGGCGCCCGGATACGTCGGGTTTTACCTCATCGAGATCCAGCTCCCGCGGATTACCAATACGGGTCCGGCGGAGTTATATTTGGACGCGGAAGGGCAGCAGAGTAATCGTGTACGGTTGTATGTGGAGCAATAGCGCGGCGGCACCTCCTATGCGCCCTTGCTTGCGCGGCGCAAGCGGAGTTCTTTAGCCCGATGCTTCCGACATCCTGGCGGCGGCTGCTTAGCCTCATTCGCATTCTGCTGGCGATGAGCTGCCTGGCCACGCAGCTGATATCTTCCAGCTTCGTCTGGACCGACACCGCTATCCTATTCGCCGTCTACATTATTTACGCCTGCGTCGCGCTGTTCTGGCGGAGCCTGGAAGAGTCCGGATATCCGACCGTGGCTCTGATCGTAGACTTCGCTTTCTTTTTCATCGCGGCCATCAGCGGCGCGACATACGGCTATTGGATCAGCTCGGTATTCTACGCGTACGTGTTGCTGGTGGCGGTGATGCTGCATCCCTGGTGGAAGACCGTGGTGGTGGCGGTGGCGGCCATCGCGCTGCTGTATGTGCTGCCAACATTGCATTCGGCGGAGATGCTGCGCCCGGCTTTTATCGCAGCCGGGATTCTGGGCAGCGTGCTGGCCATCCAGCGCGAATACCTGGAAGAGCGGCTGTCCAGCAGCTCCCGCCAGACGGTGCTCTACCGCTATGACGCGGAGAAGGCGCGTGAATCCGAGCGGCAGCGCATTGCGGCCGATTTTCACGATGGGCCGCTGCAAAGCTTCATCAGCTTTCAGATGCGCCTGGAGATTATCCGCAAACTGATGAGCCGCGATCTGACGGCGGCCATGGAAGAGCTGGTGCAACTGCAAGACCTGTGCAAATCGCAGGTCAACGAACTGCGGGCATTTGTGCGCAGCATGCGGCCGGTGGATGTGGAAGGCAGCCTGAACGCCACGCTGCGCCGCGTGGTGGAACAATTCCAAAAGGACAGCGGCATTCCAGCCACGTTTGTCAGCGCCGAGTTTCTGGAGCCGTCCGAGCCGGAGGTCTCGCTCGAGCTGCTGCAAATCGTACGTGAGGCGCTTTACAATGTCCAGAAGCATTCCTCGGCCACACGCGTGGCGGTGAGCATCGCGAAATCGGACACCGTGCTCGAGATCCTGGTGGAGGATAACGGCAACGGCTTTCCATTCAGCGGCCGGTATACGCTGGACGAATTGGAGCTGCTGCGGTTGGGACCGATGAGCATCAAGCGCCGTGTCCGCACCCTCGGCGGCGACATGGTGCTGGACTCCAAGCCCGGGCAGGGGGCTGGGCTGAAGATACGGTTAGCGACGTGATGCGCGGCGCGCTCGCGCTGCGCGCGCCGTTGGCTATTGGCTGTTGGCTATTGGCCGCGTGCGGACACTATCGCGATTTTTCGTTGCCCGAACAGCCCGGTGGGCCATCCGTAAATTGGAGATGGCAGGCCCGCTCCGAGCCGGTGATGACGCACGGCGCCCAGGGCGAGTGGGACGCCGTGGACGTGCTGAATCCTTCCGTGGTCCGCCAGGGCGACGCCTACTACAACTTCTTCTCCGGCTACGACGGCAAAACCTGGCACACTGGCTTGGCAGTGTCGGGCGACGGCGTCACCTGGCACAAAGAGGGCATGATCCTGTTGCCGGATCCTGGCACCTGGGAAGGCAACGCGATTGCGGCTAATGGTTCCGCGATCGCCGACGACAGCGGCATCCTGTATTATTACCAGGCCGGCCATCCGGTGGAGATTGCTCTGGCGCGATCCAGAAACGGCCATCAATGGATGAAAAACGGGGCGCCGGTGCTGGCCGTTGGTCCGTATGGAAGCTGGGATGAGCGCGGCGTGGCCGATCCGTACGTGATCCGCGCCGGCAGCAGCTACTACATGTTCTATCTGGGGATGGATCGCGCGCAGCGGCAGCGGCTGGGAGTCGCCATGTCGGAAGACGGTGTGAGCTGGTATAAGCTGCGGTCGAATCCAATTCTCGACTTAGGCGAGTACGGAGCATTTGACGAGAAAGGACTGGGCGAGCCGGCGGTGTGGGACGCGCGCGGATATTACTGGATGCTCTATACGGGACGCGATCACAATGAAGTGCGGCGCCTGGGCCTGGCCCGATCGCGCGACGGCGTGCGCTGGGAGAAGCTTCCGGCGGTGATTGCGGGCGGGGAAGCGTGGGATTCGAAGGTGATTTGCGACCCGACCGTGATCGCGAACAAAGATCGCGTTACAGTATGGTTCGGCGGAGGCGACGTTGCGCGTCCGGACCAGAACATTCATGGTCAAATCGGCATGGGCGCGCTAACCCCAGACCGTGACCAACGGGAGCGGCCCCAAGCCAATCCCGTGCGACCGGAGGGAGCGCCCTAATGCGCATCGGAATTACCTGCTATCCCACCTACGGCGGCAGCGGCATTGTTGCCACGGAGCTTGGCATGGAACTGGCCGCGCGCGGCCACGAAGTCCACTTCATTACCTATGCCAATCCCATTCGCCTGGATCCCGGCACGCCGCGCATCCATTATCACGAAGTGGAAGTGTCCAATTACCCGCTGTTCCAATATCCACCGTATTGCCTGGCGTTGGCGTCCCGGATGGCGGAAGTGGCCGACGACTACGATCTGGATCTGCTGCACGTCCACTACGCCATTCCGCATTCCACCGCGGCCATGTTGGCTCAACAGATGATGGCCGGCCGGAGGCGTCTGCCGTTCATCACCACGCTGCATGGCACCGATATCACGATTGTCGGTATGGACCGGTCTTATTTCCCCATCACCAAGTTCTCGATCCAAAAGTCCGACGGCATCACCAGCGTGAGCCAGGACGTGCGGCGCGAGACCTACGAAGTGTTTGGCGTGGAGAACGAGATCCGCGTCATCTACAATTTCGTGAACACTGAGATTTATCGGCCCGCTGAAGATCCCGACGCTAAGAACCAAACCAATGGCGAAAAACGGCTCATGCACATTTCTAACTTCCGGCCAGTGAAGCGGGTGACGGATTGCGTGCGCATTCTGGAGGAGGTGCTGAAGGAAACGCCCGCGCATTTGTACATGGTGGGGGACGGGCCGGACCGCCCGGAAGCCCACCGGCTGGCGCGCGAGCTGGGATTGGACCGGCAGGTGACATTCCTCGGCAAGCAGGATCACGTCGAACGGTTGTTTCCGCGCATGCACGTATTGTTAATGCCGAGCGAAATGGAGTCTTTCGGCTTGGGCGCGTTGGAGGCGATGGCCTGCGGGGTCCCGCCAGTGGCCACGCGTGTCGGCGGATTGCCGGAACTGGTAACAAACGGCGTGGATGGGTTTCTTGAACCTGTGGGCGATATTGTGGCCCAGTCACGGCGAGTGATCGAACTGCTGACCGACCAGGAGCGGCATCGGAGGATGGCGGAAGCTGCGCGGAGAACCGCGGTGGAGCGATTTGCGAGTTCGACGATTATTCCACAATATGAGAAATATTATGAAGAGGTGGTCGCCAATGGCAGGGATTAAATTGATTGTGGCCGCATTGCTGGCAGTTGCTGTTTACGGTCAGGAAGCGGCGAAGCCGGTAATCGATAACGACCGGGTGACCGTGTGGGACGTGACTTGGGCTAAGGGTACCGCCAATCCTGCCGCAGGGCACGATCGCGATGTTGTGATGATGACGCTAACCGGCCCCGGTGCCGGAACGGCCAGCTTTATCGCGAAAGGCCAGGAGCTAAAGAAACAGGGTGCCATCGGCGCGCGATCGCTGGTTATCGAGCTGAAGGACAATCCAGTTCCGCCGATTGTGAACAAGACCGGGTATCCACTGGCCTTCCCGCGCCCACACGTGAAGAAACTGCTGGAGAATAATCGTGTCATCGTTTGGTCCTACCGCTGGAATCCGGGCGAGCCGACGCCCGTGCACTTTCACGACAAGGATGTGGTCGTGGTTTACCTGGAAGACACGGCGCTAATCTCCACCACGCCCGACGGCGCAAAAAAGTTGAACGAATACAAGGCGTTTGATATCCGCTTTAACAAGCGCGACCGGACCCATACGGAACTGCTGGCGCATGGGACCGGAAGCGCAATGATGATGGAGCTGAAGTAGCACGCGGCTTCTACTGTTGCACCCTGCCGATTGATCCCGCTGCCTCTGATGTTGCCGACCAGGGCGCGGAAACCGCGGTGCCGCTGACCGTGGCGCATCCGGTAGCGCCCGGACCGCCGGAGCAGCCGAAGTAATTCAAGGTTGCGTCCAGGCCGCCCTTGCCGAGGTTAGCTACGCCCACGCCGCCGCCCAGCAAATTGTTCAGGTGCGCCTGCATGGTTCCCGGATTGTTCATCACTATATCCAGCGCCTCGTTTTCGATTGTGTTGCCCAGAATTTCCGTCGCGCCGGCGGCGGCCACGCCGTATATGTTGATTCCCGCTGTGCCCGGCGTGGTGGCATCTTCGGTGTCGGCCCCATTGCCGGAGATGAAGTTGCCAATGATCACCAGGTCGTTCAGGTTCACTCCGGGTGCTCCAGGAGGAGCGGCGTGATTATGTACTGTGACGCCCGGAAGGCCGTTGTTCTCGATGATGTTCCCGATCACTTCGTTTCCAAAGGCCAAATTACCGGGTCCGGGAGCAAATATGCCGATACCCGCGCCTTGGCCAGCGAGTCCGTTGCCGGAGACCGTGTTGCCAACAATCTTGTTGTTGAAAACTCCATAAGGGAGCTTGGAGGATGCAGCGGGAGCCGGCGGATGCGAAGCCAAGGTGATACCGCAATCAAGCGTGTTGTCGCGCACCGTGTTGCCGTTGATCTCTATTTCATAGGTCATCCCGGTTTCATCGGACAGCAGAATGCCCCCCGAATTGAGCTCCACCAAATTGCCCGCTATGGTGGTGTGGTTTACGCCAATCAGATGAATCCCCTCGCCGCAGTCGTCTCCCTCGCTCGTTTCAAAAGCGGGCTGGCCCGCGCACATGCCGGCGGAGAAATCGAGGCCCTGGTCGTTGCTCGCGACATGATTCTTCGATATGAGACTAGCGGACGTATTGGTCACTAGAATTCCCTCATAGTTCGCATTGATGACTGTGAAGCCGGTCACCAACACGTTCGTCAGGCCTCCGTTATCCACGCCGTCCACGTAGATGCCGTTTGCCAGACCGTGGGCATCGATAATAGTGGAGTCTGCTCCGGCGCCCACCAGCGCCAGCGGCTTGGTGACGATCACCTCTTCGGCATATTCGCCGGCTCCCACATTGACAGTGTCGCCGTTGCCGGCGGCAGAAACCGCTGCGCCGATTGTCGAGTAGCATCCTGATGCGCCGCTTGGATTGACGCAGACTGTTTTGGCCATGGCTGAATAGTCCATGCCTAGGGTAAGCAGCCCGCAATACAGGACCGCCTGCAGGGCGCTTGACGTCCCGCATCTGAAAATCAACATTGATCCTCCAATTTTCAACCCGCGCCGTTTTTCGTCGGCTTTCTGATGACTACAATTTTCAGATAGCCTAAGGGGCGGGCTCGGCTATTATACACAAGCCCGGATCTGCCTTCGCCATGGCGCCTGATTTCAGGGTGCTTACCTCGCCCCAAGCTTTCCTGCGGCCAAAAAGGGACCTTGCAAGGCGCGTTTTCATGGAATTAGCCGGTGCCAGCCGATCTTCTGCCCGCTTCCGGGAACTTTCTTCTCGCTGCCGGGGTCTACCCCTACAACAGAGCCTGACGTTTGGGCTAGACTTGAGTAGACGACTGTGGCGGATACTGCTGTTGGTCTACATTTAGACGGGTGCCTGATCTCCCACGCGGAGGAAGACGCACTGGTTACTGCGCTGAGCCAGGGCTCCGAAGACGCCTATGAAATTCTGATCCAGCGCTATCAGCAGCCGGTTTACAGTTTAGTCTGCCGTCTGCTAAACGATCCGAGCGACGCGCCCGATATAGTCCAAGAGGTGTTTCTGAAAGTGTTTCGCAACATCGGGGCGTTTCGAGGGAACAGCAGTCTGAAGACCTGGATTTACCGGATCGCGGTGAACGAAGCCTACAATCATCGGC
>CAVRZH010000062.1:0-11680 GCA_963725455.1 Bryobacterales bacterium
AGGACACCGCGGTGCCAACACCACGCAACATGGTGCGGCGGGATAGTGATTTCTTGGTGAGGAACATGCTACCTTTCCTTCCGATTTTCTGCAGTCTTTACGGGTGGGGCCTCAGTGTTCCCTGCCGATCGCATTTGGAAGGGCGTGCTATGCACCACCCCCAGAACGATGGCGGAGAAGCGATAGTTGTCGCGCGCGGCATCGCGCAAAATTGCGCGGACGGTTGGCATATCCCGATAGTCCAGCCCACGCCCCAGCGCGTAGATCAGAAGCTTCCGGGTCAGCGTGCCCGCAAACAGCTCCGGGCGGCTCACCAGCGCATTGCGTAATGTCACCACGCCGTCCACCTTGGTGCCGTCGGCAAGCACGCCCGTGGCGTCGATCGGCTGGCCGGCGTCGCGCGTTCGCCAGGCGCCTACCGCGTCGAAATTCTCCATCGCGAAGCCGATGGAGTCCATAGTCTTATGGCAGCTGGCACAAACCGGATTGGCGCGATGCGCGGCCATCTGTTCCCTCATCGTCAGCGGCTTCTCCCCCTGCTGATTGCCTTTAAGAGGCGGAACATCGGGCGGGGGTGGCGGGACGGGAGTGCCCATAATGTTTTCGAGAATCCACTTGCCGCGAACCACCGGCGATGTGCGCTCGGCGTGCGAAGTCAGCGCGAGAATGCTGCCTTGCCCCAGCAGCCCCCGGCGGGCATCTTCGGTGATCGCAACCCGGCGGAAGCGGCTGCCATAGATATCCGGTATGCCGTAATGCCGCGCCAGGCGTTCGTTGACGAAGGTATAGTCGGCGGTCAGCAGATCCAGCACACTGCGGTCTTCCTGCACCACGCTTTCAAACAGCAGTTCTGTTTCACGCCGGAATGACTGCCGCAAATTGTCGTCGAAATCGGGGAAGAGGTCGGAGTTGGGCTGCACGTTGCGCAGATTCCGAAGCTGCAGCCACTGGCCGGCGAAGTTGGAAACCAGGGCTTGCGATTTGGGATCGGCCAGCATGCGGCGCACCTGGCGGTCGAACACCGCGGGATTGCTCAGCTTGCCTGCGCTGGCCAGATGCAGCAGTTCGTCATCGGGGATGCTGCTCCAAAGGAAAAAAGAAAGTCGCGATGCCAATTCGAAATCGTCCACGCGATAGTTGTTGCCCGCGCTGGCGTCCACCGGATCGCGTTCGACGCGAAACAAAAACTTGGGACTGGCGAGGATCCGTTCCAGGCCCATTTCGATTCCACCCTCGAATCCGCCGTCGCGTTTGCCCGATTCATAAAAAGTCACAAGCGTCTGCAAGTCGGCGTCGCTGACCGGCTCCCGATAAGCCCGGCGCGCCAGCGTGGAGAGGATTTTCCGGGCGCAGTTGTCATCGCTTAGGCGTCCGCCCGGATGACAGACAAAAATTCGCTCCCGGCTCGGCGTGTCGGTGGCGGCAGAGGGATGAAATGGACCCGCAACGGTCAAAGATTGCAGGTGCGGCGAGCCGGACCAATCGAAGTTATCCACGGAGCTGCGGATGTACGGTTGCAAGCGCGCGGGCTCCACGGCATCCGGATCCGCAAGGAACGCCACGGTCACGACATGCGGACCGGCCTTCACAGGGACACGCACGCGCAAACGCGCATCCACCGCGTCGCCGGTGTCGGTAGGCTTCTCAAATAGCGAGGCCAGGTCGTCCGCGCCGCCGATGGTTGCCAGATGAATCCTGCGGCCGTCCATCGCAATCTCCACCTGGTGCGGCGATTCCAATCCGCGCATGATATTCAGGTTGGTGCGGAACAGCTTGGCTTGGAACGTATACTCGCCGTCCAGCGGAAAGTTGTAGTGGACCACGGTGCCGCCCACGGTGCCCAGCGGCAGCCCGTTGACGTGCTCGTCCTGCGACAGATCCTGCCGGATGCGCCAGGTTTCGCTGCCCGGTGCGATTTTCGGATCGCCTACGGCCAGTGCGCCGATTTTGAGCGCGGCATCCAGGTAGTGTTCCTGCAGCGAGGGCGACAGTCCCAGAGCGTCGGAGATGTTGTCGAACCCGAAGGCAGAATCGTCGGGAGGTAGCAGCGCCGCTGGATCGATATCTAAGGCCAGCAAGTCGCGAATGGCGTTGGCATATTCAGATCGATTGAGGCGATGAAGGATGGTCCGGCCGGCATAGGGTTCCGCGGCTTGATCGATTTGCGTCTCCAGCCAACCGGCCAACGCCTTGTAGGTGGCCGCGTCGGGGCGTGGCATTCCCGCCGGGGGCATGGTTCCCGAGCGCAATTTGCCGATCACTTTTTCCCACACTTCAGCCTGCGCTGGGACAGTTCCCAGGTCTAGAGTGTCCAGCGTTAGTCCGCCGGTCTTCAGGCGTTGGTTGTGACAGGTGACGCAGTACCCGTCGATGACTCCACGGTAGGACGGGTCTCCGTATGCAAAACTCGCGGCCAGCACCATTAGCCCGATTGCCGCGGTCAACTTAGCCATCTCTTCGAAGTCTACTCCAAGTCGCAGTCGAATAGTGGGTTAGCCCATTCCGGCTGTATCACGTTGAGTGAAAGTTCTATTCTGAATAAGTGCATATCGCCTTTGACTTGCATGCCTATCTGGATCGCATCGGCTACGCTGGATCGCGCAGCCCTACATTAGACACTTTGCAGGCCCTGCATGCACTCCATCCGGCGGCGATTCCCTTTGAGAATTTGAATCCGCTCCTGGGCTGGCCCGTCGCGCTGGATGTCGAGTCCCTGCAAGCGAAAATGGTTGCGGGCGGACGCGGCGGCTGGTGCTTCGAGCACAATACTCTCTTCCGCCATGCATTGGAGGCGCTGGGATTTTCCGTAACCAGCCTGGCGGCCCGAGTAGTGTGGAACATGCCGCCCGGCAGCCCGGTTGGCGCGCGCAGCCACATGCTGCTTCGCGTGGATTTGGACGGTCTTCCTTACATCGCCGACGTTGGATTTGGAGGCAACGTCCTGACGGCTCCCCTTCGCCTGGAAACGCATATCCCTCAGCGCACGCCCCACGAACTGCATCGTCTGCTGCCGCTTGAAGACGGCTTCCTGCTCGAAGCTTCCGTGAAGGACGAATGGAAGGCGTTCTATCGCTTTACGCTGGAGCCCCAGTTTCCGGCGGACTACGAAGTGTCCAATTGGCATTTGTGCCACCACCCCAGCTCTTTCTTTCGCCAGATGCTAATAGCTGCCCGCGTGAATCCCGATGGCCGCTATGCTCTACGCAACAATGTGCTTAGTATCCATCGTCAGGCTGAAACAGAAACACGAAAGCTGGCCGATGCCGCAGCCCTACGCCAGTGTCTGGATACCGATTTTGGGCTCCGATTACCGGAGTCGCCGGAGCTGACTGCCGGACTGGAGCGTGTTGTGCTGCTTCCTGAACATTGAATAAGCTTCATCGTGATGGCGGAATCTAGATAACGTTGTGAAACGTCCAATCTGGTGTGAGCCCCGTAGCTAACATCACCCGTGAGGACGTTGTCCGGGCATTGAACGAAGCTAGAGAGAGGTTTGTGGGCGCCGACGCGGCACTCAAATGCTTTCGATTTTCGTACCCTGCCAAAACTGAAGAGTTCGAGAAATGGAAGGAGTTGCGAGAAGCTTGGGATCAGCGCGACGAGGAGTTGCAAGCCGCGCGCGAAGATCTCAGAGATTTTGACCGCGGAAATTTGACCGTTTCAGATCAGTAAACCGGTTACCCGCGCAGGAACTGCTGCAATTCGGCCAGCGTTTCTTTGGGAGCGCTTTCCTGAAGCGAGTGATTGCCGGGCAAACCCTTGCCGCTGACGTTGACGCCCTCTTCTTTCCAGATAGAAAGCACATCATACAGCCTGCCCATGGCTCCGTTGGCGGCCCACAAGGTAAGCAGCGGGCATTGGATTTGTTTTCCCGCCTTGATGTCTTCCGCGTCGTAGCCCAAATCGATGGATGCTGAGGCGCGGTAATCCTCGCACATGGCGTGAATGTTGGCCAGCGTGGCAGAGGTCCGCAGGTATTCGCGTTGAATCTCGTCAGTCGCCCGCGTGAGGAACGCCTGGTTCATTTTTAGGAGTTCGTCTTCCGGCCCCGGCGGTTTGCGCAGGTAATTGAACCAATGAAAATAGGCCTGCACGAACTGCAGGTTCACGTGCGAATAGAGATAGTGCGCCGGGACGATATCCATCACCGCCAGCCTCATCACCTGATCAGGATGGTCGAGCGCCATGCGCCGGCCCACACGCCCGCCGCGATCGTGACCCACCATCCGGAAACGGTCGTAGCCCAAATGCTGCATCACCTCCACGCCGTCCAGCGCCATGGCGCGTTTGGAATGGTTAGCGTGGTTCTCGCCGTCCGGCGGTTTGCTGGAATCGCCATAGCCGCGCAGGTCGCACATCACCAGCGTGTATTCCTTGGCCAAGTCCGGCGCGATCAGCCGCCAGGTGATCAGCGATTGCGGGGCGCCGTGAAACATCAGCACAGGAGGTCCGGAGCCGCCGATCACGGTATTGATCTCGGCGCCTGAAGTCTTGATTCGCTCGTTGCGGAATCCAGGCGGGAACAGATGCTTCCAGGCGGGCTCATCGCTTGATTGCGCGCTCGATTGTGCGTTGGATTGGGCCTGGCTACCCGTCGCTGCAACCGCGGCTGCTCCCGCTGCTAAGGCAGTTTGTTGCAGCAAGCTACGGCGAGTGCTTCCCGTTCTCTCGGACATCGTGAAAAAATCTCCTCTAGTGATCTTACTGGGCCGAGTGGTGTTTGGGGGCGTGGGTCGCGGTCAATTTCAGATTCTCGGAGAAGAAGGGCAGTACGCTGCCCTCAAACCGGTCCTTCACGTGATTGGTGTGGTTGCCTTCGTAGGTCTCGAACTTATGCGGAACCCCCGCCTGGGTGAGCGAAGCGTCCATTTCCTTGTTCGAAGCCGCCAGGCCATCCTGCAGACCCACGTCCATCATGAACGCGTGGTATTCCTTCAGATTCGTGATGTATTGATCCAGCATGGCAAGCGGGGAGTTGGCGATCCACTTGGCCGCAATCTCGGGACGCACCGTGCCGTTTTCGGTCGGCAGGTCGAAAAACGTGGGAGGGTTCTTCGGATTTGGCGACCAGGCGGCCGCCTCGGCTGAAAGTACCTTCGCGAATCCTCCTGGTCCTGTGCCGCTTCGGGCAGCCTTCTCGCCTTTATCCTGATTCTGCTCGGAAGCTCTGGCGGGAGGCCGCGGCGCGCCCGGATTATTCATCAGGCAGCAGGAGCTCATGGCGTAAATGCTGGAGTAAACTTCAGGATATTTCATGGCTAGGCGCAGCGTTCCGTACCCGCCCATGGAATGGCCGGCGAGTCCCCGGCTGTCGCGATCCGCAATGGTGCGATAGTGGCTGTCGATATAGTTCACCAGATCGTGCGTGATGTAGGTCTCCCAGTCGCCTGTGGTCGGCGAGCTGGAATACATGCTGCCGCTGTAAATGGTGTAGGCGTCGGGATTCACCAGAATCATTTCGTGGACGGTCCCGTCCGTCATTTCCTTGTCTGCGGTCTCCGGGACGGTCATCATCTTCCAGTAGGCTTCGGCCTTCACGCTGTAGCCATGCAGAAAATAGACCACCGGGTACCGGCGATTCTTGTCAGTGGCATAGCTGGGCGGCAGGTAAACGAACACGTCGCGATCGGGTGAATCGCCTTCTAGGTTCCCTTCCAGCGACTTTCCGTGTACCTGGATCATTTCGACGGTGCCCTTCCTGTCGACGTTCTTCGCCGCTTTTGCGCCAGCCGCACCCAAGATCAGAGCCAGGGTTAGCGTCCAGCTGGAGACCGGTATGGATTTCATGATTACCTCGTGTGCAGTCTACACCCGAGGTCGCCCGCGTTCAAGGCGCGGCCGCAGCTTGCCTTTGGTATGAACCTAGCGTGTGTTGTCGTGATGCTCTGAGTTCACGTAATGCCCCTCGTCGTTGTCCACGCAGGGAGCGGCTTCCTCCAGCGAGTCCATTTGGAGCGTCAAAGTCCGGTAAATGGTCCAGGGCTTCTCAAGCACCGACGGATCGTCCGCGATCATGGTGTACTCGATGGTATCCCCCACCCGGCGGAATTTTTCGGTGACGTGCAGTTTGCTGGTGTGGAAAAGCCCGTTGTCCCCGAGCCAGGTATCGCTCGGCAGTTTAACCACGTCCACAACTAGCGTGTCTCCGTCCCAATGCCCAACCGAATCTCCGTCGTAGGTGGCCTCTTCATCCGGGTCCGTACTGTGACCGCGGCCATCCGTCGGAATGACGCGAAAGCGATTGCCGGTCGAATCGGCGTACAAGAAGACCACCTGCTTGGCCGTCTGCACGATCTGGTGGGGAGGGCCGATCCGAGGAACACCCGGCGGCATGCAATGCAAACTCAGATCCGTTTTCACCTGGTTGTCATTGAGCGCCTTCACCTTCGCCACGAACTCCGGCTTGTAGTCTGGCCTTGGATCGGGCTTGGGACGCGGCGGAGGCGGACCACCCGGTTTGCCCCCGAAACCGAGAGCAAAGGAATTATCGCCCACCTTATGCACCAGCTCGCCGAAAAAGTGATGCCACACTCCGTTCAAATCGGGATGCCCATCCGCGGTATGCGGCGTCGGTTTCGATGCCGCGTCTGGATATTTACCGGCCTCGGCGGCGTAGCTGGTGGCCGGCGGACCGTAAGCGGGAAATTGGCCGAAAACGTTGCCGGCTAGCATCAGGATCGACGCCAAGCCCAGGCCAAAGGGACAAATCGCTGAACGGAATTCCATAAGTCATCCTCTCCTTCGTGCCGCTATTTTGCCGTCGCTGGTGCATTCTCAGTCGCTGGTGGTTTCGCGCCCGGCGGTGGCGCTGTCCCGCCTCCCAGATTGTAGAAATGTCCATCCGGATACGCGAGCTTCAGCAGGAAGCCGAAGCCGTCGGTGCCATCCTTGGCCGGATACGCGGTCACGGTAGCTTCCGGGCCATCCAGCAACTTTTCTTTTGTCAGGCCACTGCCTTTGAAGAACATGGGCGGCGCCGATTGCAGCCTCCATGTTGTGATTTTTCCGCTGTCATCCTTCACGTCGACATAAACAAAAATGTGCGGATTTACCCAGTCCACTCGGGAGACAGTTCCCTTCAAGGTAACCACTTTGCTTGCATCAAACTCGGCCGACACCGCGTGGTGCGCCAGCAACGGCAAAGCGCAATAAAGCGCAGCCGCCGCAGCCACGGCCAGACATATCTTTCTCATGGGATCTCCTTCGTCGTCACCCGCGACCGGGGCCAGGTCCTATCCCCTCCTGGGTCGATTCCACTTAGGTATATCGTTCAGCGCCAATGGTGTCAAGCGCCGCTAAGGGGCAGCGCCGCTAAGGGGCATGCCGCTAAGGGGCAGAATGCGGAAGCGCTGTCCGAGGTTCACGGTTACGAGGTCGGTCGCTGAGGGCGCGCTAAGCCATATACTGAAGATCAAGTGAACAAGCGGCCAATCGTCTGGCTATTGGCGACGCTGCTGGCGATTTCAGCAAGCGCGGCCGTGCCCGTGACTCGCGTGCGAACGGGCGGCGGCGACCCGACGATCGTTTGGATTGCTCGCGACCGTGCCGAACAGCGGATCATTATCCATGCTCGCCCCGTGGCGTCGAACCAGCGGCGCGGAGCTTCGTTCAGCTATGCATCACCGGTGCGATCCCGGGATTTTTCGCCATCGCTCTACCAGCGTCCTCCACCTTCTCTTCGATAGTCCAAGTTCGAGGAAGAAAGGAGGGCGTGCATGGTGCGCCAATTCTTGCGGAATCTGTTTCGTGATTCGGCTGAGCACGAGTCATTTATTCCATCGATCAATAACCGCCGGGCCGAGCTGGGCGCTCTCGCCGATGTTGAGCTGAAGGCCATCCAGTGGCGCGCCCTGGATCTGCCGGAAGTGATCGCGCTCACTGCTGTGGTGGCCGAGCGGGTCCTGGGGCTGAAGATGTTCGACGTCCAATTGCAAGGCGCGCTAGCTCTCGCGGCTGGAAAGATCGCCGAAATGCAAACCGGCGAAGGTAAGACGTTGGCCGCCGTTCCTGCAGCGGTCTGGTTCGCAAGAACCGGCGCGGGCGTTCATGTGATGACGGTGAACGATTACCTGGCCCGTCGCGACGCCCAATGGATGGGCGGTATCTACGAATTTTTTGGACTCTCCGTAGGTCACCTTCAGCAAGGCATGCCAGTCGAGGAACGCCGGCGCGCTCACGCTTGCGATATCACCTATGCCACGGCCAACGAAATCGGGTTCGACTTGCTGCGCGACGGCTTGGCTCTCTATCCGAATGAGCAGGTGCAGCGCCCATTTGCCACCGCGTTAATCGACGAAGCGGATTCCATCCTGATTGACGAAGCTCGCATCCCTCTGGTGATCGCGGGCGGCGAAGCAGGTGAACAGCCGCTGGCCTATCAAGTGGACCGCATCACCCGATTTTTTCGGCGTGGGCGCCATTTTACGCTCGATGAATACGCCCGCAACATCGCGCTCACCGACGCCGGCATTCGCGCCGTCGAGACTTCGTTCGGCCGCGGCAATCTGTTCGATGAGCAGAACCTGGCGCTGCTGACTACTGTTCAAGATTCCATCCACGCCCACGCCATGCTGCGCAGAGACGTGGATTACCTGGTCAAAGACGGCGCCATCGAATCGGTGGATGAGTTTAAGGGACGCATTGCCGAGAACCGCCGCTGGCCGGCCGGATTGCACACCGCGATTGAAGCCAAGGAAGGCTTGACGCTTAAGACGCAAGGCCGAATTCTCGGATCCATCACGCTCCAAAACCTGATTTCGCTGTACCCCATGGTCTGTGGGATGACGGGCACTGCCGCCACGCAAGCCGAGGAGCTGCGCCTGGTGTATGGGATGGAAGTTGAGGTGATCCCCACCAACCGCCCCATGATCCGTGCCGATCTGCCGGACCGGGTTTACGCCAGGAAATACGACAAGGAACGAGCCGTGCTGCAGGAGATCCGGCGTCTCCACGCCACTGGCCAGCCGGCGCTGGTGGGGACGCGCAGCGTCGAAGAATCGGAGCGTTTCAGCGCGCGCTTATCAGATATCCCGCATCAGGTGTTGAACGCGCGGCACGAAGAGCAGGAGGCGGGAATGATCGCGCGAGCGGGCTTGCGCGGCGCGGTCACTATTTCGACTAATATGGCGGGCCGCGGCACCGATATCCAGCTTGGTCCCGGAGTGGCAGAGATAGGGGGCCTGCATGTCATCGGGACCAATCGGCATGAGAGCCGGCGGATCGATAACCAACTGCGTGGCCGGGCTGGACGGCAGGGCGATCCCGGCAGCTCGGAATTTTTCGTTTCGCTCGAAGACGACCTGCTGGTGAAGTATGGCGCTGAAAGTGAGGATATCGAGAGCGTTCAGCGCATCGCCGAGGGGCAGAACCTGGAAATCCGTCGTTTTCTCCAGAAATATGAGAGCGTGATCGAGGGCCAGCGGCAGAAGATCCAGCAGCGCAGGCAGGCGATTCTGACCGGCGAAACTCCCGTTCCCTCTGAACTGGAGCGGGTGGTTGCGCTGCGCACCATCGACGATCTGTGGGCGGACTACCTGGCTACTATCACAGACCTCCGCGAAGGCGTTCAATGGCTTTCGTGGGGCGGGCGCGATCCGCTGCATGAGTATCTGACGTCGGTGCATTCGCTCTTCACCCAACTGGAAGAGCAGCTTCATGGGGAGATCGCCCAGCGGCTGGAAGAAGCCCAGGAATCCGGCCTGGACCCCACCCAACGCGGCGCCACCTGGACCTACCTGACTACCGATCAGCCGTTTGGAACCGCGACCGAGCGCATTATGAAGGGGTTGATGCGAAAATTGAGCCATAGACGCTGATTGCCGAGCCACACGTTTCGTCTTTTTCGTCTTGTGCAGCGTCTTCAGATTGGAGCCGAAGTTTGATCTTTCGGGAGGTTGAGGACCGCGACCTGATCGCCAAGGCGCGTCGGGGGCATGTGGAAGCCTACAACGTGCTCGTATCGCGCTGGGAGAAACGTGTCTTCAATTATCTCTTGCGGTTGGTGGGGCAGCGGGAGGACGCGCTCGATCTGAGCCAGGATGTGTTCTTGAAGGCCTATCAGAATCTGAAGAAGCTGGACGACCCGGCCAAGTTTCCGGGCTGGCTGTTCCGGATCGCGCATAACGAGGCCTACTCGCTGATGCGGAAGAATCGTCCGGAAGGCGAGATGACGGTGGAACCCAAAATGGCCGAGGCGAGCGGGGGCCTCTACCCCATCGAGTCCACTCTGGCGGTGCGTAGCGCGCTGGCCAAGCTGTCGGACGATCATCGGGAGGCGGTGCTGCTGAAGGTCTATCAGGGATTCAAGTTTGAGGAGATGGCCGAGATTCTTTCTTGCCCGGTCTCTACCGTCAAGTCCCGCCTGTACACAGCCTTCGATCTTCTGAAACAGACTCTAGCTCCAGTAAATACCGGAGGCGCGGAATGAGCGAAAGCGAATTAAAAGGGATGAGCTGCGAAGTGGACTTAAAGGCGTACGCCGTTGATGAATTGACGCGCGCGGAGCGAGTTGTGGTGGAAACTCACCTGCGGGGCTGCCAGAGCTGCCGCGAAGAGCTGGAGCGGCTCAATCTGACCTGCTCGGCGCTGGCGTCGCTCGAAGACGAAGAGATCCCGCGCCGCATCTCGTTCGTATCCGATCGCGTGTTTGAGCCGCGCTGGTGGCAGACCATGTGGCATTCGGGGCCGGTGATGGGCTTCGCGTCGGCTGTTTTGCTGGCTGGCGCTATCCTGGTTCACGGACTGGAACGAGCTCCCTCGGTTGACGCCGCGCAGATCGAGACACGTATCGAAGCCCGGGTAAACGCGCGGGTACAAGCGGCGGTGCAAGTGGCGGTGAATGAAGCCGAGGCCAAACAGGCGTCCGAGTTCGCCAAAGTTCTGAATGCTACTAAACTCCAGCGGGATGCCGACCTGGCAACCTTTCAGCAGGCCTCGGAATACTACCAAAACCAGATGGCGCGGCTGGAAGTAGCCAGCAACGAAGGGATCGGAAAATGAGAATTGCAGCCGTTGCACTCCTGTCGCTGTGTGCGCTGCCCGGCGGGTCGATGGCCGACAGCCCCAAAGTGAATCGCGGCATGATCGAAGCGATGCAGCATAGCCTGGACAACAAGCTGTCGGGATTGTGGCCGCAGGATCCCGCGGAGATGATCGGGCTTTCGCAGGGCACATATATTCAGGGCTACGGAGCTGTCTTTCTCGGCGAGGTGAATCTGGCGCCCGCCGCCGGAATCAGTCCGTTCCACCCATCCGTGAACGCAGACGAAATCCGCCGGACTCACGACAAGAAAATGCAGCGCATGGCCGCCATACGGACCGCGATGCGCGCGATGTTGGTTGATTCCGCACGCTCGCTCGATTCGGTTCCCGCCGATGAGCAGGTGGCCTTAGGGCTGTCGCTGTTCTACTGGAAGTGGGAGAATCGCGAGGGGCTGCCCGCGCAAATCGTTATGCATGCGCCGCGCAAAGCGCTGCTGCAATCGGCCAGCGCCGAGCAGGCTGCCATCGCCTCCCAAGAGTTTTAGAAAAATGCGGTTAGGCGAGATTCTGATCCAGCGGAAGCTGATCACCGAAGAAGACCTGGAGCGGGCGCTCGAACTCCAGAAAGAGCGCGGCGACAAGATCGGCAAAACGCTGGTTGACATAGCAATACGCTGAACGAAGCGCGTCAACATAACAA
>CAVRZH010000063.1:0-11994 GCA_963725455.1 Bryobacterales bacterium
GGAGCGGGAAACGATATCCGAAGTAGCCGTTGTAGTAGTGCAGTAATTTTGCGGCTTCGCCCAGCGCATAGCGGCCCTTTTCGGTGTCGCCGCGATTCACCACCACACCAACCTCAGTGCCATCCACATTGGTCGCGATGCGCTCGAAATCGCCGATCCCGAGGAACAGAAGATACGTCGACATTTTGGGCGTGGTCGCAAAGTGAACGCGCTTCTGGTTGTTCGCCAGACCCTCGGTGGAGGCGATGGGCATGTTGCTTACGGCGACCAGCTTGGCCGGAACGTCTACGGTGATGCTGAAGGTGGCCTTGAACCCCGGCTCATCCCAGGACGGCATGAAGCGCCGCTCGGAAGCCGGCTCAAAGTTGGTGGCGATGGTTCGCTGCTGGCCTGTCGGACTGTCGTAGTCCATGGCGAAAAAGCCTTGCGTGGCGCGTCCGATGGCTCCGTGATAATCGATCGCAAGCGTGTGGCGTCCGGGCGCCACGGCATGCGCGAAGGTAAACGTCGCCCGCTGAAGTTTGGCGTTGAGCGCGATGACGGCGGAGTCTTTGCCATCCAGCACCGCTTTATCCAGCGTGAGATCGTCGGCGTTGAGCACAATGGACGGAGCAGGAGCTTTCACATCGACCGTGATCCGCACCTGTCCGTGAAAGGTCAAATGCGAGGCATCGGGGACCAAGGCCAAATCATAATTGATCGGGACTACAGCGGACGGAAGCCGCTCGGGTTCGACGAGCACCGCGCCTGGAGTCGCGTTAGTGGCAATGAAGACCAGAAGCGCGCCGCAAATGATTTTGGGCAGCAAGAATCAAGCTAACACGGCGAGGCGAAAGAAGCTCAGAACCCGTCGCTCAAACTCCCGCGGCGCGGCACCGTAGGCGCCCGTGTGCCCTGCCCCAGGCACCAGCCACAACGTTACAACAGCGCGATTGCTGGCTGCCAGGGTTATAGAGTGCGCCGGCGGCGTTTGCCGGTCGTCCAGGCCGTGGATCAGCAGGACAGGCGTCGTGGATCGAGCGAGCACACTCTCTGGCGAGGCGGATCGAAGGTCGAGGCCGTATCGTAAACGGGCATAGAGAAACCCCGACCACACCACTGGCGCCGCCAGCAGCTTGCCGAGGGCATGGGGAACCGGAAGCCCATTGGCGATGTGATCCTTCGCAATTTGTTCGAAGCTGGAGAATGCGCTGTCAGCGACGATAGCGCTGAACCGCGGCTCAACCGCGAGCGATTCGATCAACACCGCGCCACCGAGCGACTCACCGATGCCAAATAAACGGCGCGGGTGCTGGTGATCCGCCAGCCAGGAGACCCATTGATGCACGTCGCCTGCTTCGAGCAGTCCATAGGTTGCAAGCTGGCCGCCGCTCTCCCCGTGCGCCCGGCTATCTGGCGTCAGGACCGCATATCCGTGATCCAGGAACATCCGAAGAGTCCGACCTGGCTGGCGCGCGAGTCCGCGATCCCATGAAGGATCAGGACCGCATCGTGGTTGGATATCTCGGGCTCGAACAGCCAGGCACGCAGCACGGCCCCGTCGTTTGCGACCGTCCGCACCGTGAGCGCAGCTGAATTCGGAGGAACGGCGCGGCGGGGAGGATGCAAGGCGCCCTCACACAACACCGCGCCCGCGAAGCCGCACAGGATAATCCCAAGAGCGGCAATCGTGCCAATGCTCCAAATGAATCCGCAGCGCGCCATCACATAGGGATACGCGCCGCGGCAGCCCCTGGTTCAACTCTACATGCGGAGCGTCCTATATTGGAGGAGTGACCCGTATTCGTTACCTTCCGCTGCTGATGTGCGCGCTCGCGGGCTTAAAAGCAGCCGAACTCCAGCCCGAAACCGTCGCCGCGTTTGACCGCTACGTGAAGCTTACCGAAGACGGTTTTGCGGCCAATAAAGGCTTCAACAATTTCCTGTGGGTGGATCATCATCCCAAGGATAAGTCGCTGGTGTGGCTGGGACAGAGCGTCATCAGGCCCATGCAGACGCTGGATCATGGCAAGGAGATCGAGGTTCCGGGCGCAGTGCTCCAGCATTGGCTGGGTTCGGTTTATCTGGAGAGCAGCAACGCGAATATCGACAACGCACGCGGCCTGTTGATGAACCTGGCCGGCTACAAGGACTTTTTCAAGGAACAAATCATCGAATCGAAGGTGAAAAAACGCGAAGGCGACAATTACGAGTATTTCCTGCGCTTCTACAAGAAGCAGTTCAGCACCGTGGTGTTGAACGTAGACGAGACCGGGAAGTACACGCTGGTGGATCCCCTGACGTGGAGCTTTGCTTCGCATTCCACGCGCATTGGCGAGGCGGAACATCCGAAGAACAAGAAGAAACTGGATGAGGATCGGCCGGCCGAAGATGGCGCGGGCTACTTATGGCGATTTAACCTCTACATTCGCGCGCGGCAAGCCGACGACGGCGTCTATGTTGAGATGGAAATGATCACGTTGTCGCGGGAAGCCACCGGTTTCATCAATCCGTCCCGCTTCCTGACGGGTTTTCAGAACTTTCCGCACGACCTGATGGAGTACATCATGGACACGCTGCAGAATATCTTCCCGCACCGGAAGTGATCGCGAGAAAAGCCTGCGCTCGGCCCTATTCCACCTTCGCGGTCTCTTTGATTTCCTGGCCGGGCTCGCCGCCCGCTTGACGAAGGCTGGCCGCCACGTCGGCATGCACCGGGCCGAGAGCGCCGTTATAGCCGCCCTTGCCCATGGCGAGATCGAGCGCCGTGAATCCGCGCTTGTTGCGAGCGTTCACATTGGCGCCCTTTTCGATCAGGAACTTGGTGATGGAATCCGCGCCGCGCTTGGCGGATCCGTGCAATGCCGTTTCACCCTTGTCGGTGGCGGCGTTCACATCCAGCCCGAGCGACACGCACAGCTTTACCGCTTCCAGCGCCTCGGCTTCGGTGCCGCGAATATGATCGTTGTAGTTCACCCCAGCGGCCGCTACCAACGCCGTCTGATTATCCTTGCCCACCAACTTCGGGTCGGCCCCCTTGTCCAGCAGCAGATGCATCAGCTCCACGTCGGCGCTGCGAGCGGCGCGCGTGAATGGCGTGGTGCCGGCGCCCATGGTCTTATCGCCCATGTCCTGTGCGTGCTTCTCGATCGGCGCGGGAGCGGTGAGCTGGGCATTTACGTTGGCCTTGTGATCCAAAAGCGCGCGAATGATGTCCATGCTGGTGGTCTGGTCCGTCAGCTTGCGGGCCGGACGCGGCGACCAGTCCATATCGTGCATCTCGACGGCACTGTAGAGCGCCGTGCGTCCGTTCTTGGCGGCGATGTTGGGATCGGCTCCGCGATCGATCAGCATCTTCGTAAGGTCAAAGTGGTTGTTCAAAATCGCCAGCGTCAGCGCATCGTTGCCGTCCGAATCCACGGCGTTGATGTTGGCCTTGGCATCCAGCAGCGCCTTCGCCGTTTCTATTTCACCTTGGCGAGCCGCGAACAAGAGCGCGGTCAGGCCGCCACGCGCGATGGGCGCGGTGGGAGTGCCGGCCTCCATCTTCGGGAGGGTAGTGTCGCGATCATAGGAGCGGAGATTCAGATCGGCGCCATGCGCCGCCAACAGGTTCACGATATCGGCATGCCCCTCAGCCGCCGCCCACATCACGGCGGTCTGCCCCCGGAAGTTTTCCTTGGCGTTCACCTCGGCGCCGTGCTCCAGCAGAACTTTCACGGCTTCCGCGTTGCCATCCCGCGATGCCTTCATGAGAACCGTCTCGGCTTGTGACGTGACGAACGTATTGGGGTCCGCCCCAGCCTTAAGCAGCTTCTCGATCAGCGGGCCGCCGCCGACGCGTACCGCTTCAGACAACGGCGTAGCGCCATAGCGGTTCAACGCGGTAACGTTGGCGCCGGCCGCCAGCAGCTCGTCCACGGTCGCCAGGTCGCCAAAATGCGCGGCCCAATGCAGCGCCGTGGTACCGTCGGCTTCCGGAGCGTTCACGTCCACATGTTGTTTCAGAAGAGCCCGGACGGACTCGGCATCTTGATTCTTGACGGCGTCCACCAGCGCGGTTCCGCCATTGGTAGCGGCAAAGGCCGCCACCGATAATAGCGCCCCGAGAGAGCAACGGATCAACCTGGAACGTTCGATTCGCATATTCGTGTCCTCTCCTAAACTTCCGACAAAATACCGGTGCTGTCGCCAATGTGGTCCTCATGCAAGCCCGCTTTCATCAGAGTGGTGGCCAGCAGGTTCGCCATGGGCGTTTCTTCGGGATACTTGACGTGACGGCCGCCCTTCAGGGCTCCGCAAGCGCCGCCGGCCACAAACACCGGAAGAGGCGAATGGTTGTGCATATTGCTGTTGGACATGGAGCTTCCAAACAGCACCAGCGAATGATCCAGCATCGTACCATCGCCATCCTGGATGGACTTCAGCTTGTCCATGAAATAGGCGATCAGGCTGACATGATAGGTGTTGATCTTGGTCAGCTTTTCCAGTTTCTCAGGATTATCCTGGTGATGCGACGTAGCGTGGAACGGGTCTGGCACACCGATCTGCGGGAACGTCCGGTAGCTCACCTCGCGCGCCATCATGAAGGTGGAGACGCGGGTGATATCGGCCTGGAAGGCCAGCGCCATCAAATCGAACATCATCTTGGAATGAACTACGTGGTCGTCCGGAATGCCAATGGGGGTGTCCGGCAGGTGGACGCTGGTGCTGTTCTTCTTCTCGGTGAGCTGGATGCGGCGCTCGATTTCGCGCACGTTATCCAGGTACTCGGCGACGCGATTACGGTCGTTCGCGCCCAGGCCGCGCTCCAGATGGCTTACCTGTGACGTCACGGCGTCCAGGATGCTGCGCTCGCGCTGGATGCGCTGCAAGCGCTCGGCGGCGTTGGAGCCGTCGCCAAACAAGCGATCGAAGACCACGCGCGGATTAATTTCCATGGGCAGCGGCGAAGTGGGCGTGCGCCACGAAATAGTGTTGGTGTAAGTGCAACTGAAACCCACGTCGCACGCGCCGATCAGGCCGGTCATGTCTTCGGTAGCCAGTTCGAGCGAAGGCAGCGGAGTGTCCTGGCCGATGTGCGTGGCGGCAATCTGATCCACCGTCGTGCCAGCGCGAACATCTTCGCCTTCCGTCCGCTTGGGGTGGACGCCGTTCAAGAAGACCGATGGCGATCGCCCATGGTCGCCGCCGCTGTCATTGGGTCCGAACGGGCCAGCCAGCTTGTGAGCGAGATTGCTGACCACCACCACCTGGTCGCGATGTTGAGCGAGCGGCATCAACGTGCGCGAAAGTTCGAAGCCGGAGCCTTCGCCGGCGGGAGTCCAGTTGCTCATCACGGCGCCGTGCGGAATGTAACAATATGCGAGACGAACCCGGGGGTTCGCGGCGGTTTTGGAAAGCAACGTCTGGGCCGGCGCCATGGCGTCGAGAAAAGGCAGAGCCAGGCTGACACCCATACCGCGCAGGAACGTGCGGCGGGGAAGATGTTTCTTCGTGATGATCATGCTCCCAATCTCCTCGTTTTAAAAGTGCTCAATATCAAAAACTACTCACGGACACTGGCGGTCACGGTGCGGTTCTCGCCGTCCGTGGCTTTGGTTTTCATCTGGAACGGCGTACTCTTCACTATTCCCAAGACGATGGATGACATGCGGTAATCGTTCTTCGAAGCGCTGCGTACGATTTCGCGAATCGCGGGCATGTCGTAATACTGCACTCCGCGGCCCAGCGCGTAGGTCATCAGCTTTTCAGTAAACACGCCCGCGAAGATATCCGGCTTCGCCATCAGGATCTGGCGCAGAGCCACGGGACCGTCAATCTTGGCGCCGTTGAACATCACTCCCGCGGGATCAATTTTGACGCCTTCATCGGTGGTTCTCCACTGGCCCACCGCGTCGAAGTTCTCAAGTGAAAACCCGATGGGGTCCATCACCTTGTGGCAGCCGGCGCAGGCCGGATTCTTGCGATGCTCTTCCATGCGCTCGCGCAATGACGTGGGCTTGCCTGCGTCTGCGTGTTCTTTCAGCGCGGGAACATTGGGTGGCGGCGGATTGGGCGGCATCCCAATCAAATTGGTCAATATCCATTTGCCGCGCTGCACCGGCGAAGTGCGTGTGGCATAGGACGTGATGGTCAAGATGCTGGCTTGTCCCAACAGGCCCCGGCGCCGGTCGTCGGTCAGAGTCACCCGCCGGAAGTCGGTCCCGTAAACATTCGGAATCCCGTAATGCCGGGCCAGCCGCTCGTTGATAAACGTGTAATTGGCGTTCAGCAGATCCAGCAGGCTGTGATCTTCATGGATGATGTCGCCAAAAAACAGATCGGTCTCCTGCTTCATGGCCTGGCGCAGGTTGTCGTCGAAATCCGGGAAGGTTTCGAAATCCGGATTGATGTTCTTTAAGTTCCGCAGATAGAGCCACTGGTCGGCGAAGTTATCCACCAGCGCTTTCGATTTCGGATCGGCCAGCATGCGCTTCACCTGGCTGTCCAAAACGGCTGGGTCGCGGAGCTTGCCCGCCGTGGCCAGACTCAACAGTTGGTCGTCGGGACCGGTGCTCCACAGGAAGAAGGAAAGGCGCGACGCCAGTTCCAGATCGCTGATGTGATACGCGGCGCCGGCTGCCAGTGCGGGCGGATCGGGCTCGAAACGAAACAGAAATTCGGGACTCGCGAGGATCAACTGAATGGCGGCTTCAATCCCGGAATCGAACGTTCCGCCGTCGTTGCGGCCTTTTTGATAGAAGCTCAGCAAAGTTTCCAGATCGTTGTCCGATACCGGACGCCGGTAGGCTTTGCGCGCCAGCGTGCCGATAATCTTCTTCGCGCAGGGCAGTTCGTCGGCGTGGGCCGTCGGCCGGCAAACGAAAATCAATTTGCGGCTGGGTGTATCCCCAGGACCGGTGGAATGCAAGGGCCCCTGGATGGTCACGCGATCGACGGCCGGCAGGCCGCGGAAATCCAGCGGATCCAGATTGGCGCGCTCAAACGGTTCCAGGATGTTGTCGTCCTGCGATTCGCCCTCGGCCAGAAACGTAGCCACTACCGTTCGCGGGCCGGCTTTTACTGGAACGTGAACGGTGAGGCGCGCATCAATCTCGGCCGCCGATTTTCCGGAGTTGGTGTAGCTGCAGCTCCTGCTCGTCCTTGCCTCCGATGGTTGCCAGTTTGACGCGCTGGCCGTCCACGCTGATTTCCACCTGGTGCAGCTCTTCCAGGCCTTTGATCACGTCGGCGGTGGCTCGCCACAACCGCACCTTGATCACGTATTCGCCGTCCAGCGGGAAATAGTGATGAATCGCCAGGCCGCCCCGCGTTCCGAGCGGCAGGCCCTCCATGTGTCCGTTCTGCGAAAGGTCGGGTTTGGCGCGATACGTGGCCGTATCCGCTTCGATGTTTGGATCGCCCACCGCCAGGCGGCTCAGATTCCAGGAAGCCGACATGTAGCGTTCCAGCAGCGAAGGCGAAGTTCTCAGTACGTCCGCGATATCGTCGAACCCATAGCTCTCGTCGTCGGCCGGGAGCAGCGGCGCGGGATCCACGTCCAGGGCCAGCAGATCGTGAACTTCATTGGCATACTCGGTGCGGTTCAGCCGGTGCAACGTTGCCCGTCCGGGATTGGGATGCGCCGCGGCCGCGCGATCGATCGAAGTTTCCAGCCACGAAACCAGGCTATTGACGCTGGCTTGATCGGGCCGAGGCATGCCTTGCGGCGGCATTGCGCCCAGGCTCAACTTGTGGATGACCTTCTCCCACGTCTCGGCGCCGGCTGGAATGTTCGTCATGTCAGCCGACTGCAGCGAAATGCCGCCCGTCTTGAGCTTATCGCTGTGGCAGGCTACACAGTATTTATCGACAAGGGCGCGTTCGTTGGTAACAGATGGGGCACTCGATGATTCTTGAGGCGGAGGAGCAGCCTGTATGCAAGCGGTAATGGAAACAGCGAAAGCAGCAAGACAAACAATGTCTTTCCCTGACAAGTTCGACCCTCCCATCGCCACCAGGCGATGTGAATAAATAATGTCAGAAAAAGCTCTTGCATGCAAGGGGGTGGGGGTGAGTTAACTTCTGAGCCAACCGCCTGCATACGCAATCAGATAAGACCGGGACACAGATGGCCTACGCCCAGTTTGTTTACACTGAATCTGTATGCCGGACAAAGCCCCTCCCAGTAAGTCGCCGATGGAGACCACCATCTTGCTTCTGATCTCCGAGCCACTAGTGCGTTTGGTAATACAAGAGGTTCTGGAACGGGCCGGATACCTGGTGATGGCCACCGGCGACCTGGGGACGGCCGTCGACCGCACCAGCGAATGCAAACCCGACCTGTTGATCATCTCGCCCTATGTCGAGACCATCAGCGGGCATCAGGCAGCCAAGTACCTGCAGGCACGCTGCCTGAACATGCGCATTCTGATGGTGGCCGGACTCTTGGATGACGACCGGCTGCAATATCGCGCAGAACTGGAAAAGGTGGAGGTTTTCCCCCAGCCCTTCACCGCGCATCAGTTGCTGGACAAGGTGCACAAAGTTATGAGCACGCCTGCACCGGGCCACGCCAAGGGCTGAGCGTCCGCGACCCGCTAGAGTTTCATTTCGATGGGACAATAGTCTTATTTCCAGAAGCTGGGAGGCCGGTATGAAACGCGCGCTGCATCCGATCCTTTGCCTTCTGCTGCCCGCGCTGCTGTGCGGCCAAGCGAAGCATACGCCGACGTTAGATGAGCTGCTCAGCCTCAAGACCATTCGTTCGCCCAAGCTCTCTCCCGATGGCCGGTTGGTGGCTTACCAATTGCGCGAAACCGACTGGAAGGATAACGCGTACGTGTCGCAGTTGTGGCTGACGAACGTAGCGTCCGGCGCGAGCTTTCAATTGACCAGGGGCAAGAAATCGGTGGGGCAGGCGCAATGGTCGCCGGACGGGCGCTGGCTGGCGTTCATCGCCGAGCGTGAATCCACCGCGATTGAGCCTTTCGAAGGTTCAAAAACAAGTGCCGGTCCAAAAATAAGTGCTGCGGCAACTACTGCGGAAAAGAAAGCTGATCCGATGGAGAAAAAGGAGGGCGGCGGGAAAGATGCCGATTCCGCGCAGAAACCGGGCCAGCACCAGATCTGGATGATCTCGCCCGCGGGCGGCGAAGCCTGGCAATTGACCAAGTCGGAGACCGATGTCGAGCACTTCGAATGGTCTCTCGCCGTCACGCCCGGCCGCTTGCGAATCGAGCCTTACCAGCTCGTTCCGGTTTTGGCGAGTACCTGCGCATGGCCCGTCCGCGGCTCTTGCTCGCTGACGATGTCGGCCTTGGCAAGACTATTGAGGCCGGTCTCGTCATCACCGAATTGGTAGCCCGCCGCCGGGCCAACCGGATCCTAATCGTCACCCCGGCTGGGCCACTGCTCGACCAATGGAAGGATGAGATGGCCGAACGCTTCGGTCTGCGGATGGTCGTCGCCGAGAGAGGGGAACTGGAACGCATTCGCAAGGGCACCGAACTGGGAACCAATCCGTTTGACCACCTGCCACTGGCCCTCGCCTCAATGGACTACTTGAAGCAGGACCGCGTGCTCGATTGGCTGGATCGCTCCAACGGCTATGATCTCGTCATCCTCGATGAGGCCCACCACTACAGCGACACCGGACCAGAAGACTACGACCGGGCTGACGCCAGCCAGCGGCGAGGACTCGCCCTTGTTCTCGCCAAGGCTGCGGACGCCCTCCTGCTCCTGTCGGCCACCCCGCACGACGGGCATGACCGCTCATTCGCCTCATTGTTGGAGTTGCTCGACCCCTCGCTGACGGACGGTCGAGGCCGTGTGCGCGAGAAGGTTTATGGCGACTACATTGTCCGGCGGCTCAAGCGGCACGTCAAGATCACGCACCCGAAAACAAACCAGCCCGTTGATTTCCCAGAGCGTCAGGTACAGCCGGTTCCGGTGGTCATGGACGCGAGCAAACACCCGGACTTCCTCGCCGCCCAGCACGAATTGCTGGCCTTCGTGGCCCCCGAACTGCGCCGGGCCATGCGGAGCCGCCGTTACGACGACGCTCTCGCCTACCTCGCCCTGCTCAAGCGGTCGGTGTCCACTGCGTACGCCTTGCACAGCACCGTGCACCACAAGGTCCGGGACCGCTTCCAGTCTCTCGCAAGCGAAGCCACTGAGGAAGCCGACGCCCGCCGTAACCGCATCCGCACGCTCAAGGCGATTCAACGCAAGGCGGCAAAGTTCGGCATTCTCACGCCCGCCGAGGAAGAAGAACGCGAGTTGATGGAGGTCGAGGATCTGGCCCGGGAGCAACTCAGCTTCCTGACCCGCGAGGAGCGGGGCCGTCGCCGCGAGGCGGATCAGGCCGGGGATCGACCGCGCGCCTGAGCCGCCTGGTCGATCTGGCCGGTCGCTGCCTCGACGGCGGACCCCAAAATTGACGCCCTGGTCGAGAACGTAAAGAACATTCGCAAGTCCGAGCCGAACGCCAACGTCCTGATCTACACCGAATACGTAGACAGCCTTCGCAAGGTGCACGAGCGATTGAAAGCCGAGAAGTTTGGGACGGTGCTGACGCTCCAGGGCAGCGATGACGAGCCGACCCGCAAAAACACCACGACTCTGTTCCGCCTTCACGACCGGGTTTTACTGGTGGCCACCGACGCTGCCTCCGAGGGCCTGAACCTGCATGAGCGCTGCCATAACCTGATCCACCTGGAGTTGCCGTGGGACCCAGATCGTCTCGAACAGCGGAATGGCCGCATGACCGCTACGGTCGAGTGGGAGACGCCCAGCGTCCGCTACCTGTACCTCAAGGGCACCTTTGAAGACGGCGTGCTGGCCCGGTTGGTGGCCAAGTACGAGAAACAGCGGTCGAAACTCAGGTTCGTGCCGAACACCCTCGGCCTCGGCCAGCTGGAAATGCCCGATGAGAACGTGCTGGAGAGGTTGCTCAAGGTCATGCCCGAGATGCAGACCGACAAGCCGGCATTCCCCTTTGTCACGCAGGAAGATCAGCCGGACGGTCTTGACGTACAGGCCCTGTTGCAAGAAATCGACGCCAGTCTGAACCGGTTCGAAGCAACCGCGAAGAGTCACCAGTGGCTGGCCGATGAGGGCCTGCACGCCGGGGAGCTGGACCGCAGGGAGGCTGAGTCGGCTCGCCAGGCCGGGCAGAAGCGGAATGGTCGATTGACCCGTTTCGTACAGGATGCCGTCATCGTGGAAGGGGGCGACTGCCAGACGACCGCCTATGGCTTCAACCTACGCCTGCCGGACACCTGGCGGCACGGCCTGGCGGAACTGCCAGGTTGGGACGCCGAGTCGCGGCCGGATGCGGATCACTAAGGACCTGGCTATCCTGGCGACGGACAAGAGTGAGCCGGTCGGGTTCCTCGGCCGGGCGCATCCCCTGGTGCAACGGGCCATTGACCGGGTTCGGCACCTGGCCCTGGGACAGAAGGAAGGCATCGACCGCCGAGTGTCGGCGGCGTTTGCTTCGGATGGTCAAGCGGCTCTGGTGTTCACTTTCCTGGGCAGGCAGCATGGTCGTGACCAAGGAGATGAGCAGGTAATGGGCGTGCGGGTCGGTCAGAATCTCCGAGCCGGAGGTTCTGGAGGACATTGCCAACTGGATGCCCGACGCGAACGACGCCGCCCATCCAAGGGAGTGTGGGACAGCCTCTTCACTGCCTGGGTACGAAGGCTCAGGAGAAGGCCGATGAAGCGGTTCGAGCGGCCTTCCAGAAGGTTGCCGAGAAGTTCGCCCGCGACCACAAGCGGTTGCTCGACGAGGAGCAGCGACGATTGGACGATTGGCTCAAGACCCGAGCGGACGAGATCTGCGGCCCAATCAAGGACGAAGGCCCCACGCTCTTCGACAACATCGCCCCCACCGAGACGCGCACGCCTTCGAGCGGCTCCAGCAGTTCTTCTCCCGTCAGCAGTCAGGGTCGAAGACGCGAGCCCAGTCCGAGAGCGTCCTGCGCCTCTACGAGCGCGCGGGAGCAACTCCAGGAACGGGGCGAGTTG
>CAVRZH010000064.1:0-6271 GCA_963725455.1 Bryobacterales bacterium
CGCTCGCGATCGGTTTCAGGCCGGAATCGGCAAGAGCCACATACGCCTTGTGATCGGTTCCCGTCCCGTTATTTCGACCTGGTCGTGTCCGTTCGCCTCGAAGCGAATGCCCGGTACTTCGGCGTGCTCGAGTATTGCACCGGCTTGCTGGTCTGGCCGTCATCCAGCGTGCCCAGTACCTTGACGTCATTGGAGAGAACGCCCAAGTCTGCTGGGCAGACGGAAAACTAACCGGAACTAACGTTCGATCGGCAGTTTTTTCTTGACCCGACAACAGCATGCCTCCGAGTAACGCTGCCAACGACATGAATAAGAATGTATTCTTCGAAGCTCACCTCCACCGTCGCGGATTATCAAGCATCTCGGTGGCCAAACTTCGGACTGGACTCGGATTATGGGCAGTCAATTGCAACGCTTGAAGCATGATTGAACGCTGCGTATTTATTCTTCTTACAGTTGCGCTGGTTGCGTGCGTGGGAGGTATTTCCTTTATGTGCCGATCTACCGACTCTGTCGGTCGCAGTGATGCTGAGCAGGCTGTGCGCGATGTTTTCGCTGGGTGTTCGTGTCGCACGGGCCACAAGGGGAAGCGGCCCGGCATTCCGCGCCGGAAGACGGAAGTCAGTTGAGTTTCTCGTAGACAACCCGGCCGCCAACAACGGTGCGAACGGACTTCACGCCTTTGATCGCCTCGTCGGGAACCTTCGTGGGATCAAGGACATGGTTGTTGAGGACCACGATGTCGCCCAACTTTCCCTGCTCCATGGAACCGAGCCGATCCTCCTCGCGAAAGAACCATCCATTATTGGCGGTGTAGAGGCGCAAAGCTTCCAGACGAGTGAGCGTCTGTCCGCTATTGATCAGCGTGCCCGCGGCGTTTTTTCCCGTAACCATGTAATAGATCATGAGCCATGGATCAAGCGTGGAGATTTGCGCGGCATCCGATCCAGCGCCGGCATGAATTCCGCTGTCGACAATCATGCGTACGGGAGGCCCGGCGCCCGGACCTCCAGCGAGATATTCAAATGGATGAATTGCTATCCCCGCTCCAAGCGCTTTGAAGCGATTCACCGTCTCCTGGTCAATATGCGGCACATGCGCAATGGACCAGCGTAACCCGGCGATGGGCGTGACTGCATTGACCTTTTCAAACGTGGCTGCGGTGAGTTGGTCCTCGGCCAGGGACAAGCTGTGCTGCTGAAAGGGCCAGCCCTGCTTGGCAACCAGCTGCAGCGCCGCTTCGTAGTTCGGTGGCGGCGTCACTTTACCGAACAGCGGCCAGACCGTGGCGAATTCTCCGATCCCGGAAATGCGCAGCATGTCGTCGCCGAAGCCATCGAAGGCGTTGCGCAGGCGTTCGCTCAGCAGCGGGATGCCCGGCTGCGTATCCATGCTGAGGAAAAAGATGCGCATCCGCGCCGTCATCTTGTTCTCACGATGGAGCGCCAGCACGGCATCGTACATGTGGAACGGATCGGCGCTGGCCAGGCCATCGAACACGAATGAGTCTCGCGCATCGGGCAGGCCGGGGGGCACGAACGCGCCCATGTCGACATCGGTTGTAACGCCGACGCTGGCCGAATAATTTAGGGCGTCCATGGTCCCGCGTGTTTTATCCTCGAATGTCTGTATCGATCGCAGGGCGTTCAGCGCCGCTACCGACGGCGCATTCGCCGCAATGGCGCCGGTGGCGCTGACTTCGATTCCCTTCCCCGCGAAAAACGCTTTGCCCAGGCTGTTGGTCACGGCGGGCCCGGTGAACGCGAGGAACACCAGGACTGGATGATCGGGCGCGGCGGCATCCAGCTCCGCCAGCGTCGGAAGGCGCTTTTCGGCGAACTGCGCCGGATTCCATCCTCCCATCGCTGTGATGAATTTTCCGGCGGGAACGGATTTCGCCCGCGCGGCAATAGTCGCCTGGACATCCTTTATGGAAGCCGCCGTCTCAAGCCGCGTGTCATAGCCGGGGCGCAGGCCGAGCAGCACGATGTGATTGTGGTTATCGATCAGGCCGGGCACGGCGGTACGGCCGTGCAGGTTGATCGTCTTGGTGCACGGGCTGAGTTTACCCCCGGAAAAATCGAAGCGGCCTTCTTGGATGGTTACGGAGGACAGCACCGAATTGCGCGCGTCCATGCTGACGATCTTGCCGTTCACGAGGCGCAGGTCACGGGAGCCGGCGCAGTTATCGGCCGCCCATGCCGCCAGGGGCACAAGGATCCCCATCAGGAAGTATCCGGCTGTCTTCATATTTATCCTCAACAATCATACGTCTTGACAGCACTGTATTATCTGTTATAGTACACCTGTGATCCCGTTCCGCCTCTCCTTTGAACCGGGCGTCTCGCTCTCCGAACAAGTAGTCTATGCCGCGAAGAAGGCCGTGATTTCGGGCCAGATGCGCCCCGGCGACCCGTTTCCCTCCGTGCGCGCTTTGAGCAAAGCGCTGAAGATCAATCCCAACACCGCGCACAAAGTGGTGACCCAACTGGTGTCGGAAGGCCTGATTGAAGTTCGCCCGGGCCTGGGAACCGTGGTCGCGGAGTTGCCCTCTTCCACCGCGGCCGAGCGCGGGGTGCTGTTGAAGAAAGAAGTGGAACAGCTGGTCGTAGAGGCCAAGAAACTGGGGCTGGACTTGGACGAAGTCACTGACGCCGTTGCCCGGCATTGGGGACGGCTGGATTACCGGCGGGAAGAGGCGCCGTTAGCAAGCAACAGGAGGAAAGAATGAGCGATATGGTGAGCGCGAGCGAACTGGTGAAGCGCTTTCGCAATGTGCGCGTGCTGGACGGTCTGAATCTCACGGTGCCTGAAGGCAGCGTGTTCGGCCTGGCCGGGCCCAATGGCGCGGGCAAGACCACCACTATCAAGATTCTGATGAATATTCTGCGCCCATCCTCGGGCCACGCCGCGGTGCTCGGCATCGATTCCTGCTCTATTGGTCCAGACGGTTTGGCCCGAATCGGCTACGTCTCGGAAAATCAGGAGCTGCCCGGATGGATGACGGTGGAGTATCTGCTCGCTTATCTCAAACCCTTCTATCCAACTTGGGACGATGGGCGCGCCGCGCAACTGATCCGGCAATTCGACCTGCCGCTCGACCGCCAGTTGCGCCACTTATCCCGCGG
The DNA here is from genome assembly GCA_963725455.1 of Bryobacterales bacterium. Lineage (GTDB taxonomy): Bacteria > Acidobacteriota > Terriglobia > Bryobacterales > Bryobacteraceae > Palsa-89. The sequence goes on from CAVRZH010000064.1 coordinate 3,129, forward strand.
CATGCGTATGAAGGCCGCGCTGGCGTCCTCCCTCGCTTATCGGCCACGCTTACTGATCATGGACGAGCCGTTCAGCGGCCTGGATCCTCTGATGCGCGAAGATCTGATCGATGGGCTGCTGGAGAGCGCCGCGGAAACCACCATCCTGATTTCGTCGCATGATCTCGGCGAGATCGAGAGCTTCGCCAGCCACATCGGCTATCTGGATCGCGGGCGCCTGCAACTCTCCGAGGAAATGACGTCGCTCACCGCGCGCTTCCGCGAAGTGGAAGTAGTGGTGGACTCGCCGCCGCTGGTTCCGCTCGACCGCCCGTGGCCAGCCAACTGGCTACGCCCGGAAACCGCGCCCGCGCTGGTTCGTTTTGTTGAGACGCACTTCGATGCCGAGCGCACCACCGCCGAAATCCGACGGCTGTTTGGCGATGTGCGCGACATCTCCGCGCGCCCCATGCCGCTGCGCGCGATTTTTGTCACGCTGGCACGGGACACTCTGAAGACAGAAGGCCCCAAGGCAGCTTAAAGGAGCATCGCATGCGCCAGGCTCTGCAAATATTCAAGAAGGATGTACGGTACTTAAAACACGAAATCGCTCTATTGTTGTCGATGGCGGTCTTATTAGCGGCGATGCGCGCCCCGGAATTCGTTCAAGTGATCGAATTTGCCCTGGTAGGCGCGGCGGCGTTTCTCATCGGCCGCCTGGTGCTGGCCGAGACTATCCCCGGCGATCGGCAATTCTGGATCACGCGTCCCTATCGCTGGCCAAGTCTGCTGGCGGCCAAACTTCTGTTCATTCTTGCGTTCGTGAATCTGCCGGTTTTGCTGGCGCATCTCTGCATCCTGGTCGCCGACGGTTTCCCCCTCGCGACCAGCCTGCCGGGCCTGCTTTGGTCGCAGGTTCTGCTCTTCACCTTCGTCTCCTTGCCCTTCGCCTCGCTGGCCGCGCTCAGCTCCGGAATGGCGGCATTCATTTTTGCTCAATTAATCGTGATCGCCGCAGGCTACGGCATTTGGGACGTTTTCGTTACCACCAGAACGGGGAGCTTCGGAGGAGTTAGCTGGGTGCGGGATGCCGTGGCGTTCCTGGCCTTGTGCGCAATCGCCATCCCGGTTCTGCTGGTTCAATACAAGAAGCGCAGCACCATCTTTAGCCGCTGGTTCGCTTCGGCCGGAATTGGGCTCGCCGCCGTGGCATACATTGCTGTGCCGTTCCCCTTCGCGCTCGCGCTCGACACGCACCTCTCCAAGCAGCCTTCGCTCGGGTCCTCCCTGCAAATCGTGTTTGACCGCACGTCTGACTGGCAATACTGGTCGCGCGCGCTGGAACCCAAAGTTTTGCTGCACATTCCGATTTCCGTTCAAAACATTCCGGACGGAACCGAATTCAAAGCCGACGCGCTCGGCATCTCGCTCCAAAGCCCGGATGGCCGCGCCGCGCACTTGGACGCGGGTGACTGTCCAGACCCGTTGCGAAGATCACTCTCCACGGGCGCTGTTATGGTTTATGCCAGCTGCCTTCTTGATCAAACATTCTTCAAGCAGGAACGCGGGCAACCCCTGACGCTGCGGGCCTCCCTTTATTTCACCCTGTTCGGAAACGCCCGATCGCAAACTATTCCGCTTAGCAATGAACCCTCCAACGCGCTGGACGGCCTGCAGTGCTATACCAACGTGGTGAAAGCGGAGTGGGACGTCTACTGCCGGTCGGCATTTCGGTGGCCAGACCGGCTGGTGTACGCAAAACTCGGGCATAGTAATGCCGATTCGTTCGCGCAATATGTCTCGTACTCGCCTTTTCCCGCCAGCCTGAATATCGACCCTATCGAGACGCGCTGGGCTTCAGCCTATCCGTCGGGACCGGCGCCTACCGTGCACGACGTCACCATTACGGTGGAAGAACCACTGGCGCATCTCCGGCGCGACTTCGAAGCGCGGAATATCAACCTGAACCGGCTAGCATCCCAACCGATAGGAGCCGTCGCTGCGCGGTGATTGTCTGTTCCTACTTTGACGATGAGGTGGCGGCCGCGTCGCGCTTGACCGTCTTACCGTAGACTTCGAACCAAGCCACATCGGACCATCCGCCCGGGCCATGGCCGCTGCCTGGCAGCAGATCGGCGAATCCAACTTCATCCACTTTGCTCAAGTCCGGATTTTTCACAAAATTCCCGTGGGTCAGCACCTTATTGACGTCCAGCTTCAGCCAGCGGACTTCCGAGATGGAGAATTCGCTGTCATGCCAATCGATTGTTGATCCGTCTGCCTGGTCGCCCACCAGCCAGGTTCCGTCAGCCAGCTTGATGATCGGGTGCACCTTGTGGAAGCCGGAAACTTTGGTCTGCCAGCGGATTCTTGCCAGGCCCGTGAGATCGACGTAATTGTCCTTATCGCGCAGCGCCAACGCGACGGGCTCGGTGCAAAGCCCAGTCCAGATGTGAGGTGGATTGCTTGGATCATCCTCCTTGCCGAGCGCCTGCAACTGCTGGCCGGCCGGGCCGTAAAGCTTTAGCTCCAGGTTCGCGTTACCCACCTGCTCCTGGGTGATGGGGTGCTCGCCGCCATTGGGAACCGTCTTCCACGTTTCCCTAAAAAACAGCGGCGTACGGGCGCCGGACCGTTCTCCGGCCCGCACGGCCGGAGCGGCTGGCTGGGAAGGTTGTTGAGCGGGTTCTTGCGCGAGGGCAATTCCGGCGATGGCGAAAAGAGTTAAGCGGTAGAGCATTTCCTGGTCTCCAGTTCTTCTTGAACTGGCTGCCAGTATATCGTAGCCTCGGCCCGGGTGGCTGTATTCAGCCGGAAGAGGCTGGCTCTGTCCAACAACATCTTGCGTACCGCGTCTTCAATGCGCCGGACCGCTTCGCGCCGATAGTCCCAGCGGCGGTCCCGCTCAGGCGGAAGCACGGTCATGGTGGCATTGGCCTCGAACAGTAGGACGTCGCCCGCGGCGTTCAAGCTGAAATCGACGCCTGCATAGTCCAGCCCGAGCATGTTCTGGATTTCCGCCAGAGCCGCCATGGCGCGCGGGCCCAGCACACCCGGCATGTCTTCCAAAAACCTGGCTTCCTCGGCGCGATGTTCCGCGTTGTCCGCCATGTCCGCTGTCACGTAGTGAATCTTCCAGTTGGGCGAGATCGCCAGGTGCAGCG
>CAVRZH010000065.1:0-21090 GCA_963725455.1 Bryobacterales bacterium
ATACATCTTGAACACGCACCAGCATGGGGACCATACCGGCGGCAACGCGTTCATGCTGAAGAACACGCCGGCCGAGATCGTGATTCACAAGAACGCGCGCGCCAATATGGTGGCGGGCAAGCAGCCCGGGCTTCCGCAGATCACGTTCGCCGACGAAGCGCAGGTGTTTCTGGGCGGACAGGAGGTGAGCGCGCATCATCTGGGCCGCGGGCACACCAATGGCGATGCGGTGATCCTGTTTCCGGGCGAGCGCGTGCTGCATACCGGGGACCTGTTTGTCAACGGCAGCGCGCCGTTTATCGACTACAGTGCCAAAGGCAGTATCGTCGATTGGGACAAGACGCTGGATCGCGTGTTGCAGCTTGACTTCGATATCGTGATTCCGGGGCACGGGCCCGTGGCCAAGAAGACGGACCTGGTGAAGTGGCGCGATTCGATTGCGGAAGCTCCGGTCGCGCGCGAAGACGGCCTGCGCGGGCGGCGCGGCGGATGCGGTCAAACGTTTGAATCTATCGGGGCTCAATATGGATAACAGCCTGGGGTTCATGGATCGCAGCATGCCGGGGATGTGCGCGGAATTGGCGAACTAAGAGAAGAATTCAGAATCCAGAATTCGAGAATTCAGAATGCGAATGATCGGCCGATTCGGCGTCCTTCCGGCGGCGCTAGTGACTGCGGCGATCATGTTTGCGGCCCAAATACGGAGTATCGCGGCCTGGACCTAGCGTTGCGCCTCCGCCAGGTTTCTAGCAACATACATAATCTTCAGGCCGAGTTCATTGGATCTCAGCTGAATTCTGACTTCTGGATTCTGACTTCTGTCTTAACCTGCGACACTCGCCGCAAAGCCCGGCTTCCGCCGCGCGTTCATCTGCTGCTCCCACCCGTACGCCAGCTTGATCAGCGTCGGCTCGCTCCAGGCTGTTGAGAAAAACGACAGGCCGATCGGCAGGCCGCGATAGAATCCTGCCGGCACGGTGATGTGCGGGTAGCCGGCCACGGCCGCGGGGGTGGTACAGCCGCCGGTGTCGGTATCGCCATCGATGTGATCGATGAGGCAGGCTGGACCTGACGTCAGTGTCACGATCGCGTCCAGCTTGTGCTGGGCCAGCAGCGCGTCGATGCCCTCTTGGCGCGAGAGGCGCACGCAATCGGCGCGAGCTTTGGTGTAGGCGGGCTCGGTGAGCGGCCCTTTGGCTTGCGCTTGCATGAAAAGCTCCTGGCCGAAGAAGGGCATTTCGCGATCGCGATTCTTTTCGTTGAATGCGATCAGCTCCTCCAGCGTGCGGGCCGGACTTCCGGAAGGCAGCCGGGAAAGATAGCGATTTACCCCGTCCTTGAATTCGTACAGCAGCACCTGGCCCTCGGGAGCCTCTATCTGGCCATGCGTGGCCAGGTCGGCCGGATCGATCACTTCGGCGCCGGCTTTCTTCAACGCGTCCACGCAACCATTCAGGAACGCGTCCATCGGGGCATTATTGCCGAAGAATTTGCGAGCGATTCCCAGCCGCGCCCCCCGCAGGCCATGGGGATCCAGGGAGCGCGTATAATCGGCAGCCTTCCCCTGCGACGCGGCGCCGGCCGGATCCTGGGGATCCACACCGGCCATGACGTTGAGCAGCATCGCGACATCGCGGACGGTGCGCGCCATCGGCCCGGCGGTGTCCTGGCTGATCGAAATCGGGATGATGCCGGAGCGGCTGACCAGCCCAACGGTCGGCTTGATTCCCACAATTCCATTCGTTGACGAAGGGCCGGTAACGGATCCGTCGGTTTCCGTGCCGACGGCAGCAGCGCACAAACTGCTGGCGGCGCCCGCGCCCGAACCGGAACTAGAGCCGGACGGATTGCGATCCAGCGCGTAAGGGCACTTGGTCTGGCCGCCGCGTCCGCTCCAGCCGCTGGTGGAATGCGTGGATCGGTAGTTGGCCCACTCGCTCAGGTTGGTTTTGCCCAGGATGACCGCACCCGCGGCGCGGAGGCGGGCGGCGACGAATGAGTCCTGGGGAGGGTGCCAGTCGGCGAGGGCCAGTGAGCCGGCGGTGGTGCTGGTCTTGTCGCTGGTGTCGATGTTGTCTTTGAGCAGGATCGGGATGCCGTGCAGAGGTCCGCGCACATGGCCATTCTTGCGCTCTTGATCTAGTTGTCTGGCGATGGCGGCTGCATCGGGATTGAGGGCCAGCACGGCGTTCACCTGCGGGCCGTTCTTATCAACAGCATCAATGCGCGCAAGATAAAGCTGCACCAGACGCTCCGAGGTCCATTTGCCCTGTGCCAGGCCGTCGCCAATATCGGCCATGCTCACTTCGTCCAGTTCGAAACCAGGGACGGAGCCGGTGGATGCGGAACTCGCGGGCACATATTGGCAGGCCGTTTGCGACGCGGCGGCGCCGGCGATAGCGGCCGCCAGGAACGAGCGTCTTTTCATGCGAAGTATGGTAGCATCTGTCGTCAGCAAGGAGGGAAAATCCATGTCACTTTCGAAACGGTGTTTCGCCGAGTTCATCGGAACTTTCTGGCTAGTTTTTGGCGGTTGCGGAAGCGCAGTGCTCGCCGCCGCTTTTCCGGGATTGGGCATTGGATTCGCCGGCGTGGCCCTGGCGTTCGGCTTGACGGTGATGACTATGGCATTTGCCATCGGCCACATTTCGGGATGCCATCTGAATCCGGCCGTGTCGGTGGGGCTGGTGGTGGCCCGGCGCTTTCCGGCTTCGGAACTGCCCGCTTACGCCATCGTGCAGGTGCTGGGCGGAATTGTCGGATCGGGGGTGTTGTACTTGATTGCCAGCGGCAAGGAAGGCTTCAGCCTCTCGGGGGGCTTCGCTGCCAATGGTTATGGGGCACATTCGCCGGGCGGCTATACGCTGGGGGCGTGTATTGCAGCCGAGATCGTGCTGACCTTTATGTTCCTGATGATCATCCTGGGAGCCACCGACAAACGCGCGTTGCCGGGCTTCGCGCCCATCGCGATCGGGCTGGGGCTTACGCTGATCCACTTAATCGGTATTCCGGTGACTAACCTATCCGTGAATCCGGCGCGCAGCACAGCACCGGCGATTTTCGTGGGCGGGTGGGCATTGCAGCAACTGTGGATGTTCTGGCTGGCGCCCATCGTGGGCGGGGCGCTGGCGGGAGCAGTTTACGGCGTCTTCGAGACCAAGCCAGAGCCGATGGTCAGGGAAGCGCTGAGCGGACGCTAAGCGCCTAGGCCGCGATACTTAGTTCTTCAAGAAACTCGCGATCCGCCAGGCTGAGCTGGAGCTCGCCATTGGATGCGGGCAGGCTGGACGCCAGGCGGGGTTCCGGCACGAAATCGGACTGGTGATCCTGGTTGGGACTGATGGTAACCGTGGATTCCAGTATCAAACACAGGTCATAGCCATGCCGTTTCATCTCGTCGATGACCTCATTGATGCGGCCGGATTCCGAGACTGCCTGGTCGATAGCTTCCTGAAGCTGGCCGAGTAAGAAGGCTTTCTTTTCCGATGTCATGCCGTCTCTTAAGCAGTTTAGATTCCAGAAAGGAAGCGTTTCTTTATCAATAACTTCTGCTCGGCGCCATGACAGAATGTCGCGTCTACTGTTGACAGCGCGCCAAAGTGGCGTCGACAAATGGGTGCTCTGGCGCTAGTGGGAAACGGAAGGCTGGCGTGGTCCGAACTTGGGGCGCCGCATGATGAAGGGCAGGGGGCTCAGGCAAGCGATCATCAACGACATGACGAAAAAGGCGTTCTTGAAGCTGACTGCGCCGGCCTGGTTCTGGACCATGACGTAAGCCATCGCCAGCGCCTTCTTGGCCGCGGTGGCGGCGTCGAAACCCTGGGCGGTGAAGAGCGCGGTGAGGCCGTTCAGCATTTGCCGGAAATTCGGGTCGCCCATGCTGGTGTGCGACGTCAGGGCCAGTTGGTGCGTCTGGTTCTGGCGCGTGAGAAACACCGTGAGCCCGGAGGTCCCGATACTGCCGCCGATGTTGCGCATAAAGCTGGAAATGCCGGATACCTGATTGTTCTTTTCGCGCGGAACGCCGACATAGTTCAGCGTAGTGATGGGAATGAAGATCAGCGGCATGAAGCTCACTTGGAACATGCGCAGCAGGACAATGGTGACGAAGTCGATCTGTAGATAGATGTTGGTCATCAGGCGCAGCGCGAAGGATGTGCCCAGGAAGCCGATACAGATGAGCACGCGGGGATCGATTTTGGTCGCGGTAAGGCGGCCGGCCACAAACATCATAAACATCAGCACGAAGCCCGCCGGCGAAAGAGCCAGGCCGGCCAGTTCGGCCGTGTAGCCGAGGCTGGTTTGCAGAAATTCGGGAATCAAGACAGTGGAGCCGAACAACACCATCCCTAAGACAAATGAGAACGCGACGGCCGTTCCGAAGTTGCGGTTCTTGAGCAGACGCACGTCTACGATGGGATTCGGGTGATACCACTCCCAAAGGAAGAACGCCGCGAGCATCGGCAGGCCCACGCAGGTCAGCGCCGTGATCAGAGGAGAGGCGAACCAGTCATTCTCCTGGCCTTTGTCGAGGACAAACTGGAAGCACGCGATGCCGGTGACCAGCATGCTGAGTCCGATGTAATCGACCTTGATTCCGGCGCCTTTTCGCTCTCTCAGCCAGGGTGGATCTTCCACCAGGCGGCTGGTGAAGAAGAGCGACATCAGGCCCACGGGAAGGTTGATGAAGAAGATCCAGTGCCAGTTGAGATTGTCGGTAATCCAGCCGCCCAGCGTGGGACCGATGGCGGGCGCGAATACCACGGCCATGCCATAGACCGCAAAAGCCTGGCCGCGCTTCTCTGGAGGAAAGGTGTCGGCCAGGATGGCTTGCTCGGAAGGTTGCAGGCCGCCGCCACCCGCGCCTTGCAGGATGCGCGCGATGATGAGAAACGGCAGGTTGGGCGCGATGCCGCACAGGAATGACGAGACGGTGAAGAGCACCACGCAGGTCATGTAGAAACGCTTGCGTCCAAAGACAGTGGAGAGCCACGCGGAGGCGGGAAGAATGATGGCGGCCGAGACCAGATAGCTGGTGAGAACCCACACGGCTTCGTCGTACGTCGCGCCCAGCGAGCCGGCAATGTGCGGGAGCGAGACGTTGGCGATGGAAGAATCCAGCACTTCCATAAAGGTCGCCAAGGTGACCGTCAGCGCCACGGCCCACGGATTGTGCGACGGTTTCCAATCCTGATGCGATCCGGGGGACATGCTAACTCCCGATGCGGACGTCCGGTTCCACGGACATTCCGGGGCGTAAGCGATCCAGCCCGTTCTGATTGGGCTTGAAGCGCAGGCGGACGGGTATGCGCTGCACGATCTTGATGTAGTTGCCAGTGGCGTTTTCCGGCGGAAGGACGCTGGATACCGCGCCGGTGCTGCCGCCGATGGTTTCGACGTAGCCTTCAAAGTCCATCCGTAGCGCGTCTACGTGTATGCGGGCCGATTGGCCGGGATGGATGTTGTGCATCTGCGTCTCTTTGAAGTCGGCCGTCACCCAGATGTCGCCGATCTGCGCGATCATCAATAGCTGCTGGCCGGCGTTGATGCGCTCGCCCACTTCGGCGGATCGCTTCAGAACGATGCCGCCGGCCGGGGCCACGATTTTCGTATAGCTGAGCTTCAATTCCGCCTGCTCCAGCATGGCTTGCGCGTTCTGCTGGTTGGCTTGCTGGGATTGGACATTGGCCTGGCGGATGGCGACCAACGCAGGCGCATTCCGTTGGATTTGGGCCAGCCGGGATTTCACTTGCGCCAGCTGGGACTGGCGCTGTGCCACGGTGCGGGCCGCTGCCTCCACGGCCGAGCGATTGGCGTCTACCGCGGCGTCCTGGGCCTTGGCAGTGGCCGAAACCTGATCGAATTCCTGTTGCGAGACTTCTTCGTTCTTGATGAGCACCGTATAACGCGCAAGATCAGAATGGGCCTTGGCGGCATTGGCCTGCGCTTCGGCCAGGCGTGCGGCCGCTGTTTCACGATCGCGTTCGGCCACTCCAACGCCGGCTTCGGCTGTAGCGACATCGGCCTCGGCGCCGGTGATGTTGGTGCTGTTTTCGGTCACCGTGATCGGAACATTCGGCTGTTGCGCCGTCACCTGGCTGCGGGCCTGCGCCACCTGGGCTCGGGCTTGATCCACGGCCACCTGGAAGTCGCGCGGGTCCAGATCCACCAAAGGCTCGCCGGCCTTTACGATCTGGTTGTCGTCGACATACACGTGCGTGATGGCGCCATCCACGCGCGAGCTGATGGAGTTCAAGTGAGCTTCCACTTCGGCGTCGTCGGTGGATTCGAACTCGCGCGACTGGAGCCAGAAGTAGATCCCCACTCCGGCCGCGATCAGCAGGAACAGAAAGAAAATGATGAAGGCGCGGCCACGGCCACGAGTTACCGGTGGAGGCGCCGGCTTGTTATCCATGATCGGCGACGGCTGGGGCGGTGCGTTGGTGGTGGTGCTCATTTGCGGACTCCGCTTAATAAAGTAGGAAGATCGGTCTCGGCCTCTCCCATGGCGCGGGACAAAGAGATGCGGGCTAAGTCAAAAGCAAACAGCCCGGAAATATAATCGCTGTCGGCGCTGGCCACCTGCTCCTGTGCCTGGACCACTTCCACGGTGGTGGTGACTCCGGCGTTGAATCGATCCCGCGCCTCACGCAACGTCTCATTCGCGAACCCGCGATTATTCTCAGCGAGCTTAACCTCGCCAATGGCGGTTTCCAGTTCGATCAAAGCCGTGCGAACTTCCTGTTCAATGCGCCCGCGCTGATCGGCCAGTTCGGCTTGCCGCTGATGGAGCGTGGCTTCGGCCTGCTCGACGTCGGCTTTCACCCGGCCGCCTTGATACAGGGGCAAGTTGATGGAGCCGGTGACCGTGTAGACGCCGTGATTGGAAATCGGGCTGGGGCCAAGCACTCCGTAATCGGCGGTCAAAGAGGCAGACGGAAGGCGCTCGGCGTGCGCGGCGGACACCACGATTTCAGCCGCATGAACCTGGCTCTCGGCGGCCTTGAGATCCCAGCGCTTCTGAAAAGCCTGTTGCACCGCGCCGGCCGCCTGGGGAACCGGAGGAGGGTTGAACGTCAGCGGCTCACTTAGAATCAGCTCTCGATCGAGCGGCAAGCCGATCAGCCTGGACAAGGCCAGCTTTTGCTTCAACAGATCGGATTGGAGCGCGTTGAGCCGCTGCTGCTGGCCCTGCAGTTCCACCAAGGTGCGCGTAACATCGATGCGGGCATTGGTTCCGGCCTCCTTGCGGATTTCCGCTTGATGATAAACCGCTTGCGCGTTTTCCACCTGAGCGCGTTGCGAAGCCACCCGCGCGTCGGTGGCGATGGTCTGCAGATAAGCGCCGGCTACGGCCAGGACCACCATTTCGCGCGCATCGCGGGCCGACAGATTGGACGCGCGCTCGCTCTCCTGGCTGGCGCGCCAGTTGCGGCGTGCCACCGGGTCGTAGACTGATTGGGTAAGATTGCCCAGCAGTTGCGAGTATTGGAACGGGCCCACCACGGTGGGAATGGAAAAGCCCACGCCCGGAGGAATGTTGAACTTGAATCCGAACGCCGCCAGATTAATCTGCGTGCTGGTTTCGCTGGCATCGATGGAGACGTACGGCAGCAGGTTGCTGAGAGCGCTCAACCGCAGAGCTCGCGATGCGCGCGTGGTGTCGTCGGCAGTGAGCACTCCCAGGTTCGCCCGAAGACCGAGCTTTACCGCGTCGGCCAGCGTAACGGTCACTGGCCCGGGGGGAGTTTTTTCGTCCGCAACACTGCCTTCAAAATCGCCGCCGATCTGAATGGAGCTGTTCACCACGTTGGCGCCGGGGCTGGGCGCGGCTTGCTGCTGGGTGGAAACCGAACCGGGCGCCTGGCGTCCGGACTCCGGCAGTTGCGCGGCCGGGGTGGAGCGCTGCGCACCGCTGCCTCCGAATTGAGCCCAAGCTACGGAGCCGGCCGCGAACGCAGCCACACAGCCGAAACGAAAGGCACGCCTGAGGGGAAACACGTCTTTAACTTAGCATATTTGCGCCGGCGGATCTATCATATACATACCTGCATGTATATAATGTAGAAGGGCCATGGGCGTTACCGCGAAAACCGGCGAGCAGACCAAACATCAACAGAAAACCGAGGCCACCCGCCGTGCTCTGCTGGCGGCGGCCTATCGTATTTTCGCTCGCGATGGATTCGAAGCCTCGCGGATCGAGGATATCGCCGGCGCCACCGGCCACACGCGGGGCGCTTTCTACGCTCATTTCAATAGCAAGGAAGATCTGTTCTTCGCCTTGTTTGAGCAGGAATCCGGCGACCGTTTGCGGGACCTAAGCTTGGTGATGGAACGCTGCCCGGATTCAGACGGCCGCTTGCGGGCGCTGCGCAAGTTTTATATCGGGCGGGCGTCGGACCGGCAGTGGGTGATGCTGGCGCTGGAGTTCAAGCTGTTCGCATTGCGGCATCCCAGGCTGCGCGCGCGGCTGGCACGCACGCACCGGCGCATCCGGGAATCGCTGAAGCTGGAGATCATCAGCAAACTGATTCCGGAGCTGATGAAGGAACGGCGTGAATTGAGAGAAGTGCGGCGGGTGGCGCTGGAAGCGGTTCTCAACGGTCTGGTGCTGGAGCACGCCTACGATCCGGAGACCATTTCTCAGGCCCAAGCCAACCTGGTGCTGGGCCGCATGTTCGATCTTTTGATGCCGGTTAAGCGGCACGCGCTGAACGGCGCGCGCTAGCAAGCTCCTAAACCGAAATCTCGCAGCCTTCGTAAGCGCAGCACACTTCGAGCTTGGAATCCAGGCTGCGCGCCAGTTCCTGGGCCTGGCGTTCCAGGCCGGCCATGAATTCATCATCATGCGAAGGATCGTGATGCGTGAGAAACAGGCGGCGCACGCCCGCCAGAGCAGCCAGCTCGACCACGTACACATACGTACTGTGGCCCCAGTGCCGCCTGGACGGATACTCCTGCGGCGTGTACTGCGCTTCGTGAATCACTACGTCCGCGTCCTGCATGTACTCGGCGTGACGGCGGTCACCTGCCTCCAGAATGGACTCCAGCTTTCCGCGTGGCGCGCCTTGGCGCCAGATCTCCTCGCAGTAGGGCTCGTGATCGCATAAGTAGCAGATGGAGCGCCCTTCGGCTTCCACCCGATACCCCAGGGTCGGCGAAGGATGATTCATTTGCTGGGCGCGCACCTGCACACCGTCTATCTGGTAGGTTCCTTCGCTCAAATCCTCGTAGCTGATCCGCGCCGCCAGCTGATCCAGCTCGACCGGGAAATAATGATGCTCCATTTGACCAGCCAGAACGTCGCGCAAGGACAAATGCGCGCCTTCCGGACCGTAGACCTTGAAATGATTATCGGGCTGGAACAGCGGCGCAAAAAACGGGAAGCCCTGGATGTGGTCCCAATGAGTGTGTGTAAGAAGAATGGTGGCCGCAATAGGCGCGGTGGCGCCGGCCACCAGGCGATTGCCCAGCGATCGCGCGCCGGTGCCGCAGTCCAGAACCACTACGCCGCCCGAAGGCGTGGTCAACTCCACGCAGGATGTGTTTCCGCCGAAGCGGGTGGTGCCTGGCCCGGGCGCTGCGATGGACCCTCGAGTACCCCAAAAGCGCGCTAGCATTCTGGCTTTCCGATCTTGAGACTATCTTACTTATCGGCGTGAGCTCCATGCCGAACTAGGGTACGGTATCGCCAATCACGCGACAAATTATGACGCGACAACTATAAGGAAGCTTGTGGAACCTCGCCGGCCCGGGCCTCCAGAAGCTCCCGGACAATCCCTCCGATGGCCATGAATTTCTCGAGATCGGCCGGTTTCCGGAAGTAAAAGGACGCGCCCAGGTCGCGCGCGCGGGTCCGATCCTGCGGAGAATCGGAGGAAGTGATGACGATCGCGGGAACGTGAGCGCAGCGGCTGCTTTGCTTAATGCGTGCCAGGATCTCGTCGCCCGGCCGCCGGGGCAGGTTCAAGTCGATCATAAAAAGGTCGGGGCAGCTTTCCGACGGATCCTGCTCGATTTTCGCGATCAAATTCAGCATGTCTTCGCCGTTGTCGGCGATTTCCAGGCTATAGGCGAATTCGTAGCGCCGCAGCGCTTCGCGGATCAGATACACGTCCGCCGGATTGTCCTCGGCAATCAGGATCCGATAGGGAACTGGCGACATTAGGCTGACTCGCTCCGCGCGAATTCGCTCTGCGAGAGTTCACTCTGGCCCAGAGTGAAAAAGAATGTGGAACCGGCGCCCGGTTCCGATTCAACCCAAATTTGTCCGTGATAACGTTCCACCAGCTTCTTGCAAATAGCCAGTCCCAGACCGGTACCCGAATACCGGTTGCGGCCGTGCAGGCGCTTGAAGAGTCCGAACACGTGATCCTTGTAGCGGGGCTCAATGCCGATTCCATTATCCTTCACGGAGAAACGCCAGACGCCAGCCTCGCGGACCGCGCCAATGTGGACGCGGGGAGCCTGGCTTCCCCGATACTTAATCGCATTCGAGATCAGGTTCTGGAAAATCTGTTGCAGATGGACCGGTTCCACCGGCAGAGCGGGGAGCGGATCGTGCGTGACAATCGCGTTGGATTCCTGGATGGAGGCCTGTAAGTTGTCGAGCGCCTCCTCCAACGCGGCTTCCAGCGCCACCTTGCCGGGCAGCGTTTCGGAGATGCTGGCGGCGCGCGTGTATTCCAGCAAATCCCGAATCATCCGCCCCATGCGCGTGGCGCCTTCCACGCAATGCCCGATGATGGTGTCGGCTTGCTCATCCAGCTTGCCCGAGTATTTCATCTGCAGCAACTGGCTGAAGGTGGCCACCATGCGCAGGGGCTCCTGCAGGTCGTGACTGGCGGAAAACGCAAACTGCTCCAGATCGGAATTGGCCCGGCGCAGCGCTTCCACCGCGCTGGTGGCGCGCTCGCGGGCGGCCTCGGCGTCCTGGCGCAGCTCGCGCTCGCGTTCGGCGGCCTGCCGGCGTAAGCGGCTCATGGCCAGGTGAGTGGTCACGCGCGCCAGCAGTTCTCGCGCGGTGAAGGGTTTCACCAGATAATCGTCCGCACCGGCTTCTATGCCCTCCACGCGGGATTCTTCACCCGCGCGCGCCGACAAAAGAATCACGGGCAGAGTGCCGGTGGATGGTTCGGCGCGCAAAGCCTTCAACAGAGCGAACCCGTCCAGGTCCGGCATCATAACGTCGCTCAGGATCAAGTCGGGCGGATTGTTCCGTGCGCGCTCCAGAGCTTCCTTACCATCGGACACCGCTTCCACTTCGAAGTGCGGGCTAAGCAAGCGATGTACATAGGCCCGCATGTCGGCATTGTCGTCGGCCAGCAAAACTCTGCCGCGCCGTGCCGGCTGGGGTGAACCGTCGAACCAGGGCGTGAAGGTTTCGCGTTCCGGTCCCGCTTTGCTTCCTGTTGCCAAGTCGGAGCCATCCAGCGGCAGCCAGCCCAGGGCCTCGTCCACGTATGCCTTTGCTCGCGTGGCCGGGGATGCCGCGGCGGATGTTGTTCCCACTCGCTCCCGCGGCAGGTGCGCTGTTCCAAACGGGATGTGTACCGTGAAGGTGCTTCCGCTGCCTAGCTCGCTTTGCACAAAGATGCTGCCGCCATGCAGCTTTACCAGCTCCTGCACTAGCGCCAGGCCGATGCCTGTCCCCTCCTGCGATCGCCCGCGTGCGCCTTCCACGCGATGAAAGCGCTCAAACAAACGGGGCATTTCCCCCAGCGGGATGCCAGTGCCGGTGTCGCGCACGGTGAGCCTGGCAGTTGCGCCATCCTGCCCCGGCTCCAGACCAACTTCGATCTCGCCTTCTAAGGTGAACTTGAAGGCGTTCGAGATCAGATTCAGCACTACTTTTTCCCACAAGTCCCGATCCACGTAGACCGGCTGCGGCAAGGGCGGACATTGGACGATCAGGCGCAAGCCGGCTTTGTCAGTGGCGGAACGAAAGCTGGAGGCCAGATCGGCCGTGAACGCAGCCAGGTCCGTTGGCTCGTAGCTGGCTTGAACTCGCCCGGCTTCGATACGGGCGAAGTCCAGCAGGGTGTTCACCAGCTTCAACAGGCGCAGACCGTTGCGGTACGCCACCTCCACCAAAGCGCTGTCGCCGGTCTCGTGACTCGCCATCAGTTCGTCTCTTGCCAACAACTCGTCTCTCGCCATCAATTCCTCGAGCGGACCCAGCATCAGCGTGAGCGGCGTGCGAAATTCGTGCGAAACATTGGAGAAGAAAGTTGTTTTGGCGCGATCCAATTCGGCCAGTGCTTCGGCGCGTTTGCGTTCTTCCTCGTAAGCTTGTGCGTTGGCGATAGCGGCCGCGATTTGGCCGGCCACCAGCCCGAGAAATCCCTGGTATCCGTCATCGAAAAGCCGGTATGGATTCAAGCCGGCCACCAGCACGCCGGCGCGGCCCGTTTTGCCGGAGGGAGCGATGGGAAGCACCACCGCCTGCCCGGGTGAACGGTCCCACGCGCCGCTCGGCAGCGGCCCCAATGCGCTCAGGTCGGTGACCAGGAATGGCGCGTGAGTGTGCAGCACCTCCGCGAACGGCCACGCCGAGGTATCGTCGAGGGCTACTTCCGATGGCGACGCCGGGCGGTTGGCGGCAATGCCCGAACATCCCGCCAGCACCACGCGGCGATGGTCGGGGTCCAGCAGATAGATCAGTGCGAATGGAAGATCCCGGGCGTTGGTTTCGAGCGACTGAGCACTCAGCGCGCACGCATCGGCGATCGTGCGTGCATCGGCCGTGCGGGCCGCCAGTTCCCGCAACAAGGCCAGTTGACGCGCTCCGATGATGCGCTGCGTGTCGTCCGTGTTGGCGCACAGGATGCCGCCGGCGTCACCGGAGTCGCTTGGGACCGGGCTGTAAGAGAACGTGTAATAGGTTTCTTCGCGGTACCCGTTGCGCTCCATGATCAGCAACAGTGCTTCGTCGTAAGTGCCCTCGTTGGCGGTCATGGCCGATTTGGCGCGCGGGCCCACCTGGTCCCAAATCTCGCGCCACACCAGGGATGCAGGTTGGCCGAGGGCTTGCGGATGCTTGCCGCCGACGATGGTCCTGTAAGCGTCGTTGTACAGATTGATTAGCTGGTCACCCCACCAGACAAACATGGGCTGGCGCGAAGTGAGTAGGATGCGCACCGAGGTCCGGAGCGCCTGCGGCCATCGTTCGATCGGTCCCAGCGGAGTGCGCGACCAATCCACTGCGCGCATCAACTCGCCCAGTTCCCCGCCGCCGGCGAGAAGGTCGGCGCTAGGGTCCAATCGTTGTGGTGATTCCTTCATTCTCAGAGACGGTTGCTCACTGTAAGATCTACCACAGGATAAATGGTTTCTGCGCTTTGTCACTTTTTCTAACGATGATCGGAAGTGGAAGTACTACTCGGTGATGGCTTCGATGGTTTCAGGCGCGTTGCCCTCCAGCCGGTTGTTCACGAAAATATAGGACGGTTCGTGCCGCTGGCGGGCGTGGGCGATCAAAAGCCGAAGAGCATCGCGCGTCTCGGGGTTGGGATCTTGCACGTGAGCATAGGGGCTGAATTTTGCGACGGCCTCTTCGTAGGGGCGGCTTCGCCTGAGCAGTGCGCGAGCCACCGTGAAATTGGCGGTATAAGCATCGCGCAGATGCAGCTGGCGGCCAATTTCGGGCATCCTGGTCCAGGCGTTGAAGACGTGGGCCACGGAGTGGCTCCGAAGGCAGGCGAAGTACTCAGGTGAAAGGAACTCGGGATTGCGGATCTCGACGGCGTAGCGGAAACTGCTCGGGAGCGCGGCCAGAAACGGGTCCAGCTCCTGGAGGAAAGCGCCTGCGTCCGGATAGCATTGCCGGGCGAAGCTGCCAAACTCGAAGATCAGCGTGGCCACGCGGGGCCGGTAAGGCGCCAGAACATCCAGAAACGCGGATTGAAACAGCGCGGCGTCCAGGAACGAAGAGTTGTCGCCGCCCGCGCGATCCCCATAGCGAGGATGCCGCGGGAATTGCTTTACGGTGACGTCTTCGGGAGCTTTGAAGGCGAATTGCAGCGTGGCGGGCGCCGATCCGAACAGCTTGCGCCAGTAACTCTCCGAGGGGAATTGATAGAACGAGAAATCGCCGCAGACGATGGGGAACGTTTCGGCGTATTCGCTCAAACATTCTTCGTTAAAACGTTTTTGCGAAAAACGGCCGCGTGTGATGTAGCGGCTGCGTGAATAGATCTGCCCGAGCCAGCCTTCGTATTTCCAGGAACTGGTCCCGATCAAAATGTTTTGTGCGGCCAGCGCGGACAGCCGCACGCCCAAGCGCCGGCGATCGAACTCGGACGGCTCTTCAAACAGCGACGCTGTTTCCAAAGGGCTGGAGCGCTAGTACGCGTGCGCGACGCGATAACCGTACGGATCGGCGCCGGCTTCGATCACGCCATCCGGCATGATTCGAATCATGACGGGCGCCGCGCCGCTGGCCCATCGGGAACGAATGCCAACCTTGTGCCCGCGCGCGGCCAATTGTGCCCCTACGCTCGGTGATATGCGCTCGTCCAGCAGCAAGTCCCCGCGATTCCAGGCATGATTGTCGAAGCTGGATACCAGATGCCGGGTCTGGAAGCGGGGCGCTTCCACCGCCTCCTGGGCGTTGTCGCCAAACTCGACGACGTTAAAGAACAATTGGATCAGGCTCTGTTCTTGGTTGTCGCCGCCCGGCGTGGATAATGCCAGGAACGGCTTGCCCTGCTCGGTAACGATGGTGGGGCTCAGGGTCACGCGCGGGCGTTTGCCGCCGGCCAGTTCGTTGGGCGATCCGGGAACCAGAATAAACTGTTGCGCGCGCTCGCTGAGCGCAATGCCGGTGTCGCCGGCGATCACGGCGGGCAGCCAGGCGCCCGAAGGCGTGGCGGAAAACACGATGCCGTCCTTATCGATGGCGTCGACGCAAGTGGTGTCGCTCGCCATCAGGGCGTCATCAATCTTGGTGCGCGCGATATCCATTTCCGTGGGATGCTTGCCGCGCTTGCCGTTAATCATGCCGGGCAGGAAGTCCATGGAAGCCATATGCCCGATCTCCTTGCGCCGTTCTGCTGCGTAGGCTTTCGATAGCAAAGTTTCTTCCGGAATGTGATTGAACTTCGGATCGCCATAATAAGTGTCGCGATCGGCATAGGCCAGCTTCAGGGCTTCGGTGACGGTGTGGATGTATTCCACCGAATTGAAGCCCATGGAGCGCAGGTCATAGCCTTCCAGAATGTTCAGAGTTTCCAGCATGGCGGGGCCTTGGGTCCAGAACCCGGGCTTGTAAACCTTGTAGCCGTGATAGTCGCTGGAGACCGGCTCTTCCGGCTGCAGCTTGAACGAGGCCATGTCGTCGTAACGCAGCAGGCCGCCATTGGCGCGCTCGAAAGCATCGATCTTATGGGCGATCTCACCCCGATAGAAGTAATCCGCCACAGCGTCGATCGCGGCTTCGCGCGAGGCACCCGCGGCCAGGGCTTTCTTTTCGGCCGCGGCCATGGAGCGGAAAGTGCGCGCCAGGTTCGGCTGGCGGAAGATCTCGCCGGGCAGCGGCACTCTTCCATCCGGGAGGAAGTTTTTCTTGGAATCCGGCCACAAGTCGAAGAAGCGGCGCGACCGCGCGATGGCGCCAGAACGCTGCTCGTCAATGGCTAGGCCGTCGGCCAATTCGATGGAGGGCTCAATCATCTCGGAAAACGATTTGGTTCCGAAATCGCGCAGGGCCACCAACCCGGCTTCCACCGTGCCGGGCACCAGAGCGGGAAGAATACCAGCCACTGGAATGATGCCCTTCAATCCGCCCGGATCCAGCGTCAGTATTTCCCCCGGCCTGGGCTGGTGCTCCATGAAAAATTTGGCGGTAGCGAGTTTGGGCATCGGACCGACGCCCGCGATGGCGTAGACCTTGCCTGCCTTGGTGCGAATCAGAATAGGCGCTTCGCCGCCCACGCCGACGTGTGAAAACTCCGACACGGTGGACGCAAACATAGCGGCGACGCCCGCGTCTACCGCGTTTCCGCCATGAAAGAAGATCTTCATGCCGGCCTCTTCAGAGTATTCGCTTCCAGTTGCAAGAGCGCCTTTGGTGCCGCGCGCCGCTTGCATGGCGGGGATTTCAAAATCCTTGTGCTGCGCGGGAGCGGAACAGGCGCAAGCCAGGAGGAAAAGGAAGGGGGCCAACTTGTGGTTCATATGGCTAGCCTAATTATAGCCCTGGGATTGTGGAATGGTTTTTGGCGGAACGGACTACGCGTCCCTGCTAAAGGTGCGCCACCTGCTCTTCGGTTGGCTCGGCGCAACAGAACCATGGCTCGTCCATATGAGGAATTGCAGCGTCCGGCGCCAGGCGGAAACGTTCAGGCAGCGGATGATCGCAGACCAGGTTCCAAAGGCAGCCGAAAATCTCGCGGCGTGCGCCTTTGGATGCCGCGATGCGCAGGGCTTGCGCCGCCAGGGCGTCCACTCGCGCGTCGGGATGCACCCAGCGATACAACAACGCGGGTTCGTCGAAGGCGCGCAGCACGGCTTGCACGTCGTCCAGCTCCAGCAGGAGCGAACCCCGCGGGATCAGCAGCCGCAGCGCCAGCTGCACCGGCGCGACATTCTCCACCAGATCCAATTCCACTAACAATTCCAGCAGCTCGCGGTACGATTCGCGCGTGGTCCACGGAGTGAACGGAATAAACGTTGGAGCGAGCGTCAGGCCGGCGGATCGAAACTCCCGCGTAACCTGGATGAAATCGGCCCGCGTATGGCCCTTGTCGAGTTTCGCGAGCACCGCGTCGTCCACCGATTCCACCGCGCTGGTTACGAACAGGCAGCCGGTTTCGCGCAAGCGGGGCAATAATTCGCGCTGCTTCAGCAAATGTTCGATCTTGACGGTCGCGTCGTAACTCAAGCCAGGCCATTCGCGATGCAGCGCCTCCACGATCCGCATGGCGTGGGTGGGACCGTTGAAGAAGTCGGGATCGCCAAAGCTGATGTGCTCCGCGCCCGCATCCACTTGCTGGCGAATATCGGCCAGCACCACTTCCGGCTGCACCACGCGAAAACTCCCTTGATAAACCGGCACCACCGGACAATGGCGGCACAGATGTTTGCACCCCCGGCTGGCTTCGGTGTACCCAGCGCGTTTTGAAGAACCCGCAACCTGCAAGCGCGCATATTTTTCAAACGGCGGAAGGCCCGTTCGCAATGGGACCTGGAACTGAAGCCGGTCGAGCGAGATTAGCGGTTCGGTTTGTGAATCTGATCCAGGCTCAGTCAGGCGCGCCAATAACGAAACCAGGCCAGGTTCGAACTCGCCGCCCAGAATGGTTTCCGCCCCGATGCCGCGCAGATACGCTTCGTTCAATGGCGCGTAGAGCCCGTAACAGCAGACGTGCGCGGAGGGATTCAGCCTGCGGACCTTCTCGATCACTTTGGCCGCCAGCCGCGTGGCCGTGTGCATCGGCAGGTAAAAGGCGGCCAGATCGGCTTCGCGAACCGCCTCCACGTCGAGCGATTCCACACCCAGATCGACGCACGCCACATCGTGACCGCGCCCGGCGATCCAGGCCGCGGGAGATGCCAGGCCGAATGGCTGATGGCCGAGCTCGTAGGTGGAAATGAGGAGAACCTTCATCCGGCGTGAATCTATTATCGCCGGTCGGCGGGCTCTGGTCAGCTCTTGGCGAAATACAGCGCGGTGGCGCGCTCCAGTTCGGACTTGCTCATGAACGGCGGCCGTCCCTCATACCGTCCTATGGACGTAAGAATGGTGCAGATGTCGGCAGGATAGCAGGCGCGCAGCTCCGTGCGCCCCTCGCGCAGGCACAACTTACGCAGGTACTCGGCGCTGTCGGGTTCGCAGGGGATGTTGAACTTGGTGATCACGCGATGGAAAATCTGGTCGAATGACTTTTCGTCCACCGCGTCCACGAAGATTTTGTTATGAATGCGGCGCAGGAAGGCTTCGTCGGCCAGGTCGCTCGGTTCCAGGTTCGTGGAGAACACCACCATCAGCTCAAACGGGATCTGAAATTTCACGCCGTAGCGCAGCATCAGGTAATCCACGCGGCGGTCCAGCGGAACAATCCAGCGATTCAGCAAGTCGCGCGGCGACATCAGCTGGCGTCCGAAGTCGTCAATGATGAAGATGCCGTTGTTGGCCTTCATCTGCAAAGGAGCGGCGTAGATGCCGGAAGCTTCGTCCAGGCGCAGTTCCAGCATGCTGGGAATCAGCTCGCCACCCACTACGATGCAAGGCCGGCGGCACAGGGCCCAGCGCGGATCCACATCCGGATCGTCCATGCCGAGCTTTTGATGGACCACCGGATCGTACAGGCTGATCACCTGGTTGTCCACTTCCACCGCGTACGGCATCAGCACGGCATCCTGATAGACGCGCAGCATTCTTTCCGCCAGGCTGGTTTTGCCGTTGCCGGTGGGCCCATAGACGAAAATGGAATTCTGCGAGATGAGCGCGGGACCGAGCTGATCGAGGAGCTGATCGTTCACCACCAGGTCAGAAAAAGCCGAGCGCAGGATTTTGCGGTCAATGCGGACCTGAGCCGCCTGGGATTTAGTGGCGCTGTGGTAATCCTTTAAGGACACGGGCGCGGCGCCGGCGTACTGGCTGATCTGAAAGCGCTCGCCCGCCAGCATCTTGCCGCTCTGCGAAAGCGTGAAGTTATAGTCGTTCCCGAGCATGCCCTTCACTTCCACCAGCTGCTGCTGGCGCATGTGAGTGAAGACAATGTTGAGAACGGGAACCGACAGCTTTAGGGTGTTGCTCAGGCTCTGCAGGTTGCTGAACCCCTCCAATAGCAGCCGGCGCAGGACGAGATCCAGCACCAGCGACTGAGAAATGCCTAATTCTTCAAAGGTTTGCGGTATCGGGGGACTAAACCCACTGTGGGCTGGAGCAAGTGTTGCAGCCATGAAGATGTTGAGCCTCACTCTCTTCATCGGCCAAACCGGGACATTTATTTACAGGCTTCTGGCGCTTGGTTTGGCGGCTATGTCGGACAGGCCGACAAGAACGTCAAAGTGGGAGGTGCCTCGGATGGCCACAACTTACGAAGACAAGTCTCCAACAGCACCAAGAAGTCACTCGGTGCGGATTGTAGTGATCGGATCGAGGCGCATGGCGCGCAGCGCCGGAATGTAGCTGGCAGCGAGCGCAACTGTGGTAAGTACCAGAGTGACGCCAGCGAACGTGGTCAGGTCGGTAGGCGACACGCCGAAGAGCAGTCCAGCCATGAGGTGCGAGACGATGAGCGCGCCGGCCACACCCAGCACGGCGCCAGTGGCGGCCAGACCCAGTCCCCGGCGCAGGACCATTTTGAGGATAGTACCTCGTTGCGCTCCCAGCGCCAGGCGAATGGCGATCTCGCGTCTTTGTTCATTCACAAGATAGGAAATAGTCCCGTAGATTCCAAGCCCGGCCAATAGCAAGGCAGCGGCCGCAAAGCATGCGACCACTTCCATCGAGAATCGTCTGACGGAAAGCGAGGTGAAGAGCACGTCATCCAGGGTCTCGGCATGGAAAACGGGAAGTGTCGCATCAATGGCCTGGACCTGCCCGCGCACTTGTGCGGAGATAGAGCCGGGATCGAGTTGTCCGCGAAGAAAGATGGCCAGGTCTTTGGCGGTGCGCTGGTACACGCTGCGATAGATTAGTGGTATCGCCGCGTCCGCCAGCGATTCGGTGCGGGCATCCGAAATCACGCCGACTATCGTGGTCCAGGCCGGCTGGGCAGAGCTCGCGAGGCCGCGGGTATCCAAGTGCAAACGGACGCGTTTGCCAAGTGGGTCCTGGTTTGGCCAGTAGGTGCGAGCCGCAGCTTGATTGATGACCGCAACCTGGGGTGTATTCTCAAGGTCCTGATCGCTGAAAAGGCGTCCGCGCTCGAGCGGCATGCCCAACAGGTGGAAGTATTCGGGCGAAACGATGGGACTATCGATCACCGGTGCCTCGTTGTCTATAGTCTCGATGCTTTCGCGGATCAATGGCAGCCGGCTGGGATTGCTGTGGCCCAGAGGAAGAGCGGCCTCGTCGCCGATCGCCACTTCTTCCACGCCCGGCAGGGTTCGGGCGCGCCGAAGAATCTCGCGCAGCAAGACCGATTCCTGCGCGGCGGTTTGATAGGGGTCCCTAGTGGGATCGTTAGGCCCCGGTAGCCAGGTCTGAATGGCCATGACGCGGCCGGGATTGAAACCGGGCTGCACCTGGAACAGGTCCCAAAAACTGCGCAGTAGAAGGCCCGCGGCCACCATGAGCACCAGGGAGAGCGCCAATTCACTGATGACCAGAATCTGGCGGGCGCGTGAGCGTTCCCGTGAGCCGCTGGTGCCGCGCCCCTCCTGGCGAAGGCCGCCGATCAAATCGAAGCGGCTCATCAGCCACGCGGGAGCCAGCCCAAAGACGGTTCCGGCCACGGCAGAGATGGCGAGAGCGAACGCCAGCACGCCCCAGTTGACGGCTATGTCATTGAGGTGCGGCAGGCTCTCGGGAACCAACTGCAGCAGGAATTTCCTGGCGACGAAGAGAATCGCAAAACCAGCCACTCCGCCAAGCCAGAAGAGCAGCAGGCTTTCGGCGAGGAACTGGCGGATGAGCCTCATTCTCTGCGCTCCCAGCGCCTGGCGAACCGCGATCTCACGAGCGCGCAAAGTGGCCTTGGCGAGCAGGAGATTGGCAACGTTGACGCAACTGATCAGCAGGACCAATCCGACCGCGCCGAACAGCAGAATGAGAGATTGGCGAACGCTTCCAACCACGGTTTCACTCAGCGGAATCAGCCGCACGGTCCATGCGGCCTGTGACGGGTACTCCGCCGGATATTGCTTTTTCAGCGATTCCACCAGCGCATTGAGATGCCCCTGCGCTGCTGCCATCGACAGTCCCGGCTTCAGGCGCGCGATGACCGCACGGCTCCGCAGACGTGAACCGCGCCGGGGAGAATCAAACGGCACACCGGCAAAGCCGGCCCCCAGCCAGAGCTCCACATTCTGCTCCTCGCTGGTTGAGCCCTGATCGCGAAAGCCGCTCGGCATGACGCCCACTACGTGATAATCGTCGTTATCCAGGCGCAGAGTTTGGCCGATTATCTGCGGGTTGGC
>CAVRZH010000066.1:0-24052 GCA_963725455.1 Bryobacterales bacterium
GTTGAGAACCAACGGAACCCGATTGATGCGTGTCAGCCGGATCATGGGCTTTCTTCAGTTCAAGCACTTCCAATTTGCTTATCGGCGCGCGAATGGGTTGTTTGAGCGGCGAAGCTCGGCCGACCGGGCTACGAAGAAGCCGGGCTAGCTCAAAAGCTGCAGGATCTCGGCGAGTTCCTTACGGATTGCGGCGAGCGCGGGACCAGGATCGCCGAACAAGGCAGGTTGTTGACGTGAGGACATCCCACTGGCGCCGGCGGATGCAGCAGCGGATTTCGCCCCGGCCTCACGCGATCGCGAATCCAGATACTTGCGAGCGCCCTCAATGGTGTAGCGCATATCATATAGCAAGCGCTTTATTTCGAGCACCAGCTCCACGTCTTTGCGCCGGTATAAACGATGCCCTTTGCCGGATTTCTTGGGTCCCAGCGAAGAGAATTCCGTCTCCCAGAAGCGCAGGACATAGGGTTTGATTCCGGCCAGGCGACTCACTTCACCAATGCGGAAATACAACTTATCGGGAATTTCAGGACGAAGTTCGCCGGCCGCCGCCTCTGGCATGCTTCCGATATCTTAGCAAACCTATTGAGCAATCCTCGACCTTTTTTTACACTGAAGACTACGAAACATCCCACTAGAAATCGCTCGCCGAAGTTTCAACCGCCAAAGCCCGGGGCAGTTCCGAGCGGCGCCAAGAATCCGAAAGACAGGGAGCGCCGGCCAGCGGCGAGCCAGGTTATTGCAGGAGTTCATCCGGTTCGCGAGGCTTTGAAGGCCGGGCGCGCGTTCGACCGTGTCCTGATCGCGCGAGGCGCCGGAGGTCCCAGATTGCAGGAAATCATCGATCTGGCGCGGGAACGGTCGGTTACTTTGCGCTTTGAGCCGCGCGAGGCTTTGGATCGGGCATCCAACGGAGCCACGCATCATCAAGGCGTCGTGGCATTTGCAGCGGCCCATCGATATACCGAACTGGATCAGGTGCTGCCCACGGCGAAGTTGCTGATCGTCCTGGATGGAGTGGAAGATCCGCACAATCTGGGCGCCATTATTCGCACCGCGCAGGCGGCGGGAGCAAGCGCGGTGATCGTGCCGGATCGCCGAGCCGCGCCATTGACGGAAACCGTCGCCAAAGCGGCCGCGGGAGCGCTGGAACATCTGGCCGTGGTGCGCGTGGGAAACGTGAACCAAACGCTCGAAGATCTGAAGAAGCGCGGGTTCTGGATCTATGGATTCGACGAGCGCGGCGGCCAACTCTATAGTGACATTGAATACTCCCAGCCAACGGTTTTCGTCATGGGCGGCGAGGGGCACGGTCTGCACGAGCTGGTAAAAAAACATTGCGACGCACTGGTTCGCATTCCGATGGCGGGCGCCATCGGTTCCTTGAACGTCTCGGTGGCGACGGGCGTGGTGCTTTTTGACTGGCGCCGCAAACATCCAAAATGACATCCGAAATGATGCATCCGTGATATTTTCGCCTGTTACAATATACCTATAAGCTCCTGCCGTAGGCTCTCATAGCATAAGAATGTCAGTAACTTCCGATCACTTGAGTTCCGAGCGTTGTTCGCTCGGCTTCGGCCTCCATTTTGAGGATCTATACACCCGCGAAGGGCTTCTGCGCCTGGATGCTGCCTTCCTGGTGCAACTTTTGGCTTCCGATATCGGACTGCACGCCCAGCTGGTTGATGCGCGAGTCAATTCGGGCGCGAGAACAATGAAGGAGCAGTCCGAGCTGGTGATTGCGCTGGCGCCGCACGTCGAGGATTTCCTGGGCGAGCTGTTTGGGATCGCCACAGAAGTAGAGGCGCTGGAAGCGCGGCACAACGCGTTGGCGCCATTGTTGGTCTTCAAGCGCAAGTTCATTCAAAAGCGGGCCATCAGCGGAGTTTCGAAAGAGCAGGCGGAAGCGATCGACGGGCCGGGATTAAGCCGCGAGCTGGAAGCGATCTTCGGCGAGCCGGTTACCGAACGAAGCTTCTTCGCCCACGTGTCGCGCTGGTTGGAGAACGAGGCTGAGCACCTGGAGCGCATCCAAGTCGCCGCGCGCTATGCCGCCTGGGCGGCCTTGTCCGAAGCGGGGCGCAAGAAACACCACGACGATGTCCTGTTCAAAGTGGCCCACAAGCTGGATCCATTGCACCTGGTGCCGGTGGAAACGGCGGTGGAGGACGGAGTGGCCGAGCTTCGGCTGCCGGAGGAAAGCTGGCGATCGCGGGAAGGCTTCCGTCTTACTGACCGGGGCATGGATCTGGAAGGCGCCCTGGATCAGGCCAATTACTGCATCAAGTGCCACAATCAGGGCAAAGATAGCTGCTCCACCGGATTGAAGGAGAAGACCGGCGAGTTCAAGAAGACCGTCTTCGGGGTAACGCTGGCCGGCTGCCCGCTGGATGAAAAAATCTCCGAGATGAACACGGTGAAGCAACAAGGCTACACCGTGGGAGCGCTCGCCATCGTCACCATCGATAATCCGATGGCGGCCGGGACCGGGCATCGCATCTGCAATGACTGCATGAAGGCCTGTATTTTCCAGAAGCAGGATCCGGTGGACATTCCACAGGTGGAGACGCGTTCGCTCAAAGACGTGCTGGAGCTGCCGTGGGGATTTGAAATCTACAGCCTGTTGACGCGCTGGAATCCGTTGAACTTCGTGCGTCCGCTGCCGCTCGCGTCCAGCGGATATAAAGTGCTGGTGGTGGGGCTGGGACCCGCTGGATTCACGTTGTCGCATTACCTGATGAACGACGGCCACACCGTGGTCGGCATTGACGGGCTGAAGATTGAGCCGCTGCCGGGAGAGATCGCAGGTGTGGATGCGCTGGGCAATCGGTCCGCATTCCGGCCCATCCGGGATATTCGCGAAGTGTACGAATCGCTGGACGACCGCGTGATGGCTGGGTTCGGCGGCGTAGCCGAGTACGGGATCACGGTTCGGTGGGACAAGAATTTTCTGAAGATCATCCGCCTGTTGCTGGAGCGGCGGCAAGAATTCACAATGTTTGGCGGCGTACGATTCGGCGGCGCCCTGACCATCGACAGCGCGCTTGAAATGGGCTTCGATCACGTGGCGTTGTGCGCGGGCGCGGGCCGGCCTACGGTGATTCCGATGAAGAACGGCTTGGCGCGCGGAGTCCGGCAGGCGTCCGATTTCCTGATGGCGCTGCAGCTTACGGGTGCGGCCAAAGCCAATTCGGTGGCGAACCTTCAAATCCGTATGCCGATCGTGGTGATCGGCGGCGGGCTGACGGCCGTGGATACGGCCACTGAATCGCTGGCCTATTACGTGGTGCAAGTGGAGAAGTTCCTGAAGCGCCACGAAACCCTGGTAGCTGAAAAAGGCGAAGGCGAATGCGTGGCCGGATGGAGCGTGGAGGAAAAGCAGACCGCCGATGAATTTATCTCGCACGCGCGTGCTATTCGCGCCGAGAGAGCGGCCGCGGCGAAAGAAGGACGCAAGCCGAATCTGATTGGCCTGCTGAATTCCTGGGGCGGCGTGACGATTGCCTATCGCCGGCGCATGATCGATTCGCCCAGCTACACGCTGAATCACGAGGAAGTTTGGAAGGCGCTGGAGGAGGGCATCCGATTTGCCGAATGCCTGACGCCGGAAGCGGTGGAAGTGGACAGCTTCGGTCACGCGGCGGCGCTGCACGTGATGAAGCACCAGTTCGATGCGGCGACGGGTAAGATGAGCGCGGCCGGTGAGCCGATGCGGCTACCCGCGAAATCGATCCTGGTGGCGGCCGGGACGCAGCCGAATACAGTGCTGGGGCGCGAAGATCCAGAGAATGTGTTTCTGGATGGCAAGTGGTTCCAGGCGGTGGATGAAGACGGCCAGCCGGTGAAGCCGGAGCGGGTGGCGAAGCCGAAAGTGTCGCGCGTGCTCACTTCGGTACGTCCGGATGGCAGGGGCGTGAGTTTCTTTGGCGATCTGCATCCTTCTTACGCGGGCAACGTGGTGAAAGCCATGGCTAGCGCCAAGCAAGGCTATCCGGTAGTGACAGCGCTGCTGTCGCGGCGGTCACCCGACGGGCCGGCGCCCGATGCATTGGTATCGCGCCTGAATTCCGAGCTGCGCGCGGTGGTGAGGGACGTGATCCGGCTGACGCCGAACATCGTGGAAGTGGTGGTGGAAGCGCCGCTGGCCGCGCGAGCTTTTGAGCCCGGCATGTTCTATCGACTCCAGAACTACGAGACGCTGGCGCCACACGTGAATGGAACGGTGCTGGCGATGGAGGGCCTGGCGCTCACCGGCGCGTCGGTGGATCGCGAGAAAGGCTTGCTTTCAACGATTGTTCTGGAAGTGGGCGGCTCGTCCGATCTCTGTGCGCTGCTCAAGCCCGGTGAGCCGGTGATCCTGATGGGGCCAACCGGCACGCCAACCGAAACGCCCTCGCGAGAAACGGTCCTGCTGGTGGGCGGCGGACTGGGGAACGCGGTGCTGTTCTCCATTGGCCAACAGCTGCGCGCCAGTGGATCGCGCACCATTTATTTCGCCGGCTACAAGAAGATGATCGATCGCTACAAGGTGGAAGAGATCGAGAAGGCCGCCGATGTGGTGGTGTGGTGCTGCGACGAAGCGCCCGGATTCACGCCCGATCGGGTGCAGGATAAGTCCTTCGTCGGAAACATCGTGGAGGCAATGGCCGCCTACGCGCGGGGCGACTTGGCGGAGCCGAATATTCCGGACGCCACTCCCTCCAACGCTGAACCCGAAATACCGCTGAACACCGTGGACCGGCTGGTGGTGATCGGCTCGGACGCCATGATGCACGCAGTACAGCGTGCCCGCTACAGCACGCTGGCGCCTTATCTGAAGCACGGGCACAAGGCGATCGCGAGCATCAATTCTCCGATGCAGTGCATGATGAAGGAGATTTGCGCGCAGTGCCTGCAGCAGCACAAAGATCCCATCACGGGCGAAGAGACGGTGGTTTTCTCCTGCTTCAATCAGGACCAGCAGATGGATCACGTGGATTTCGCGAGCCTGCGCACCAGGCTTTCGCAGAATGGCGTGCAGGAGAAGCTGACCAAGCAGTGGATCGACCGGTGCCTGCGGCGGATGGGCGCGCGGGAAGAGCTGGCGGTAACCGGCGGCTAGCTGACTGGTAAGATCTATCTAATGCTGAATGCGCGCGGCTGGCTCTTCGTGGCTCTGGGCGTGTTCACTGTCGTCTGGGTCTGGGCCTGGCTCAGCAGCAAGAATCGGGCGCCCGGTGTACCATCCCTTTTTGAGCTGTTCCTGGGGATGATTACCAACTTCTTCGACACCTTGGGCATCGGTTCCTTCGCGCCCAGCGCCAGCGTCTTCAAGTTCCGGCACATGATGCCGGATGAGCAGATCCCGGGAACGCTGAATGTCGGCCATTCCTTACCCACGCTGCTGGAAGCCTTTTTGTTCATCGCCATTGTAAAAGTGGACATCCTCACTTTGGTGCTGTTGATGGCGGCTTCGGTGTGCGGAGCGTGGTTTGGCGCCGGAATCGTGGCCCGTTGGCCGCGCCGCTGGGTACAGATCGGCATGGGCATCGCGCTACTGGCCGCCGCGAGTTTCTTTTTGATGACGAACCTGAATCTGCTGCCGGCGGGCGGCAATGCGCTTATCCTGCAGCACTGGCGGCTGGGGGTGGGCGTCATCGGGAGCCTGTTTTTGGGCGCTCTGATGACCCTAGGGATCGGTCTCTACGGGCCGTGCATGATCCTGGTAAGCCTGCTCGGAATGGATCCGCATGCCGCGTTCCCCATCATGATGGGATCCTGCGCATTTCTGATGCCGGCGGCCAGCGTCCGGTTTATCCAGGCCGGCAGCTTCAGCCCGCGAATTTCACTGGGGTTGGCGTTGGGTGGACTGCCGGGCGTCCTGATCGCGGCCTTTATTGTAAAGTCCTTGTCATTGACGGCGGTGCGCTGGCTGGTAGTGGTGGCGGTGGTCTACGCGGCTTTTGCCATGCTCCGATCGGCTATGCAGGGTTCGGCCGCTCGTGCGTCGGCTGCTGTTCCTCCAGCCGAAGAGGCCAAAGCCAAGCTATACTGAATACAGAAAGTCCTTGGGCCTCTATTTATGACCAGGCGTATTAAGTTTTTTGTTGCATCCACCTCCACTTGCCTCGTTTTCGTGCTTTTGTTCGGCGCCATGCGCGGCAAGAGCGCTTCCCCCGAAGATACTTACCGGCATCTTGCCGTTTATACCGAAGTGCTCTCGCGAATCAAGAGCGATTACGTAGAAGAGCCCGACATGAAGAGCGTCACGCTGGGCGCGCTGAATGGTCTGCTCGAATCGATTGATCCGTATGCCAGCTACTTGAACGCCGATCAGTACAAGCAATGGCTCAAGAGCAAGGATCAGCATAAGGCCGATGTCGGCCTGATCCTGTCGAAGAAATTTGGATATGTCGGCATTGTGGACTCCATTCCGGGATCGCCCGCGGCGAAGGCCGGGCTGACGACCACGGACGTGATCGAGACCATCAATGGTGTCGCTACGCGCGATATGCCGCTGGCATTCGCGCAGCTGCTGCTCGAAGGCGATCCGGGAAGCACGGTGGAGCTCGGGGTCCTGCGCTTCCGCAAGCCGGAGCCGCAGAAGCTGACGTTGACGCGCGCCATGGTGGAATATCCCGCGGTAACCGCGAAGATGCTGCCCGATCAAGTGGGATTGATCCAAGCCGAGAGCCTGGATGGCAACCGCGTGAAAGATATCGCGGCGAAGGTGGAAGACCTGCAGAAGCAGGGCGCGAAGGATCTGGTTCTGGACCTGCGGCATTGCGCAACCGGCGGTCCCGACGCGGGCGAGCAACTGGCGAACGTGTTTTTGGATAAAGGCCTCATCACCTACACGGAGGGCCAGAAGGTGGAGCGCCACGATGTGACGGCGGATCCGGCCAATGATCGCACGCATCTTCCTTTAGCGGTGATTGTGAACCGCGGGACGGCCGATGGAGCCGAGATCGCGGCGGCGGCGCTGATGGACGACAAGCGAGCGGAAGTGGTGGGCGAGCGCACTTATGGGGACGCTTCCATCCGCAAGCCTATCCAGATGGATGACGGGTCGGCTGTGATTCTTTCCGTCGCAAAGTATTATTCCCCGTCCGGCAAGGCCATTCAGGACGCGGGCGTTACGCCCTCGGTTCCGGTTCAGGAAGCCGAACCAGTGACCGTTGACGATGACGGCAATCCTCAGACGGTGGAACCCCAGCAGCAACCGGCGGGCGAGGATCTGCTGTTGAAGAAGGCGATTGAAGTGGTGACTAAGGGCAAGAGCGAGGTGGTTTCCAATACTGGCGATTCCAACTCGCGGGAACACGGGCCGGCACTGACGCCGCTGAACGTGCCGAAGCCCCAACAATAGAGTTCTACAGTTGCCGATATACGAATACAAATGCGAAGGCTGTGGCGAAACCTTCGAAGTGATTCAGAAGTTTGCCGATGAGCCGGTGACGGTTCATGACAAGTGCGGTGGACACGTCCATCGGCTGATGTCGGCACCCGCGTTCCAGTTCAAGGGCACGGGCTGGTATGTAACCGATTACGCGAAGGGTAACAGCTCCGGGCCGCCCAAGCACGACAGCAAAAGCGAGCTGGCGGACAAAGCCTCCAGCGACACCGCTGCCAAGACAGAAACGAAGACCGAAGCGAAGACCGAGACCAAGTCCGAAGCGAAAGCCGAATCGAAGCCCGCCAGCACCGAAAAGGCCAGCTAAGAGAGCACCGGTTCGGCCGCTGCTCGACGCCTGATCAATAGATCCGCGATAGCTCGACATTCCTCCGCCAGTTCCTGAAATTGATGCGGGAAAAGCGATTGAGCGCCATCGGACAGCGCGCGGTCGGGATTGGGATGCACTTCGACAATCAGCCCGGAAGCGCCCGCCGCCACCGCGGCCAAGGCCATGGGATGAACTTTGTCCCGCTTGCCGGTGCCGTGGCTAGGGTCCACGATGATGGGTAGATGGCTAAGACGCTGCACGGCGGGAACCACGCTCAGATCCAGTGTATTGCGCGTGTGATCGGCAAAAGTACGGACGCCGCGCTCGCACAGAATCACTTGATAATTCCCTTCCGAGAGAATGTATTCGGCGGCCATCAGGAATTCTTCGAGCGTGGACGACATGCCACGTTTCAGCAGCACTGGCTTGCGGGACCGGCCGGCGCGGCGCAGCAGCGAAAAATTCTGCATGTTGCGCGCGCCGATCTGCAGGCAATCGCCGTACTCTTCCACAAGATCAAAAGTCTCTACGTCGATAACTTCGGTTACGATGCCCAGCCCGGTTTCTTCGCGCGCGTCCGCTAAGTATCGGAGACCTTCTTCGCCCAGGCCTTGAAACGCGTAAGGCGAAGTCCGCGGCTTATACGCGCCTCCGCGCAGGAGCTGAGCCCCAGCGGCTTTCACAGCTCGCGCTGCTTCCAGAATTTGCTCCCGGCTTTCCACCGAGCATGGGCCGGCGCACATCGCCAACTGCGCGCCGCCGACCAGCACGCCGGCGACATTCACGATGGTATTGTCGGGCTTCACCTCCCGGC
This sequence comes from Bryobacterales bacterium, assembly GCA_963725455.1. Classification (GTDB taxonomy): domain Bacteria; phylum Acidobacteriota; class Terriglobia; order Bryobacterales; family Bryobacteraceae; genus Palsa-89. The sequence goes on from CAVRZH010000066.1 coordinate 8,521, forward strand.
TCACCAGCTTATAGGGCTTTGAAACCGGAATAGCTTCGGCCACGCCCGAAAGGCTCTCGAACTCCTCCGCCGGCACGGGGCCATGATTGCCGGTAATTCCGACGGCGGTCCGCTCGGCGCCCGGCATCACGTGGGCGCGGAAACCCAGGCTCTGAATTCTCGCGCAAACCTGAGCGATATCCTGCTCAGTAGCCTGCGCGCGCATGACGATCAGCATGCGTTTAGGCTAGCAGACCGCGGAATTTGGGGTTCGCGTAGCCGGGAAAAACCGAAGCCAGGTTGGAGTTGCCCAGGTGTTTTGAAACCAGCTCACTCAGTACGTCGCGAAAATCGGTAGTGAGCGCCAGATCGCGACCTTCATAGAGCTGCTCTTCCTGAAGGCCAGGCCAATCGCCATAGACCTTACCGCCCTTCACATCGCCACCCAGAACAAACATGACGTTGGCATGGCCGTGATCGGTTCCCCGATCGCCGTTCTCCTTGACGGTACGCCCGAACTCGGACATGGTGACCAGAGTGACGTCTTCCATGCGATCGCCCAGGTCCTGATAGAACGCTGCGAGCGCCTGGCCGAATTGCGCGAGGTTGTTGGCAAGCTGGCCGTTGGTGGGCTGACCACCCACTTCGTTCACATGCGTGTCCCAGCCGCCGATATCGGCGAACGCCACCTCCACGCCGACGTTGGCCTTGATCAGCTGCGCGATCTGCTGCAAGCTCCTGCCGAATCCGTCGTTGCCATAATTCGCGCCATTGGCTGGAACGTAGGTCTGCTTCTGGATGGACTGCATCATCCGCACGGCGTTGAACGTCTCTCTGCCGGTGCCGTGCAGGCTTTTGTCCAGAGTGTTCTCGTACATGCTCTCGAAGGTGGCGGCGTCGGTCTTGTCGTGCACCTGAAAGTCGTTCAGGCTGTGAACCGCCACCGCGTCATTGTGCCCCCGCAGGCTGCGCGCCAGGTTGTCGCCCAAGCTGACAGCACGCAACGGAGACGTAGGAGCGGGCTCTTTCGGCAATGCCCGGTTCAACCAGCCGTCAGTGGCGCCATGGAAGCCGGGTGTACCGGACTCCATGTAATCCTGCGCGTCGAAATGCGAACGCGTGGGATCGGGCGAGCCGACTGCGTCGACAATCGCCAGGTGCCGTGCGTCAAACATCGGCTTCAGCGGCGCGAGGGAGGGATGCAGCCCGAAAAAGCCGTTCAGATCGATGGCCGAGTTCGCCGTTCCATCCGGCTTGGGGATGGCGATGGAGGGCCGCAGATCATAGTAGCGAGGCTCTCCGAAAGGGATCACCATGTTCAACCCATCCACGGCGCCGCGCTGGAAGATGGCAACCAGGATTTTCTTACTGGTGGGAACCGATTGGGCGTATAACGATCGCGATAACCAGGCCGGCATGGAGCCGACGCCAAACATCGCGAGCGCCGAACCTTTCAGGAAAACACGTCTGGACGGCATATATGTACCTCTTCTCGCTTACTTCTTCTCTTTCGTTTACTTCTTCTGGCGTTTACTTCTTCTGGCGTTTACTTCTTCTGGCGTTTACTTCTTCTGGAAATCCGGCGATCCGATGATCAAAGCCGCAACCAGCGCCGGATTTCTCTTTTTGTCTTCTAAAGCTTTGTCGATGGCCTCGCGGGTTTGGGGCGACATGGAGCGGAACATCAGGGCCTTGGCCACTTCGCTGGGGTCGTCACCAAAGCGCGCCACATCCACCTTCACGCTCTCCACGTGGTTTTGGGCCAGTTGCAGCGCGAAGTTCATGCGCCCGAGCAAGGATGCGGAGTTTACCCATTCCGCGTTCAAATTCGAATACCCGGTGGGCTCCAACTTGCGATAAAGCGGTTCACCGAGATGTCCCACCTGGCTCGCGAGAGCCCACCCGTCGATAACGTTGGCATCCAACGCACGCGCCGCGCTGGCCACCATTTCAAAAGGCGATTTCACCTTGGCTCGATAAGCGCCCTCAGACCAGAATTCCTTGGAATTAAGCATCGTTTTCATCACTTCGCGAATGCTGCCGTTGGTGGAGAGGAAAGTTTCGGCCATCCTGTTCACCAGTGCGTCGGGAGGGTTGTCGGCGACGAAACGCTGAGCCAGCTCCCTGGAGATGAAGTGCGCCGTGGAGGGGTGCCGCGCGAGAATGTCGAGCACCTGCTCGCCGTCTTCCATGCCGCCGCCCGCCGCGATCACGTGCCCCAGCACGATCTTCTCGCCCTTGTCGTGCAGCTTGTCGTTATAGAAGAAGGTGCCGCCTTTGCGTGGCTCCAGGATGGTCCAGCCGGTGAAACAGCGCGCTACCTCCGTGACATCCTTCTGCGTATAGCCGCCGTTCACGCCCAGAGTGTGCAGCTCCATCAGCTCGCGCCCGTAGTTTTCGTTCAGCCCGCGCTTCACTTTGCGTTTCTTGTCGTTGGCGTCCAGGTCCGGGCGCACCGATTCGGAATTGTCCAGGAAGAAGAGCATGGCCGGGCTTTTGGCCGTGGCTTCCAGCAAATCGCGGAATTGTCCGAGAACGTGCGGCCGGATGGCTTCGCGCTCGTATTGCGGGATCAGGAAGCGATCCGCGCCCTTCTCATAGAAGACGTTGAAGTGATTAAACCAGAAATCGTCCAGCTCTTCGGCCAACTGGCGCGTGCTCTCGATAGCGCGCAGCATCTTGGAATCCACCAGGTCGTAAGAGACCACTTGCTGGGGGCTGTTCAGCAAAAAGATTTCGCGGCGGATTGGTACCGGGGCGGCTCCGAAGAGCTGTGTGCGCTGGCGCTGATTCATTGCGATCAGCATGTCCTCCAGCTTGTCCTGCGGCATGGATTCCAGCAGTTCGCTCTTCTGCTCGCCTTTCCCGGAGCGTACGATGACAAGTTCGGAGGGTGTGAGCACATCTTCGAGCGGACGGATGGGTTCCAGATCTTCCTTAAAGTCGGGAACAATCGGGGTGGCGGAAGCTTGGGCTAGCCGCGTTTTATAACGTATCAGGAGCCGCTGGACACTGGCGCGCAGCAACGGATCGTCAGGCATGGGCTGCTTGCCGAGCGCAATGGCACGAATCATCTGCGGCGTCGGATAGTGCTGCACCGTTTCGAGCGGCGTCATGCGCAGCGATTCCAGGGCCTGGAGACGCGCCTCCAGCGCCGGATTCTCATCCATGCGATCCGGATGAAGCTGTTCGAAGATCCATTTCTTCAAACCGATCTTCTTGACGCGTTCCACGTCGCCAGGCCGGGGCCCAAACGTGAGGCGATCCAGCGCGTGCAAGATCTGCTGATCCTTGGACAGCTTCTTTTGGAACAGCTTGTTCTCGTCTGCGGGCTTGATTTTCTTTGGCTTCGCGGCGACCGGCAGGGAAAGCAGGATGCCGCAAAGCACGGGGGCCAGAAAAGTACTGCTGGTTTTCATGAGCCTACTAACAATTAAACGTCATTCCCGGTCAGAAGTTTACGACGAAAGCATACTTAGCTCTCAAGTTCCCCATTGACAATGTATTATATAACTAATACACTATAACTTGTCCGCGACGCTCAAATCCGTCAACCGCCAAATCGAGTTCATCCTGGATCAACGGAGCGGCGTACCGGCTTATCGCCAGATTATCGACCAGGTGCTGGGCGGGATCGCGGCCGGAACGCTTAGGCCCGGCGACCAGCTGCCTACCGTGCGGCAGCTGGCTGTCGACTTGGCCATCAATCCCAACACGGTGGTCCGCGCCTATCGCGAACTTGAGATCCGCGAGGTGCTCAGCACGCAGCAAGGCACGGGCACGTTCCTGACCGACAAGAAGCTTCCCGTGGATGGTGTGGAGCGTGGACGGCGCATCGGGCAGCTCTGCGGAGAAGTTCTGGCGCGGGCCGGAGCGGAAGGAATCGCGCTCGCCGAGATTATCAATTATCTAAACGAATTACAGTCCGAGAGGAGAACCTGAACCATGCTGTCGCTGAAAATCCGTGGCATTCCAAACGCACCCCGGCTGGGACTTCAAATCAGCGCCGTCGGTACGGCACTGTTCGTGATCTCGGTGGCTCTGGGCCTGGCGCTCACCGTCCGCTTCAACAATCCAATTCCTGCCGCGAGCGGCATCGCGATTGGCTTCTATTTCTTGTTCGCCGTTCGCGTGGCGGAACAATGGGAGCGCGCCGCGGTGCTGCGGTTCGGCCGCTATATCGGGCTGCGCGGGCCGGGGATTTTCATGATCGTTCCCGTGATCGACCAGATCAGCCTATACGTCGACCAGCGCGTCCGGGTGGTGCAAGTAAGCGCCGAGACCGCGCTCACGCGCGATACGGTGCCGGTGAACGTGGATGCCATTGTTTTTTGGATGGTGTGGAACGCCGAGAAATCGATCCTGGAGGTGGTCAATTTCAGCGAGGCCATCATGATGACCGCGCAGACCGCGCTGCTGGAATCAATTGGGCGGCACGATCTGGCGCAAATGATCACCAATCGCGAGATGCTGGGGCGCGAGTTGCAGCGCATCCTGGACGAAAAGACCAACCCATGGGGGATCACGGTTCAGTCCGTGGAGATCCGCGATGTGCATATCCCGCAGGCGCTTGAGGATGCGATGTCGCGGCAGGCGCAGGCCGAGCGGGAGCGGCAGGCCCGCATCATCCTGGGTACGGCGGAGACGGATATCGCGGCGAAATTCGCGGAGGCTTCCACTGTCTACATCAACAATCCGGTGGCGCTCCATTTGCGCGCGATGAACATGCTGTATGAGGCGATCAAGGAAAAAGGTTCGATGGTGATTGTTCCATCCAGCGCCGTGGAGACCATGGGCTTGGGCGGATTGCTCGGCACGGCGTCGCTGTCCAGCCAGAAACAATAGACCGTCGCCTTATAATTAATGCATGTCCTCCAGTGCGCCGGCTATCGCTTCGGCGGAAGAGATCGGCAAGTACGAGCCTGTGATTGGGTTGGAGGTGCACGTCCAGCTCAACACGCGCACCAAGATTTTCTGCGGCTGTCCCACGGGCTTTGGCGCGCCTCCGAACACCAACGTCTGTTCGGTCTGCCTGGGGCTGCCCGGCGCTCTGCCGCTGCTGAACCGTCGCGTGGTGGAGATGGCGATCGAAGCCGCGCTAGCCACGCACTGCAAAGTGAATCCTTTCTCGCGATTCGCGCGTAAGAACTATTTTTATCCGGACCTGCCCAAGGGCTACCAGATCTCGCAATATGACCAGCCGCTGGCCGAGCATGGCTGGGTGGAAGCGGCGGTGGACGGGGTGACCAAGCGCGTGGGCATCACGCGCATTCATCTGGAAGACGATGCTGGCAAGAGCATTCACGACGGTTTCAAGGATTCCGATCGCTACACCTACGTGGATTTGAACCGCAGCGGGACGCCGCTGATTGAGATCGTCACCGAGCCCGATATCCGATCGTCGGACGAGGCGCACGCGTTTCTCACCGAGCTGAAGCAAATCATGCAGTATATCGCCGTGTCGGAGTGCGACATGGAAAAGGGCCAGCTGCGCTGCGACGCGAACGTGTCCGTGCGGCTGAAGGGCGCCGAGAAATTCGGCACCAAGGTTGAGGTGAAAAACCTGAATTCGTTTCGGTTCGCGAAAATGGCGATAGATTATGAAATCGCGCGGCAAGTGGCGGTGGTGGAAAGCAGGGGCCGCATCGAACAGGAGTCGCGGCTGTACAACGTGGCGACCGGGGAGACCGTGGGGATGCGCAGCAAAGAGCACGCGCATGATTATCGGTATTTTCCCGAGCCCGATCTGGTGCCATTGCGAGTAAGCGCGGCGTGGCTGGAGCAAGTTCGGGCGACCGTGCCGGAGCTGCCGGCGGACAAGCGCAAGCGGTTCATTGAAAGTTATGGCTTGCGCGAATACGATGCGCAGGTTTTAACCAGCACGCGCGAGATCAGCGACTATTTCGAGAAGGCCGCGAAGGCGGCGGGCGATCCGCGCCTGGCGGCAAATTGGGTGACGGGCGATTTGTTGGGCGCGCTGAAAGGTCGGGAGATCACTGCATCGCCGGTCGGGCCCGAGATGTTGGGCGAGCTGGTTGAGTTCATCGGGAAAGGCGAGATCAGCGGCAAGATGGCCAAGGACATCTTCGCCAAGATGTTCGAGACGGGTGAGACAGCCGCAACGATTATCGATCGGGAAGGCCTGCGCCAGATCAGCGACACGGGCGCGCTGGAGAAGATTGTAGACGAAGTGATCGCATCGAGTCCGAAGCAAGTGGAGCAGTACAAGTCCGGCAAGACCGGCGTGATCGGCTACCTGGTGGGCCAAGTGATGAAGCTGAGCAAGGGGCAGGCGAATCCGGCGGCGGTGAATGAGTTGTTGAAGAAGAAATTATCCTAGCCACAGATGAACACAGATCTGAGTTTATCTGTGGCTTTATCTTTGGTTGGCCTTTAGAATTTTCTTCCGAAGGCGGATCGAAACGGGGGTCACTTCCACGAATTCGTCGTCGCGGATAAATTCGATGGCCTGCTCCAGGTTCAGAAGGCGCGGCGGCACCAGGCGGATGGCTTCGTCGGAAGTGGACGCGCGCATGTTGGTCAGCTTCTTTTCCTTGACGATGTTGACGTTCAAGTCGGCATCGCGAGCGTTTTCGCCCACGATCATGCCTTCATAGACCTCGGTGCCTGGGCTAACGAACATCTCGCCGCGCTCCTGCAGATTGAAGATGGCATTGCCGGTGGTCTTGCCAGCGCGGTCCGATACCAGCGATCCAGTGGGCCGCGACGGAATATCGCCCTGCCATTCGATGTAGCTGTGGAACAGCGTGTTCATGATGGCCGTGCCGCGGGTGTCGGTCATCATCTCGCTGCGCAGCCCGATCAATCCCCGTGACGGGACGTGAAATTCCAGCCTTACGCGGCCCGAGCCATGGTTCACCATCTTGTTCATCTTGCCTTTGCGCTGGCCCAGCTTTTCGATGACGACGCCGATATAGGCTTCCGGACAATCGATCACCAGCAATTCCATCGGCTCATGCACCTTGCCGTCGATGGTCTTGGTCAGGATCTCCGGCTTGCCGACCATCATTTCAAAACCTTCGCGACGCATCATCTCGATAATGATGGCGAGCTGTAGCTCTCCCCTGCCCATCACTTTGAATGCATCCGGACCGCCCGCTTCCTCCACGCGGATGGAGACATTCGTCAGCAACTCTTTGTCAAGCCGATCGCGAAGATTGCGCGATGTGACGAACTGCCCTTCCCGGCCTGAGAACGGCGACGTATTAATGGTGAACGTCATCGCAATGGTTGGCTCGTCGATTTGAATATGCGGCAGCGGATCTGGATTTTCGACACTGGTGACGGTCTCGCCGATGGTGATGCCTTCCACGCCGGCAATCGCGAGGACATCGCCGGGATAGCCGATGGTCTCATCCACGCGCTTCAGGCCTTCGAAGGAATACAGCTTGGTGATGCGCGTCTTCTGCAGAGAGCCATCCAGCTTGGCGATGGCAACCTCGTCGCCGTTTCTCAATATGCCCGAAAAAACGCGGCCGATGGCCAGCCGGCCGAGATACTCGCTGTAATCCAGATTCGCCACTAAGAGCTGGAGCGATGCATCGGGGTCGCCGGCCGGCGGCGGGATATGCTTGAGAATCGTCTCGAACAGCGGACGCAAATCGTTCGAGTCATCTTCCATCGACACCTTGGCGATGCCGGCTTTGGCGTTGGTGTAGATCACCGGAAAGTCCAGTTGATCTTCTACCGCGTCCAGGTCGATGAACAGATCGTAGACTTCGTTGAGCACTTCCTGAATGCGCGCGTCCGGCCGGTCGATCTTGTTGATCACGAGAATGGGTGGGAGCTTGGCCTCGAGCGCCTTCATGAGAACATAGCGGGTTTGCGGCAGCGGGCCTTCGCTGGCATCCACCAGCAGCATGACGCCGTCCACGATTTTCAGCGCGCGCTCCACCTCTCCCCCGAAGTCGCTGTGGCCGGGCGTGTCCACGATATTGATTTTGATCCCGTGATAGCGGACGCCGGTGGTTTTGGCGAGAATGGTGATACCGCGCTCGCGTTCCAGCTCGTTGGAGTCCATCATGCGCTCGATGTGGTGCTCGTTTTCGCGGAAGAGTCCGCTCTGATTCAGCATGGCGTCCACTAGCGTGGTCTTGCCGTGATCGACGTGCGCAATGATGGCAATATTGCGCGTGAGACGATTATGCTGCTGCGCTTCGCTATGATCGGTAGGGTGGTTCAGAACTTCGGGTTGCATCTTTTGACGTATCCGCGCACAACGGAGTGCGGCGTGGGCGAACTCATATCGCCGCTGGCCGTGCCCGTCGCACCCTGTGCGCTTCGGTAACTTATATGATCGCACGCCAAGACGATTTGACCGAATCTGCGCTGCCCGTGGTGGTGATCGTGGGCCGGCCGAATGTGGGTAAGTCCACTCTTTTCAATGCGATAATCGGCCAGCGGCGATCCATTGTGGGCGACGAGCCTGGAATTACGCGGGACCGCATTATGGGCGAAGCGTCTTATCTTGGGCGCCGTTTTGAGCTCATCGACACCGGCGGAATTATCCCCAATGACGCGGAAATGATCCCGACCGAGATTCTGAAGCAGGCCCGCGTGGCACTAGATCAGGCGGCGCAGATCATATTTTTGATCGACGGGCGGACGGAAATTACGGGTACCGATCGCGATCTGGCGAAGGTGCTGCGGAAGCTCGGCAAGCCGGTGACGCTGGCGGTGAATAAGATTGACGCTACGGTGCGGGAGGGTCTGGCGCACGAATTTCATTCGCTGGGTTTCAAGGATTTGTTTCCCATTTCTTCCGAACACCGGATCGGTTTCGACGAGTTGCTGGATCACGTCACCAAAGATTTTAAGACCGACGAAGGGCCCGAAAAACCGGAGCCGGAAACGCGGCCTATCAAAGTGGCGATCATCGGACGGCCGAATGTGGGAAAATCCACGCTGCTAAACGCTCTGGTGGGCCAGGAGCGGTCGATTGTGTCGCCGGTGGCCGGCACTACGCGCGACGCGGTGGATCAAAGCCTGCTGCACAATGGGGTGGAGTACGTCTTCGTCGATACCGCGGGCATCCGGCGCAAGGGCAAGACCAAGCTGATGGCGGAGAAGCTGAGCGTGGTGATGGCGCGCCGGCACATCCGTATGGCGAATGTAGTGCTGCTGGTGCTAGATGGCACCGAAGATGTGGCCGCTCTCGACGCGACTATCGGCGGGTACGCGGACGAAGAGGGCCGTGCGGTGATCCTATGCGTCAACAAGTGGGACGCCGCGGGCGACAAGGGCAAGCGCAAGTTCACCGAAGAGATCCGCGACGAACTGAAGTTTCTGGCATACGCTCCCATCGCTTTTGTTTCGGCCAAGACGGGCGCGGGAGTGGACCGGCTGTTCGGGATGATCAGCGCGGCGTATGAGGCGGCTTCGAAACGCGTGACCACGGGCGAATTAAACCGGTTCGTGGAGATGCTGGAGTTCGATCGCGATATGAAGATCTACTACATGACGCAGGGTTCGGTGCGGCCGCCCACGTTTGTAGTGTTCACAGATAAGGCGAGGGACCTGCACTTCTCGAGCGAGCGATTCCTGATCAATCAGCTACGCAAGCGATTTGGATTTGAAGCAACGCCGATTCGGATCAAAGCCAAGCGGCGCTAGGATCGCAGGCAGGCGTGCCTGCGCCACAGCCACAATTAAAATGCGTGGACGGAATCGATCCCGTTGGCCTGCAGGACCACTTGCATTTTTTCGAGAGCCGATTTGTGGATCTGCGACACGCGGCTTTCGTTGATGCCCAGGATGCCGCCGATTTCCTTCATGGTCATCTCGTTGGTGTAATACAGGAACACCACCTTCTGGTAGCGTTCGGGAAGCGTCTTCATGGCGACGCCCAGGACGGAGCGCATCTGCTCGCGGGAGCACATGTTGTCGGGCTGAGTCTCGGGCTTGCTGGGAAAATCGGGGGCGGGAAGATCATCGTGCTCGGCGGTGCGTGAGGACGCCGAGATCAGGCCGACGCTGCGCAGGTCCACCATCATCTGACGCCAGCGCTCGACGTCAACGCCTAGCTTCTGCGCGATTTCAGATTCCGTGGGAGTGCGCTGCAGCGTGGCGGCCAGTTCGCGTGTGGCGGCTTCCACTTGCTTATGACGGCGGCGCAGATCGCGCGACGCCCAGTCGAGCTGGCGCAGGCTGTCCAGGATGGCGCCTTTGATGCGATGCTTGGCATAACTGGAGAAGGCCACCTGTTTATCGGGATTGAATTTGCTGGCGGCATCGAAGAGACCTAAGACACCGGCGTGAACCAGATCGTCCAGGTCGACGTGCACCGGCAGGTTTTCATGCACCCGGACCGCGATGGCTTTCACCAGGGGCAGGTGTTCGAGCACGATACGGTCCCGCCGCGCGATCTTGGTCGCTTGGTTGATCTGACCTGGCCGAGTCTTGGCTGCGGCGGTGGCCTTGATCACAGGGGCGGTCTTGATCACAGTGGTGGTCTTCATCACAGGGGTGGTCTTGATCAGCGTGGTGGTCTTCATCAGGTGTCCCTTTGCCTTAGTTTCTTGGGTCTGGCTTGTCATGGCTGGCGCTTCTCTAGGTGCAAGCCTGTCGCCATAAGGGGACTAAGGGAAAATCGCAGCGATTCGTAGAGGAGTCGTCTGTACTCCTGTACTGTCTAAGTCCCGAGACTCAATAAGATGCGATCTTACTAGGGCGGTCCACCCCAGCTCGATGAATCGGGGGTACTAAGGGCCTGGTAATCAGTCCCAATTTCGTTCTGGAACGTACTAGCACTACTCCAATTCCGAAACGGTACGCGTGTTCCAAAATGAAACTCGAGTGACTTTAGCCTCTGCAACCCATATCGGCCGCTTTCACGTTATCTTCAGTACTGTTATTAAGGGATGGCTAGAGCCGGTTTTGCTAGGGCTGCTTCAGTGTACTGATGTAAGTCTTCAGCACGAGCCCGCCTAAGAAAATCCAAACCACCCAGAGAAACTTTCCATCCAGGGTGATTGTCGCAAGCAGCGCGATGGCTGCATAGCAAGCGAGTGCTAAGTAGAACTTGCGCCGTTTCTTGGGGCCGGCATCCGCCTCGGGATCGGGATATAGGGACAAGGTACTATTGCCGGGCGGCGCGCTGGATTGCGCGAAGCTCAGAACCGCCGCTGCCAGCCAGGGCACTCACAGCATACATCAAAAGGTATAATCTTCTGAAGCCCCGGCCGTAACGGAGGTGTCCGTGGAAGAACGCAAGCTAGTCCAAGAATCCCACTGAGTGTTGGCGACGGCTTGGTTGGGATGCTGAACGTGTTCATCGATCCCAAGGCGACAGCCAAACGCATTCCGGCGCCGCTTTCGTGGCTGTGGCCCGTCCTGGTGCTCATCGCCGTTTACGTGACCGTGGGCGTATTAACCGCGCCCTATGCCATTTCCATCGCCGACGCGCAAATCGCGCAGCGCGGCCTGCCGCCCGATCAAGCCGAAAACGCGAGAAGAATAACCCACATCATTTCGCAGGTCACGCCGGTCGTGACGCCGGTGTTCGTTCTTCTCTTCCTCGCTCTGTTTGCCTGGCTTGCGGTGGTGGTTGGCTCCATGGCTGGGCTGCGGGCCAAGTTTCGCGACGTGTTTTCGCTGATGGCTGCGTGCGGTTTGATTACCGCCCTGCAATCCATCGCGACCCTGATCGTCCTGCGGGCGAAGGGCGATGAGATCACATCCCAGGAGCAGCTGACGCCGCCGTTCGGGTTGGACATTTTTCTTCAAAGCGTCCACGGGACTCTGCTGGCGCTGCTGAATTTCTTTTCGATCTTCGAGATCTGGTTCCTGGTGGTGCTGACCATCGGGCTGGCGGCCCTGGCCAAAACCACCAAGGGCAAGGCGTTCTTCGCCATTTCGCTGAGTTGGGTGATCCCGCTCCTTATAAAGATAGTGCAGGCGATGTTACAGCCGGCCGCCGGCAGCTGATCACTCCGCTTCTTCGCCGGGGGGCACCTTGTGCTTGGGCTTCTTGCGCTGGTTCTTCGGTACGATCAACTTGGGCGAGGGCACCGCGCCGACGCGCTCGCGCGCAAGACGCCGGATTTCGGTGGGCACGTGGTACTTCTTCGGCTTCTTTTTCGCCACGGTACATTATCCTATACCCTTGCATGCAGTTGACTTCGCTCGGTCCAGTTCGCTAGCCTGACGATTCCACATGTCCTCAGTCGACGTTCCTTTAGAGCGGGGCGGTTTCGGAAAGACAGCCCGCCGCGACGCTTGGTGGGTTTATCCGCTCCTCACTTTTCTCGGGCTTGGCGCATTTCTGGTCTACGCCAATTGGGCGGCCTGGCAGGGCAATCATTATCTTTACGGCCCCTATCTGTCGCCCATGTATTCGCCGCTGATTTTCGGCCGGCCGGGTGAGGACTCGATCTTCGGCCCCATGCCTGGCTGGATGCCCGGCTTCGTGACGGTGGCGCTACTGGTGCTGTGGGCGCCGGGCGGCTTCCGCATTACCTGCTATTACTATCGCGGCGCCTATTACAAGGCGTTCTGGGCCGATCCGCCCAACTGCACCGTGGGCGAGCCTCGCAAGAAATACCTGGGCGAACGTTACTTCCCGCTGATCATTCAGAACATTCACCGCTACTTTCTCTACATCGCGCTGCTCTTTTTGATTGGCTTGGGGCACGATGTTTGGAGAGCGCTGTGGTTCAACGGAAAATTTGGCATCGGCGTGGGTACGCTGGTGCTGCTGGTCAATCTCATTCTTCTCGGCTGCTACACGTTTAGCTGCCATTCCTTGCGGCATTTGACCGGCGGAATCTTCGACGTGCTCTCGCGACGGCCGATTCGCAAGAAAATGTATGACTGCGTGAGCTGCTTGAACCGACGCCACATGCTATTTGCATGGATGAGCCTATTCTGGGTCGCCTTCTCCGATCTGTACGTAAGGATGTGCTCCATGGGCATCTGGACGGATTGGAGAATCCTCTGATGGCAGCGGAATACCAAACGTTCGAGCATGACGTATTGGTGATTGGCGCGGGCGGCGCGGGATTGCGCGCGGCTATCGAGGCGTCGGCCGGGGGCGTCAAAGTCGGCGTGGTCAGCAAGTCGCTGCTCGGCAAAGCTCACACCGTCATGGCGGAAGGCGGAATGGCCGCTTCCATGGGCAATGTGGACGATCGTGATAACTGGCGCGTCCATTTCGCCGACACCATGCGCGGCGGACAATATCTGAATTATCCGCGGATGGCTGAGTTGCACGCCAAGGAAGCGCCCGCGCGGGTACGTGAGCTGGAAGCCTGGGGCGCGCTCTTTGACCGCACCAAAGACGGGAAGATTCTGCAGCGCAATTTCGGCGGCCATCGTTATCCGCGGCTGGCGCATGTGGGCGACCGTACAGGCTTAGAGATGATCCGCACGCTGCAGGATCACGGCATCCATCAGGGCATCGATTTTCACATGGAATGTACGGTCATCACGCTACTGGTGAACGCCGGCCGCGTGGTGGGCGCGTTTGGGTACGATCGCGAGCGCGGGCGCTACAAGCTGTTTCATGCCAAGGCGGTGGTGCTGGCGACGGGCGGCATCGGCCGGGCCTACAAGATCACCAGCAACAGTTGGGAATACACGGGCGACGGCCATTCGCTCGCCTATCACGCGGGCGCCACGCTGCTGGGCATGGAGTTCGTGCAATTTCATCCCACCGGAATGGTGTGGCCGCCCAGTGTGCGCGGCATCCTGGTTACCGAGGGAGTGCGCGGCGAAGGCGGCGTGCTGCTGAACAATCAAGGCAAGCGCTTCATGTTCGACGACATTCCGGCCAATTACAAGAGCCAGACCGCGGACAGTCCCGAAGAAGGTTGGCGCTACACGCAGGGCGACAAGAACGCGCGGCGTCCGCCGGAGTTACTGACGCGCGATCACGTGGCGCGCTGTATCGTGCGTGAGGTCAAGGAGGGGCGCGGCAGCCCGCATGGCGGAGTGTTCCTCGATATCGCATGGATCAAGGAAAAGCTGCCGAACGCGGCGGAGCATATCAAGAAGAAGCTGCCCAGCATGTATCACCAGTTCAAGCAACTGGGCGACATCGACATCACCAAAGACCCTATGGAGATCGGGCCCACCACGCACTATATGATGGGCGGCGTGCGTGTGGATCCCGATACACAGATGTCGGACGTGGACGGCCTGTTCGCCGCTGGAGAATGCGGCGCGGGACTGCATGGCGCGAATCGGCTGGGCGGAAATTCGCTGTCCGATCTGGTGGTGTTCGGCAAGCGCGCGGGCGAGTTCGCGGCGAAGTTCGCGAAGGATCATACGGCGGGAAGCATCGACAGCGCGCAGGTGGATGAAGTGGCCCGGCAGTCGCTCGAAGCGTTCGAACGGAAGGGCGAAAGCCCCTATCAGGTCCAGTATGATCTTCAAGACTTGATGCAGAATGAGGTGGGAATCGTGCGTCGGGAGGACGAGTTGGAACGAGCGCTGGAGGGGATCGCGAAGCTGAAGGGCCGCGCCGGCAAGGTAGCTATTACCGGCAATCGCGAATACAATCCGGGCTGGCACACGGCGCTCGATCTGAAGAACCTGCTCACCGTTTCCGAAGCCATTGCGCTCTCGGCCCTGCAGCGCAAAGAAAGCCGTGGAGCGCATTTCCGCGACGACTTTCCGGAGAAGGATCCCGCTTACGGCACGTTCAATTTCGTCATCACCAAGGGTCCGGATGGCGCCATGAAGATTGACCGCGAAGCGCTACCGGCCATGACCGAGGAGCAGAAGCAGATTATCGAGGAGATGAAATAAAGCGAGGGGATGAAATAAGAAACGAATGGCGAACGCAACGTTTCGAATCTGGCGCGGCGATCAATCCGGCGGCCAGTTCCGCGATTACTCGACGGAAATCTCCGAAGGCATGGTGGTGCTGGACGCCGTGCATCACATCCAGGCGGAGCACGCCAACGATATGGCGGTGCGCTGGAACTGCAAGGCCGGCAAGTGCGGTTCCTGTTCGGCGGAAATCAACGGCATGCCGAAATTGATGTGCATGACACGCTTGAACACGCTGCCGCTGGACCAGCCGGTGACCATCCAGCCGATGAAGACTTTTCCCTTGATCAAAGATCTGGTGACCGACGTCTCCTGGAATTACAAGGTCAAGATGGGCATCAAGAAGCTGAAGCCGCGCCAGCCCGACGCGCCGGATGGAACCTGGCGCATGGATCAGGCCGATGTCGACCGGCCGCAGGAGTTTCGCAAGTGCATCGAGTGCTTCTTGTGCCAGGACGTTTGCCATGTGCTGCGCGATCATCAATTGTTCGATCAATTCATTGGGCCGCGCTTCCTGATTTACAGCGCGCAACTGGAGATGAATCCGATCGACACCGAGGATCGCTTACCGGATCTGCGCGGCGAGCAGGGCATCGGCTACTGCAACATCACTAAGTGCTGTACCAAGGTTTGTCCCGAGAACATCACCATCACCGACAACGGCATCATTCCCTTGAAAGAGCGCGTGGTAGACCGGTACTTTGATCCGCTGGCCAAGCTATTCCGGGCGTTCGGCGGCAAGTAGGACGTCAGCGGAGGC
>CAVRZH010000067.1:0-19068 GCA_963725455.1 Bryobacterales bacterium
GCGAGAGAAAGAGGAACTGCTGGCTTCCACCTTGCAGGCCATTTCGGCGGGTGTGATTTCCATGGACCGCCAGGAAACCATCCTGCTCTTCAATCCAGCGGCCGAAGCCTGGACCGGCCGATCCGCCCGGGAAGCGCTGGGACGGCGGGTGGATGAGATCTTCCAGGCAGTGTCCGGCCTGAGCGGCGATAAAGTGAGAAAGTCTTGGGAGCGGGTGCTCTCCGATGGTTCGCTGCAGGACCTGCCCGCGGGAGCGACGCTGCTGTCCAGCCAAGGCGAGAAGCGGCCGATCGGCGGCAGTGTCGCGCCGCTGCGCGATCACAAGGGTGAGGTGGCTGGCGCGGTGCTGGTGTTCGGGCGCGCCACCGAACAGGCTGCTCCAAACCGGCCTGTGGCGTCCGGCGCTGCAGCGCTCGCCGACGACGGTGTGGACCTTGGCAGCTTCAAGATGGTCGCCGTGTCGCCCGCCATGAAACAGGTGCTCACGTTCGCGCGCCGCGTGGCACAAAGCGAGGTGTCCACCATCCTGCTGGAGGGCGAAAGTGGAACGGGCAAGGACGTTCTGGCGCAATTCTTGCACTCGTATGGCCGGCGTCACGAAGGACCATTTGTGGCGCTGAACTGCGCCGCCATTCCGGAAACGCTGCTGGAAAGCGAGCTGTTTGGCTTCGAGAAGGGCGCCTTCACCGACGCCCGGGCGGCCAAAGCCGGCATCCTCGAAATCGCCTCGGGAGGGTCCATTTTTTTGGACGAAATTGGCGAGATGCCGCTGACGGTGCAAGCCAAGTTGCTGCGCGTTCTCGAAGAGCAGTGTTTCCGCCGCTTGGGCGGGGTGCGAGATATTCAAGTGGATGTGCGCGTGGTGGCGGCTACCAACCGAAAGCTGACGGACGCCATTGAGGAAGGCAGGTTCCGGCTGGATTTGTATTACCGGCTGAACGTGATTCAGGTGTCGCTTCCGGCGCTGCGGGAACGCAAGGAAGATATCCTGCCGCTGGCGCAACATTTTATCCAGTTGTACAACGTCAAGTTCAAGCGCAATGTCCAGGGGATCTCGCAGGCCGCCGCGGCTGCGCTGATGTCCCACGCCTGGCCGGGCAACGTCCGCGAGCTGCGCAACGTTGTGGAGCGCGCTATGGTACTGGAGGAATCCGAACGCATACAAAACTCCAGTTTGTATATTGCTTCTAACGGTGCGGGCCCCGGCCGCGCGGGCTTGCAGCAGGCGGAGGAGAACGAGGCTCCGTTTCAGGCCAGCTTAGCGGAGGCCGAGAAGAATCTGGTGATGAAAGCCCTGCAAAAGGCCAGCGGCAATCAAACGCGGGCAGCGCTGCTACTGGGCATAACGCGCGACACCCTGCGTTACAAGATGAAAAAGTTCAATCTGCGCTAGCACATTGCTGGTATTACTAACAAGGTAAGTTACGTAACTGAATCTCCGTCCATTGGTCTAACAGTTGTCGAGCCGTGCGCAAGCGTGCCGTAAATCGGCGGAGTGAGGACCCCCATGATCTATCGCAAGCTGGGCAGAACGGGCGAACGAGTCTCAGCAATCGGCCTGGGAGGGTTCCACCTGGGCTTCGCCAAAGATTGCGACGAAGCGGTCCGCATGGTCCGGAGCGCCATCGACCGCGGGATTAACTTCCTCGACAACTGTTGGGACTATCATTCCGGCGAGAGTGAGCGTCGCATGGGCGCGGCGCTGCGGGATGGCTATCGCGATCAAGTTTTCCTGATGACTAAGTTCGACGGGCGCACCAAAGCGTCAACCGCGCGCCAAATCAATGAGTCGCTCCAACGGCTGGGAACCGATCACGTGGACCTGATGCAGTTCCACGAGAATATCCGCCTGGAAGACCCCGACCGTTTCTTTGCGCCGGGTGGCCCGCTGGAGGCTTTGCTCGAAGCCAAGAAAGCCGGTAAGATCCGGTTCATCGGATTCACCGGACACAAAGATCCCATCGTGCATTTGAGGATGCTGGATGTGGCGGCGCAACACAAATTCCGCTTCGATACCTGCCAGATGCCGCTCAACGTCATGGATGCTCATTTTCGCAGCTTCGGCCGGCACGTTTTGCCCAAGCTGGTGGAGCAGGGCATCGGCGTGCTTGGTATGAAGCCGATGGGCGACGGTCACGTGTTGAAATGCGGAGATGTCACCGCCATGGAGTGCCTGCATTACGCGCTCACCCTGCCAACCTCGGTGGTTATCACCGGCTGCGAGACCATGGAGCGTGTAGACCAGGCGCTGCAAGCTGCGGACACTTTCCGGCCGCTCAGCAACGAACAGGTGACCCAGTTGCTGGCCAAAACCAAGCCATTCGCGGACGCGGGAAGGTGCGAGCCGTTCAAGATAACATCTCAGTACGACGGAACCGCGCAGCATCCGGAATGGATGGGTGAGCAACCGGGCGTCAATGCGTCAGCGAATAAATGACGTAGTTCACGCCAATTCGGATGCCTAGCGCCGAGTATTTTTCCGGATACTCCGGATCGTCGGCCCACTCCCAGGAGTCGCCGATATCGGAATTGTAGGACATGGCCACCATGATGCGGCCCTTGTCGTCCAGGATGCCGCGCCAATGGGCAACTGCGCCGCCCTGATTCCCGTTGCGATAGGTGAGGCCGCGACGGAGCGCCCACTCTCCGGGCACTTGATAGCGGTCGTCGAGATCGTAAACGGTATGAAAAATCGAATCGGCGTCGGGGATTTCCACCACCGGCCGGTCGGGAAACACCAGCCGCATGCTTTCGTAGAATCGATTCCACTCTTCGCTGCCCCAAAAATCGTCCAGCATGAGGAAGCCGCCGCGCAGTAGATAATCGCGCAGCTTCTGCACCTGGCTGTCGGTGAGCTTCCAATCGCCCATTTCACCCGCGCAGAGCCAGGGCCAATTGTAGACGTCGTCGCCATCGTCTAAATTTACAGGCTGCTCCACGGATCGCACGGAGATTCGAGTCAAACGGCGTAGCGCGAGGGAAAAATGCCGGTCCGCGCGAGGATAATCCTGGGTCCAACTGGTGCCGCCTTCCAGCCACGCGGATGCCGCGCCATAACCGAAATAACGTCCGAAGCGAGCGTGGGGATGCTGCGGATACATCAAACGGGCGAAGACCCATTCGGTCTTGTCCTGCCAGTCCGTCGGCATTTCCACGTTGTCATAAGGCTCCATGCTCCGATAGAGACGCCAGGGCCGCTGGAAGCCATACAGCGTCATTGCCAACGAAATTCCCGCGCCCAGCCACAGCGCACTTCGGAGAGTCATCGTCTAGTGCGAGAATAGCACCCCGCGAGCGTGCGAGCCGGCGGACGTTTTCTTGCTTGCCAGGTCGAGCGCAAAGTGGGGATCCGAACGCGTCCCGGTGATCTTAATTGGTATGCGGGAACCAGCATGTTTGCTTCGAAAAAAAGGCTGCGCGGCTTTCAGGAAGAAGGCCTTGGCTCCCGTGGCGGTTTGCGATAGTTTAGCGTCCATCCACAACTGGCCGTGAAGATTCAGCCGCTCGCTCGCCAATTCATAGGTCCCATTCAAGCGCGTGGACGCACCCTCCAGATCGAAGGTGAGATTTGAGAATTGTGCCACGCTGTCGTTGAGTTGGACGCGTCCTTGGATATTCGCCCTGGAGCTTCCGGCGGCGGTGTCCTTGGGATGTCCCTGAGCTTTTCGGCTCGCGTCACGCAGCCGCGCGCGCAAGTCCAGCGATGCGAAGCGAGTGTCCGGGGCCGCAAAGCCAGCTTCCAGCCGGATCCGGTTGAGCAGATTCTGCTGGCCGGGCGGAATCTGCAGCTTCCCTTGTAAGTGGAAAGGACCGCTGATTGGCGATGTTTTGGATTTCACCGCCAAGGGCACGATATCTTCCAACCGTCCCTGGCTCACCGAGACATCGAACGCGATATCTCGAAGGCGGTCATCCTGGATGTTATGCACCACTCCGTTCGCAACGAATGCGGAGCTCTGGACCGCGCCATTCAGTTGCTCGATAATGGCCGAGCTAGCGGCCGCATCCACCACCGCCTGAAACCTGGCGCGCAACTGCTCGGGATGGCCGCTCAGGCTTAGGCTGACTTGCGCGGCATGGGCATCACCGGCGATTTCGAGGCGCCCTAGTGCTCCTTGAAACCGGCCCTGCGATGAGAAACCACCCCTGAGTCCGGGCAATGCGGCCAGATCGCCATGCGGCAGCGTGTACGTTCCTTCCAGAAGCGTGAGGCTGGGATCCTGGGCGTTCCAGGGGCCCAGGCGTCCGTCAGCCTGAATTTCAGCGCGCGGCTCCGAACTGACGACGATCGCACTGAAATCCGCGGCGCGGCCTGGGACAAAATTCTTTATCCGCAGCCGGGCCAATTCAAAATGCAGCGGCGTATCTTCGCCGGCCGACGGCACAATTTCAACCTGCGCATGCTCGGACACAATTTCGCCAATGCGAATTGTCAATCGCGGCCGGGGAGCGCTGATGCTAGGGACTTTTGTGGTTGGAATGCGTACAGACAAGCCTTGCAGCGCCACGGTCCGGACATGCCAGGGCAGCAGATCGGACCGCGCTATCGCGCTCGCGGCCCGGATGAGGGGATGGGCGGCATTGTTTCCGATCAAGACACCGCGAGCGGTTACGTGGATTCTCGGCCAGAATGACACGTCGAAACTTTGAAAGCTTACGTTGGTGCCGAACTCCGCGCGAAGCAGTTCTGTTGCACGCACACGTATGGCATTCTTCAGCGCCGGCGCGAAAACATAGGCTCCCAGTAGGATCACATACCAGACCGCGATAAATGCCACGCCCATCCCCAGGATCAGGCCGCGATGTTTATTCCCGGTGGTAGTTTCCATTAATTGGCGAAAAGTGAAAGGAGCAGAAAGGCGAAGAGGGCCTCCCCAGGAAGCCCCACTTCATCTTAGCGATGCGAGACAGGACTACGGAGAGCCTCGTCATTGATCATGTTTTCAGCCAATTGGGTGAGCTTCTGATCGGCCTTCTTTTCCTCTTGCAGTGTCTGATCCAGCAAGGACGCCGCTTCAGCCAGGCCGAGAGTTTGCGCAAACGTCCGGGCCGATCCGTAAGCCGCCATCTCGTAGTGCTCCACGCGGTTGGCAGAGGCAATCAGCCCCGCGTCGCGCAAGGCTGACGGCTCCGTGTCGCTCACCATTTCCTCACCTTCACTGATGAGTCCCTTCATCGCATCGCAAGTCTGCGACTTGGGGTCCTGACCCAACGTTCGAAAAATGTTCTCCAGACGGCTGACGTGGCCCTCGGTCTCAAGCAAATGGGATTCGAAGGCTTGGCGGAGAGACAGGGAAGTGGAGGCTTCGGCCATCTTCGGCAGAGCCTTTACCAGGCGCTTCTCGGCATCGTAAAGGTCCTCTACCTGTTCCAGGAACAGATCTTCCATGGTTTCGATTTTCATAATGACGCTCCTTACGTAGGATTGGGAGTGTTCGCTCCCGGTTGTTAGACCGAATCCCGGCCAAAGGTTGCTCAGTTTTTGTGCCGATAGGAATGCGACGACGATGACTCTGATAACCGTGTTACAACGCTTAAGAATCCACGGGCCGCAAAGAATCGTTGGTAGCGAGCAGCGCTTCGGTTTCTTCGCGTCTGCGTGCTGGCCCATACACGTGGCCTTGCACTTTATCGCAGCCCAGCACGCGTACCAAGTCTAGCTCGGCGCGTGTTTCCACGCCCTCGGCCACCACGCTGAGGTTCATGCTGTGCGCCATGCGTACGATGCTTTGAATCACCGCGAGCGAGCCTTCCGGCTCATGCAGGTTGCGCAGGAACGACTGATCGATCTTCAGCGAATCCACTGGCAGCTTATTCAGGTAGCTCAAGGACGAATAGCCGGTGCCGAAATCGTCAATCGCAATACTCACGCCGAGATTGCGGATTTGCGTTAGGCGCGCGGCCGCCTGCGGCAGATCCTTCATGATGTAGCTCTCGGTGAGCTCCAGCTCCAGGCGATCGGGAGGCAGCTTGCTGAGCGCCAGCGCGGCGGCCACGGTCTCCAGGAAATCCCGCCGCTCAAACTGTAATGCGGACACGTTGACGGAAATCCGTGCCGCGCGATGCCCGGCTTTATGCCAGCTGGCCGCTTCCAGGCACGCGCGTTGAATCACCCACGATCCGATATCGATAATGAGGCCGGTTTCTTCGGCGATGGGGATGAACTGCTTGGGCGAGATGCTGCCATAAATGGGATGGCGCCAGGTAAGCAGCGCCTCCAGCCCCTGGACGCGCCCGTTCATACTCACCACGGGCTGATAGAGCAGCTCGAACTCCTGATGTTCCAGCGCGCGCCGCAGCGCGTTTTCCAGGCGGAGCCGTTCCAGGCTGGCGGTATGATCCTTGTCGCGGAACACCACCACATCGTTCTTGCCGCTATTTTTGGCGTGGTACATCGCCAGGTCGGCGTTTCGCAGCAGCTCGGCAACCGATTGCCCGTGCCGGGGGAAGAGCGCGACGCCGATGCTGGCGGTCACGAACAACTCGTTGTCTTCAATCTGGTGCGGAGCTCGAAATGAATTGAGAAACTCCTGCGACGCCAACACCGCGGCCTGTTCATCGGGCTGGCGAGTGAGCACAATGATAAATTCGTCGCCGCCCATCCGTCCGGCCAGATCGTCCTCGGTGAGCAGGAGCTTCAGACGCTGGCCCACCTCCTTCAGCAAACGGTCCCCCATGGCGTGGCCGAGAATATCGTTGATCTGCTTGAAGCGATCGAGATCGATGAACAGAACCGCCAAGCTTCCCGACCGGTCGCTGGCATCCCGTAAGGCGGCCTCGAGCAGCTCCATGAAGTAGGATCGATTGGGCAGGCCGGTGAGAGAATCGTGACGCGCCTGGAATTCCAGCCGCTCGGTGAACCCGCGTTGTTCCAGTGCGCGCGCCGCCAGACGGCTGGCTGCTTGCAGCAACTCGGAATCGCTATCGTCCCGCGGTTGCGTGGTTTTGTAGTGCAGGGCGAGCATTCCAAGCAGCGTGCCGGCGGCAGACAAAATGGGCGTGGAGCGGCAGGACTCGATTCCGAGCTGACCGGCCAGGTGTGCGCGGTCCGTCCAAAACGGGCATCCGCGGACGTCGTCCCAGAAGACCGTACTCCGCGCTACTTCCGCGGCCGGCAGACCCGCGGTGTCGCGCAGTACACGGAACGGCTTCAACAGGCGCAGACTTTCCGGGGGGAAGCCTGGAGCAGCCACCCAGGTGAGCATCTCGTCCTTGAGCAGCATCAGGGAGCAGAGCGCACCGGGGCATTGCCCCTCCACCAGGGACACTACCTCGGCCAGAATGGTGTCGATACTTTCGTTTTCGGCCACCATCTCGAGCACGCGGTTGCGGTTCTTCTCCAGGCTCTGCAGCCTATCGCGCTCGGATTGGATTCTATGCTCCAGCACTACCCGCCCGATGCTGCGCGCCATCAATTCGATCAACTCACGGTCGGCGTGCGAAAACTGTCGCGTCGCGCCGTTGAAGGGACCTGAAAAACTGAGCGTCGCGAATAATTCAG
The DNA here is from genome assembly GCA_963725455.1 of Bryobacterales bacterium. Classification (GTDB taxonomy): domain Bacteria; phylum Acidobacteriota; class Terriglobia; order Bryobacterales; family Bryobacteraceae; genus Palsa-89. Next base: position 7,502 of record CAVRZH010000067.1, read on the forward strand.
CGCCCAGCCAGACCGGTGCTCCGATGTAGGTTTCGAACTCGGCCCGGGGGCCGGCGCCGGTGAGAACCGGGTCCGAAGCCGTCACCGTACGAAGGCGGCTGGTAACGCTATAGGCGCGCGTCTGCCACAACGGTATCAGGACGCCGCCGCCCAGATCCGCCGCGCCGTGGGAAGCCTGGATCACCGCGTTGCCGCCCTCCACTTGCAGCAACACTCCCACGGGCAGACGGAAAAGCCGGCAGCCGGTGTCCAGGTGGTCCTGGAGCGCCTGCTCCAAGGTGAGGTAGCTGGTGGTGCTCAGCCGGTGCAGTTGTCTTAGCTGTTCGGCAAAGCGGACGGAGTCTTCAGATTGTCCGTAAATAAAAGTGTCCGTCGATCCCGACCGGCGATCCGCGGGACGGAGAACAGGGGTGCCCAGCACACGGACAGAGTCCTGAATCGCTACCGGGCGGCCCCGTTCGAACAACAGCCGCCGCAGTACGGCTAAATGCACCCGGCTGGCGTCGCTCGCGATGGCGGTGAGATCCAATTGCTGCGGGCCTCCGCCTCCCAATTGCGCCACCAGTTGTTCGCGGGACCTGGTCCAGGATTCCGGTTCAAGCAGCCGGCTCACGTTTATGCCCGCCATTTCCTCGCGCGCGTAGCCCAAGATGCCGGCCATCGTCCCGTTCATTTCGATTATGTTTCCGTCCAAATCGAAGGAGTAAACGCCGGCTGCAGAATCGTGCGAAAATTCGGGGCTGTCCGCGGGGACCAGTGCGAAGCGGGGCGAGATGGCCATGGCTATTTTCTCTTAGACGAACGATGCTGCCTCTCCACGACAAATAGCAAGGCTAGCCAGTTGCCCTGCTAGGCTCCCGCCGACTCTCCTGATCCCCGCCCGGCTTGCGTTTCACTCGAGTGATCGGCACGTTCAGGATGATCGAGAGCAACGTAAAAACCAACGACGAACTCTGAACCACGACCTTCATGGGGAGGTGACTTGGTACATTGTCCCATATGCCGCAGATCAAGGTCCGGCCGGGGGCGGCCAATCGGCAGGAGCCCAGAACGTCGGAGCCGCGCTGGCCGGCCGTACTCGCCCTGCTGGCCACGGGAGGCTTGCATTTCGTCATTCCCGCGCCGCTCCGCTTTGGGCAGGAATGGCTTTTGCTGGCGGTGGTGAGCGTGCTGCTGATTCCTACGGTAGTGGCGCATCGGATCGGCAAGGACGTGCTCAATCGCGTGCTCAGTCACATTGTGCTCAGCGCAGTGACCGCATCCATGGTGTGGTCGCTCGGCTTGTTGATTCTGCGCCTGCCGCGTCATGTGGATCCTCCGCAAGAGTTGTTACGGGCTGCCGCGGCGCTGTGGGTGGCGAACATCCTGGTGTTCGCCTCCTGGTACTGGCGGCTGGATGCCGGCGGCCCAAATCAGCGCGACCTTCTCGACGCGCACGATGAAGGCGCCTTCCTTTTTCCTCAAATGATCACGCCCTGGGAAAGCGACAAGAACTGGCGGCCCGGGTTCGTGGATTATTTGTTTCTGGCCTTCAATACCAGCACCGCATTTTCGCCCACTGACGTTCCGGTGCTTTCGCGCTGGGCCAAGCTGATGATGATGGTGCAAGCGTTGATTTCACTCGCGACGGTGGCGCTGCTGGCGGCGAGGGCGGTGAATATCCTTTAGTCTGGTATATACCTGGGGATTGCCCGGCGCGGTATAATTGTCACATGAGCACGCTGTACATCAAAAATCCTGCCGCTCATAAGCTCGCTGAAAAGGTGAGCAAGAAGATGGGTGTGACACTGACGGAGGCGGTAATCCGTTCCTTGCAAGACCAGTTGAGGGGTCGGCCACGTCCGATAGATCTTAAGAAAATCGCCGCCATCCAAAAGGAAATTGCATCGTTGCGAGTGCTCGATACCCGAACCGATGACGAAATTCTTGGATACGACGAATTTGGTATTCCCCGTTAGGCGCCGGTAATAATCTCGTGGTAATCGACACATCCGCGCTCGTAGCAATCGCGTTAGGCGAGGCAACCGCGCCGGTATTACTGGAAGCCTTGAAGCAAGCCAGCACGCGACACGTTAGTTCGGTCTCGCTTCTAGAAGCCGGTATGGTTCTGGGAGCGCGAGCGAAACCGCAATCCGCTGAATCACTGTACAGCCTTGTTCGCGACATCGACGGTCGGGTGATTCCCTTCGATGAAGCGCAAGCCAAAACGGCCATTGCAGCTTTTGGACGTTTTGGAAAAGGCATGGGTCATCGCGCGCAGCTCAACTTTGGCGATTGCGCGGTTTACGCGCTGGCGGCGCTCCGGGGTGAACCGGTGCTGGCGACCGGCCGCGATTTCAAAGCTACCGACATCAACACCGTGCCTCTTAGGGCGCCGCGAGAATAGTTTATTCGTCGCGCAAAGCCGTCATTGGGTCGATGCGTACGGCGCTAGATGATTGCCTTCCACTGCACCCATTCCGGCCGGCAGGTTATGCTGGAACTCTAAAGTGTTTTTCAGTTCGATGGACCCCTGGCACGCATTAGTGGCAATGGGCGCCGCGTTCGTTGCCGGGGCTATCAACTCCGTGGCCGGCGGCGGCACGCTGCTGACTTTCCCGACCTTGATCTGGCTCGGACTGCCTTCTATTAACGCGAACGCCACCAGCACCGTCGCCATATGGCCGGGCACGGTGGGAACTATCTGGGGTTATCGCCAGGACCTGCGTTCCTCCCGGCCGCGCATGCTCGCTTTGGTTTTTCCCAGTGTCGTCGGCGGCATACTAGGCGCCCTGCTGCTCAATCACACGCCCCCTGCGGTTTTCGACGCGCTGGTGCCCTTTCTGATCCTCTTCGCCACACTGCTGTTCATGATCCAGGAGCCCATCCAAAGGCGGCTGAAGATCTCGCACCCTGAATCGCACAAATCCACACGCTGGCTCATCGGCGCGATGACCTTTCAGCTTTTCGTCGCGCTCTATGGCGGCTACTTCGGCGCGGGCATCGGAATTTTGATGCTGGCCGCGCTCAGCGTGCTCGGCCTCACCGACATTCACCAGATGAACGGACTGAAGGCGCTGCTGGGCGCCAGCGTCAACGGCGTGGCCGCTCTCTATTTTATTTGGGCTCGCATGGTTTATTGGCCCGAGTTCGTCGTGATGGTGATCGGAGCCATCATCGGCGGATACGGCGGCGCGCTCATCGCGCGGCGAATTGGCGGCCCCGCGGTGCGCCGCATCGTCATCCTGGTGGGCCTTTCGATGGCCGTATCGATGTTCGTGAAGTTCTTTCGGAACTTGTAGGCTACTTCAGTTCCGCGATCATCCCGGGCACGCTCCACTGTTGCTGTATGCTGCCCGGCGCCCATTTGTATTCGTCGGCCATGAACTTGGCGATTTCATCCTGGCTCTTGCCTTCATGCACTAACGCGCTCACGCGATTCCGCATCTTCTCAACATTATTGCGGTACGTCTGCAAACCAGCCTTGTCCGTGATAGCGCCGTGGCCGGGAATCACAGTGTCGAAATCAAGCTTCAACGCGTTGTCCAGCGTCTTGGTCCATTCCACGACGCTTCCGCCCCCGTTGTAATCGATCAGTGGACTGGTGCCCGCCATCAGATCGCCGGTGTGCAGCACGCGCAGGGCGGGGAAGTAAATCACCGCGTCGCCATTGGTATGGCCGCGTCCCATGTAAATGGCCCGCACTTCTTTACCGCCCAGGTTCACGTCGGCTTCCGTGGTAAAAGTAATCCGCGCGGGGCTCACCGGTGGAGGCTGAACATTTCCCTGCTGCTTATGCTCCAGGATATTGGTCCGCGCCATGGCAGTGGAAATGATCTCGGCCGTGGGCAGAAACTGCGCGTTGCCGCCGCTGTGATCCTGGTGATAGTGCGTGTTGATGATGTACTTGATCGGCTGGCTGGTGACGCTCTTCACGCTATCCACGATGTTTTGATGGTCCCGATCGAATTTGTCGTCGATCAGGATGACGCCTTCATCAGTGATGTAGGCTGCGACGTTGCCGCCGTCGCCTTCGATCTCGTACAGATCGTCCTTCACTTTATTGACCTTGAGTTTCGCGGGCGGCGGGTTCTGCGTATAGCCGAGCTGCGTGTAAGCGAACCAGCCGAGTGTCAGAAACAGCACGCAAGCGGAAATCCGTGCGATCAGTGTGCGGCTCATTTCCGGCTACTATACCAGATTCAATGGGCCGCCAAATTTTTCTCGAAGAGCCCGAAAATGCGCTTGTATTCATCCGCCCAACTGGTTGGCTCCACGAAGCCGTGGTTCTCCACCGGATACACCGCCAACGACCAATTTTCCTTGCGCAACTCGATCAGCTTTTGCACCAGCTCTACCGTGTCCTGGAAATGCACGTTGGTATCCACCATCCCGTGGCAGATCAATAGCGCGCCTTTCAACCCCTGGGCAAAGTAGATCGGGGACGACCGCTTGTACGCTTCCGCGTCGCTCTGTGGAAGATTCAAAATGTCCGACGTGTATTCATCGTTGTAATTCGCCCAGTTGCTCACCGGCCTGAGCGCCGCGCCCGCCGCGAACACATCCGGTTGCGTGAACATCGCCATCAGCGTGATGAAACCGCCGTAGCTGCCGCCATAAATGCCCAGGCCCTTGGGATCGGCGCCGTATTCGGACACCATCCAGCGCGCGGCGTCGATGTTGTCATCCAGATCCTTGCCGCCCATGTGCTGGTAGATCGCCGTGCGCCAATCCCGCCCATAACCCGCAGATCCGCGGTAATCCACGTCGGCAACCAGGTATCCTCGCTCCATCAATAGCTGATGGAACATGTACTCGCGCGCGTAGTAGGACCACATCCGGTCCACGTTCTGCAAGTAACCGGCGCCATGCACGAACAACACGGCCGGTCCGCCCTTCCGATAATGCGCCGGCTTGTACACGTGCGCCCGCACCATCACGCCATCGCGCGCGGCAAACGTGACGATGGGCGTGTCCAGCCACGGATACTCCCAAAACTCGGGCGCCGGTGACGACGTCAGCTTTTTCGCCGCTGTGTCCACGCGCGTCTCCTGCGCATACAACTCGGGCGGTTTGTTGGTGTACGAGTAAACATCCGCGAACCAGCGCTCATCGGGAGATGGAACGCACGAGTGTCCGCCGGGTAGCTTCGTTAGCCGGGTGCGCGCGCCGCCGTCGGCGCTCATTTCGTAAACTTGCTGCTGGCCTGGATCGCCCTCATTGGTTACCAGGAAAAAGCGGCTCTTATCGCTCGACAATGTCGCGCTATCCACTTCCCACTTGCCCGAAGTCAGCGCCTTGGCTTCGCCGCCCGCGAATGGCGCGCTGTAAAGATGCGAGTAGCCGGTACGTTCGGATTGGAAATAGATATCCTGATCGCCCTTCATCCAGCCCAGCGTCTCGGTGCCTGGCTCATCCGGGTCGCCGATGCCAGGTCCATCGATCCACGCGTCGTCATGATCGTGCGCCACCACGCGCGTTTTGCCAGTGGCTTCGTCCAGCGCGAAAATCCAGCGGTCCTTGTTGTTCATGGCGCGCGCATACACTACGGCCTTGGTTCCATCGGACGACCATAGCGGCTCCGACCAACGGACGGCACGGTCTGCGGTCGCTTTGGAATCGGTTGACGGCGCCGCTTCGTTCAGTCCCAGCTCCACCCATTTCACTTCGCCCGTCTCCACGCTCAGAATGGCCAATCGGACCAGACTCTGCTTATCACCCACCTTTTCGTAGGACGAGATGTCGTCGGTATAACCCGACTCGGTGACGAAGCTCGGGACAATGGTGCGCTTGGCGCCCGTGGCCGCTTCGCGAATGCTTGCAGCGACATATTTCTCGTCCGGCGTTAGCTGTAGCGCCGCAACGGTCTGTCCGGCCTGCAAGATGAATGGCTTCCTGGGATGTTCGCGCTTGCGCTTGGCCTGTTGCTCTTCGCGTTCGGCGGCGCGTTGCCGGATGGCATCGAACAAATCCTTTTGGTCCTTCTTGAGCGTCTCCTGGCTGGCCGTTAGCTTCTCTTCGTCGGGCGGTGGCGGACTCCCGGCCGGACGAATATCGGTCATCTCCTCGGTGGCTCCATTGTCCAGAGCGGTCACGTAGAGATTGTTCGCCCGAGTGAATGCGACGCGCTTTTCGTCGTGCGTGAAATGCGGGTTGGTCTCGTTATCTTCCGTCTCGGTGATTTGCCGGGTCCCTCCCGCGGCCGCATCATAAAGCCAAATATCCCCGTCCCGGGAATAAACGGTCCGCTTTTTATCCCGCGTGGAATCGCCACCGGCGGGCGGCGCGAGCTTCGCCTCCGCTTCCGGCAACTTCCGCAGTCCCGACCCGCCGCGTCCGACGACGTAGGTGTCCATCGGCTGCAGCAGCGGATCGCCGGCCTGCTTCCATTGAAAATAGATTCGCTCGCCATCGCCCGACCAGCGCGGCTGGGAAGGCTCATAGCCATATAGCCCCGGCCCGCGCATGATGTTGTCGATGGTTAGCGCGAACTTCCCGGCCGGATCCGCGCGAGATTCCCGTAGGGACGCCAGTAGAATCGCCAGTAGAATCGCTGACAGAACGAGCGAAAACCGCTTCATTCTGCCATGCTAACGCAGGTCACTTAGCTGTCAATCAATCCCCGGCTACTTCCGGACGAAGGTGAGCGTGGCTTCGGCGTGCTGGCCGTGCGTGGAACTTTCCTTGATATCCATGGTCATGTGCTTGCCATCGTCGGAGAGCGTTTGGACCCAATGCCCCTCCACCGGATCGCCGTTGATCTGCGCTTTCCAATCAGTCATCAGTTTGTTGCCATCCATGGTGGTTTTAAAAGCCGCCATAAATGGACCGATCTGGGTTTGCTGCTCCTGGCCATCGGTGTTCAGGTGCAACCTGTTGGTCATCACGCCCAGATAAAGCAGCGGCACTACACCGTTGTCGGGCTCACGGAAGCTGGATTCGATGGTTACACCGGAGCCATCCTGTTTGATCTTGGTCTGCAGATCGTTAGGCGCGTCGCCAGGCCGTGGGCTGTGTTTATCCAGGACCCACTTTCCGGAAAAACTATCCGGATCATTCTTGGCGCCCGCCAAGCCAAACGTTACGAAAACCATTGTAAATAAAAGTATTATTGATTTGCCAAGCCTCAAGACACACTCTCCTCGTGAGATAGGATGCCGCCCGGTTGCGAACGATTACATGGCTTCTGGGGAATCTGTCTTACAGTCTAGCGGCCAGTCTCACGGCCACTCTCAAGGCGCATTTGATTTGGGGTAGGTTCGCGTGGAAACATCCGATAGATTAGCTGGAGGACAGACGGGATTTCCCAAACCCTAATCCCCAACCCCAGCTATACTTGGGGCATCCGCCTATGTTGTTGACTACAGCGGCATATTTCAGCTTTCTCGCGGCCGTTTTCTTCGCCTACTGGCTGGCCGCGCGGTACCGCCTGGGCGCTCTCGCCGTCGTCCTTTTTGCCAACTACTTCTTCTACGCTCGTTGGGACCTGGTTTACCTGGCCATCATTCCGGCCGCCTCGACGTGTGATTTTCTGATCGGCCATGCACTCCACCGCTCCTCGCGCCCCGGATTGCGGCGCCTGCTCATTACGCTCAGCATCGCGATCAACGTCGGACTGATGGCGTCGGTGAAATACCTGTCTGCCTTGCCTTGGGTGCTGCCGCTCGCGCTTTCTTTCTACGGGTTCCAGGCGCTCACCTATACCATCGACATCTACCGCCGCGACGCGAAACCGGCGGAGAGCTATCTGGCATATCTCGCGTCCGTGAGTTTTTTCCCCACAACAGTCGCGGGCCCCATCACCCGCATGTCGACATTATTGCCCCAATGGTCCAAGCGCGAAATGCTCAGTCCGCAGGATGGAGGCAAGGCGCTGTTCCTCATCGGCCTGGGCCTGGTGAAGAAGCTGCTGATCGCCGATTTCCTGGCGGAAACGCTGGTGAATCGCGTCTTCGATCTGCCCAAGCTTTACTCGGGCGCGGAAGTGCTGGCCGGAGTGTACGGCTACGCCTTCCAGCTTTACTACGATTTCTCCGGCTACACCGATATCGCGCTCGGCTCCGCGCTCCTGCTGGGCATCACGCTCCCGCGCAACTTCAATCGTCCTTACGCCGCGCAAAACATTTCCGACTTTTGGCGTCGCTGGCACATCTCGTTCTCCAACTGGCTGCGCGATTATCTTTATTTCTCGCTGCCCGGGCTGCGCTCGCGCTGGAAAATATTTGCCTATCTGAATCTGGTGATCACCATGGTGATCGGCGGTCTTTGGCACGGCGCCGGCTGGACCTTTATCGTCTGGGGCGCCTGGCACGGGATCGGCCTGGCGGCGCACCGCGGCTGGCAGGCGCTGCACGGGAATCCGAAGTTGACGTTCACGCCCGGTGCGCGATTTTTGTGCGGCCTGGCCACCTTCCATTTTGTTCTAGTGGGTTGGGTTTTCTTCCGCGCTTCCAGCTTGAGCGTGGCGCGCGACATCCTGTATCAAATCTCTTCCGGCACCATTTCATTCGCGAACATCACTCCGGCCTTCATGCTGGTGTTGGTCATCGCAGCCGTCGCGCACTTCGTGCCCAAGCGCTGGTATGACGGCGGTCTCCAGCTGTATTGCCAGTTTCCCTATTACGCACAGGCCGCGGCCATCGCCGCCGTCGCGGTTGCTATTCGATACGTCGCCGGATCGGGCAGCGCGCCGTTCATCTATTCCCGGTTCTGATGATGCTGCCCAAAAAGACATCGCTGGCCATTCTAAGTTTGGGTGCGCTTTTGTTAGTGCTCGATTTCGCGAAACTGGCCCGGCCCTTTACGCTTTCCGAAGTTCTGGATTTTCGTCCGCGCGACATCCCCAATGTGGAACCGCTTCCGCCGATGCCCGTGCTCAAAGGCCCGGTGACCGCCGCCAGGCGCGCGATTATCGAGCCGAATCTGATCGACCCACACGACGAACTCCGGGCGTTCTATCTCGCGCTGTGGCGCACCGAACTGGGCGCTCCAGGAGCCATCACGCGCGTTCTGCACTACGGCGATTCCCCGGTGACCGCCGATTCCATCACGGCCGATGTGCGCTCGCTGCTGCAGGAACATTTCGGCGACGCCGGCCACGGCTTCGTGCTGATCGCCAAGCCGTGGGCGTGGTATGGACATCGTGGCGTGGAGCTGGAAGGGAAGGGCTGGCTGATTAATGCCGCGACGCAGGTCCGCGCGCGGGATGGTTTCCACGGCCTGGGTGGCGTCAGCTTTGAAGGCGACATCGGCGCCACCTCGCGCCTGACCCTGGCTGAAGATCACGCGCGAATGGAGGTTCACTTCCTGCGCCAGCCCGGCGGTGGCGTGCTCACGGTGGAAGCAGGCGGCGAGAAACTTGGGGACGTGGAGACGGACGGCCCAGCCGATCAGCCCGATTACCAGACCTTCCCTTTGAGTCCCGGCGCTCGCGAAATCAATCTTACGGTAGAGCGCGGACCGGTTCGCCTTTTCGGCGTCAGTTTCGAAAGGAATACGCCAGGGGTGGTTTACAATAGTCTTGGGTTGAATGGCGGGCAAGTTCAATCGGTAGTTCGGTACTTCGACAAGCCGCAGTGGACGGAAGAGTTGCAGCACCAGCATCCGGACCTGGTGGTGATCAATTACGGCACGAACGAGAGTATTTATGCCGACTACATCGAACATTCCTACCCCGGTGAGCTGCGCCAGGTGATTGAGCGCGTGAAGGCGGCGGTCCCTCGGGCTTCGGTTCTTGTGATGAGTCCCATGGATCGTGGGCAGCGCGATTCCGATTCCCGTATTACCACCGTTCCCACACTCCCACGCCTGGTTGAGATCCAGCGTCAGATGGCGTCTGAGACCGGCTGCGCTTTCTTCAACACTTTTCAAGCCATGGGTGGCGCGGGAACCATGGAGCGCTGGTATGACAGTACTCCGAGGCTGGTGAGCGCCGATTTCACGCATCCACTGCCGGCGGGTGCGCACAAAGTGGGAGTACTTCTGGATCAGGCGCTGGAATCCGGCTATCGCAAATTCAAAGCACGCGAGCAGCGGAGACTCCACTAGTGGCCCGGCTCGCGCTGATTTTCGCGGCGTTGCTGATAACCGCGACAGCTCCGGCAGTAACTACTAGCACTGCGAAGAAATCGAACAAAAAGAAGGTCGCGCACAAAAAACGTGTTCGAGTGCCTGTGGTTTATGTTTCACCCTTGGTGCGCGTGGCCGCGCTGCGCGCCATCAGTGAACGAAGCGCCCAGCCTGCCGGCGTTTTGGAAGGCGCGGGGGCGCTGGTGCCTTTCTTTGAGCAGCTCTCGCATCCACCCGAGAATATGTCACTGCACATTTTGCAGTACGGCGATTCGCATACCGCATCGGATGACTGGGCCAATCAGATGCGCCAGGATTTTCAAGCCAAGTTTGGCGCTGGAGGCGCTGGGTACACGCTGCCGGGCCATCCCTTTCTCGGCTATCGCAGATTCGACAGCCATGGCAGCAATTCGCGCGGATGGTATACCAGCGGCATTGTTACGCGCAAGAGCGATGGTGTCGAGGGACTCGGCGGAGTGAGCCTGACATCGGAATCCGCGGGCGAGACGGTAACGCTGGACGTCGAGTGCGAGCAGCTTGAGCTGCATTACCTACGGCAGCCCGGCGGCGGACAGATGGAGTTCTCAGTAGACGGCGCTCCCATGCAGACCATCGACACGGATGGTGAAATGGAACCGGGCGTGTTTAGCTATGCGGCGTCGCCGGGACCCCATCAATACACGCTACGGACGCTCAGCCCGCGCCGGTGCGGCTGTTCGGTTGGGTGGCGCAAAATCATGCGGGCGTAACGTATGAAACGCTGGGCATCAACGGCGCGGAAGCCAATCGGATCCTCGATTGGAAGCCGAACATTCTGGGGCCGGAACTGACAAGCCGCGATCCGGCTTTGATTGTTCTGGCGTACGGAACCAACGAAGCTCTCAGCCGTTCCTGGACGGCCGAAGAATATCGCGCGGCTTTAACGGAAATCGTCCATCGCCTGCGCGCCGCGGCTCCGGTGGCCAGCATTCTGATGGTCGGCCCGCCGGATTGCGAGTATCGCATGGGTGGCCGCCGCCTCCCGTTTCCGCATCTGGATCAGGTGATCGAGATCCAGCGCGATGTCGCACAAGCGAACGGGTGCGCCTTTTGGGATTGGCGGGCTGCCATGGGCGGGGCTGGGGCGGTGCGTCAATGGGTGCAGGCCGGGCTGGGGCAAGGCGATTATACACACCAGACGGGCGCCGGTTATCGCATGACCGCTGGCATGCTCTTTGACGAATTAATGGCTCAATACAGCCGATTTCTCACCATCCGCGCGGAAGGAAGTCACGATCAATAAAGACGGTTAAAAAGATGGACAATAAGGAACGCATTCTCGCCATCGTACGGAAAGTTGCTAATAATACGGCCCTGCCGGAGCCGGACGAATCGCTGTTCGATTCCGGTTTTCTGGATTCGTTCGCGCTGCCGGACCTGGTCGGCGAGCTGGAGCGCGAGTTCGGGATGAAGATTCCCGATTCTGATGAGCAATACGTGGTGGTGCTTGTGACCTACTTGGTTGGTTCGTATACATGGTG
>CAVRZH010000068.1:0-5854 GCA_963725455.1 Bryobacterales bacterium
CAACAACACCACCGGCCAGGAATGGATGGCCGTCGTTAGCGCCGTGGGTAGCGCGAGCACGGTAAGCATGCAGAATAGCCCGGTGGGACGCTCGCCCCGCCTGACGAACTTGTCCGCAATCCAGCCCCAGAAAAAATATCCGGCTTCCCAGCCCACCAGAGGGATCCAAAGTATATTTCCGAGCTGCGCCTGCGATAGGCTAAACGCGCGACTCAAGTATAGAGGGCTCAAATACGAGACCAAGCCCAGCGCGACGGCGCCCAGTCCGAAGCTGGACACCACCAGCCAGAGACGCCGCTCCCCGAAATTGGGCCACGCGGCTTGGTGCGACGTGCGCTGGTACTGCGCCAGGTATGGCGGCCGTCCGATGATCGACCAAAGAGCCAGCCAGCCTACCCCCATCGCCCCGGTTACCAGAAACGCGGATCGCCATCCGAAACGCAGCGCGATCGGTGTGACAATCAACGGGGTAATGATCGCTCCAAGCGATGCGCCGCTATATCCGATGGCCGTTCCACGGGATTGCCGATTCGGCGGTAATGATTCAGCGGCTGCTTTAAGCGCGGCCGGAAACGCCGAGCCCTCGCCGAAACCAAGCACGCTGCGCGCCACGGCGAATCCCCAGAAGCCCGACATCCAGGCGTGCGCAGTACTGGCGATGGCCCGCAGCGAGACGGCGACGAACATCCCCTTGCGCAGCCCGACGAAATCGAGGAACGAGCCGAACAGCGGGTTCCCGATCATGTAAAAAATCGAGAATGCCGAAAGGGCGTCCGCGTAGGCTTGCGCGCTTAAGCCGGTGTCGCGCAGGATCATCGGAGATAGCACCGCCAGCACCTGCCGGTCCACGTAGGACAACAGGCTCGACAGCATCATGGCCACCGACGGAACCCACATCATCCAGGTGCGAAAAGCCGGCGGGGTCTCGCGAACGGACTGGGTTGGGCTGAGACCAATTTCGCTCACCACTGGAGTTTATCGTAATCGGGTATCGTATACCTTGATGCTGGTGATACGTTGATGCACGATATCAGCCTTTCGCGCAAAATGGTGCGCGCCGCGCGAGGATTGACGATGGATCAACTTTTGCCGGAGGTGATCGCAAAGGTCAAAATCGGATTGCTCGACATGCTTTCGTGCGCCTTTGAGGCGCGCGATCTGCCCTGGGGTTGCCAGGCGATTCGTATGGCCGGCGCTGCCAGCGGCCACGCGACGGTGCTTGGAACGCCGGTGAGAACGTCGCCCGCGGAAGCGGCATTCGCGAATGCAACGCTTGGGCACGGACTGGTGCGTGAGGACATGCACACCGGTGCGGTCAGCCACCTGGGCGTTGTGATTTTTCCGACCTTGCTGGCACTCGCGCAGCAGCATAAAGCAAGTGGCCGGGATTTCATTTTGGGCGCCGTGTGCGGCTATGAGATAGGCGCGGCAGTGGGCCGGGCGATCATGGATCAGGAAATGGTCCGGCGCTTTCGTCCCACCGGAATTACCGGTCCACTGGCGGGTGCGATTGCCGGAAGCCGTTTGCTCGGGTTGGAGGAAGACGCCAGCGTCAGTGCTCTTGGTTTCGCGGCCAACGCCACGGGCGGCCTAAACGAGTGGCCCTATTGCGGCGGCGACGAAATGTTTTTTCATCCGGGCTTCGCCGCGCGTAACGCAGTAACCGCCGTGGAACTGGCTGCGCTGGGCGCACGTGCGTCGGAAAGCGCGCTAGATGGCCGCGCCGGGCTCTTTTCCGGACTGAATAAATCGGATTGCATATCGCGCGTCGCGCCCTTTTCCGGCGGCCCGCTCGAAATTCTGTCGGTGTATTACAAGCCGGCCCCCGCGTGCAACTATGCGCAGACGGCGTGCCAAGCCGCGCTCGCCTTGGCGACGCAGGATGGATTTCGGAGGGGAGACATTCAATCGATCGTGGTGAAGGCATCCGCGGCTGCGGTGGGTTATCCTGGTTGCGATTACCCCGGGCCCTTTGAGCGCATCCTTCAAGCCAAGATGAGCATCCAGTACTGCGTGGCCGCCACGCTGGCGCACGGCGTAATCGCGGAATCGAATTATCGCTTGCTCGACGATCCGCAGGTCAAAAGGCTGGCGAGCATTACTAAGCTGGAGAGCGACGCGGCTTTTACCGCCGCGTATCCAGGGGCGCAGGGTTCGGAAGTGATTGTGAACTTTGGCGGGCGAACCGCGTCGTCCCGAATGCCGGATGTGATTCCGGCCACGCCGGACGAGATCCGCGCACGATTCCGGGCGGCGTGCGCGAATTGGCAAGCCATCGAAGAGATGGTGGATACACTGGAACAACAAGAAGACATAGGCGCCTTAGGAGGTCTGGCAGCGTGAAGAAGCATCAGATGTTGATTGGCGGGAAGTGGGTTGATCCCGCCTCGGGTGAATGGTTCGAATCGGTGAATCCGTACACGGCGAAACCGTGGGCGCTGGTTCCGCGCGGCTCCAAGGCCGACGTGGACCAAGCTATCGCGGCCGCCAAGTGCGCGTTTCAAGCTGGCAGCGAATGGCGCAAACTGACCGCCAGTGCGCGCGGCGCGCTGCTGCACAAATTCGGCGACCTGGTGGCCGCGGAAGCGCAGCGGATCGCTGAGATCGAATCCACCGACAACGGCAAGCTGATCGCCGAGATGCGCGGCCAGCTCAATTACATCCCGCAATGGTTTTATTATTTCGGCGGCCTGGCGGACAAGATCGAAGGGCGCGTGATTCCGATCGACAAGCCCGGTGTGTTCAACTTCACGCGGGAGGAGCCGTTGGGGGTAGTAGCCGCTATCACGCCGTGGAACTCGCCATTGCTGCTGGCCACCTGGAAACTCGCGCCGGCGCTGGCCGCGGGCAACACTGTGGTTTGGAAGCCGTCGGAATTTTCTTCGGTCTCCGCGTTCGCATTTGGCGAACTATTCGAGAAAGCCGGCTTTCCTCCGGGCGTAGTCAACATCATTACTGGCTTCGGCAACGAAGTGGGCGAGACTTTGATCACGCATCAGGACGTCGCCAAGGTGGCGTTCACGGGCGGCGATAAAACCGGCGAGCACGTCTATGGGCTGGCCGCGCGCGGCATCAAGCACGTGACGCTGGAACTGGGCGGGAAGTCGGCCAACATTGTTTTCGACGACGCCGATATCGAGCAAGCCGTCAAGGGCGTGGTCTCGGGAATTTTCGCCGCCACCGGTCAGACTTGCATCGCGGGATCCCGCGCGCTCATCCATCGGCCCATCCACGCCGAGTTTGTGGAGCGGCTGCTGGCTCTCGCCAAGACCGCGCGCATGGGTAATCCGTTGGACGCCTCCACGCAGGTTGGCCCCGTTACTACGCGTCCGCAGTACGAAAAAATTCTCGACTATATCCGGATCGCGAAGGAAGAAGGCGCGGTCTGCCGTTTGGGCGGCGCGCCGGCCCAGCGCGAGGAATGCGGTTCGGGCTGGTTCGTCGAGCCAACAATTTTCACCGACGTGAATCCACAGATGCGCATCGCTAATGAAGAAGTTTTCGGGCCGGTGCTGTCGGTCATTCCATTTGACGACGAAGAAGAAGCGATCCGTATCGCCAACAACACGGTTTATGGCCTCGCGGCCGGCGTTTGGACCCAGAGCATCCGGCGCGCGTTGCTGATGTCCGAGCGTCTGGAGGCCGGCACGGTTTGGGTAAACACCTATCGCGCCGTCAGCTATATGTCGCCGTTCGGAGGCTACAAGCGGTCGGGCATTGGGCGCGAGAGCGGCATCGACGCCATCCACGACTATCTGCAAACCAAGAGCGTGTGGATCGACATTGCGGGCAACGCACCCAATCCGTTCGTGATGAGATAGAACCCATGGTAGACGACGCAACCGCGGCCTACATTGTCGAAAACCAAAGATGTTTTGAAGACTTGAAGCAGGTGGCGTCGCAGCTGGCGGGATTGCTGGTATTGGCCGCCGCGGGATCGAAGGAGGCCGCGCCAGACCATCCAGCTTTACTCAGAGCGCGAGAAGTTTTTCGCGAGGCTACCGATGAGTTGCGGCGCTCCCGGCCAACGCCGCGCGCCCAGCGGCATTACGCGCACTTGGCTAGGGCGGCCAGCGACATCGGCGTGGCATTGAAAGCGGCCGATGGTCAATTGGACATCGATCGTATCCTGATTCCGCTGCGCGCTGGATATTCCGAGCTCGAGAGAGCCGCCGAGGCGCTGCCGGGCTTCGAGAAAGTTTCCTGTGAGCGCGCGTGCTGTGGACGGAGCCGCATTCAATGAGCGCCTATTCACTCTGGGTGATGGAATATGCCGCGGTGCCCAATTATCCTCAAAGCGGCCTGATTTACGGCATGCACAACCAAGGCACGCGCAAGCTGCCGTATTGCTACATCGTGATCAAGGGCCAAGGCCGGCTCGCGCTGGTGGACGTCGGCTACAACCACAAGGCGCACGGCGAAGTGCTCGCCAATACGTATGGCGTCCGCGGCTGGCATTCGCCGCACGACGTGCTGGGCGAGATCGGCATCCGGCCGCAGGATATCAACCACATCTTCATCACGCATGCCCATTTCGATCATATGGGCAACATCGAGGATTTCCCGAACGCGACGTTCTATCTGGAAGAGCGTGAGCTTTCCAAATGGGTGTGGACCATGTCGTTGGAGCGCCGCTTCCGCTGGCTGATGCTGGGCATCGATCCGGCAGATATCATGCGCGCGGTGGATCTCGCGCGGCAAGGGCGCCTGGTGTGCGTCCAAGGCGATCGCGAAAACGTGTTGCCGGGAATCGATCTCCACGCGGCTTTCGACACGCACACCTGGGGATCCATGTACGTGACGGTCCGCAACGACCTGGCAGCGAATTCGCAAAGCAGCTGGGTTTTTTGCGGCGACCTGGCTTACACCTACGAAAACTTGCGCGGACACGATCCCAAAGATCCCGAGTACATTCCTATCGGGCTGGCAACGGGCAGCCAATTCAATGTGATCATGACCGCCGAAGAGATGGTGAAGAGCGTGGGCGGAGATGTTCATCGCGTGATTCCGCCCCACGAAGAACGCCTGAAAGATTTATACCCGTCGCGGATCACCGAAGCCGGCCTGCGCATCACGGAACTGGCGCTCGCCGATGGCGAGAAAAGCCAGGTTAGCTAGCCCGTGGCTAGAGCAATCGGCAGGCGTCTTCGAAGGCCAGGCGCGGATTCCGAGGGAAGAGCTTCGAGTGATCGCCGTAGCCCAGGTTGCACAGGAAGTTCGATTTCACATCGATGAACGACGGCGGATTGCCCGCCGACGCCGAAAAAAACTCAGCATCCACCTTGGCGTTGTCGAAACCCGACATGGGCCCGCAATCCAATCCCAGTGCCCGGGCGGCCAAAATCATGTATCCGCCTTGCAGGGTCCCGTTCCGAAAGGCGGTGGTCTCGGCAAGTTGAGACGACTTGGCGAACATGTCGCGCATGGCGGGATTGTTCGGAAACAGCTTCGGGGTATGTTCGTAAAACTGGAGATCGAAGCCTATGATCGCGGTCACCGGGGCCTTCATCGTTTTATCCACATTGGAGGGACTAAGCGCGGGCCGCAGCCGTTCTTTGGCTTCCCTCGTTCGCAGGAAGACGATGCGCGCCGGATTGGAGTTAGCGCTGGTGGGCCCGTACTTCATCAGCTCATAAAGCTGGCGCAGCAGATCGTCGCTGACGGGCTTGTCCAGCCACGCGTTGTGAGTTCGCGGCTTATGGAAAAGAATATGCAGAACGTCATCACTCAGAGTAGTGCTGATTGGGGTTGCCATATTTTCGGAAAATGGTTTTATTTGGTGCGAACGGCCACCATCTGGTCGCCATCAACATAGCCGATATATTCGGTGCCTTGCCGCGCGGCGTAGCCTTAG
>CAVRZH010000069.1:0-6754 GCA_963725455.1 Bryobacterales bacterium
TGAAGAGGCCGAAAGTCGCGACCTCGGTGGAAATGCCCCTGAGCCATGAATCGAAAATGGCGCTGGCGTACGCGGCGGAGGAATCCGAGAGATTGAATCAACCGCTGATTGGAACGCCGCATTTGGTGCTGGGCTTGCTGCGGGTGAAAGACAGCCTGGCGGCGAAGCTGCTGCGCAAGCACGGAATCACGCTCGATGAATGCCGCGAGATCGCGCGCCAGTCGCAGCCTCAGGAGCGAAGGATACTCCACCCTTCGATAAATTTTGAGCGGGCTCATCCTGCTCCGGTCGCGCCGCCCGAGACGTCCTTGGAGCCGACCATTGATAACTTGGGACGTTTGGTGGACGACACGGCCACGCGCTTGCGAGGGTGCGCAGATCCGTTTGGCGATCAACGGCTCTTGAGCAAGCAGTGGACGCGGAAGGAAGCGCTGGGTCATTTGATCGATTGTGCGATCGCGCATCAGCAGTGGGCGACTCGCGCGGTGATGGATGGGCGACTTCACGCCGCCGGATACCCGGAAGCTGGCCTGACTGCTGTTCAGCACTATGCGGATTTCCCGTGGCCGGAAACGGTGGATCTATGGGCATCCTTGAACCGGCTACTGATTCATGTGCTGCGGCGGATTCCCGAAGAGAAGCTCGCCGTGGCGTGCCGGATCGGGAGCGCGGAGCCGATGCCGCTCGCGAAATTGATGGAAGCTTACGTGGAGCACTGCGAAGACATGCTGGCGCAGATTCTCTCGCGCGCGGATTAAACCCGGGGAGCGATCCGATGTTGGAACGATTTACCGAACACGCCCGGCGGGTGATGGTCTTCGCGCTGAAGGAAGCCCGCGGTTTGGGCTCCCCACGGATTGACACGGTACATCTGTTGCTGGGCATATTGCGTGAAGATCAGACCATAGTCAAGACGGGCGCGTTGGAGACGATTCGAAAAAACCTGGAGGAAGTGGCTCCTCCGGTGGGACAGCGCGTATCTGTGGTGGGGGATTTGCCGCTCAGCAAGGCCTCAGTCCGGACGCTCCGCTTTGCACAAAAGGAAGCGGACGCTTTGGGCCATAACCAGGTCGACACGCGACACCTCGTTCTGGGGCTACTGCGTGTCGAAGATTGCACTGCCGCCAAGCTGCTGCGGGCGTATGGGATGGATTACGGCCGTTATCGCGAGACGGTACGCACCAGGCACATTGAAGAGCCAAAGATGTCCCGGCCGAGTGAGCGGCCCATCGAGCGCGTTTCGCCCTGGAGCGATGCCCCCTCTGTTCCAGCGGCCGCGCTGCTGCTGGAGCCCAGCATCCGGGCTCTGGAAAATCTTCTGGACGGCACGGTGGCGCACTTGCACGCTTACTCGATTGCTTATGGCGAACAGCGCCTGAAGCGCGTGCCCCACATCGAAAAGCCGTGGACGCGGGTGGAAGCTTTCGGCCACTTGATTGACTGGGCGATGGCGCATCAGCAGTGGTTTGCACGGGCGTTGGCGGAATCGAAACTGACGGCCGCCGGATATCCGGGCGAGGCCGAGGTCGCTCTCCAGCGCTACGCCGATTACCCGTGGTGGGAGACCGTGGATCTGTGGGTGATGTTGAACTGGCTGCTGGTACATGTGCTGCGGCGCATACCCGCCGACAAACTGGACGCGCCATGCAAGATTGGAATCGCCGATCCAATCCCGCTCGCCGAGTTGGTGACGCGCTATGTGGAACACAGCGGAGATGTTGTGGGTCAGATTTTGGCACGCTTGTAGTTATTTGACAATGGTCAACTATATAGTTGACACTGGCGATATGCAAAGTGCCCAGGACGCTGTCTCCTCCATCCGCCGGTTCAATCGCTTTTACACCGGCCAGATTGGTTTGCTCGGCAAGGGATACTTGGACAGCCCCTTCACTCTGGCCGAAGTGCGGGTGCTGTATGAAGTGGCGCATCGCGACGCACCCACGGCGGCCGAGATCGCGAAAGCGCTGGAATTGGACGCGGGATATTTGAGCCGCATGCTCCTCAGCTTTCAAAAGCGCGGGTATCTTACGCGCAAGCCGTCGGAGCAGGACGCGCGGCAGAGCCATCTCTCGCTGACCAAGAGCGGGCGGGCTGCGTTCGAGGCGCTGGAGACGAAGTCGGCGGCCGGTGTATCGAAAATGATCGACAGATTGTCAGTGGCCGAGCAGAACCGATTGACGGGCGCGATGGGGATCATTGAGAGCCTGCTGGGTGAAAGGCCTGAGCCTAAAGTCCCGTACTTGTTGCGGACACACCAACCGGGCGACATGGGTTGGGTGATTCACCGGCACGGCGTGCTGTACGCGGAGGAATACGGATTCGATGAAGGCTTTGAAGCGCTGGTGGCGCAGATTACCGCTGGGTTCATTCAGAATTTCGATGCGAAGCGCGAGCGCTGCTGGATTGCCGAGCGCGACGGGGCGAACGTGGGGTCGGTGTTCCTGGTGAAGAAAACGGACCGCGTCGCGAAGCTCCGGCTGTTGCTGGTGGAGCCGTCGGCGCGCGGCCTTGGAATCGGCGGACGGTTGGTCGACGAATGTATCCGCTTCGCGCGGCAGGCCGGATATCGCAAGATCACGCTGTGGACGCAGTCGATCCTGGACGCAGCGCGGCAGATTTACCGCAAGGCAGGGTTTCGCGTGGTGAAGCGCGAGCGGCACCAGAGCTTCGGGCAAAAGCTGCTGGGGGAAACTTGGGAACTGACCTTGTGAAAACGTCGCGGCCATTATTCCAGCGCCCAGTATCCGTCGCGAGTTTTCACGTGCAGCTGGGGCCTGCTCTTCGCTTCCACGCGGATCACGTGAAATGTTCCGGGACGGCCGCCCTTCGGTTCGAAGCTCAAAATGTACTGGCGATGCACTTCCTCGATTACCAGTTGGATGCTGTGCTCCAAAGCGCTCTTCTTCAGGAAGTTCAGCTCTCGGCCGCCGGTGATTCTGCTGAACAGGCCGGCCAGATCCGGCTTATGCAAACGGATCAATTCCTGGATGCCGTATAAATAACCGCCCGGACCTAAATCCGGTGGAACGCGCGTATCGTCGGGGGCGGGGCAGAGCGCGCACTTCTGAACCTGGATGCGCTCGTCTTCTGGCTTCAGATCTTCCGCTGTCTTTGGCTTAACGGTGAATGGCTCCAGGAAGGGCGAATAGGTGAGCCAATAAACCGCGGCGTTCAAACGCTCCACTTGTTCCATCACTTCGGGGAGTTTCATAAGGCTCGAACGATCCCGCCTCTCGGCGATCATGAGAATGATGCGACGGCGTCCGGGAGGCCGGTGTTCCAGCATGATGAGCGCCTGGTGCAGGCAGTCCAGGATGTGCGCATTCTCGCCTTCCTTGCGAAGCATGCGTAGCGAGTGACTCACCAGATCCGGATTGCCGGTGAAATCCTGATGGACTTTGACGTTGTCGCTGAACGAAATCACGGCGGTCTCACCGGCGTCGGCCGCGAGCAATTGTGAAAACAGAATGCCACTGCCTCCCAGCTTGTCGATGATGGCGCCCGAATTGGAGCTGGCTTGCACCACCACTACCAGGTCGATGGGGTACGTCATCCAATCCATCTGTATCTTCTGCGGCACATTGTTGTCGTAAAGAATCAGATCGTCCTGCGTAAGGCCGTCAACAAATTGCCCTTTGGAATCGGTGATGGTGGTAGGCGCCACTACCAGCGGAGCCGTGCTTTTGAATTGGACATCGGATTGGGCAGACGCAGAGCTGGCCAGCGACCAGACCAGGATGAGGTGGGCGCCCGAAAGACGCATTGGCAGTCTGCTTGCAGCTTCTGGGCCACTATGATCCGCTAAGTTGCGTTAGCGGCGAGCATCATCCGCAGCGCCAGGCTACGCGACAGGCCCGGCTGAGCCGTCCTCTTCGGTTGGTTCCTCTTCGGCTGATTCCTCTTCGTTCAGATCTTCTGCGATCGGATCTTCCTCCGCAAACACGTTCGACTCCCCAAAAATCCGCGGTTCGCGTGGCGGACGCTCTTCAGCGAACACGCTCGATTCCTCGGCGGTCAGGAAGCTGTGCAAACCGTGGCTCTGCAGCATGGGGCTGTGCAGGCTTGAACTGGCGGGCTCCGCGTCCAAGGGGACTTCCATTTGCGGTTCCAACTCGGCCGGTAGCACAACCTCCGTCATAGCCTCCGGGGCCATGGGTTCGTCGGCTGAAAGCGGAACCTCGCACTCGCAACAGTCGCTACAGCGCTTGCAACGCTCGCAGCGATGGTTGGAGCAGGCATCCTTGGTGCAATAGGCGCAAATGTTGACGGATGCCTCGCCACAGATGCTACAAGTGAAAACTGCTGCGTTTACGATCATTAGGCTCTCACGGTTGGGAAACTTTCTTGGTCTTGGGCGCCGGCTGCTGCAGCAGGGCGGCCCGGCAGCGTTGCGCTTCGTGATCGGCCACCTTGAACTCCTCTTCTTTTTGAGTCGCCAAATCTCGCAGGTACTGTCCCAGGCGATCGCGATTGTTGCTGTTCTCGGCGATTACGCTCTGCATGATGGAGGCGAGCGCCGGGTTCTGATATTTGCGGACGCCCTCGGTCAGCGAACCGAGCGTTGACTCCACCGACTGCATGCGAAAGTAGGCATCCAGGCCGATCGGCAGACGGTCGGGCTGCCTGGCAAACGCTTCACTGGACGAGATCAAATACTTAAGCTGGGCCTGCGCGTTGTTCCACTGGGCCACATAGCTCTCGGGCGCCCCCTTCGACACCCAGCCGGCCGGCTGCACCTGGTCGATAATCGGCTTCAAGTGCTGTTCTTGCGTGGTGAGCGCGTCGATCAGCTTCCGAGCCTCCCATTCGGACGCCAACCCTTGATCGGTAGCCGGAGGGGGTGCATTGGACATCCGGGGGGGGGCGGAACTCGAAGTTTGCCCGAAAGCCGGGGCCAAAGCAGGGGCAATGGATAAAAGGGTTAGCGAAACGATTGCCAACTTCATAATGACCGTACCTAAGGCTAGTGTGGCACAGTTCTGCCGAATAACCGGACGCGGACGCTTGAAGAAAGTTACGGACTAACCGGGAGGAGGCGCTGACGGAGTGCCCGTGGGAGGCGCGGAAGTGGGAGGCGCCGGGGGTTTGGGCTCGGTGCTGATCGGAACTGTACCGCCGCCACCCGGAATCGGGATTCCAATCCGGCCCGGGGGATCGATTGCGAGCCGATAAGCGGCGTCGCCCAAGCCGCGCATGATGCGATGGAACAACTCATTCTTGTCGATCAGGCTTTTCGCGAGGGGCTCGTCTTTGTACACACGCAGGGTCTCGCCCTCGTTCACGATCTTGGGAGCACCGGGCTTCAGCGCGTGCCGTACTTCCACTGAGCCTTCTTCCACTGAAACGACAGTGGTCTCGTCATCGTCATTGACGCTGACATCGAAAATGGTGCCGCGCACGGAAATCACGGCAGTGGGAGTCATGACGCGGTTGGGATTGGGCTCACCACCCAAACGCTGAATATGTATTTTGACGCGGCCGATAAAAAGATCCAAAAGATCGCGAAGACTGCCCGGATTTTTCCGGAAAATAACTTGCGAGTTGGGATAAACCTCAAATGTGCTGGTGTCGGAAGTTTGGAATTTGGCGTATCCGTCGGGGCCGGTGAGGATCACTTGCTGGGCCTGGACCAGATCGCCCACATTGAGGGCCCAAGGCTCGGAATCACGCAGGACCGAAACCTGCCCGGTCATGGTGATGACTTTAGCCGCGGCGTCCGGCGATACGGGGAACAATTGGGCAGAGCAGATCTGCGCGGCGGCGGTAACAAGCAGCCCGCAAACCAGCCCGTGGATGCCACTCAGCCTCATAAAGTTAACGAGAACCCTGGCCGATTCCACACTTAAGTACTATGTGGCTTATTACTGACCCAAGTCTTAACAACACAGTCTACCATCAAAAGTGCTTAGCAAGACGGTATCCTATCGGGTTTTTTGTTACAAAGCTGTATAGATTCAATTCCTTCCAAGGAAGGGAAGCCGCCGAAGGGATACAATAGACTCGATCCATGTGTCGGAGGACCACAGTACGGGTACTGGCAGTTGGCGCGTTAGCTATTTGCCTGGCGACCCTGACGGCCGCGGCCCAAACAGTCGGTTGGAGGCACGTTGGGAATTCGGCGATGGAACTGGCTCTGCCGTCGCTGGCCACGGGTGCGGTTGATCGCGTCTGGTATTCGCCGGATGGCTCCAGTTTGTACGCGAAGACGGCTTCGGGACGGGTTTTTCAAACCACCGATTTTGAGCAATGGAAGTTAGTCACCGACGCGAAGGCCATCCCTCCGGCGGAGGCGGAGCCATCGTCAGCCACTACTCCCGAGCTCAGCTTCAAGCTGGCAACCGGCGGAACTACAGGAAGGTTGTTCGGGATTGGGCGCGACGCTTACCGGTCCGACAATGGCGGGGAGTCCTGGGTTAACTTAACTTCCTACAAAGGTAAGTCGGTTCTGGGCGCCGGGCTGACATCGGTGGCGGCTTCGCCAAGCGATCCGGATGAAGTGACGGTGGCTTCGGCCACTGGCGTATGGCGATCCTTGGACGCGGGTCTTTCCTGGACGGGGTTGAACGATTTCCTGCCCAACTTACCAGCGGGGCATTTGCTGGGCCTTCCCAGCGGCACGCGCGGTGTGCGATTGTCCGTGGCCAATAGCAGCGGGGAGATGGAGTGGGCGCCCGGTGAGAAGACGGCGTGGAAGCCGGTGGATGCCACCGAAGTGCAGCGCGATCAGGATTTGAAGAGCGCGTTATCGCAGGTG
>CAVRZH010000070.1:0-3431 GCA_963725455.1 Bryobacterales bacterium
TCGGAATCCGGCGATTACAAAGTGATGGTCAAGGTCATCGAACTTGGGCAATGACACGACCAAGACCCTGGACATTAAGGTGAAATGACATGGCACGCGCCAAAGCGAAGTGCGATAGCTGACTTTCGAACCCGACCTCCTCGATGTCACATCGAAACTCGCTATGGGCTCCCTGCGTACCGGCACTACGCGAAGCAGTGAAGGTATGGGCGGCTGGCGGGTACAAGGGCATCACCGACACCACCCGCATCCTGCTGAACTACTGGTTCCGTGCCAACGACAAGCTGCCGACCGGGCAACCGTTCCGCTATCACCGTTCACAGCAGGAGGCGATTGAAACCCTGGTCTTTGTTTGGGAGTTTGAAAAGGTGCGTACCCGGAAGGGACTGCTGCAACGCTATGCGACCGACCTGCACGACGTTGCTCTGCCGCCCTACGACGACTTTGCCCGTTACTGCATAAAGATGGCTACGGGAAGCGGGGAGACGGGGATGATATCCCTGGCGATTGCGTGGCAGTATCTAAATGCTGTGCGAGAACAGGGACGCGGTTGCCAAGGACTACGCGAAGACGTTTCTGCTGATTGCACCCCAACGTCATCGTGCTCGAAAGGCTTAAGCAGGACTTCGCGAAAGGCCTAGTCTTCCGCACCGACCCAGTAGTTCCTCGCGAACTCCAGAAGATCTGGGACTTCGATTGCGTGATTCGGTGGGTTCTATTCGTCCGAAATCCTCCTGGTGCCCCCGGCGCTGGCGCTGAACGCGGTTTTCTCCAAGGATGGCGCCTTCGACGTGCGCTTTATGGGACTGGTCCACGGGGCGCTGTTCCTGGCTGCGTTTGGCTTCTTCCTGCCGCTCCTGGGCGATGCCCCGCGCGGCCTGCGCTGGCTGGTGAGCGGGATGGCGATCTTCTTTTTCGGCGACGTGATGTACGTGGCCTATCTGAACTCATTCTATACCGATGTGGCCGCGTACTTATTCCTGCTGCTCTCGGTGGTCCTGGCGTTGCGCGTGCTGCGTTGGAACCGCCGTGCCGATATGATCCTGCTGGGTATCGCCAGTCTGTTCCTGGTGACCTCCAAGGCACAGCACGCTGCGCTCGGTTTTTGGATCGCCGGTTTTTTCTTGCTTGTGGGATCGAAAAAGGCCCGCTGGTTGGCGGTCGCTATCGCCGCCGTCGCGGTCCTCTGGCTATGGAAGAGCACGCCCGAAGAGTACGCTGCGCGCGGATGCTTTTCCACCATCTTCTACCACCTGTTGCCGCATTCCAAGAATGCGGACCGAACGCTTGCCGATCTCGGGCTGGACGCGACTTATCGGCCGTATATCGGCATGGTGTCTTTCTCCGGCGGATCGCCCATGAGCGATCCGCACTTCGTCGCGGAATTTCGCCGCAAGGTCACGTATGGCAGTCTGGCGATGTTTCTGCTAACGCATCCACGCGACGCCTATGTGGCGCTGCGCGCTTCGCTCGATGAAGCCGGCAGCGAGCGGCCGGCGCTCGGCAATTTCGATCCTTCGGCGGGGCTCGCCCCATATGCGGAAAGCCAGGCATTCGCGGGCTGGAGCAATTTGAAACGGTCGCTATTCGACGGCCGCGGCTCGCGATTTTTCACGTGCTTCGCCGGGGTGGCGGTGGCCGTGACGTTATTACTGATCTGGCAGCGCCGCGACTTGCCGCACGGGGGGTTCCCGGCCGGCCTGATATTGATCGGCATGGCATCGACGGAACTGGCGGTGGCATCGCTCGCGGATGCTATGGATATTCCGCGGCATCACCTGTTGTTCTATGCGCTGTTCGACACGCTGCTCGTTACGGGTGTCTGGCTAGCCGGGCGGGGGATTGCCACCACCGCGGCGCTCGTGGTGGCGCGCGAAAAAGTCCACATTAGTGCACCAGAGGCGTCACCACGAAATTCTTGATCTCCACATAGCTGTGGTCGCCCTGAATGATGAATGGCCCCGACTCGCCTTCGTCCGAATTATTGGCGATGGCCGTGAGCCCTTCCACTTGCACCTTGTCGAGCACCTTCTGCCCGTTGTGCACTACCGTCAAAGTCCTGCCGACCAGCCGGATATCGTAGCTCTGCCATTCCCCGGCTGGTTTGCTGGCGTTGACTGCCGGGGCAATGCGGCTATATAGCGCGCCCGCGCCGTGCGTGTCGGGCGGCCTTCCGTAGTCCTCCAGGATCTGAATCTCGTACCGTCCGCGCAGGCCGATCCCGCTGTTCGAATGCTCCACAATGCGGAAATCCGCGTGCAGCTCGAAATTCCAGAACTTCTGCTCGGACACGATGTCGGTGGTGGGAGGAGCATTACGCAGAATGCCATCCTGTACCGTCCACTTGAGCTCCGTACCGGGCTCCAGGCCCTTCCACCCGCTAAGGTCCTTGCCGTTAAAAAGCGCGATCGGCTGGGCTTTCTTCCAGGTGCCGTCGTCCTTGTCGGCGATGACGGGAGCGCGTACTCCGGTCCATTTAACCGGCGGGCGCCCCTGCCCTTCTACTTCCTGGGTGCCTTCCAGCTTCCCGTTCACCAGGCGGGCGCGAAAGAGAAAGTTGCGCGGCGCGGTCTGTTTTTGGTTTCCGCCGCGGCGCGGTTCCGTGATGGTAAACCGCAACTCGCCGTTTTCGACCGTGATGGCGTCGATGACGTTCAGGTCGCCGTTATAAGCGCTCACAAACTTGCCGGCGGGTTTGACGGTGCCGGCGCCCGCCACTTCCAGCCACCACGCGCGTGCCTGCGGCTGCGTCAATACAGTGATGTCCCACCTGCCGTTATAGTCCGAATCGGCGGCCAACACCGCGCATGCGGACAGCAAAATTGCCATTACGATACGCATTTGGTTTCTCCGTATACAGCCTGTACTATAATCCCGGGCTGCGCGGCGATCAAGGAATCACGGTCCATTCGCCACGATTCACAGGAAAGCGGTTCACGGCTACTGACGGTGAGCCAAGACTCTATGAGGCCGCCGTTCAAGCGGCGTTGCCGCGGGCCCGCTCGAAAACATTCCGCGCGTTGTCGCCGTATACCTTTTTCAGCACGGCGTCCGGCAGGCCGAACCCATAAAGCGGCCAGTGGTAATTGAAGAGATCGTGCGCGTAGAAGTGCTCATCGTGCGTTTCCAGAATCCGGAACGTGGTGCTGAACATTCGCTCGTTATAGCCCATGTCCGTTCCATACAGCACACGGTCCTGATACTTCTCGATGAACTGAGCTACGAATCGCGGGATGGGAGCGAGTTCCCCAAACCTGGCCGAGATGTCTGCGTACAGATTTGAATTACGGTCGAGAATTCCGCCCAGGCGCGTCAGGTCATAATCCAGATTCATCAGATGGCAGGCGATGAAAGTGGTTTTGCGGTGCTTCGTCACGGCGCGCTCCAGGCTCTGGATCAGAGCAATACGAACCGGTTAAGGTAGTGAAGAA
>CAVRZH010000071.1:0-26807 GCA_963725455.1 Bryobacterales bacterium
GTTTATTCCGGCGATGGGAATTTTATGGGCAGCGCGTCTACCCCGCTTCCCGCGGTAGCAAATGCCGCGGCCGGCCTGTCCGGCAATTTAGCCGACGACGAAATCGCCAGCGTTTTCGGGATCGTCGGGTTGAGCGGCAACACTTCGGCGACGCTGCCGTTACAGAGTTCGCTCGCGGGCGTGACCGTGAGCCTCACCGACAGCGCCGGTACTGCGTGGCCGGCGTTGCTTTACGGCGTATTCGCCTCCACCGGCCAGATTAACTTCACCGTTCCCAGCAGCGCCGCAGCGGGCCTGGGGACGTTGACCATCACAATCTCCGGCGGACCCAATTTCAGTACCGTGATCCAGATTGCCGGGACGGCGCCCGGGATCTTTACCGCGAATCAGACCGGACAGGGCGTCTACGCGGGCCAAATCGTATATCTCCACGCTGACGGCTCACAGACAGTGGTGAGCTCGGCCGCGCCCGATTCTGCCGGCATGCTTGTGCCAACTCCCGTCAACCTGAGCACGGCCGGCGATCAGGCTTATCTGGTGCTCTACGGCACCGGGATTCGCCATGCGGGCAAGTTGACCGCGACCCTGAATGGCGTAAATATTCCGGTCACTTATTTTGGCGAGCAAGCCAGCTATCCGGGGCTCGATCAGATCAATCTCGGGCCGCTGCCGGCCAGTCTGGCGGGAGCGGGATCAGTGAACCTGGCGGTCACAGCCGATGGACAAGCAGCGAACACCGTAACCGCGACCATTCAGTAACTGGGGTTGCCTGGAATCCGCGGAGGGTCCTCAGGCACCGCGCGCCAGTCGCAGGTTTCTTCATCAACCCTCCGGCGTGTTGCCGCCATGGAACCGTCCGAAGTGCCGCGCGGAACCAAGGCTGATCAGCAGGGCACCTACCCCCAGCGCAAGGACATTGCTGGTCGACCGCACGTTGAATTGTCCGACACCGAGCACCAGCATATATCCGATCACGACGTTGAAAAAACCCCATAGGACGTTGACCGTCGAGGAGGAAAGCCCTTGTCCTGGAGGCTTCGCAAAGGGGCTCTGGAAGGGTTGTCCCATCACGCCGCTAACAAAATGCGGAACGGCGTTTGCCAGAAAGATGCCGCCGAAGAAGTACGAAACGAGATGAAGCCAGTTCATTGGGTAGAGCTCCCTTTCCTCAGCAAATCGACAATTTCTTGAGTCGTACCAGTTTCCCCGAGACGAGGAAAAACGTGGGAGAGGCTGTATGCATGCACTTCGGGCCGCGCATCCGTCATGGCGTCGAGGGCGAGCGTAACGTGGAAGCCGTGCTCATACGCCTGACGCGCGGTGGCTTCCACGCCGGTGCCGGTAGCCACGGCCACCTGCGTGACGCCTTTCGCTTTCAGTTGACTTTCAAGATCGGTGCTTGGAAATGCGCCCCATGTCGGCTTGGTCACAACGATGTCACCAGGCTGCTTGTTCAGTTCCGGAACCAGGTCGGTGAACCCATCTGGAAACGTTGCAAGGCGCCGCGGCTGCTCTGTGCGCCCGGGAGCAATACCCGCCACATTAACCAGTACAACTGGGAGACCATGCTGCCGAAAGGCATTGATCAACGCGCAGGAGCGCTCCATGATACCGGCTATCGGGTGGATAAAGGGCGAGCTTACGATGCCCTTCTGAAGATCGACGACAATCAGGGCCGCTTTAGCGTCGATTGGTGTGACTGGCATTCGGTTCTTCTCCTGGAAAGTGATCTCGCTGATCGGAACATGGCCTCATGAAGCAGATCCATCTTCGGCGAGCCGGCTGAGCAGTTCCAGCGCTATTGAGAGCTGCTGCTGCTCCTGAGCGGAGAGCTTTTCTTGGATTGTGGCAGTCAGCCAATCCTGCCTCGCGGCACGGACCTCCCGAAGCCGCTTTTCGCATTTCCTGCTGAGTGACATCAAAGTTTTCCTGCCATCGTTCGGGTCAGGAATCCCGCTGACCAGGCCCGCATCTTCGAGCGACGTCACAATGGAACTCATCGATTGAGGGCGTACGCCCTCTGCGCGGGCCAGGCCCGACACTGTGGCGGCGCCATCCTTTTCAAGGCGAAGGAGGGCGGAGATCTGAGATGGCGTCAGATCTTCTCGCCCCCCGTGTTCCGCTTTAGCCGGCTCAGTATGGTCCGAATTTGTGCCGCGAGATTTGACGCTGTTTCGGACTTAGGGGCGGGTGACCTCCTGCGCATGGCGTGAGCTTAGCATATATACAGTTTATCTGTACAGGTGACCTGCGTAAGTAGCAGCTGCCCTGGGCCAGCTTCACGGACCCGCACAGGTAATGAGAAACATGCCAACTGTGCCTGGCGCCTCTCGCATTGCCAAGCGCTCCGCCGAAAGAGCAGACTAAGATTAATGTGGAACCAAGCCAGCGCGATCGTGTGGGCGCAATGGCGCAGCACGCGCAACCACCTGCCGCGCGCCAATCTCGGCGGGCTCATCTTTAGCAGCGTCTTGACCGCCCTCTGGTATGGAGCTTTCTTCTATCTGGCGGTGCTGGCCGCCGTCCTGCTTTCGCAGCCCGTTGAGCTGTCGTCGTTCGAGAGAATCCTGCCCGCCGCGCTGCTGCTCTGTTTCCTCTATTGGCAGGTGATTCCCGTGTTCCTCACGTCCATGGGCGCCTCGCTCGATTTGCGCAAGCTGTTGGTTTATCCCATCCCCAAGCGCGCCCTGTTCGTGATTGAAGTAATCCTGCGCGTGTCCACCGGCGTCGAGATGCTGCTGATACTTACGGGCGCCGGCGTTGGTCTGCTCCTGAATCCCAAGGTCCCCCTCTGGGCGCCGTTTACACTGGCCTTGTTCGTCCTCTTCAACCTCTTCTGTTCCACCGGTGTTCGCGATGTTCTGGTCCGCCTGCTGGCGCACAAACGGGCGCGGGAGATCGTCGTGTTCCTGGTCGTGATCTGCGCCGCCCTCCCGCAATTGATCCTGTTCCGCGGCTCCCAAACCCGGATGCGGCAGTTTTTCAACGGAGAACCTTCCCTTATTTTCCCCTGGACCGCGACGGCGCGCTTGGCCCTCGGCGAATTTTCCTGGATGAGTTTAGGCGTGATGCTGGCCTGGACGCTGGCGGCCTATGTCTTCGGACATACGCAGTTTGAGCGCGGTCTGCGGTTCGACGCAGCGGAGGCTTCCGCCCGCGGCTCATCGTCAACACGCCGCATCAGCCGGTTGGAGTGGTGGTATCAGTTGCCCAACGCCATCTTCCGGGACCCGCTGGCCGCGCTGGTAGAAAAAGAGCTGCGATTCCTCAGCCGCGCGCCGCGCTTCCGCTTGGTCTTCCTGATGGGCTTCTCGTTCGGATTGCTGATCTGGGCGCCCATTGCCTTTGGCCGCCTGAGCACCGAGCGCAGCTTTATCAGCGACAACTACCTGACCATGGTCAGCATTTACGCACTACTGTTGTTGAGTGACGCGTTGTTTTGGAACTGTTTCGGGTTCGACCGTAGCGCCGCGCAAGTCTATTTCCTGGTGCCGGTGAAAATGTCCACCGTGCTCGCGGGCAAGAACCTGGCCGCGGCATTTCTGGTTCTGATCGAGATTACCGCCATCGCGCTGGTATGCGCTCTGTTGCGGCTGCCGCTCAGCGGACGCCAGATCCTGGAAGCGCTCGCCGTCACCTGCGTGATCACCCTGTTCATCCTTGCAGTAGGGAACATGAGCTCGCTCTACAATCCGCGCGCGGTGAATCCGGTGAAGGCCATGAAAACCGCTGCGCAGAGCCGGTCTCAGGCTTTGCTGATGCTGGCGTTTCCCCTGACGCTGACTCCCGTAGCGATTGCCTACCTGGCGCGCTACGCCTTCGATACCGAGTGGGCGTTCTTTGCCGTGCTGGTTGTCGCTGGCGCGGTGGGCGTCCTGATGTACCATTACTCCATGCAGTCGGCTTTGAAGGCCGCCGCCGATCGCCGGGAGCAGATTATCAGCGCTTTGAGCAGCGGCGAAGGCCCCATCGAAAGCTAATGGACGCCAGCTCAGGTTGCCGGTTTTGCCAGATCGCCGCGCACGCCAACTACGTAGTCTTCGAAGACGATCTTTCCGTTGCCTTCCTGGACTATCGGCCGCTCTTCATCGGCCACACCTTGCTCATTCCCAAGGCGCATTACGAAACGCTGGCCGCCTTGCCGAAAGAGGCGCTTGGGCCGTTCTTCAACAATGTCCAAACGCTTGTTCGCGCCGTGGAGCAGGCCATGCAAGCCGAGGGAACGTTCGTCGCCATCAACAATCGCGTCAGCCAGAGCGTTCCACATCTGCACGTGCACATTGTGCCGCGCCGCAAAAAAGACGGCCTGCGAGGATTCTTTTGGCCCCGCCAGGCTCATCCCAGCGAGGAGCACATGCTCCAAGCCCAAGCCGCCATCCAAAAAGAACTGACCAATACCTAGAGTTCGGCGGCATAACGGCCGAAAAGATAGTGATGGCGCGAACTCTGCCACTCCTTCTCCTGTTTAGCAGCGCCTGCGCCGCAGGCCAGGCCAATGCCAACCGGCCCAAGGTGATAGACAACGAGCGCTTGGTCACCAGCATTTTGCCATCGCTCGACTACGGTTCCACTTGCTGGTCCACTGTGACGCTTTCGAACCTTGGCGACCGCGCTGTAACGGTCGAAATCGAAGCCCATCGCGCCGGCGGCGGGTTGGTCGGCCTGGCAGGGTTGACTGAAATGGTCCTGCACCTGAATCCGGGTGAACACGTGTCGCATCGCCTGGAAATCAACGACGAATCGGGAGTGGGCTGGTTGAAGGTTCGCGAACGCATCCCATCTCCCAAGCTTTCGCCCGTCATCGCCGTATCAGGCTTGAGCGAATGCACCATCGACAATCAGTTGCGCAGCACGCCGCGCCAGCTCTCCTATCCCACGCGTAATCCCTGGTTTTCAGGCGACATTGAAGAGATGCAAGGCAATCTGATCTCCGTAGTGAATACATCCGAAAGGCCCGCGCAAGCTTCTCTCTGTTACTCGCAAGGCAACCTCTATTCGGTCCCCACCGCGGCCCACCCGAATCCCGATCTGACGCTGGTCTGTTCCAAAGCGTTCGACGTTTTGATCCCGCCCTACGCTTCGCGCCAGTTCCCGGTGCAGCGCGACGACAGCACGCACTTTGGCATCAAGACACTGGGCGACGCAATTGTCCTCCAAATGATGCGCCCGGTCCAGAGCGGCTTGAAGGTCTACACCGTGGATTCCAGCGTCAAATTCGGCGGCGAATTTGCTTCCGACAAGTAGCCGCCTTCTCAGAAAAGCAGTTTCAACGCAAACTGGATCTGCCGCGCCGGATAGGTGCTGCGAATGGTTCCAAAGGCGCTGTTGTTGCTGATGGTATCCCAAAATTCACGTTGTTCAGGACGTTAAAATATTCGGACCGGAATTGAGGCCGACGACAGGCTGTAGTAGACGTTGAGCGGCTGCCCGGTGTGCGCGGTGTTAATCGTATTCAATTCCCAACCGCCGATGATCGCGTCTAGGAAAGGATTCAGGCTGGAGGCGAATTGCCGGCCCTTGCCGAACGGCAACTCGTGGACCCCGCTGGTAACGTTGTTGAACTTCATATCATAGCTGGAGGGTCCGCGCTCGGCTGCCAGATCGTCAATGTTCTGCGGATTGGCTTCCACGTAACCGGAGAAGTACTCGAGCGCCTGTTCGGAATCGCCCAATCCCTTGCCCCAGGTGAAGGAGTTCAGGAAATATAATCCTCGCGCGAAGCGGCGTTCCACGCGCACAGAAAGCCCGTTATAGTCGTTGTCGCCCGCCGGATCCACCCAGATAATGGGGGTCGTTACATGAATAGGACAGACCGGTAGCGGTCTGCTCTTCAGCCGCCGGAGGTGCGTTCGACGTGGCCGCCGAACTGGAAGCGCATCGCTGAGAGCAGCTTGTTGGCGAACTCGCTTTCGCCGCGCGAGTCGAAACGCTGGAACAGCGCGGCGCTCAAAACAGGAACTGGAGTTCCTTCATCGATGGCCGCGTTGATGGTCCAGCGGCCTTCGCCGGAATCGGAAACACGGCCCGAAAATTTCTCGAAGGACTTCTGATCCAGCAACGAAATCGCGGTGAGATCTAGTAACCAGGAGGCCACTACGCTACCCCGACGCCAAACTTCCGCGACATCCGCCAGGTTAAAATCGTACTGGTAATGCTCCGGACTACGCAGCGGAGTGGTCTCGGCATCTTCCTCGCGCGACGTCTTTCCGACATTGGCATGGTGCAAGACATTCAAACCTTCGGCGTAGGCGGCCATGATACCGTATTCGATTCCGTTGTGAACCATCTTCACGAAGTGGCCGCCACCCACGGGTCCGCAGTGCAGGTAGCCATCTTCGGCCGTGCCGCCGACCTTTTCACGGCCTGGCGTGCGCTCAATGTTGCCGCGCCCGGGCGCCAGCGTCTTGAAGATCGGATCCAGATGCTTCACGATATCGGGCTCGCCGCCGATCATCAGACAATAACCTCTCTCCAGGCCCCACACGCCGCCGCTGGTGCCGACGTCGGCATAGTGAATGCCGCGGGGTTGCAGTTCCTTGGCGCGGCGAATATCGTCGATGTAATAAGAGTTGCCGCCATCAATGATGACGTCGCCCTTCGCCATGCGTGGCGCCAGTTGCTCCAGCGTCTGATCCACCACGGCGGCGGGAACCATCAACCAGACAGCGCGTGGCGGTTTCAACTTGCTCAGGAACTCGTCCAGAGAACTCGATCCAGCCGCCCCGTCCTTGCCCAAGTCAGCGACGTTGCTGGGATTCCGGTCGAACACCACGCACTCATGGCCGTTCTTCATGAGCCGGCGCACCATGTTGGCGCCCATTCGTCCCAAACCGATCATGCCGAGTTGCATATACGATCCAGCATAGCAGCGCCATTGGTCGCGCTCACAATGAATTACGAAACCCACAGCGGGCGGCGGCAATCTCCTAAGTGTGAGTGTGGAAGTAACTAAAGTGCGTCTCGACAGCAGCGTTTACGCCGAAGCGCAACCGCGCCCCAGCTCTCATCGGCTACCGCAATTGGATACCCTGCGCGGCTTTCTGCTGGTCTGGATGACTTTAACGCACCTTCCCACCCGCGTAAGCAGCTATTCGAACCAAATGGTGGGATATGTTTCGGCGGCGGAGGGTTTCATCCTTTTGGCCGCCATTCTCGTCGGTCGAATTCAGCTCAGCGCCACGCAGAAGCAGGGAGCCGGGGCGGCGCACCAAAAGCTATGGCACCGGATCGTCCGGATGTATAGCTACCATCTGCTGCTGCTTGGATTTGCTTTCTCCGCCGGCGCCATCGCGGCGATCTATTTCCATCGCGTGCCATTGCAGAATCTGCTGGACTTCTTCCTGCAGCATCCGAAGCCCGCTCTCATTGCTGCGCCTGCGTTGCTCTACAATCCTCCGCTGCTCGATATCCTTCCGATGTACATCGTGTTCATGCTTCTCACGCCGTTCGTCATGCGAAGCGCCGACCGTTGGGGATGGGCGCCGGTGCTGGGCGTCAGCGGCTTCATTTGGCTACTGGCTCAATTCCATATGCGCGAATGGGTATACCTTGCCGCCGCCCACTTTGGATTTCCGATCCCACTCAATGAAATGGGCGCTTTCGATTGGTTCGGCTGGCAGTTTCTATGGACCGCAGGTTTGTGGCTGGGAAGCGCCAAGGCGGTCGCTCTCTTTTCGAAGGTGCGCCTTCCCCGATGGATGATTCTGCTCAGCGCCCCCATCGCGGTGGTTCTGTTCGTCTGCCGCCACACTGCTTTTGACGTACTCGCTGGACCCACGCTTTTCGATGCTCTGGTCAACAAGTGGAGGCTGGGAATCTTCCGGCTGATCGACGCCGCCGCCATCGGCATTCTGCTGGTGAAGTTCGGTTCGCCCCTGGCCGAGAACTGGATGGGAGCACGTCTGGCGACGCTTGGAAGGGCATCTCTCGAAGTGTTCTCCGCCCATCTGGTGTTTTGTTTCCTTTTCCTCGGGCTCGGAGCCGGACCGGATGTGAATCTGGCCTGGTGGCAGGATGCCGGTATTGTCACGATCACGCTCACTGGGTTATATATGGTCGCGGTTCACCTCGAAAGGCGGCGCGGGCAACCTGTCCAAGTGCGCACATCGCTACTGGACAATGTAGATTTGTCCAGCCGCGCCGTTAACGCTAGCAGCGACCATACTCGATGAATAAGTCGCGACCGGTAACTCGACATTCAACTGCGTGATGCCCGCCACCAAACCATCCGCAGCGCCCACGAACTGCGGCTGCACCTGATTGCCATTGATGTAGGCAGTTACCGATGCCACCGGCACAGGCAGAGGCGGCGCGGTAACGCTACCGTCCTGGCTGAGCGGAAGGGTCAGACCAAGACCGGTAACATAGAAAGTCAGCACCGAACCTTGCGGTGCAGGATGGCTCGCGGAGTTGAGGCTGCCATCTTGATTGATGGCCTCCAGAATGTAGGGTGCGCTTGGCGCCACGTTGACACGCACGCTGTTCGAACTCTGCGAACTCGCGTTCACGGTCACCTCGGTGGATCCGGTAATCTCAAACGGCGTGAAGCAAACGATCAATCCGCTCTGCACGGAAATTATAGGCGCCGAGTAGCCGTTAAACGACACGCTGGTCCCGCTCACCGAGTACGGAAGCTGGCCCGTGGCGTCCAGCTGTGCCATAACGGTGTTGGCAGGTCCAAGATTTTGCCCTGCAATGCTGATCAACTCTCCGGGCGCGATTTCGGAAGGGATCTGTGACGGGAGCGCGAGTGATCCCGGCACCGGGCCAAGGGAATTAATGATCACCGGGGGAGTGCCGGAGGGGTTGATCTTCAGCAGCGAAACCGCGGTCCCATGGCCCCCGTTCTTTTGCACGCTGCCTGAATATTGGCTGGTGCCGGAGACATAGATCGCGCCGCTGGGATCCACAGCAAGGCTGTCGCCGTCGCTAAAGCTCGAGAACAGCAGTTGCGAGAAGTCCGCGCTCAATTCGCTCACAAAGTACGAGCCGGTTCCATACAACTCGTAGGGTGTTACTAGCGGAAAAATGGCCGACGGAAGGCCACTCACCCAAACGTTGCCGGAAGGCTCCAACACGATGCTGTTTCCAGAGTCGTTGCATCCGCCGCCTAGGTACGTCAAGTATTGTGCGGTCGTGAACGCGGGATCGAGTTTCAACACGAAAGCATCCGAGATCCCGGTTGCGCCAATGTACGGCCCAATGTTTACGGGTGGCACGCAGTTCGATTCAATTTGCGTCTGGTAAGCGCCGGGCGTTGCGCCGGGAGTGATGCCTCCGGTTAAGCCGGTGATATAAGCATTACCCGACGAATCGAGCGCGACCGCGTTCGCGGCGTTATTGAAGCCGCCACCGATCAACGAACTGGCGATGACTTGATCACCGGCGGCGCTCAATTTGGTGACGAATCCAAAATTAATCGGGTTCGGATAGGTCGTGCTCGCGGTATTTCCCCCAGGAAACACCGACTGATACGCATTCGTTGAAACTGGAAAATCGGGCGAAGTGGTGTTGCCAACCACTACTGCTTCGTTTGCCGCATCAATCGCAATTCCCTGCCCCACGCTCCCACAGGAGCCTGTGAGGAAAGTCGAATAGACCAACGCGCTTCCGCTCCCGTTCAGCTTGCTGACGAATCCATTAATGCCTGTGTTCGGAGTTGGAGGCAAAGGGTTCGCGATGGGGCGCTGGCACATGGTGGTGGGTGGCTTGGGCTGCGGGACGTTCGCGGTGGTGGGAAAATCTGGTGATTGTGTGGTGCCGGTGATGTACGGCGCTCCGGTGCTATCGATCGCAAGGCCATTCACGTTCACACCCTGCGACGCGCCGATGATACTCGAATAAATGGCTCGCGATCCGTCGGCGCTCAGCTTGGCTACAAAGCCGCTATTCATTTGCGCGGGTGAGGCCGCGGAGATGGTCTCGGTCACCGGAAAATCGGCCGATGCCGTACTGCCGGCGATGATCGCTTCTCCCTGGGCGTCGATAGTGATCCCCGTGATCGAGTCCGAGAAACTGCCGCCGAAGAAGGTGGAATACAGCATCTGGCTTCCGTCCGGACTCCACTTCACCACGAAAGGAACCAGCGGAGAGGTTACTCCCGCGAACACCTGGTTGCCCAAGCCGATTAACACGCTCGGATTCGGCCGCGGCGGCAGAATGGTCCAGGTTGCGCCTTGATTGGTGCTGACTTCTATCTGAGTGTAGGTGTCGATGTAGAGATTGCCAGTGGACGAATCGAGCCCGAAGGATTGGACATAAACTCCGGGCGCAAGGCTCGGCGAGATGGTGCTGAAAGTAGTGCCGCCGTCGGTGCTGCGCTGCAAGCCTGCGGCGTCGACTACATATATATTTGACGGATTGTTGGGATCGATGGTGATCGATTTCGGGAGGACCAGATACTGACCCGACAATTTCTGCCAGGTCATGCCCCCGTCGGTACTCTTGAAAAAGATGCCATTGGCGTCGATCACGTACAGGTCGCTGCTGCGGGGCGCCAAAGTGAACGTGATGTTGTTGCCGTAATATTGGACGGCTTGCGGCTCCCCGGGGTAAGAGGGATTCAATTGCTGCCAGGTGGCGCCGGTATCGGTGCTGGTGTACAGAAAATTACTAGGAACCGTGGTTGCGTAAAGAACATTGTGGTCGACCGTGCTCACCTGAACCGAACTAACGTCGACCAAGCCGTTGCCTGCTACTGGCAGCCCCGCGTCGTTCTGGCCCGCATACTGGCCGGCGCTAGTCATCGAGAACAACCCGCCCGTGGTGGCGATGTATGCGAGCGAGGGATCGATGGCATCCACGGAAATCGCCTGGACGATGGGGGTGGTCCCATTGGTCGCGATCAAAGGCGCCGCCTGAACGAAACTCGCGCCGTGGTTTCCGCTCACGAAGATTCCATCCGGCGTGGCTACATACAAGACGTTTCCATCGGCGGTGCCGCCAATCGCAGTGACGGCCACTTCCGTCCCAACTGACAGCGGAGTGACCGTCTGTCCCGCGTTGGAATACGCAAGCAGTGGAGCCTGAAGCCGGACCTTGGTCCCATTCGTGGAGGGAAAGTTGATGGAATTGGTGCTGCCCGTGACATAGACGTTCCCCTGCGTGTCGGTTGCCACGGGGCCGCCGGTATCGGACGCGCTCCCGCCGAAATATTTCGTGTAGACGATTACCGGATCGATGGTCAACGGGATGCTTCTGTCATGCCTGCCAAGCTGGAAGCCGATCTCGTGAGCGGAAAGCAGCACATACTTCGCGGCGATTTCACGCCGTGCGCCGCGGTGGCTTTGAAATACGCGCGGCGCAAGTTGCCGCAGTTCGCCCGATGGAGTATCGACGACGAGGTTGCCTTGCTCATCGAGCCACACTCCGCTAGCACCGCTGATGTCGATCCGTATGCGATCGGCCGCTGCCCCTTTGGCCAGATCCAGATCGTATTCCAGCTTCTGGGAACTGCCATAAAACGTCACATCGATTCCCGGATAAAGCCGCTTGATCCCAGCCTTGGGATATGCCCGGAAGCTGCGAGTCAGGCCGCGTGTGATGTAGGTGCTGGGCGCCGACGTGCCGTTGCCTTCCAGGTGTGCGCTTCTTGACGGATGCAGGAAGCGCAGCGTCACGCCGTCCAGTTCAATGCGGTCAGCGTGAATCGTCACCAGTTGCCCGGCGGCGCGGGTTTCAAACGATCCAGTTTGCCGATTCTCAAAGTAGAGCGGATGATCGGGCGCGGTGGCGCCCGGGAGGCGGCATAGGCAGACGGTGAGGCCAAAAGCGGCCAGCAAGAATGTTCGAATAATGGACACGAAGGCTCCTCGGTGGGACGCGGGCGGGTTAAATCTATTCTGCCACGAGACGGACTTCGCCGGCACGTCGCTCGCAGAATTTCAGCCTACTCGATGTACCAGGGCACATTGACCACTGCAATTTTCTGACTGCCCTTGATGTACAACAACGTCTTCAGCACGGCCGCGCGCTGGTTGTGAAGGAAGTAATAGTACCAGTGGCGCTCCACCAGTTCGGGTATCAGTACGGCGAGTTGGCGATCGGGCTCCTTCTTCTGCAGTTCCAGTACATAGCCCACGATCGGACTGCTGACGTACCGATAGGGATTGTCCAAAATAACCAGCCGCGGCGCGGCCAGCCCAATTTCCTGCACCGGCTTCTCGACGAAATCCTGCCACTCTTTCTTTAGCTCCTCGGTCCATTCGCAGTTCACGTGCAGTCCGATCACATCCGGCGACATGGATAGGGCGAATCCCACCGCTTTCTTCGCCACTGCGCTCCAGCGCTCCAGCGGGACCACCACCATGGCCTGTTTAAAGTGTGTTAGATCGAGCGGTGTGTTATCGGCCACCTCCACGCTGACGCGACGATAGTGCCGATGAACGCCGTACATCAGAAGCAGCAAGCTCGGGATCAAGAGCATGGTGATCCACGCTCCGTCCACGAATTTGGCGACCAGCACCACCAGGACCGTGATTCCCGTCACGGTTCCACCCAGTCCGTTGATGAACATGTAGCGCATCCGGTGCGGGCTGCCCACGCGTTTCCAATGAAAGACCATTCCGAATTGCGAGAGCGTGAAAGCCAGGAACGCTCCCACCGCATAGAGCGGAATTAGCCGGTCCGTAACGCCGCCAAACAGGATCAACAGCATGCCCGTCAACACGGTGAGTGCGTAAATCCCCTCCGAGAAAACCAGGCGCCGGCCGCGGTTGGCGAGCGATTTCGGCAGGTAGCCATCGAGTGCGATGATGCGGCACAGGCGCGGCAGATCCGCGAAAGCGGTGTTGGCGGAAAGCGAGAGAACCAACAAAATTGATCCGATGGTGACGTAATAAAACACGCCCTTGCCCGCTACCGCGGCCACCAGCATCGAAAGGACGCTCTGATAACCGGCTGCGCCCGGATCGGTGGCGGCCACGTGATACGTCTTCACCAGCCAGGCAATCCCTGCCAGCAGAATAATCAACAGGCCAATAATTACGGTGAGGGTCTTTTTGGCGTTCTCATTGGTAGGGTCGCGAAATGCCCGGACTCCGTTGCTGACAGCCTCCACACCGGTGAGAGCGGTGCAGCCGCTTGCGAATGCTTTCAGCACCAGCCACGCGCCCACCATCGCGGTGGCGGGGGGAATGGTGGGAGGAGCAACCACCGGCATGGGATGGCCTCCCGTGAAGACCGCCTTGAACACACCGATCACAATGGTGATCAGCAAGGTGCCCAAAAAAAGATAGGTGGGGATCATGAAGATGCCGCCGGCTTCCTTGACGCCGCGCAGATTCACGATGGTAAGCAGCAGCAGAATTGCGAGACACATCGCAAGCGTGTGCGGCAGCAGCGACGGAACGGCCGACACCAGCGCGCCTACTCCGGCCGAGATTCCGACCGCCGCGGTAAGCACATAGTCGATGAGCAGTGCGGCCGCGGCCAACAGTCCCGCGCCCTCGCCAATGTTCTCGCGCGCCACGGTGTACGATCCGCCGCCGGCCGGGTACGCGTCGATGGTCTGGCGATAAGAGAAGAAAACGATCGTCAGCAGGAGGATGATGGCGCCGCTGATGGGCAGGATGTAGGCAACGCCCATCGCGCCGAGTGGGATCAGAATAGTGAGCGCCGCTTCGGGACCATACGCCGCGGAACTCAAGGCGTCCAGCCCGAAGATGGGAATGCCCGCGGCCGGGCCGATGCGCTCGCCGGATTCCTCCCAATTGGCGAGCGGCTTACCGATCAGCAGGTCAAGGAAGGACATCCAACTATGTAAGCACAGGCAACTATGCGAGCACAGGCACGGCGGGATGTTAAACTAACATTCAAGCCAGTAAGTGGCCGAGTGGCGGAACTGGCAGACGCACCAGACTCAAAATCTGGCGAAGTTCACTCTTCGTGTGGGTTCGACCCCCACCTCGGCCACCATATACTTTCCAATCACTTAGCGTTCTGCCCCCCATTTCTTGAGTAGTTTTGAGTAATGCCCGTGGTAGGATCTGGGCGACAAATGCCCTTGAACCTATATCCTCGGCATGCTTCCCATTGTCTTGGGGTGGGGGACACGCCGCACACACGATGAGCTACGCCGCAGACGAACAGCGGCGCAGTTGGAAATCCTGCCGATGTCCGATCTACCTGTCTGGAACTTTGGGCCGCGACTTCAGGCGCAAGAATACCGGCTGCGTCGAATGGGACCCTGCAAACGCTGCTGTGGCCGCTATCGGATCCGAAGGCGCGCGGGAGGCCAGCGGCGCACCACCAATTCCGGCTCCAGTCCGCGGGCCGTCTAACGCACTCGCAGACGCGAATGATGGTATCTCGATCTTCGACCCTAGCGAGAGTTTTCTCGCCAGCAGATGCAATCGCGGCATCGAAGAATCGAACATGGTCAAGTACAACCTTCGTCAAGCAGCTTCGCGCGTATTGCGAATTGGGCGGCTATGTGAAGCTGAAGCAATTGTCAGTCACAGACCTCGACACATTTTATGCAAGCTGAAAGGATGGCAAGCGTTGGCGGGCCGAAAATTTGGAACAGCTAGAGGGCTTCATTAAGTTCGCCCTCAAGACGAGTCCGATCGAGATCCAGGACGCGGACCATCTCACGGTCAGTGGCCTGTCGGCATCAGTTAAGCTGGTGCTCGCACC
Organism: Bryobacterales bacterium; assembly: GCA_963725455.1. Classification (GTDB taxonomy): domain Bacteria; phylum Acidobacteriota; class Terriglobia; order Bryobacterales; family Bryobacteraceae; genus Palsa-89. The sequence continues at coordinate 14,635 of CAVRZH010000071.1, forward strand.
ATTTATCATGCCACAGCCACCGGCGCTGGATCGGCTGCCTGATCCGCAACACACGCGGCGTGCCGCAGAATTCGAGTCAGATGGAAACCGCTGAGAGGCGGAGGCTCCGGCGATTCGGCAACTACTCGCTGTTCGCACAACCGACTATGACTGCCGTCGGACGACATAGGCCTGCTAATCTCTAAAAGTTGGTGGACAACTCAAATGTTATCCAACCTCAGAATATCCCCGCGGGATATTCTCGTAAAGAGCTTTCCGCACCAGCAAGCGATCAAACCACCCCGTCGGCCTCCGGCCCGTTGGATAGGATTTGGTGCAGTCTATCTAAGCAGAATCGTGCGAACTGGGCTTGAGAGCCTCTTTGAATCCGCGAATTCCTTCGGCCAAGCCCTTTCCGAGCTCAGGCAGTTTCTTACCGCCAAACAGAAACAATGCGACTGCCAGAATCACCAGCAGGTGCCGCGGTTGTAGTAAATCTTCGATCATACAATTCAATTCCCACCACCAGGATAGTACCGCCGGCTCTCCTATGAGCGGATTCTTTTGCCTGATCCTTCGATCTGCCATTGAAACGCCGTGTGCGCTTGATCCAATCGTTTGACCGGCCATGCCCCGATGGTGACGGAGCGTCGCACAAACGTCAATGTATGAGAGGTCAGCAGGCAATCCACCGATCAGTCGAGATCGACTACTGATAGGCCCATTTGATTCTCTAGCCCGCTTGGCGATCTTCGCGCATACTGCTGGTCTGAGCGCGATGGCACCATCTCTCGAAACTTTTTGGGACCGGGCAAGCCGAACTCCCGTCTTACTGGGGAGCGCCGGAGTGATAGTGGCGATCGCGCTATTCGACTGGTGGACGGAGCCGTATGTATCGCTCGGCTTCCTATACTTGTTTCCCATCATGATCGTCGCCGGCTTTCTTCCCCGCCCGGCGCTGGTGGCCCTTTGCGTCTCTTGTGCCGTACTCAGCGAGGTTTTTAGTTCGCTCGATGCGGCTGGACGACTAGTTCGCCTAGTTTTTGTTACGCTAGCCTTCGCGGGATGTGGGTTGTTCGTCTCAGAGCTTCTGCGCAACCGCAGGCTTACTTCGGAAACGCGGGAGCGACTGCGCGCTCTAGTCGAAACCAGTCCTGCGGCGATCGTCACGCTGGACCAACGTGGAGTCATCGAGGTGGCAAACCGGGCGGCGGTCGACCTGATGGTTCCGAATGAAGGAAACCTGATGGGGCAGCCTATCGCGCCGTTTCTGCCGGAACTGCAAAACGCACTGCGGTCCAACGGGGAAGCACACTTGCGGGCGTCGATGCAGTGCCAGGTCCATCGAGGCAACGGGGAATCGTTCCCGGCCGACGTATGGTTTTCCACGTATAAAGAAAATGGCGCGCAGAAGCTAGCCGCAATCATTGCCGACGTCACCGAAGAGCGACCTGACGGAATTGGTATCGATTCGCCGATGCTCGATAGCGTCGAGCGGCCAAGGTTGAATGATCGTCAACTGGCTGTCTTGCGGCTGCTGTTTGAGGGTCTGTCCAACAATGAAATTGCGTCCCGGCTTGAAATGACGCCGAGTGCGGTCAAGAACACACTGCAGCAATTATTTTCTAAAGCCGGCGTAAATAAACGCAGCCAGTTGGTCCGTGTTGCGCTCGAGCGATATAGCGATTTGTTGTAGATAGCATTGCCGACGCCACCGGTACGTATTCATGAGCAATCGAACGGCTGGGGTAGGCATTTGGATATTCGGGGGGTCGGGCCACAATTGGCCAAAAGATTATGCAACTAGGCCACGGATTTTTATGCGATCCTTGTGGGCTCTCCTTTACACTCGCTCAAGCGTTGAAGCGAGTCCCCTCCTCGTTGAGGTCCAAATAAATATCGAATAAAGACCGGTTCTGAGAAGGCGCGATACGTGTGTCCGTTCTGGTCCAAACAAAGAGGAGATCACAGATGACTTCACCGACGGTTGTAAGGATGGCATTAGGGCTTTTCTTAATTGGATGCCTGTTAAACCTGCCGACCAATCTTAATGCCCAGTCCACCTTTGGAAGCGTGCGCGGGAGCACCACGGACGCTAGCGGCGCGGCGATTCCCCAAGCGGCGATAACGTTGCATAGTCTCGACGAGAACACTAATGTCTCAACCCTCAGCGACACCGGCGGCAATTTTTTGTTCGAGAACCTGAAGCCCGGACACTATTCCATTACGGCCACTAAGGAAGGTTTCGCACGAGCGGTGGTCAACCAAGTGGAATTAACGGCCCGCCAGAATCTCAGAGTGGATGTGAGTTTGCCGGTGGCGGCTCAATCGCAGTCGGTGGAAGTGAATGCCTCTGCCGTAGTGGTGAACACCGAAAACGCCACGCTGAGCGATTCCAAGAATAGTGCCGATATAAGCCAGCTACCCATCAATTCCCGAAGCGTGTCCTCCAGCCCTCTGGCCGCTCTGGCCGTATCTCCCGAGGTAACCAGGGACTCGCAAGGGAATATCGCGGTGGGAGGTGCTACATCCTCGCAGACCGGTTTTTCGGTGGATGGAATCTCGACCTCCAGCGTGCGTTTTAACGGCGCCTTGCAGGACGCCTATCCGTCCATGGAAGGAATCGCCGAGATGAAGGTCACGGCATTCAACAACAACGCGGAGTTCGCCCAGATGGGCGACGTAACTTTCGTCACCAAGAGTGGCACCAATCAATTGCACGGCAGCGCGTTTGAATATTTTCAGGACAGCGCTCTGGACGCCACCGTTCTAAATTTCAACTTCAAAGCCCCCCGCACCTTTAACACTTTCGGCGGCAGTTTCGGCGGACCGGTCACAATTCCCAAACTGTACAACGGAAAAGACAAAACGTTTTTCTTCGTAGATTATGAAGGAAATCGCAAGACCCAATCCTATCCTGAGCAACTTCTCGTCCCGACGGCTGCGGAAAGAAACGGCAACTTGAACGGTCTGGTGCAGGCGTTGGGACTTGGCCCAGTGATGAATCCGTTCACAGGCACGGCCTTTCCGAACAACACCATCCCGACCGGCTCGTGCCCGGCCTGCATCAATCCGGTGGCTCAAGCCCTGCTGAATTACTATCCGCTGCCGAACGCGAACGTGGGTGTGGTTAACCCGTCTTACAACTATCAGACGCTGGTGCCCAATCCTTCGAATTCCAACGGCTTCGATATACGGATCGATCACAACATCAACTCCAAACAGCAGATCTACGTACGCTACAGCTTCAAGAACGCGTTCTATACCGAGTACAACAATGCCGGTGTCATAGCGCCCGCGAACAATTTCTTGCCGAACGACGGGGCCAACGAACAAAACCGCAGCTTGGTGGTTTCCTACAACTATTCGATAACCCCGACACTGCTCAACGAGTTCCGCTTCGGATTCACAAACTACAATGAGCAGGACACTTTCCCGATCTCGGGAGCCTCGGCCATTTCTCAACTCGGGCTGATCTTCGATCATCCGGTAGGCATTGCCTCGCATTCCACGGCAGATGCCTTCCCGACGTTCCTGTTCTCCGATGGCAGCATTACCAACATCGGCCAGGACCGGGTAGGACCAACCATTTCGGGGAACACCCAATTTACCGACAACGTGACAAAGATTCTTGGCAAGCATACGCTTCGATTTGGAATCGACGCCCGCCGAGAGCATTACAACGCCCTCATGTACTTCGCGCCGTCCGACGATTACGGGCAATTCACCTTCAGCGGCACGCTGACCGGCTACTCGTATGGCGATTTCCTGCTCGGCTTGGCGAACCCGTCTTACTTCGCGGTCACTGGCCCGCAAATGAACGCAGTGACCACCCAATGGGGCGCTTACGGTCAAGACACCTGGCAAGTAAACAGCCATCTCACGGTGAATTTCGGAATGCGATGGGAACTACTTCCACCGTTTCAGGAAACCAATGGCGATATAGCTACGTATCTTACGTCGGGAAACAATCTGACAGTCGTGGTCCCGAACAAATTCTATAACTTTATCGCGAACGATCCGCTGCTCCAACAGATATACACTGGATTTCTTCAGTCGTTCAATGCATGCACGCTTTCAAACAAGACCTCGTTGCTGCCGTGCTCGAACATCGAAACGGCGAGCCAGGCGGGGATTCCTCAAGGCCTGCGGGATTGGAATTGGCGCGATTTCGACCCACGCGTGAGCATAGCCTGGCGTCCATTCAACGACAACAAGACGGTCGTTCGCGCCGGTTTTGGCATCTATACCATGACTACTCTTGGCCCTATGTCTTTTAACAGCGGCATCATCGCTCTCTCGGATCTGCTCACCTACAACAATTCTGTTGCGAATGGTGTTGCGGCTTTCCAGTTTCCGGAAACGTCCCCGGTGGGTGCACCCGCAACTCTAGGCGGCGGCGATTTCGAGGAGGCGAACAATCCGCATTGGAAGGATCCTTCGTCAGCGCAATGGAACTTGACCGTGGAGCGGGAACTGACGCCCAACACGGTGGTTCGGTTGAGCTACACCGGCCAAGGCGCCTACCATCTTCCCATCACCATCGACCGCAACCAAATTCCCGCCAGCACCATCCCCTACACTATTCCGAACAACGGATACTCAGTGGTCGATCCCCGTGCGCCCTTCCAGAACTGGAATTTGTTGATGGAGTCGGAAAGCATCGGCAATCAAAACTATCAGTCGGGCATCGCGGAGTTCACCCATAGAGTGGGGCATGGGATCACGTTCCAAGCGAACTATACCTTCGCGAAAAATATTAGCGACGCCCAAGGCAGCGATGCTCCCAGCGCGTACGCTGGCGAAGAGCCCTACGCTGTGGAAATTGCTAATGCTTATAACATAAAGTACGACCGCGGCAACGTGGTGGGGATGCCGCGTCAACGCTTCATGCTGACAGGCACCTACCAATTGCCATTCGGAAAGGGGCAAACTCTGGAAGGACCGGGCTTCCTGAATCCAATCATCGGAGGCTGGACCTTGAGCACCGTAACGACAATACAAACCGGTCAGTGGCTGACGCCCACAATGCCGGCGGCCGACGATCAATCCAACACCAATCTGATTGTGCGAAACACCGGCGGCGCCATTGCGCGGCCGGATTGCGTTGGAAACCCTTACGCCAATCAGACGACTCAAAATTTCTTCAACCTGAGCGCCTTTGCGCTGCCGCCCACCGACGCTGGGCGGTTTGGGAATTGCGGTGTCGGGATTTTACAGGGGCCCGGTATGATCGATGTGGATGCGGGTCTGGCCAAACGCTTCAATATCGGGGAGCGTTTGCATGCCCGCTTCGAAGCGACCTTTACCAACGTTCTAAACCACACCAATTTTGCGCCGCCCGCGTTAAACGTTGGGAACCCAGCCAGCTTTGGCGTCTTACAGGCTGCGCTGCCTCAGGGTCAGGGAGGCAATCGTACGGGACAAGTCGCCTTGCGGATGGACTTTTGAATTGGCAGAGGTGGGTCACGCTGTATTATGGTGCTTTCCTCAAACGTTCCCATCGAGGAGCTGAAGCTTTCGAATCGGGTTCGCAATGTGCTCCACCTTAGAGGACTCCACACGATCGCCAGCCTTTTGGAGTGCGACTATACAACGGCCTTGCGCAGGTTTGGGATGGGGGCGCGAGCGGAACTCGCCAGCGCCCTAAAGTCCAACGGTTTTACGCCTCCCGCCAGCCTGAACCCCTCGGAAGTCGACGATCTCGCCGGCGACGTTGCGAAGCTGTTCGGACAGATGGAGGTAAGTTTTCGGAAGTGGAGTGCTCGCCTCGATCATTTCGAAATGCGAATTCGAGAGCTGACGGCAAGGGGATATGACCACCAACTCAACTCGCGAAAGTCGGGGCAGCTTGCGGAACCGGCGCATGCGATGGTGGGCGTTGCCGGTCAGAAAGGGTCGATTCCATGCATTCCAACGTCAGGCCCGCATCGCTACTCAGATTCAACGGAGGCTCCTGCTGGGCGCCAAAACTCGTGAATGAACTCCTAGAGATATTGATTGGGCTGGTCCGTTCCTGCCAAAGCACTCAGAAGACGATCCGGGAGGCCATACGGTTCACTCCAAACGAATCGCGCCGGGTCGGTACAAGCTCAAGTGATCGCTTATTGTAGATTCCGAGTCGAGGCCGGACAGTCTGGGAGCACAAGCCAAAGAACGCCTAATCCGGGTCGACGGATGAAAATCATCTTGAACATCCTCGGCGCTCTGCTCGTGCTCATCGGCTGACCCCAATCAACCCGCGGGCGCGCGACCGAACACATCCCTCGTCCCAACCTCGGAGGCCTGGATGTCGCCGTTGACGACTCCAAAGTATTTACGAAGATTTGGACCGTGGCACTGCACCTGAAGCCCTTGGTCGATACGGAGATGATCAAGTACATGTGCCAGGACAACAACCAGGATGTTCAACACTTTGTTCGATAGCGACGGATTCCAGGCTCAACGCCGTAATCCACGGCCTGGCGCTGCATTCTGCTGCAACTGTCCATCTTTGACGACGAAAGCACCATTTACGAGTACGTAAGGTATGCCTTCAGAGTATTGCGCCGGGTTGTCGAACGTCGCTCGATCAATTACCCGATCAGCATCGAAAACTGTAATATCCGCGTCAGCTCCCACCTGCAGTCGACCTTTGGATTGGATTCCAAGCCGTTGAGCGGGCATTAGGCTCATCTTGCGCAGTGCATCCATGAGCGTGAGAGCGTGCTCTTGCCGAACGTAATGTCCTAGAACGCGGGCGAACGTTCCTGCGCCCCGCGGATGGCCCTTGCCGTGGTCAATTTCTCCGTCGCTTGCCACCATCACGTTTGGATCAGCCATCGCCAGGCGAGCCATCTCCTCTGGAATTGAGTGAATGATGACCATACCGCCTTGCTTTCGGTAACGCTCGAAGCTCTCGGCCGTAAGGCGCTCGCCGGTTGCAGCCCATTGCAGAGAGCCAAACGTGATATCCCCGTTGCGGCCTTGCCACCCTTCGGCGAAAACGGCCGACCCCAAGTCCGTCATGGCCGCCGTGTAGGGATATGCTTCCGTTGTGACGTCGAGTCCGCGTTTTTGGGCGCCCGCAATCATTCGAAGCAGCACTGGCGTTTGGCGCAGTCCCATGCTCGTGACGTGCACAACGTGTAACGCTGCGCCAGTGGCGAGGGCGTCACTCAGCACCTCTTGCAACGCATCCACGGCTCCAGGTTCTACCGGTCCGCTGCTTCGTATGTGTACAAAAACGGGAACACGCCTTAGCGCTGCCAATTCGAAGATCTCCAGGATCTCCTCCCGGCTTGCTTTGGGAGTGTACGCGATACCCATGCCGATTCCGAGGGCGCCCTCGTCAAGACCCTGCCGAACGAGCTCATAAGTTTCTTTGCGCTCACCCGCGGTGGCGGCACGAGTGGCGGCTGCATCGCGCGGAAGCAGGGTGCCTGAATCGTGCATTACCGCTATTCGCGCTGGAATGTGACCTGAGGTAGCCCCGAAGTTCACTAATGCCCGGCCTTCTCGCGCGGCGTACCAGGATGCGACCGGATTCACACCGACCTCTAATTCAAGAGCGGTTGTCACACCGTCGCGCGCTTTGTAAGCGTAGTTCTCGGCGTTCTGGCCGTGCGAATGCAGATCAATAAACCCAGCCGTTACCACCAACCCCTTTACATCAACAGTCGTTCGCCCGTTTAACGGCGAGCCCGATATCGCAGCGATTCTTCCACTATTGATGCCGACGTTTCGGATTGCATCCAGATTGGTTTCCGGATCCATGACGCGCCCATTTGCCAGCACCACGTCGTACGTCTGGGCGAGAATTGGAGCGGACATGAACAGTGAAAGAAGCCAGAGCTTCATCGGTTCACCTCATTCTTAGTCATATCCAACAGTCTTGATCGACACGAGGACTGCGAGCGTTTGCACTCGATCATTTCTATGCCATCCCGAAATCCGGCTCCGAGGAGTTACGCGATTCATTTGAACGTATCGACGCTATACTTCCTTTTGCCCCAGATCCTAATGCGGTTGCCCGAGGTAGCGCTTGCGCATTTTCGCCACGATCGTGAACTCCGGATCCACTACGTTCGAGATGTCATACTCCATTCCTTGGCCCAGCAAAAGGCTGGCGCCGCGCTCGTCATACCCGTAGCTCTCCATCAGCCAGCGCAGTAGCTCGGTGGTGGCGTGCTGCAAGGCTTCATTCAAGGCGCGTGAACTGCCCAGCACCATGATGAAGTCCTGGTTCTCGAGGCGCGGCCAGTTGATCTTCTTCCCTTTGATTAGCTCCACCGAGAACTCCACGTCCAGCGATGTTTCTATCGCGCTGCCATCCACTTCACCGTCACCCTGCCGCGCGTGGCCATCGCCCAGAAACAAAAGCGCGCCCGGCTCGAACACCGGCAGCATTACCGTGGCGCCGGCACTCATGCCGTTGTAATCCATGTTGCCCCCGAAATTGTCCGGAAACCCCGTCGAGATCGAGGCCTTGTCCGGGGGAGCCGTACCGATACATCCCAGCATGGGACGCAACGGCAGCTCGATGCGCGGTCCCTTAAACTCGCCCGGATCCAGATAGACCACGCCCTTTCGTTTATCGATCTGCCAGATTACGTTCTTAGGCTCTCGCAACGCTTCCCCCCGCAGGAAATCCGGATCGGCCGTGTAGGGGGCTAAGAGCGACGCCGATTCGCCGGTGGCCCGGTTGGTCTCCAGCCGCAACAAATGAACCACCAGCGTATCGCCCGGCGCGGCACCTTCCACAAAAAATGGTCCCGTCTCAGGATTGTACTCTTGGCCTCGCTTCACGCCGGCGGAATCAAAGCCGCGGTAGTCGATTGTGGACGTAACCACGTGGTCGCCAGGCTTGATTCGAAGCGCAGGCGGGTGAGCGCCGGAAAAGGTGTTATAGAATTCCTTAGGTTGAAATACGTGGGTCTCGGCGTAGCAAGTGACAACCAACGCAAGCAGCAAAAACAATTTCATGGACGCTCTCCAGTTTGGACAAGTATAGCGAAACAGATATCGCTCTCCGACTGCTCGGAAAAGCGACCGCTCCGAAAACTTAGCAGCCCGGCTACACTAGGTTGGCTGGGGCTCGATGGGCATGGACTCGGCGTCGATGACAACTGCGCTGCTTGCTAATTGCTCCGGCGGGCCGTTGCGTTGCAAAAGTGAACGTTCCAAGGCCTCGATTTGGGTATTAGAGAGCTCGTTCAGGTCACCGCTCCATTGAAACGTCGTTTCGCTACGCCGCTTGAACTTTTCGGGGAAATCCGAGCTTTAGAGGAAACAAACAAGAGGGGCGGGACTCCGATACTCCCGGACAGCCCCTGCGTGAGTTGCAGAAATCAGATCGCATCTCGACGCACGCTGTGATCAATCGTTGCAACCGGCCGCGGGATGGTGACCAAGTCCTGTCGCGGTCGCCACGTCTCGCTCATCCCGGTCTTTGCGGTGATTCTAACTTTCAACAATGTTTGTGCGCTGGCGGTAGGACAACAGGTCGTAAAAACATTCGCGGGGACGCGCAGCGGCTGCCGCGCGCCCCGCGCCGCACGTTATTTGGGCTGCGGCATGCATTGAATCTGGATGTTAGACTGGGCCGAACCTAACGAGTATACCGGCACCTTGATCGAACCTAGCGTGGCCGTCATGGTCTGGAAGACGTCGAGTTCCAAGGTGACGTTGGTCGTGCCCGAACTGGCGCACAAACCGCTCTTCGCGAGACTCCACGTACTCGTGTTGCTGCTCTTGGTGTTGGTGGCGTTACTGATGAGCTGCTTCGAGGCCGGCGACCCGGCAGGATACCAATACCATGACCATTGGACGCTTGCCGAGACGGAAGCGTCACCAGAAAGCGGGATCGAGGTGTCGCCACCGGTCGATCCAACCAGGCTGGAGCCATTCGGGGGATCGGTGATCGCCACCGTCAACTGCGTCGGCGAAGATGACACGTTCACCGTGACCGTAGTCGTGCCGGTAACGCCCAACCGGTTGGTGGCGCTGAGCGTGACCTTCTGAGTTCCCGTCCCAGTGAAGGTCAGTTGCGCCTGGCATTCGCCGGTAATATCGGGCAGGTCGCTGGACTTGACCTTGCTATCCCAGAGAAGCTGGTCGCAGGCAATATTGGCCAGGTTGATTCCCGGGTTGGTATCGTTGGAATAACCGACAACCGTGTAGGTGCCCGGATTGATGGTCATCCCGTCTGTGGGCCAGAGGATGACCGGCGTCGGCTTTACGTGCTGGAAGTCGATGGTGATCGTGGTACTCGCCAGGCTCGTGAATCCATAACTGTTGGTGACCATGGCGGTAATGGTCCGAGACCCCTCGGATGCGTAGGTGAAGTCGTGGGTGATACTGGCGCCAATACCCAGGGAGCCGTCTTTGTCGCTGGACCAGATCACCTTCGAGCTGATGTCGCCGTCGTTCACGTCTTTCGCAGAGGCGGTAAACATGATCGGTTTTGTGTAGGGGTTGTAGACCGTGTTGTCCTTCGGAGAGGTGATCTCGAGATCGGGCTGGAGATCGTAGCCGCCGACCGCAGCCACAACCGCGGGGTACGGCTGGACGGCAACGGTAACCGGAGAAGCATACGCGGTCGAGCCCGTGCCGGCCAGAAATGGCGCATGGCCGATGATGTTCTTGATGTCCGAGGCTGCGAGGCTCGGGTTGAGAGCCTTGACCATGGCTGCGACTCCCGAGATGTACGGCGCCGATGCGCTGGTGCCGTTGTGCGGCGTTAACTGGCCGCCTGAGCCTCCGTTGGGCATGGCGTGGATATTCGTCGGCGCCCAGATGTTGACCGTAGTTCCGTAGTTGGAATAGGATTCCGCGCCTCCAGTTGGTTTCAGGAAGAAGCCAAAGGCGTCGGTAGTCGAGCCTAGCGCGCCCACGCAATAGACCCCGTTCCCCGCGCCTGAGGAATAGTAGCAGGGCCAGGTGTCGTTGGCCGTCGCATCTTCGGCGCTGTTGCCGGCGGCCGCGACCACGAGGATGCCGGAATCGAGCGCCGAATCGAAGATCGAGTCTACGACGCCTTCGCTGTGGCCTACGCGGCACCAGAAGTCGCAGTCTCCCCCGAAACTCATGTTGATGATGTCGGCGCCCACTCCCTCGGAATTCAGGACACCGGCCGCAGCCGCGGAATCGGTGCCATCGAACAGGCTCAAGTAGGGATCGGCGACCTGCCCGCCGAGACCGGCCGCGCCGGCTTTGTTATTTAAGGTCGCGAGCGCAACGCTGACGGTATTGTTCCCGTGCCAGGGGCAGCTCGAACCGCCGGTGCAGGTGTTGGGGTTGGGTCCGCCGGCGAAGGGAGTTCCGTTGACCGGGTTGAATTGCTCTGGACTTGCCGGGAGATCGGATAGCCCCGCCGAGTCCGTGAACGGATGGCCGGCGCTGTCCAGCCAGAAGCCGCCATCAATCACCGCCAGTTTGACGCGGCGGACAATCCCCCGCGCTGCTACGAATTCCCAGGCGCGGGCGTCGAATTCCGGCCACGCGAAAGCATTGCTGACGCCGTTCTGATCGGCTTGTTCGGTGGTGCTCCAGAGATAATCCTGCGATTCGCTGACGAAGTTGAGGACTACTCGCTGGCCTGCGGCTAATTGGCTGGCTACGAAAGCGGCAAGCTGCGCGCCGGCATTCGATGAGAACTTCGAGGTGCCGCGCAAGCCGATCTTGGAAGAATCGCTATCGAGATTGTCGAGGGAGAACTGCGAAGGATCGACCTGGATTACGGAGAAGGGAGAGACCTTGGGTGGCAGGTTGCCTACGGGCGACTGCATCACGATTTCGCCCGAGTACTTGGCGGCGAATGCCGACGCGTCGGACCCAGAGCCGGCGAAGATGACCTGGTTGGCCACGAAGCGGCTCACGACACCTTGAGCGTCGGCAACAGCGGCGAGCGGACGAGGCCCGTGGCCTACATCGGGCAACTGGCTCGGGCCGGTGAGAATGGACGGATCGATGGTGTGGGTCACGGTGAGCGAACCCCAGACATTAATGGTGAAAATGTCGGATTTGACCGGTCCGGATGCGCCGGGCACGTCTCCCTCGACATACATTTGAGCCGTTTGAGTGAGGGTCAAGGGAATTCGCACGGAGTAGATGTTATGGCCCTCGGTCGAGGGTGCCAGGGTGCCGGCAGGCGAGTCTCCGCTCGGGCCCTGGACCATAAGCTGCAGAGTCGCGGGCGGCGCGACCCCGACGGG
>CAVRZH010000072.1:0-13381 GCA_963725455.1 Bryobacterales bacterium
GCCGTGTTCCGCAATCAGGAAGGCGAGGAGTTCCTGAAGCACTATTTCCCCAAAACCGCGGAAGCATCCACGCGTGCCGAGGTCATCCTCGCGATGGCTCAAGAAATCCATGCGGGCCGCGCTACGCCGACCGGCGGCATCTTCATGGACGCAACCAAAGTCTCGCTAGACACGATTCAAAAAATGATTCCGTACGTTTACAAAACCTGTCTGCACAAGGGCATCGACATCACGAAGGTCCCGCTCGAAGTCGCGCCAGGCAGCCACACCTGGCTAGGCGGGCTAACGATCGACGTCGACGGCCAAACCCCCGTCGATGGTCTCTTCGCGGCGGGCGAGACCGCCGGCGGTATTCACGGCGGCAACCGCATTGGCGGTTCGGCATTATCAAGTTCGCTAGTCTTCGGACGCCGCGCCGGCCGACGGGCCGCAGCGCGGGTCAAGGAGGCGAGAGTCGAATTGCCAGAAGTTACGGAAGAGGCTATCACGCTAGCCGATCGCGATTGGCTAGCGAGTTTGCTCCGCCGCGACGAGGGTCCGCTGCAATCCGATGTGCGCACGTCCTGCCGCATGCTCGCGCATAATAAGCTCGGCCCTATTCGCGACGAAAGGACACTTCAGGAAGCACTCGCAGAATACGAGCGCATCGAGCGCCAGGACGTGCCCAGGATGCGTCTCGACGATGGGGCCCGCACCTCCGACAAGGTGCGCGGCTATGAGCTGGAAAGCGCTCTCTCTGTTCGCAATCTCGCCTTGCTCGGTCGTATTGTTGCGACTGCGGCACTTCGCCGCACCGAAAGCCGCGGAGCGCATTTCCGGATGGATTATCCGAAAACCGACGACGCGTTCTGGCGGGTGGTCACGCGCCTTGAATTGGGTGCCGATGGCAACATTGAGTTCCACAAGGCACCCGTGACGGAGACTGCCGAGACTCACGATGTCTCCTCTACACACGAATCGAAATCGCGATAATCCGGGCGACGAACTCTCGCAGCGGCCCACAAGCTTGCGATCGGTTTATGGGCAGACTGACGACGTGCGCGGGGCGATGTTCTTGTTGCATCAGGCGGTCGATTGCATCGCTTCTTCATTCGGAAGCGAAGATCCGAGGCGAGTGGATTTCCTAGGAACAGAGTTCTTGCAATATGCTTTCGTCGACGTCGGCTGGACTGACCGATATCGGGGCAAGGCCATCGGAGTAGCCCCGCGGTTGTACGTTTACCGAGACCGATTGGCGGGTTCTCGCTCCTTACTGCTATCCGATCGCATTCGCGCACGAGGTAGTCGACAAGCCGTATGCCGCCACCTTGCGCGACGAACGAGTGGTTGCGTATCGTCTGTGCGATGGCTCCTTGGTTGCCGCGCGGGATATTTGCCAACACAGGGGAGTTCCCCTCAGCCTTGGGCGCGTTGAAGGCGACGAGATCATCTGCGAGTATCACGGGCTGCGCTACGATCGCGACGGCCGATGCACATGCATCCCGGCGCATCCGGGAGGAGCGATCTCGCCTCGTCTGCGCCTCCAGATGTTTCCAGCCCAGGAGCGGTATGGGTGGTGTGGGTACGGCTTCTCGATAATGGTCCGCTGTCGTTGCCTGAGAGGAACGAGTGGGACGACCCTGCCTACGTGCAAGTTCTTCCTAACAGCGTTTGGATGCATGCGTCGGCAGGACGTCAAGTCGAGGGCTTCCTGGACGTCAGCCATTTCGCCTTCGTCCATGCCGAGAGTTTTGGCGAGCCCGACAATACCGTCGTTCCCGAATATCCAGTCACGACGACTGCTTCTGGTTTTGTAGCGGATTATGTCAGTACGGTCGGCAACCATTCACACGAGTACAAGCATCCCAATCCGCCGGGCTTCTTGTGGCGCAGGCGATTTGAAGTCTACTTCCCGTTTACGGCCAAGTTGACGGTATTCTTTCCCGAAGGCGGGCCGCTTCATATTTTGAACGCCGCTTCTCCTGTTTCGGCCCGGAAGACGCGCTGTTTGTTCCCATCTGCCGCACTTCGATATAGATGCGCCGCTGCAGCCGACCCTGGATTTCAACCACCGGGTGTTCGCGGAGGACATCGCCATTTGTCGAACAACAATTTCCTGAGGATCTTCCTTTGGATCTTCACGCGGAAGCGCATTTCCCGGCCGATCGAAGCTCGATAGCATAGAGACGGGATCTCGCCGCCTTAGGCCTCGGGCGGACCTTCACGACATAGAGCTTACATTGAGGAGTATGACCGACCTGGAAGAATTACGAGCGCAAGAACTTCGAGAAGCACAGAATCGGGCAGTCCGACTCTTCCACCAGGTAGAAGCCCGCGGCCTTATTCGGCCCGGCATCACCGAGGGCCAGCTAAACAATGAAATATACGCTTTGGCTAAGGACATGCTTGGGACAACAACTTATTGGCATAAGCGCATCGTTCGCTCCGGCCGAAATACGCTCTTGCCCTACGATGAGAATCCGCCAGATCTCACGATCCAGGAAGACGACATTCTGTTTCTGGATCTCGGCCCGGCATTCGAGAAGTGGGAGGCAGATTTCGGACGGACCTTTGTGCTCGGTCACGATCCACTAAAACACAACCTGCGAGAGGATGTAGGGAAAGCATTCGCCGCAGGGAAACGCTATTTCAAAGCCACACCAGGCATCACTGCGAGCGAGCTGTATGGGCACGCGCAACTCCCGGCGGAGCAGTTCGGGTAGGAATTCGGAGAGCCCATCGCCGGTCACCTGCTCGGGCAGTTTCCTCACGAGCGGATCGCCGGGGAGAAAGTGACGCTATACGTGCACCCGCAAAGCCACACACCAATGCGTGCATTGGACGAGAACGGACAGCAGCGCCATTGGATTCTGGAGATTCATTTCGTGGACAGGAAAAACGAGATTGGCGGTTTCTACGAGGAACTGCTAACAGTGGATTAGTGCTAGTCCCAGGAGAGTTTAAATGCAGCGATGGAAGAATTGGATCGATGGCAAGTGGACCGAAAGCGCCGTCGGCCAGATAACCAGGATCGAGAATCCCGCTACCGGAGAAACAATCGCGGAAGTACCCAACTCCACGCGCGAGGATGTGGATCGAGCGGTTCAAGTGGCCAAATGCGCTTTTTATGACGGCCGCTGGACGGGGCTCATGCGCGGCGAGCGGCAGCGAATGATCTGGCGTCTGGGCGAACTGGTGGAGCAGAAGGCGGAAGAACTGGCGCGCGTCGAATCGGAGAACACGGGCAAACCGTTCAAGTATTTGAGCCTCGGCATGGACCTGCCGGCCGCGATCGACCACTTGCGCTTTTTCGCAGCTTGCACGCGCGATACTTTCGGAGATGAGGCGGGCGAATACCTGCCGAACTACACCTCCATTTTCCGCAGCGAACCGGTGGGCGTGGTTGGGCAGATCACGCCTTGGAACTACCCTTTCGTGATGGCGATCTGGAAGATCGGTCCGGCGCTGGCAGCCGGTTGTACACTCGTCCTGAAGCCAGCTCCTTCGACGCCATTGACTACCTTGATGCTAGGCGAATTGACCGCCGAAGCCGGCTTTCCTCCCGGCGTTGTGAACATCGTCACAGGCGACAACGCTACCGGCCAAAGCATTGTGGAACATCCCGATGTTCGGCTCATCAGCCTGACGGGATCAACCGCGGCCGGAAAGAAGGTCATGGCCGCGGCCTCCGCAAGCTTGAAACGTGTCCATCTCGAGCTCGGAGGTAAAGCGCCGTTTCTCGTTTTCGACGATGCCGATCTGAATACCGTCGCTGAGAAAGCTGCTTTCGCCGCTTCCTTAAATACAGGCCAGGATTGCACCGCCGCGACCCGCATCTACGTTACGCCCGACAAGCAAAAGAGCGTCACGGAGGCCGTAGTGGAAGCCATGCGCGCCGTGAAGGTTGGTAATCCTTTCGATGACCGCGTGAGAATGGGCCCGCTGATTTCGAAGGTTCAATTGGAACGCGTTCAAGGATTCGTCGAACGGGCTCGAGCCCAGAGCGCTTCTGTCCTGACAGGCGGCGGGGCGCCTGCGGATAGGGACGCGCGCGGATACTATTTTGAGCCCACCGTTATCACCAACGTCGCCCAGGATTCCGAGATTATCCAGTCGGAAGTGTTCGGACCCGTGGTGACGATCAGTACATTCCGGGACGAGGCGGATGCCGTGCGTCTTGCGAATGATGTGTCCTATGGTCTTGCTGCTTCGGTGTGGACGAAGGACATCGGACGTGCGATGAGAATTAGCAAGGACCTGGAGTTTGGAGCAGTCTGGATCAACGATCATTTGCCAGCCGCTTCGGAAACGCCGCACGGTGGATTCAAGCAGTCCGGCGTTGGGAAGGATTTATCGCACGAGTCAGTGAAGAACTACAAGATCACCAAGCACGTGATGGTGACGCATCGCTAATATAGAATCGCCTTCCGTTAGAACGACCTCCGTCTGACGCAAACAAGCCACTTACAGCGACCTGTGCCGCGACGGTCAGGTCGTGTGATCCTGAACGATGCTTCGCAGTAGCCCGGAAGCGTCGCTAGAGTCCGGAGAGAAACCGCACGATGTGTTCGTTCAGGAATTTCGCATCGGCAGGATTGCTTGCGGCGCCGGCGGTGTGACCCCATAGTGATGGAATCGGCGTCAGCGTGGCTTTCGGAATGAACGGAGCTTCGTAGCGCGCATCGCCGATCGGAAAGTAAAGGTCCGTCTCCGAGGGCATATACAAAAGTGGAACCTTGATCGACCCGAGCGCCCGTTCGAGACTCCCGCCGAACCCGGGAGTAGAGCCGACATCGTGCCGCTCCCATGTGCGGGCCTGCAGGATGTAATCGTTCGCGTCGGCGCTAAACCTTGTCCGAAAGCTATTGGAGACCTGTTCGAACGTTGTGCCCGCGGGCGAAGAAGCACGCCACAGCTCGCGGCGCCACCACTCCTGAGAATAAAGCCACCCTGCCCAGACCATCCCGAACGCTTCCAGCCCCTTGCGTGGCGGGGTTTTGTAGTCGCCGCCTTCAAATGCGGGATCGGCAGTAAGGGCAGCGATCTGGCCTTCGAGCCTCACGATCCCGTGCGGATACGTTTTCGCCGTGCCCGAAGTGGCGACAATCCGGTCGACGAAATCGGGGTAACTGACTGCCCACTGAAAAGCCTGTTGAGCACCCATCGAGAAGCCGATCACCGCGCGGAGGTGCGCAATTTTCAACTGCTCGGTAAGTAATCTGTGTACAGCATCGACGTTGTCGCGAATCGTTGTCACAGGGAAACGAGGACCGTGAAATGGCTCGGGCGTATTGCTGGGCGAGGACCAACTACCGTTGCCGAACAGCTCTGTCGATACGAGAAAAAGCTGGGATGGATCGAGCGCCTTTCCGGAACCGATCAACCATTCATAACCGTGAAAGTCCGCCATGTAGTGCGAGGGCAACAGCACCGCGTTGGTCCGGTCGGCATTGAGATGGCCGTAGGTTCCATAGACAACGCGAGCCTGTGGCAGCGTTACGCCGCTTTCAGTGTGAAAATTCGCAATGGCGAACTCGTGGCGCTCACCGGTGGCCAGAGCCTGCGCCATCGCGACCCGGATGAAAAGGACATGGCAAAAGAGGACCAGCCGGAGAGCCTTCATTGGCATTCATTCTCGCATTTTAGCGGCGTGCTTCATACGAATCGCCGAGACATGGCGGCTCTGAAACGTGAGCTGACACAAGCGGCAACACCGGTTAAGCAAAAGGGCTGGATCGTTCCAGCTCTCTGGCTACGTGTTCCGCCTAACGCGAACTGGCTTCCTTGGGTGTCACGTGGATCAGAGCGCCCTCAGCGGCGTCCTCCAGCATCCAAAGCGAGCCATCGGGGGCTTCCTCCACATCGCGGATGCGTTTGCCCACATTCCAGCGCTCGGCGGATTTGGCGCCGCCATGGCCGTCCAAGATGATGCGGTTGAGCGACATGGTTCCCAGGCCGCTGACGAAGCCGTTGCCGTTCCATTGCGGGAAGGTTTGGGCGCCGTGGTAGAACATCAGATTGCCCGGCGCGATCACCGGCACCCAATAGAGCACCGGCATCGCCAGGTCGGGCCGCATGTCGGGCTTGGGGATGGGCACGCCATTATAGTTGTTGCCAAACGAGACCAGTGGCCAGCCATAATTCTTGCCCTTCTGGATCAGGTTCAGCTCGTCGCCGCCGCGCGGGCCATGCTCCACTTCCCACAATTCGCCAGTAGGTGAAAATGCCATGCCGTAAGGTGTGCGGACACCGCTGGCCCAGGTCTCAGCGGGCGTCAGGTTGGGGCCCGCAAAGGTATAGGTGCTGACCACCTTCGCGGTCTTAGCGGCTTCGGTGTCACTGGGTGGATCGATCAGGGGGATGGTTACAGCACCGGTTTTGCCGAAGTTGGGATTGTCGGGCGCGGGTTTGCCGTCCAGTGTAAGGTGCAGGATCTTACCTTCGGGCTGGTTCGGATCTTGCGCCGGGGTGAAGCGCTGGCGGTCGCCAACCGTCAGGAACAGGGACTGGCCATCGGGCGCGAAAGCGATCTGCGCGCCTTCCTGGCCGCCCTTGCCCTTGGGTAACTGCCGCCACAGCACTTCGAGGTGTTCCAGTCTCGCCGGGCTGGCGAACGGCCCCGTCGCTTTCGGGTTGAGGATTAGTTTGGCGCGCGCCAGCGCCAGACCGCCGCCATAATCACCTGGCTCGGCATAGGTCAGATAGATATTCTGGTCGGTGGCGTAGGTGGGCGAAAGAAAGACGCCCAGCATGCCGCTCTGGCCCTCCCAATAGACTGGGGGCGTGCCGCCCACCTGGATCTTCTTTCCATCTTGGGAGACCAGCCAAACGGGCCCGACCTTTTCGGTGATCAGCATGCGCCCATCGGGCAAGAACGCGATCCGCCAGGGCAGGTCAAAAGTGGCCACCGTGGTCATGTTGAAGGGCAGGCTGGCTTCGGGCTTCTGTTCGCCAATGTTGACCTGGGCCCAGGCCGACACGGATGCCAGCGTGAAAAGTAAGGCTGCTTTCGCAAATTTCATTGTCATAGTTAACCGCGCATGTCGTCCATACACTACTCCGTCAAGTATACAGTTCTGCAAAAGTGATATGTTGAGATTCAGGAGGTTCCGATGACAAATCCAACAGTTGGGATCGGCCGGATCGTATTGTGGAGCGCCCTCGTTGGCGCGATTGCGGCCTTTACGCTGGGCGCTGCCACCCTACCGAATCCGGTGGCAGATCAGAGCCGAGCGGAGAAGAAGACCGAGACCGTGGTTCTCGCTGGAGGGTGCTTCTGGGGAATACAAGCGGTCTTCGACGCGGTGAAAGGTGTGTCGAGCGCGGTCGCAGGTTATGCGGGTGGTAGCAAGGCCAACGCCCACTACGAAATCGTAAGCAGTGGAACTACCGGCCATGCCGAGTCGGTCCAAGTGACTTTTGATCCGTCACAGGTTTCTTTCGGCCAGTTGCTGAAGATTTATTTCTCGGTCCACGATCCCACTACGTTGAACAGCCAGTATCCGGACGAAGGCACACAATACCGTTCCGAGATCTTTTACACAACGGATGAACAAAAGCGCTT
The DNA here is from genome assembly GCA_963725455.1 of Bryobacterales bacterium. Classification (GTDB taxonomy): domain Bacteria; phylum Acidobacteriota; class Terriglobia; order Bryobacterales; family Bryobacteraceae; genus Palsa-89. The sequence goes on from CAVRZH010000072.1 coordinate 7,544, forward strand.
GGCGGAGGCGTACATCCAGCAATTGAGCGCCGCGAAGGCCTTCCCGAAAGCCATCGTGACAAAGGTAGCTCCTCTTCAGGCTTTCTATCGAGCCGAAGATTACCACCAGAATTACTTACTCCATTGTCAGCAGAATTCGCCCTTGTGCACGAACAAGCGCTATATCGACGCTTTCGATGTGCCCAAGCTCGCGGATTTTCGGCATCAGTTTCCGCAGTTAGCGAAAGGCGGCAACTAATGACAACGTACTATCCTGCTAAAGCTCTTGAGCACGGGTATCCCAGCGGCGTTTGTTCTCCAGACCTTCTCCGCGGCGTCCGTCGCGAATAAAACCGTTCGGATTGTCGAGTTCGACGCATCCGGAATTCGAACAGGCGTTGTGGATGTCGAAAAAGTCGAAAAGCCTGAAGCCGAATGGAAGAAACAACTGAGACCGGAGCAATTCGAAATTACCCGGCAGGCTGGCACAAAACGCCCGGGAACCGGCAAGTACGCCAATAACCACGCCGACGGCCTGTACAGACTGTATTTGTTGCGACACTGTGCTTTTCGACTCAAAGACTAAATTTGAATCAGGAACAGGTTGGCCCAGCTGTTGGCAACCGATTGGCAAGGAGAACGTACGCACCCAGCGCGACACCCCCCTTGGCATTGTACGCGACGAAGTCCTGTGTACGCGTTGCGATGCACATCTCGGACATGTTTTCGACGACGGACCGCCTCCCACGCACCTGCGATACTGCATGAATTCGGCTGCGCCGAACTTCACCCCCCGCCGCAAGGCGTGATGTTCAGAACGGGTAGTGCGCCTCGCCCTGCTGGATCGTAATCCACTTTAGCTGGGTAAGATCGTCCATGGACCACTGGCCCCCTTCACGCCCCATGCCGGAATCCTTCATGCCGCTGAAGGGACCGTGAGGCTCATCGTGAACCGTGGAACCATTGATGTGGACGGAACCCGATTCCAGTTCCAACGCGCACCGCATCGCGAACTGCAGGTCGTTGGTAATCACCGCTGATGTTAGGCCGTAGCGTGTGCTATTGGCCAGACGGATGGCATCGTTTGGATCTTTGGCCTTGATGACGCTGGCGACCGGCCCAAAAAGCTCTTCCTGGAAGACAGGCATTGATGATGTCACGTCGGCAATCACGGTGGGCTGGAAGTAGTTTCCTTCGTAGGTCCCTCCGCATAGAACTCTAGCTCCACTCACTTTCGAGGATTCGATCCGCTCCGCGATGAAGGGACATTGCGAAGCGCGGATCAGCGGCCCGATCACCGTGTGCGGATCGCGCGGATCGCCGACTTTGAGCGTCTTCACTTTCTCGACAAATAGATTCAGAAATGCATCGTAAAAGGGTTCTCCGACGATCAGACGCGATCCCGCCATACAAATCTGGCCTTGATGGATGAACAATCCGAAGCAGGCCGTGTCCACAGCGTACTTTAGATTGGCGTCCTTCATCACTAGCAGAGGACTTTTCCCGCCCATTTCCAGATCGAACTTCTTTCCGCGGCGAGCGCACTCAACGCCGATATGCCGTCCAACCGCAGTCGAACCGGTAAATAAGATGGCCTTCACGCGAGGGTCGCTGTAGAGAGCTTCGCCAAGGGTTGGTCCGTGCCCAGTAACGACATTAAGAACTCCGGGGGGCAACCCGGCCTTGTCGAAGATTTCAGCGATCTGAGTCCGACCAGCGATGTTTCTTCTGACGGTTTCAGCACGAACGTGTTGCCGGCGGCCAACGCCAAGGCTACCTTCTTCGTCGCCAGTATCAGAGGAAAATTGAAAGGAGCGATGCCGCCGACAACTCCCAGCGGACGGCGGATGGCCATCGAGATTCGCCCTGGGGTATCGCAGGGAATTGTTTGTCCCATCACGCGGCGGCATTCCCCGGCCGCCGAACGCAGAATTCCGCCGACAATCGACACCTACATCTGGGCCTTTGCGAAGGTCGATCCCGCCTCGTCAATCGACAGGTCGACAATCTCGTCGCGCATCGATTCGAGAACATCCGCCGCCCGGATCAGGATGAGTTCGCGTTCCGGAGGCGTCGTGTTACCCCAAACATCCTTCACGGCGTATGCAGCATCGATGGCTCGCGTCATGTGTTCCGGACGCGCCATGAACACCTTAGAGAACGGCTTGCCGTTGGCGGGGTTCATAACCGGCACCATGGCCGCCGGGTCCGCTTCGATCGTCTGACCGTTGATATAGGGTGCTGTCATAAAAACTCCTTTCGAACCTGGAAACGATCTGCCAGCAGTTAGTCTACCCTTTCCAGCTCCGCGCAGAAGGCGCAATCGACTTGTATACCAGACGCAAGTCGTTTAAGAATGACCTAAGCTGTTCCTTGGACCGGTAATGACACATAGTTACTGATCGGCGGTAAGGAAGACCAGCTATGAGGAGATTTGACGATGCCTATTTCGAACGTTCGCCGGCTTGCCGTTTGCGCTGCTCTAGTGGCGAGTTTTGCCCCAGCCGTGTCTGCCGCTGACATTCTGATCGCCGAACGCGAAATCACAGCCGGAAAGCTTGACCGTTGCGCAGGGCGGGGTGCTGATCGTGGGCAGCGCCAGTTCGCCGTTCGTTTACAAGGTGCGCTCCGCTTCGGCCACAGCCGAGAAGTTCGTGGACGCCAGCGCCGAAGGTCCCGGCACCTTTTTCTTCGGCATGCTGGCGGATGCCTCCACGAACACGTTGTGGACATGTCAGCTGACGCCGGTGCCTGGCAAGACGCCGGTGCAACGGCACACCGCGCTGCGGAGCTTTGATCTGGAAAGCGGTGCGCCGAAGATCCGTTGGAACCTGCCGGGTGACAACGGCACCTGCAACGATTTCGCGATCGGACCGGACAAGGCGCTCTATATCACCGACACTGCCAACAGCAAGATCTACAAGCTGCCATCCGGTGCTTCCACTGCAGCGATGGCATCACCTTCCTGCACGGGACCCTCTATGGTGGAATTAGGTTTGTTCCTGGACCTTATTTGGACCTTACGCCCCAGGCCGCTGTGGACCGCCAGGCAACGGTCCCACGCGGCGGATCAATTATTTTGCACGCTGCGGGCCGCTCCAGACCGCCTGAAATTAGCTTCAGGTTCTAGTTCTCGCAAGGGAGTGTAGGTTCAAGTCTCTCATCCGCGCCAACAAGTTTTGTACTGTCAGTAACAAGCCCTGCTTCACGATTTGACGTCGTTGGGACCCCAACCTAGCTGTGCCCGAAACTGTGCCGAACCAAGTTTTTCAAATTCGGATTGCGATGCAGTCGTGAGGATGAAGCGAGTAACTGCGTGATAGCTTACTTCAGCAATTTCCTGGAGAGCTTGGTCGTTGTTCGCTCGGACGAATGAAATCAGATCTTCGCTCTACTCGAAGTTGTATCCGCTGAACCGTTCACAGACGAGACTTTTTCCGAGCACCGTAAACACGACCGGCGTTTGGCGAGAATCTTGAAAGGCTGCCAGGACCTACCGGGGCTCTTCCAATACCGGTCGGAGACGGCCGAATTAGCGATTGTGGATTCGGAGGATGTGAACGAAAACCTGTGAGAAGTTACCGGCGAGCAGTTCACGGCCAAAGACTTTCGGACCTGGCATGGTACCGGGCACATGGCTCAACTGCAGAGCGCGCTCGGCCCCGGCGGCTCCGAAACGCGTCGGAAGCGAAACATCGTAGAAGCCGTTATGTCGTCGTTCAGTTCGCGCTCCCTAGTCGGGCTGTGGCGCATTCTTCGGCGACCTTCAGAAAGTTCAGCACCTTAGCACTACCCACGATGTATGGATTCGGGCTCCCGGGCGCGCCTTTGGCCAGCATCGGCAGGTTGACCTTGGAGCGGTCCCAATCGGTGTGGTTGGCAAGGATGATATCCGCTCCCGCCTGTTTTACGATGCCGCTGAACCGCTGCGCCGACTGGATGTAAAGCTGAACGCGCTCCCGATCCGGGTTGAGTCCCACGCCGCCCCAGAGAGCCGCAATATGCGGCGTCCCATGGTCCTTCACCGGAAACACCGTGGAGATGGTGCCGGGCGTATGGCCGGGCGTGATGTACAGCGTCAGCGTGGTATCGCCCAGCGTGAGCTTCTGGCCGTCGGTGGCTACCATGTCCCGTTTTGGCTTGGTGCCCACGGTTCGCTTATCGAGGACATCCCAGTCCGCCGGCGACATGATCACTCGCGTGCCGTAATGTTCCTGAAGGAACCTGGCGCCACCGTCGTGATCGGGATGAGCATGGCTGACTACGGCGTATTTGATATTGGCCGGGTCCAAACCCATCTTCTTCATCCCGACGGCCACTTCATCTTCAACCGAATAGTCAAAGATGGTGTCGAGGACGATGATGCCTTCCGACGTCGTGATCGCCCAGACAGCGTACTCGGACTGGCCGAAAAAGTAGAGGTTGTCGAAAACCTTCACCGGTTCGACGTGCCAGGTGGACCGCTCCGGCGGCCCCGATGGCCTTTGCCCGGCGGGACGCTGCGGTACTGTTCCTGCCGATGCACGCGGACCTCCCGGCCCGGGCCCGTAGCATTGAAATTGGAACAGATTTTGAAAATCATCGCCTGCGGCTGCTTTCGCGGCAGCGAAGTGTGCATCGGGAGTGTCGTTTGTATTTTGAGCCGCCAAAATGGCGACGGCCGCTGTCAAGCCAAGTACCAGCCTCATAAACCTCCTCGTGGTCGCGGGCAGAAGCACGAGATTATCATGATATGATCCGTTTGAGATGATCCAACGGATTCTAGCTCTGGGCGCAATCAGCATCGGCCTGTTGCTGGCGGGGCAAGAGCCGCAGCAGCCCGCGGCCAATAAAAATTGGACGCCACCCAAAACCCCCTGGGGAGAGCCTGATCTTCAAGGTATCTGGCCCCTCAATCATCTGATCGCCACGCCATTCCAGCGACCCGAGAAGTACGGAGACCGCCGGTTCTTGACCGATGAAGAACACGCCGCCGCCCAGAAGGGCGCGGAAGCACGCAACAAGCGGTTCGAGTCTGGCGCGATCCCACAGGCCGACTCCGGCACCCAGGTGATGCGGCTGACGTCCTTGATCAGTGATCCGCCGAATGGGCGTTTCCCAGCGCTCACGCCCAAGGGCCAGGAGCTGTACGAAAAGATGCACGGCAGCTACAAGCCGGGCCAAACCGTATTCGACAGCCCCGACGACTTCGATAGCTGGGACCGCTGCATCACGCGCGGGATGCCTGTCTCTATGTTGCCGCGCAATTACAACAACGGTATCCGGATCATGCAGTCCCCGGGCTATGTTCTGATTGTGCTCGAAATGGCCCACGAGGTCCGCATCATTCCAACCGATGGACGCCCCACGCTCGATCCCTCGATCAAAGAATGGCTCGGTGAATCGCGTGGCCACTGGGAAGGCAATACACTGGTGGTTGAAACCACAAACTTCAACGGGAAGACGGACATGACCAATGCTGGCGTTCCCGGTTCTCCGCCGCTGAACCCCACGTCGGAAAACATGCGGATCACCGAGCACTTTACGCGAACCGCTGACGACACGATCGAATATAAGATGCGGGTGGAAGACCCGGAGATCGTGGTTAGTCCGTGGGCGGTCGAGTTTCCGCTGAAGCTGGATAACAAATATCAGATGTTCGAATACGCCTGCCACGAAGGGAACACAGCCATTCGCGGGTACATCGAGACGTCGCGTTACGAGCGGGCACATCCGAAGCCGAAGTAGCCGGGGATCCGAAACTCAGATCAACTGGACTTTTGTTTATCTTTTCGCGGCCTTTTCGGAACGAACGCGAGAAATCGGCGCGGGTTATCGGTGATGATATAACAATACGCAACCGAACCAGTAGGTGATAAC
>CAVRZH010000073.1:0-22837 GCA_963725455.1 Bryobacterales bacterium
GTCCCAGCGCTCTTAACACGTTTCATGCAACCATGAATCGCGACGGCATCACGAAATTTCAGGTGCCGATTCCCACCCCCACCGACATCGGGGTTCAGGGCGTATACACCGCTCTTCCCAATTTTTCGAACATCAACATCACTGGCGACTTCATGAGCGCCGGTGGTTTCGCCACCCCTGGCCTGGTGAACACCACCACCTACCAGTTCGCCGACGACTTCAGCTTGATCAAAGGCTCGCACCAGATGCAGTTCGGAGCCAACTTTATCCGGCCCATGCAAGCCACCACATTCTGTGTCTATTGCAATGGACTGTTCACCTTCTCTGGACAGGATACCGGAAGCGCCATGGCCGACTTCGTAGCCGGGCAGCTGGATTCATTCACCGATGCAAACGTCTCGCATGACAACGAGAAGTGGGCCTATCTCGGGCTGTACGCGCAAGACAACTGGAAGATCAGCTCACGCCTGACGTTGAATTATGGCCTGCGCTGGGAACCCTACCTGAACGGCCGCATCGTCAATAACAAAATCACGCATTTCGACATGGCGGATTTTCTCTCCGATACACATTCCACTATTTACCCGAATGCGCCGGCCGGCACGCTGTATCCGGGCGATCCGGGTTTCCAAACCGGCGGACGCCCCAATCTCACCACCTGGAACAATTGGGCTCCGCGCGTTGGCCTGGCGTATGATCCCACCGGCAATGGCAAAACGCTGATTCGAGCATCCTGGGGAATCTTCTACGATATGCCCCAGACGTTGTTCTACTACAACGCTTCGTCGGAGCCGCTCTGGGGCGAATCCATCACGCTCATCAATCCTCCCGGAGGATTTGCCAATCCCTGGCTGAATTATCCGGGCGGAAACCCATATCCGACCACCCAGAATCCGAATACGAATTACCCCACTGCCGGATATTATGAGACGGTTCCGCTGCACGTCCGGAACACCTACGTCGAACAGTGGAACCTCACGCTCCAAAAGCAATTGGGATCGAGCTGGCTCCTGAAGGCCAGTTACCTCGGCAGCGAGACCGCTCACCTGTGGACGGACCAGGAATTGAATCCCGCGGTTTACATCCCCGGAACTTGCGCCGCCGGTCAATATGGCTTGACCAAGGCTGGCCCGTGTTCAACTACTTCTAACACCCAGGCGCGCCGCCGGCTGACTTTATTGAATCCCAGCCAGGGTCCTTACTACGGAACTCTCGAGAACTTGGATGATGGCGGCACGGCCAGCTATAACGCCTTGATTATTTCGGCGGAGCACCGCCTGTCCAGCCACTTCTCCATGCTTGCCAACTACACGTTTTCGCACTGTATCGGCGACCTGGTAACCACCGAGCTTTCGGGCCCGATCTACACCGATCCATCCGATCGCCGCTTCGATCGCGGAAATTGCACTGCCATTGACATTCACCAGAACTTCAACCTTTCGGCCGTTCTTCAATCGCCGCATTATTCATCCCGGCCATTGCAGTGGATTGCCGGAGACTGGCAGCTCGCGCCGATCGTCGGCCTGCACTCGGGAAGCTATTTTGAAGTGACTACCGGTCTGGACGATGCCTTAACCGGAATCGGTTCACAGCGTCCGAACCAGGTGCTGCCAAATGCGTACTGCGTCGACAAGACCATTAACTGCTGGATGAGCGCCGCCGCCTTTGCCTATCCCGCTAACGGTACGCTCGGAAACATGGGCATCAACAATCTAGAAGGTCCGGGCTACTTCGATGTTGATTTGTCCTTATCCAGGCAGTTCCGGGTGAGGGAGCACCAGTACTTTGAGATCCGCGCCGAATCGTTCAACATCCAGAATCGCGCCAACTTCCTGAACCCAGGTGCGGTTAGTATTGCGGGAGGCACTGCCAACTCCACCCTGAACAGCAGCACGTTCGGCAAGATTCAAGCCGACGTGAGCCCCCGGATCATGCAATTCGCCGTCAAGTACGTGTTTTAAGGTAACATCGGGTCCACCTTTTTCGCCTCATAACCGACACGAAACAATGGGGTTGCCTTGACGTGTCGAGTCGAATGCGATATACCAGACAGAGGGGGAACAGGTGGACCGACAGCGCGTTACTGGGCCACGGCCGTTAGCGAGCGGACTTCTACTATTACTGGCCGGCTGTGTGCTGTGGGCCCAGCAGCCCGCCCCACAGCAAACTGCGCCGCAGCATGCATCACTCTCTCCTCAACATCAACTGATCAATCAGTATTGCGTCACCTGCCACAACGACAAAGCTAAAACCGCCGGGTTGATGCTGGACAAGCTGGATATCGATCACGCCGCCGAGCATGCCGAGACGTGGGAGAAAGTGGTGCGCAAGCTGCGCGGCGGGATGATGCCGCCGCAGGGCATGCCCCGGCCGCCGCAAGAGAAGATCGATGGTCTGATCACGTGGCTGGAGACATCGCTCGATCAAGCCAATGCCGCGCATCCTGAGCCGGGACGCTCGCCCCTGCATCGTCTGAACCGGACCGAATATGCCAATGCGATTCGCGATCTGCTGGGGCTGAAGGTGGACGTGACGGCGCTGCTCCCGGCCGACGATGAAAGCAACGGGTTCGACAACATAGCCGAAGTGTTGCGCGTGTCACCGTCGTTGCTGGAAGCCTACCTGGCGGCATCGCGCGAGGTGAGCAGCCTGGCGGTGGGCGACCCCAAGATTGGGCCGGTGAGCGACAGTATCCAGGTGCCGCCGGATTTGGCGCAGGATGAGCACATCGAAGGCCTGCCTCTGGGCACGCGCGGGGGAATTCTGATTCATCACAATTTCCCGCTGGATGCCGACTACGAATTCAATGTGATTCTCTTGCGGAATATCGTCGGGTATTTGACCGGCATGGAGTTTCCGCATCAGCTGGAAGTGAGTATCGACGGCCAGCGCGTGTTTATCGCACCGGTTGGCGGCGAGGCCGACCTGAAGCTGGTGGACACCAATCTGGCGCTGGCCGGCGACACCTTGGATGCACGCTTGAAGACCAAGGTGCATGTCAAGGCGGGGCCGCACGACGTAGCGGTGTCTTTCTTGAGGCGCGATTCGGCGGAATCCGACGAGCCGCTGCAGCCGTTCACGCGCGATTTGGATCTGCAGAATATGAACGGCATTCCGCTGATCGATCATGTGCAGATCACCGGGCCTTTTAATGCTACAGGGCCAGGCGACACGCCCAGCCGCCGGAGAATTTTCGTTTGCACTCCGGCCAGCCCGAAAGACGACGTTCCGTGCGCCAGGAAGATTCTCGGAACTCTGGCGCGACGCGCTTATCGGCGGCCGGTGACCGACAGCGACATGGAGACGCTGCTGAGCTTCTACCAGGCTGGAAAGAATCAAGGCAACTTCGAGTCCGGGATTGAGAATGCACTGCGGCTGGTTCTGGCGAGTCCGAAGTTTATTTTCCGGTCGGAGCCCGATCCGGCGCGCGTGGCTTCCGGCAGCATTTATCACGTGACGGATCTGGATCTCGCGTCGCGGCTGTCGTTCTTTCTGTGGAGCAGTATTCCCGACGACGAGCTGTTGAATGTGGCGTCGCAGGGAAAGCTGAAAGACCCGGCGGTGCTGGATCGCGAAGTGCGGCGCATGCTGGCCGATCCAAAAGCGGAAGCGCTGGTGAATAACTTCGCCGAGCAATGGCTGTTCCTGCGCAACGTGCAGAGCGTTTTGCCGGACCAGGCCACCTTCCCGAATTTCGACGACAATCTGCGTCAAAGCTACAAGCGCGAGACGGAGCTGTTCTTCGACAGCATTATGAAGGAAGACCGCAACGTCATGGATCTGCTGACGGCCGACTATACGTTCGTGAACGAGCGCCTGGCGAAGGAATACGGCATCCCGAACGTGTATGGCAGCCAGTTCCGGCGGGTCATGCTAACCGGTCTGAATGACAATGATGCGCGCCGGGGATTGCTCGGGCAGGGAAGCATCCTGAGCGTCACGTCGTACCCCACGCGGACGTCGCCCGTGCTGCGCGGCAAGTGGATCATGGAAAACATCATGGGCACGCCTCCGCCCGCGCCGCCGCCCAACGTGCCGGCTTTAAAGGATCAGGCGCAGGGTGGGAAGGTGCTGTCTATCCGGCAGTTGATGGAGGAGCATCGCAAGAATCCTCCCTGCTCGACGTGCCACGCAGTCCTGGACCCGCTCGGATTCGCACTGGAGAGTTTCAACGGGATCGGCCAGTATCGGACCAAAGACGCGTCCGGGCCAATCGATTCGTCCGGACAACTCGCCGATGGCACCAAGATCAACGGCATCGTGGAATTGCGGCAGGCGCTGCTGAAGCATCCCGAATATTTCGTCGGCACGCTGACCGAAAAGCTGCTCACCTATGCGCTGGGGCGTCCATTGGAGTACTATGACATGCCGGTGGTGCGTGGAATCGTTGAAAAAGCGGCCCGCCAGGACTATCGTTTTTCCTCATTGATTACGGGCATCGTGAAGAGCGAACCCTTTGAAATGAAGCGGGCAGTGGAAGATGAAGGTCCCAAGGTAACCACAGCGGCGGTTCGTAAGTCTGATCTACAGCGGGCACTTATAGGGAGCAAATAATATGTTCATCACGAAGACCCATTTACCCCGGCGGACGTTTTTGCGCGGGGTGGGCGTGACTCTGGCGTTACCGCTGCTGGACGCCATGCTTCCAGCGCAGACGCTGCTGAAGAAAACGGCGGCGGCGGGTTCGCCCCGCATGGGCTTCGTATACGTCCCCCACGGCGCGATCATGAATCAGTGGACGCCCACGGCGGAGGGCGCGGGGTTCGAATTCTCGCGCGTGTTGAAGCCGCTGGAGCCCTACCGGGATCGCGTAAACGTGGTGAGTGGATTGGGCAATCGCGCGGCGGACAGCACCGCGGTGCATTCGTTGAGCCCAACTACCTGGCTGAGCGCAGTGCGGCCCAAGCCGACGCAGGGTGTGGATGCTTACGCGGGTATCACCGCCGATCAGATTGCGGCGCAGCACATCGGGCAGGACACGCCGCTGCCGTCCATCGAGCTGGCCACCGAGGATCATTCGGCGCTGCTGGGCGCCTGCGACCGCGACTACGGCTGCATTTACATGAACACGCTGTCGTGGCGCACCCACACCACGCCCATGCCGATGGAGATCAATCCGCGCAAAGCGTTCGAGCGCATGTTCGGCCAGGGCGGGACGGCCGCTGAGCGGGCTCTGCGCACGCAGCAGGATCGCAGCATCCTGGACGAGATTACTGCCGAGGCGGGAGCCCTGAAGCTGAAGGTGGGCGCGCGGGACCAGGCCACTTTAAGCGATTATCTGGACAGCGTGCGCGAGATCGAGCGCCGCATTGAGCGCGCGAATTTCGATTCTACCGCATCGCTGGAGCTGCCGACGGAGCCGGTGGGTATTCCCTACAACTTCGAAGAGCACATCAATATCATGTACGACATGCTGGTGCTGGCCTATCAAGCCAACATCACGCGGGTGTTCACCTACATGGTGGCGCGCGAAGAGAGCAACAAGACGTATCCGCAAGTGGGCGTGCATGACGGGCATCACGCTACGTCGCACCACCAGAACCTGCCGGAAAAAATCGAAAAGCTGGTGAAGATCCAGAACTATCACGTCGGCCTGTTTGCGCGCTTCCTGGGCAAGCTGAAGAGCACGCCGGATGGCGACGGCAACCTGCTGGACCATTCCATCATTTTGTTCGGCAGCAACATGAGCAACAGCAATCTGCACAATCATTTCCCCCTGCCGAATCTGGTGGCCGGAGGCGCGTGCGGAAAACTGCAGGGCGGACGGCACTTGCGCTACGAAGATCACACGCCCATCGCGAATCTGCTGCTGACGCTGCTCGACAAGGGCGGCATGCCGATGGATAAGATCGGCGACAGCACGGGCGAGCTGATCAACATCTAGCGCATACCGGTCCACTTCTTATGCGGCTGAACGTCTTCGTAGCGCTGGGGTTGGGGGTTGGCTTGTTGGCCCACGCAGGTACAGATAGCGTAGGTTCTAAACTCGCCGATGCCATCAAGGACGGCAACCGGGAGCAGGCGCTGGCGCTCCTCAAACAACACGTTGACGTAAATGCGCCGCAGGCCGATGGCACCACCGCGCTGGATTGGGCGGTGCGCCAAGACGATCGCGACCTGGTAGATCGTTTACTCAAAGCCGGCGCGAATGTGAAGGTGGCGAATCGTTATGGCGTCACGCCGTTGTATCTGGCGTGCGTGAACGGCAGCGCGCCGATGATCGAAAAACTCTTGACCGCGGGCGCGGACGCCAACTCCGCTAGCACGGATGGCGAGACGGCTCTGATGACGGTGGCGCGCACCGGGAACGTGGAAGCGGCGAAGGTCTTGCTGGCTCACGGCGCCGACGTTAATTCGAAAGAGCAGTGGCGGCAGCAGACGCCGCTGATGTGGGCGGTCGCCGAGTCGCATCCCGAAATGGCGCAGGAGTTGATCGCGCACGGAGCGGATGTGAATGCTCGCCAGGTGACGTGGAACTGGGAGCGGCAGGTCACCAAAGAGCCTCGCGAAAAATGGATGCCTCTGGGCGGGTTGACGCCTCTGCTATTTGCGGCCCGGCAGGGTTGTGTCGAGTGCGCGCGTATCCTGTTAAAGGCGGGCGCTGAAAAGAACGCAGCCGATCCGAACAACATCAGCCCCGTTTTGATGGCTGTTATTAACGGGCATTACGATTTCGCGGCTCTGATGCTGGACGCTGGGGCCGATCCAAATATCGCCGACGAGACCGGGAGAACGGCGCTGTACGCGGCGGTGGACATGCACACCATGCCGGAATCGAACCGGCCCTCGCCCAACGTAGTCGCAAATCAGATCAGCTGCATGGATTTGATTCAATCGCTTTTGGCGCACGGCGCGAACGTGAACGCGCAATTGAAGAAGCTGCAACCGTACCGGACCAAACTGGATCGCGGCGACGACACCATGCTCGGGACCGGTACCACTGCGATGCTGCGTGCCGCCAAAGCGGGCGACGCGGACGTGGTCCAGGCGCTCTTAGCCAAAGGCGCCGATCCGAAACTCCCGACCAAATTCGGTATTACGCCCTTGATGGCCGCGGCGGGCCTGGGCACCAAGGAAGAAGACACCACGGGACGCAAGAAGACTGAACCGGAAGCGATTGCGTCCATCAAGTTATGTCTGGACGCGGGAGCGGATGTGAATGCGACCGACCTGCAGGGCGATACGGCCCTCCATGGAGCGGCGCAGAAGGGCTACGACCAGGTGGTGCAGTTCCTGGTGGATCACGGCGCGAAGCTCGACATCAAAGACAAAAAAGGCCGCACTCCGCTCGATGCGGCCATGGGGCTGATGGGCAACGGTGGCTTCGATGGCAGCCGTCGGGATGTTCATGAGAGCACAGCGGCGCTGATTCGCAAGTTGATGGGAACACCAGAGGCCGCCAACACCAACCGAAATGTGCCTGTAAGCCAATCCCCAATCCCTTAGCACGCGCATGCGTGCTAACACTCGCGCGACGTTAGCAACGCGCACATGCGCCGTGCTAACATCTATTGTGCCGACGCGAATTTTGGGCGTAATCCCAGCCCGGTTTGCCTCCTCTCGCTTCCCTGGAAAAGCCCTCGCTACTATCGCCGGTAAGCCTATGCTCCAGCATGTTTACGAGCGGGCCAGCCAGGCGCGTTATCTGTCCAAGCTGATCATCGCCACCGACGACGAGCGTATTCATAAAGCCGCGCGGGCATTCGGCGCGCAGGTGACCATGACGCGTGCCGATCATCTCTCGGGAACCGATCGCGTGGCCGAAGCCGCCTCAGGGGACAGCGCATCGGTGATCGTGAACATTCAGGGTGACGAGCCGCTGATCGATCCTTCGGCGATCGACGCCGCGGCCTTGGCACTGCTGGACGATCCCGATATTCCGATGTCCACCCTCAAGAAGCTGATCGAGGACCCGCGCGAAATCAGCGATCCGAACGTCGTCAAAGTGGTGACCAACCTGGCGGGCGACGCGATTTACTTTTCCCGCTGTCCCATTCCATTTGTGCGCGATGACGGCCGCGGAGTTCATTATAAACATTTAGGGTTGTATGTGTACCGGCGTGATTTTCTGCTCGCCTATTCCGGCCTTCCGGTGGGTCCCCTCGAGCGGATGGAGCGTCTGGAGCAATTGCGGGCGATTGAGAACGGTCATCGCGTCCGCGTGGTGGAAACCGAGTACGAATCATTGGGAGTCGACACGCCGGAAGATTTGGAGCGGGTGTCGGCGCTGTTTGAACCGGCTCTTAGAATGCGAACTTAGGAAAATGCACTGAGGGGAACGTCCATGGCCAAATACATCTTCGTCACCGGCGGCGTGGTTTCATCGCTCGGCAAAGGCATCGCGGCGGCTTCCATCGGCTGTCTGCTGGAAAGCCGGGGCCTGCGTGTGTCGCTGCAGAAATTCGATCCCTACTTGAACGTCGATCCGGGCACCATGAGCCCCTTTCAGCACGGCGAAGTTTTTGTTACCGACGACGGAGCGGAGACCGATCTCGATCTGGGGCATTACGAGCGGTTCACGCACGCCAAGCTCACGCAAAGCAATAATCTGACGTCCGGCCGGATCTATGAGCAGATTATCCATCGCGAACGGCGCGGCGATTATCTGGGTAAAACCGTGCAGGTGATTCCGCACGTCACCAACGAAATCAAGGCGGCGGCCCGCAAAGTGGCGGCCGACGTGGATGTAGTGATCGTCGAAATTGGCGGCACGGTGGGCGACATCGAGTCCCTGCCCTTTCTCGAAGCCATCCGCCAGTTGCGGCACGAGATGGGCCGCGACAACACGGCGTTCGTGCATGTGACGCTGGTCCCCTGGATCGCCGCGGCGCAGGAATTGAAGACCAAACCCACGCAGCATAGCGTGAAAGAACTGCGGGCGCTCGGTATTCAGCCGGATATGCTGCTGTGCCGGTCTGAGCGCGCGCTGCCGCACGACATGAAGGAAAAGATCGCCCTGTTTTGCGACGTGGACGTGGAAGCGGTGATCACGGCGAGCGACGTTCATTCGGTGTATGAAGTGCCGCTGGTATTCGCCGAACAGGGTGTGGATGAAATCATTCTGCGCATCCTGCGCATGGACGCCAAGCAGCGTGATCTGAGCCGCTGGACCGGGATGCTGGAACGCATGCAGAACCCGGAAGACCAGGTGGATATCGCGCTTATCGGCAAGTATGTGGAATACGAAGACTCCTACAAAAGCCTGAAAGAAGCCTTGCTGCACGGCGCTCTGGCGCACCGGCTGAAGGTGAATATTCATTGGATCGAATCCGATGACATGAAATGGCCCGATTGCGCGCGCGAATTGGAACAATACGATGGGATTCTGGTCCCCGGTGGATTTGGCAAGCGCGGCGTGGAGGGCATGATCTCCGCCATCCGTTACGCCCGTGAAAGTAAAGTGCCGTATTTTGGAATTTGTCTGGGAATGCAGACGATGGTGATCGAATTTGCGCGTAATGTTTGCGGCTTGGAGCACGCCAATTCTACCGAATTCGACCCCGCGGCGCCGGATCGCGTTATTTACAAACTGCGCGAGTTGAAAGGCGTGGATGAATTGGGCGGCACCATGCGGTTGGGCGCTTACCCATGTTTACTAGCGGAAGGGAGCTTCGCTCGCCAGGCTTATGGGATGCCGGAGATCAGCGAACGTCACCGGCATCGCTACGAATTCAATCGGGACTACGAGCAAGTTCTGACGTCCGGAGGATTACGCATCGCGGGGCAGACTCCGGATTCGGTATACGTCGAAATCTGCGAGATCCCGGACCATCCCTGGTTCCTCGGTTGCCAATTTCATCCGGAATTTAAATCCAAGCCGCTGGAGCCGCACCCGTTGTTCTCAGCCTTCATCGGTGCGGCGCACAAATATCGCAAGAGCCGTTCGAAGCCCGCGCAACGAGTACGGACCGAGCAGTTCACACACGCCGATTGAGCACACCATTTTCCATTGGAGCTGCTGAGCCGGTTACCATCGGACGCGGCCAGCCGCTGGCGTTGATCGCCGGTCCTTGTGTGATCGAAAGTGAGGAGCACGTGCGCTTCCTCGCAGCCGAGATACGCAAGATCGCTGGGCCTTTTATTTTCAAAGCTTCCTTCGACAAGGCGAACCGCAGCAGCGTTGCGTCCTTTCGCGGTCCCGGCCCGAAAGCAGGCCTCCGGATTCTCGCGGATTTGCGGCGCGACGGCTTTGTGGTGCTGACCGACATTCACGAACCTTCGCAGGCCGAAGCCGCCGCCGAAGCCGTGGATGTTTTGCAGATACCGGCGTTTCTATGCAGGCAAACTGATTTATTGCTGGCTGCCGGGCGTACCGGCCGCACTGTGAATATCAAAAAAGGGCAGTTCGTTTCTCCATACGATATCCGGCATGCTGCCGACAAGGTGGCGTCCACGGGCAATAACAACATCCTGCTCACCGAGCGTGGCTCTTCGTTCGGCTATAACAATCTGGTAGTGGACATGCGCGGATTGCAGATCATGCGAGACTTTGGATGGCCGGTGATTTTTGACGCCACGCACAGCATCCAGATTCCGGGAGGCCTCGGTACTGCTTCCGGCGGACAGCCCCAATTCATTCCCATCCTGGCGCGCGCGGCGGTGGCGGCCGGCGTGGACGGTGTGTTTGTGGAAGTTCACGAGGAGCCTGAAAAAGCGTTGTCCGACGGGCCGAACGCGCTGCGCCTGGACCGGTTGGCGGCGCTGTGGGAGAAACTCCAGACCATCCACCGCGTGGCCGATGTGCTCTAAGTAGATGTGCTTTAATCAAGGATTGTGCAGCCGCCAAGCGGCGGCATGACTATCCAGACAACGAGAATTGCCCTATGCCGCAACTTCTCAGTCTAGATTGTGTAAAGAACTAGGAAGGGAAGGCTCGCGACGTCGATCGCGAAGCGAAATGGACCGTTGAGTATCCTATCTCGCCCAATCCAACTGCACTGCTTTGCGACGAATATTAGATCCTGCTGGGTTCGTTCCGCGTTATTCGGCTTGATCGCAGCTAGCGCATTCGCACAGGTGAACGTGCTGAATGTCAATTACGACACCCATCAGACGGGTGCTAATTTGCAGGAAACCAGTCTTACACCGCAGACTAACTGGAAATCGTTTGGCAAGGTCGGCACTTTCCCCGTGGATGGCCAAGTGTACGCGCAGCCTCTTTACGTGACGGGAGTCACGATAGGCGGAACGAGTTACAACGTTGTTTATGTCGCCACCATGCACAATAGCGTGTACGCGTTTAACGCCGGCGCCCCGCAATCGGCCACACCGCTGTGGCAGGTGAACCTGGGCCCGATCGTTCCCTCCGGCTTGTTCAACTTTACGGATATTTTGCCGGAGATCGGAATCCTTGGAACGCCCGCGATTGATGCCACCAATCAAGTGCTGTACGTGGTGGCCGATACTTTGCCCGACCCAGCCGGTAATCCGGTGTTTCAACTGCACGCACTTTCTCTGGTGGATGGACATGAGATGTATGGCGGGCCGGTGCAGATCACGGCAACAGTATCCGGAACGGGCGCCGGCAGCAGCAACGGAACCATCGCTTTCGACGGCTTCTGGCAATTGCAAAGGCCGGGATTGATGCTGGCGAACGGCACCCTTTACATCGCGTTCGGATCTCACGCCGATACCGGCAACTATCAGGGATGGATGCTGGAGTATGATCCGGCCACTCTGCACCAGACGGCAGTTTTCAATAGCGCCCCCAACGGGCGGCAAGCGGCATTCTGGCACTCGGGGCGCGCGCCTGCCATTGATGGGAGTGGAGACGTCTATGCGGCCACCGGTAATGGAGATTGGGACGGTGTAGCCAACTTCGGTGAATCGGTGCTGCATCTGGCCGGCGGCAATCTATCGTTGGTCGATTGGTACACTCCTGAGGATTGGAGCAACCTGAACGACCAGGACTGGGATGTCGGATCGGCCGGCACAATATTAATTCCGGGTACTCACTATTTGCTAAGTGGGGGTAAGTCGGGATTACTCTACTTAGTAAATTACGATTCCATGGGCCACTTGGGCGCCAATACCACCAGCACTGTCCAGGGAGTGCAGGTCAATGAGTGGGGCATGTTCAACATGGCGCTGTGGCAGAATGCTGCCAATGGTCCCGTGGTCTACGAGTACGACCCGGCGGGCTCCCTCAAGGCTTTTCAGATCGCCAATAATCAAATCAATTCCACCATCCTTTCTGAATACACTCCGGCCAGCGCCGCGTCCTATGTGGGCTTGTCTCTATCGTCCAACGGCGCGCAGAACGGTATCGTCTGGCTCATCACCGGCAATCCGGATGTCGACGGCGAACCGGCTACTCTGCACGCCTTGGACGCAACCAATCTCGCCACCGAACTCTGGAATAGCGATTTGAACGGCACTCGCGACCAGCCGGGCGCGTTTACGAAGTTCGTCGCGCCCACCGTGGCCAATGGACAGGTTTATGTTCCCACGCTCTCCAACGCCGTGGTAGTGTACGGACCGTTAAGCAGCACGTCCTCACAGGCATCCGCGATTATTTCGTCGGTGGTGAACAGTGCGAGTTACTTAGAGGGCGCGGTGGCGCCCGGCGAGTTAGTAACTATCTTTGGAGCGAACCTGGGTCCCTCTGCCGAAGCCGGAGCCGTGCTGAACGGGAACTCCGTTTCGAATACCATCGAATCCACGCAGGTGACCATCGGCGGCATAACTGCTCCGATGTTGTATGCGTCCTCGAGCCAAATTAATACGATAGTTCCGTTCGGCATTAGTGGGACCACCGCTCAAGTCCAGGTCCTCTATCAGGGCCAGCCCACGGCATCCACCACGGTATCCATTCAGCCCGCATCGCCGGCCGTGTTTTCGATCAAGAGCGATGGCGGAGGCCAGGGAGCGATCCTGAACCAGAACGGCACCGTCAATTCATCGAGCAATCCCGCGGCTCCGGGCTCGGTGGTCGTTATCTACGCCACCGGTGGTGGACTCACAACGCCTAATAGCGTGGACGGTCTGGTTACTGCCGCGCCCTACCCCACGCCCCAACTTCCGGTGTCGGTGACCATCGATGGATTGCCGGCGCAGGTTACTTATGCCGGAGCCGCTCCGGGCTTGGTTTCCGGTGTGCTGCAAATCAACGTGGTGGTTCCCGCCGAAGCTTACCCGGCAACTTACGATCAGGTGATCGTCACGGTGGGCGACTATGTCAGCCCCACAGCCGTCACTCTGACGGTCCAATAGCAATTGGCTTCGCGCCTCATCGCGCCCTCGCTTTCGTCCGGCCACCTGCTATGATTGTCAACCAATGAGCGAACCATCACGCCATCAACCGTTTGTCCCGCAGAGCGTAAAAATGCGGGAGTTCACTCTCCGGGCCATGCTTCTCGGGCTCATCATGACGGTGATTCTGGGTGCCGCGAACGCATATCTTGGTTTGCACGCCGGCATCACGATTGCCGCCACTTATCCGGCCGCGGTGATCGGCATGGCGGTGCTGCGGACCATGAACGGATCGGTGCTCGAAGAGAACATCGCCCGAACGGCGGGCTCCATCGGAGAGGCGGTGGCGGCGGGCGCGATTTTTACGCTGCCCGCGTTTCTCATCTCCGGCGCGTGGCCTTCGTTTTCCCCGCACGACGCCTATTGGAAATCCACCGCGCTGATGGTAGTGGGCAGCATTCTCGGAGTGCTGTTCGTCTCGCTGATGCGGCGCGTCATGGTGGAAGATCCTGACCTGCCGTTTCCCGAATCGCTGGCGGCGTCGGAGATCCATAAAGCCGGCCGGCGCGGCGCGGACGCTGCCAAATACCTGTTCTACAATCTCGGTCTCGGAGCGCTGATTCAGTTTCTGGCCGAGATCCAGCTCTTCGCCAATGATAAGGATTTCCTGCTGCGGGTGGGGACGCTGGGTAAAAGCGTAGTGAAATTGGGATCGCCGCGCCAGGCGCTGAACGCGGGTGGCATAACGCTGGCTTCCGGGCCCACCGTGAGCCCGGCGTACATCGGCGTAGGCTACATTATTGGTCCGGAGTTAGCGGCGTTGAATTTTGCTGGAGGCGTGCTGGCCTGGGGTTTTCTGGTACCGCTGTTGATTTTTTTCATGGGGCCGCAGCTGCAAACGTTTTTGCCCGCCGGCTCCACCGACGCCTCCTGGATCGATTTGATCAACGCCGTTTGGCGTTACATCGTGCGGCCCATCGCGGTGGGTGGAATGATGACCGGCGCCGCCTACACGCTTTTTCGCATGCGCAAGGGGTTGTTCGATGGCCTCAAGCGCGCCGTTACCGATCTGGGCGCCCCCGCTAAGCCGGAAGAAACCATCCGTACCGAGCAGTATATGAGTCCCAAGATCGTGTTCAGCCTCATCGCGCTGATGTTCGCATGCATGATCGCGCTCTATATTTACTTGTCGCATCAAGTGATTGGTGGAGTTGTGGCGGCCATCGTGATGCTGGTGATCGCGTTTTTCTTCGCTGCCGTATCGGGCTACTTGGTCGGTACCATTGGTTCCACCAACAATCCGATCTCCGGGTTGACTCTCACCACGTTAATCATCGCGGCGCTGATGATGGTGTCGTTGGGAGTGTCCGGTCCGGGTGGTGTGGCGGTAGTGCTGGGAGTGGCGGCGGTGGGATGCGTATCGTCGGCGGTTGCGGGCGAACTGCTGCAGGATTTCAAGGTCGGTTACATTTTAGGCGGCACGCCCCGCCGGATTCAGGCAGCGGAGTTGATCGCGGTGGTGGTCGCGAGCGCTGCCATGTACTGGCCGCTCTATATTCTGCAAGCGGCAAACATCAAGGGGGGCGGCATCGGCTTTGGTGACCCGAAGCTTTCCGCGCCGCAGGCCGGATTGATGGCCACTCTCGCGCAGGGAATCGTGGGCGGCGACATGCCGTGGCCATTAGTTGTCGTAGGTGTGATGTTCGGCATCGTGATGATCATGGGCCGGGTCAAGAGCCCGATGCTGGTGGCGGTAGGAATGTATCTGCCCATCAACACCACCTTCGCGATTTTCCTGGGCGGCATTTTTCGCTGGGTGACGGACTCCATGCGGAAGCGCTCGGGATTCAACGAGGCGCAGTCCGCGCGCGTGGAGAATGTCGGAATATTGGTGGCCTCGGGGCTGATCGCGGGAGAGGCTTTGATGGGACTGGTGATCGCGACGTTCCGCTTCTTCGAGTGGCCGCTGCCCAAGATTTTCCCCGATCCCTCCTACATCGTGGGCTCGATCATCATTCTTTTGCTGGGGACCCTGCTGGTAAGGTTGCCGCTCTCGAAAGCCGGCAGTCCGGATGAGCCGGCGCCTCCCGCCGCCATGATGTAGGCGAACATTACCGCTACGGTCACCGCAACCACCTCCGGCAGTGCCCCGTCTGAAACTACAGGGAAGAAGGATCGGCCGCCAGGCGCTGCCGCCCGTTTGCGCGCCTGTCGGCTGGTTTCCATGCGACGTAAGCGCTTGATCCTTTACCATTAGATATTGCCTCGCATTAGTTCGACCACTGATTCCGGCAAGACCAAATGGCCACAGCTTTATCTGGGCGTGGCGTTCACCACCCTGGCCACCTTGATCCTGGAACTGTCGCTCACCCGCATATTTTCGGTGGTCTTCTACTATCATTTCGCGTTTCTCGCCATCTCCATCGCTCTCTTCGGACTGGGGGCGGGCGGGCTATTCTCTTACGTGGTCGCCGGGCGCGCCGGGAACATCTTCCACAAGCTGGGGGTTCTGGCGATAGTGAACAGCGTAGCCGTTGTGGCGTCGTTGGTCTTCATCCTCACGCGTGCTGGAGAGCTCGGGAATCTAACGCTCGCGGGTGTCTATTTCGCCAGTGCGCTGCCCTTCTTTTTTTCGGGCGCCGTGGTCTCCCTGGCCGTAGCGGAAGCCATCCAGAAAGTGGATCGGGTATATTTTTTCGATCTCCTGGGCGCCGCCGGCGGCTGCCTGGTTCTGGTTCCATTTCTCGATTACTTTGGCGGGCCGAATACGGTGATCGCCGCGTCGGTTTTGTTGGCCGTATCCGCAGCGATCTGGTACAACTTGGCGGGCACCTCGCGTGGACGCGCCGGCGCGGTGACATTGGCCCTGGTATTGGTAGCGTTGATGGCGTTCAACGGCAAAAGCCATCTGATCGATCTTCGCTACGCCAAGGGCCATCGGATCGGCCAGGAAGCGTTCGTGCGATGGAACCCCATTTCGCGGATCGCGCTGCTGAATCCCAAGAGCAGTGATCCGGAGATCGTGATCGACGCCGACGCGTCTACCGGGATTCCCACCTTCGATCTGCAGCATCTCACCGAGCAGCAGCGTGCCAACTTATTGCACGAAGGTCCCGGTTTTCCCTATATGCTGCGGCCCGGCGCCAAGACGCTGGTGATTGGTCCCGGCGGCGGATGGGATGTGGCGCGGTCGCTCACCGGCGGAAGCAAGGACGTTACGGCGGTTGAGATCAATCCCATCATCGCGCGCACCATCATGCAGCAGCGTTTTGCGGATCTGAGCCATCGCCTGTATTTCCGGCCCGACGTGCACCTGTTCGTCGAAGACGGGCGCAGCTTTGTGCGGCGGAGCCCGGAGCAGTACCAGGTGTTGCAGGCCACGTTGGTGGACACCTGGGCGTCTACCGCGGCCGGAGCGTTCGCGCTTTCTGAGAACAATCTCTACACCACCGATGCGTTCCGCGACTATCTGAATCACTTAACCGATGACGGCTTGATGGTTTTCACGCGCTGGGGTTTCGATCCTCCGCGCGAGAGCCTGCGGTTGCTTTCGCTCGCCATCCAGGCGCTCGCCGAAGTGGGTGAAACGAACGCGTGGAGGCATGTGGTGGTGCTGCGCGATCGCGCGCAAAACATCAATGCGTTTGGCGCGCTGGATACTGTGCTTATCTTTCGCAAGCCACTGTCGGAAGCCGATGTCGCGGGCGTAAAATCGGCCTTGAGCCAGACCGATTTGCGGGCGCTTTATATTCCGGGCGATGTTCCGTCCAACGAGTTTGGAGCATTATTGCGCAGCCCGGATCCGGCCACCTTTTGGCGAAACTATCGCTACAACGTCACGCCCGTGGATGACGACCGGCCGTTCTTTTTCTACACCGTGCAGCCGCGCGATATCCTCAATTTCCTGAAGCAGGGCGGCCTCTCGGCGGATTACAAAATCAATCGAGCGCTCCCGTTGCTCTTTGAAGTGGTAGGGATCAGCATACTGGCCATCATCCTGGTGCTGGCCTTTCCACCGTTGTTGCTCGGTGAGCGGCTGCCGGCCGAAAAAGGCGTGCGCGGTTTTCTGCTCTACTTCGTGTGCATCGGGGCGGGTTACATTTTGATCCAGGTGGCGCTGATCCAGAAGTTTGTACTTTTCCTTGGCCATCCTACCTATGCATTAACGGTGATCATTTTCTCGATGCTGATTTCAAGCGGCCTCGGCAGCTATTGGAGCCGCCGCGTGATTGGAGAATCGAGTGACACGTCGAATTGCACCGGACGGCTCAGCGCCGTGCTCATTGGCGTGGCCGTCGCCGTTTCCGCGCTGGCTTACCTGGCGGCGCCCGTGAGTGAATTTGGCGTGGGATGGCCGCTGCCGTTCAAGGCGCTGGTCACCGTGTGCATGATCGCGCCGGCCGGCTTTCTGATGGGCATCCCATTTCCGACCGGTCTTACGCGACTACAAAAGAACTATCCGCAAGCGGTGCGCTGGGCCTGGGCGTTAAACGCAGCAGCCAGCGTTCTGGGGTCCGCGGCCGCTATCTGCCTCGCAATTTATATTGGCTTGCGCGCCACACTCTTAACCGGCGCGCTACTATACCTGGCCGCGCTCTCCGTCGTATGGCTTCGAACCAGCACCGTCGCCCCAACCGTGCTGGCGGAAGCAGAAGTTCGATCATGAAGTTTGCACTCCTTTCCTCTTTTTTTCTCATTGCCTCGATGGCTTTCGCCGCGCCTTCTCTGGAGCCGCCTAAGCTCCGCCTGGATGGATCGGCCCAGCCTTTACGTTACGCGGTGGATCTCACCATCGTTCCCGATCGCGACACGTTTCGCGGCAGCGTCGACATCAGCGTGGATATTCGCACGCCGGCCCAAGTGCTTTGGCTGAACGCGATTGGGCTGCAGATTCAGGACGCCACGTTCCATCCCGAATCCGGCGGCGCACTGTCCGTGAAGACCGTGCCGGGCGGCGATCAATTTCTCGGATTTGCTTTCGATCATGCGATTTCAGGTAAGGGCATATTGCATGTCGACTATCAGGGCAAGATCAGCCGCAACAGCAGCGCTGGCCTCTTCCAATTGAAGGAGGATCGCGAATGGTACGTGTATAGCCAATTCGAACCCACCGATGCACGCCGCGCGTTTCCCTGCTTCGATGAGCCCAGCTTCAAAGTGCCGTGGCAGCTCACGCTGCATGTTCCTAAGGACGACTTGGCGTTGTCGAACACGCCGGTTGAGTCCGAGTCGGGCGAAGCCAGCGGGATGAAGATGGTGCGATTCAAGCAGTCGCCACCGTTGCCCAGCTATCTGGTCGCGTTGGCAGTGGGGCGCTTCGACGTTGTGGATGCGGGCCGCGTGGGGCCAACGCCGGTGCGCGTGATCGTTCCTCGGGGTAAGAAAGCGGATGCCGCCTACGCCGCTATGGCGATTCCCCAATTGCTCAAGTTACTCGAGGATTATGTCGGCCTGCCGTTCCCTTACGAGAAGTTGGATTCCGTCGTGATGCCGGTCAGCGACTTCGCCATGGAGAACGCCGGTATGATCACCTACGCCGAAAGCACCTTGCTGGCCGACCCAGCGACCGAAACCATCGATCACAAGCGTGAGCTGGCGGGCACCTGCGCGCACGAAATGGCTCACCAATGGTTTGGCGACCTGGTAACCACCGCCTGGTGGAACGATACCTGGCTCAACGAGGCTTTTGCCACCTGGATGGAACGCAAAATCCCTGGGGAATGGCAGCCCGGATGGCATCTGGACGTGGCGGCCGTGAACTCGCGGGTGGATGCGATGCGCGACGACGAACTGGCTTCTGCGCGCGAGATCCGCCAGCCTATCCAGAACAATGACGACATCGCGAATGCCTTCGACGACATTACCTATCAGAAGGGCGCCGCGGTGATTGAGATGTTCGAACACTGGATCGGCGACGCCAAGTTTCGCGAAGGCGTCCAGCTTTACCTCAAGCAGCATTCCTGGGGGAACGCCACGGCCGCCGATTTTGAAGCAGCCATCAGCAGCGTCGCGGGGAAGAATGTGGCGCCCGCCTTTAACAGCTTTCTGGATCAGCCCGGTGTGCCGGAGGTATCGGCGGAATTGAAGTGCGGAACGCAGCCGTCGCTGGCGGTGACGCAGAAGCGCTCGCTGCCGGTGGGATCGCAAGCCAAGGCGCAAACCTGGCAGATACCCATCTGTATCGCCTTTGAAGCGGATGGTTCGGTCCATCATCAATGCAGCCTGTTGTCGGATCCAAAGGATGAGATTGCGTTAACGGGCGCTCAGACTTGTCCCGACTGGATTCTGCCCAACGACGGAGAGGCCGGCTACTATCAGGTGGCCTATAAAGACGACCTGTTGAAAAAGACCTTGGCTAATAACGGCAGCCATCTGAGCGTTGCCGAGCGTGTCGGCGTTCTGGGCGATGTGGATTCGCTCGCCAGTGAAGGAGAGGTTTCAGCGCAAGCTGCGCTGGCGTTGGTGCCGGAATTCAGCAAAGATCCGGACTGGCACGTGGTGCAAGCGGCGGCCAACATTGCGTCGCTGCTGAGGGGCGAGAGTGTGCCCGCCAACCTGCGTGAGAAGGGTGCCAATTTCATTCGCCAGCAATTCGGCGCCAGGGCCGTTGCGCTGGGATGGGTTGCCAAGCCGGACGATAGCGAAGATACGCGTCTCCTGCGCCAAAAGCTGGTTCCGTTTGTGGCCAGCACCGGTGAAGAAAAAGAGCTGATCCAGCAAGCCGGAACGCTGGCTCGCCAATGGCTGGACACCGGGCGGGGAATCGATCCGGAGATGCTGGAGCCGGTGCTTCGGATTGCGGCCGAATTCGGGAACCGCGAGCTATTCGATTCAATCCGAGCGGCGGCCATTCACGAACGCCATCATCATGTTCGCGAGGTCTTGCTCGAGGCGCTGGGGTCGTTCCGCAGCCCGGAGCTGGCGCGAGCTTCGCTCGATCTTCTGCTCTCCAAGGATTTCGATCCGCGCGAGTCGTTTTATCCCCTGATGTTCGGGCCGTTGTCTTACGTCGATACCCGCGATGTTCCCTTCGATTTCGTGAAGCAGCATCTGGATGCGCTGTTGAAGCGGCTTCCGCGCGAAGTGGGCGAAGATTATGCCGCCATGCTTCCGTCGGTGGGCGGCAGCTTCTGCGATACCAAGCATCGCGACGAACTGGATTCGTTTTTTGCCGATCGCGTGAAGGATTACAACGGCGGCCCCAGGACTTTAGCGCAGACCCTGGAAGGCATCGACCTGTGCATCGCCGCGCGCAAGAGCCTGGCGCCGGAGCTGACCGCGTTTTTGAATCAATATTAAACGCTTGCTCACGCGCCACCCAGTCGTCTCGGGGGGCTGGTGGCGCGCGGCTCAGTAACGAATCGGCTTTACCGAGCGCGACCGTAAGGGAGCCGGTATCAGGCCAGAGCCAACGGACGCAGCGGTGCTCCCGTGCCGCCCCGAATCTTCAGCGAAGCGGCCAGAAAAACAAACTCATAGATCCGATCGCGCGAGAGTTCTTCCAGGTTCAAGGCCTCAATAATGTGGATACCCGTCTCCACCAGCAAATGCACGTGCACCGGCATGCGTGCCGCCGGAACTTTTTCGAACGCGATGGTGTCCGATCCCGCGGCGAAAACCCCGCGCCCACTCAACCAGCGCGCGCCTTCGATCTCGGGCCCTGGGCCCGTAACAGCGTGTCTTGGCTCAGCATTTCCTTGGCCGCCGGTCACGAATTGCGCGGTGTTGCCAAAATAGCGTGCCCATCCGGTGCGCAGCAGGACCACGTCGCCAGGGCCGATCGTTGCTTTCGTCGTTTTCAACGCTGCATCCAGATGATCCGGGGTGATGGTGAAGTCAGCTGGTAAGATGTCCAGATTCATTTGAGCGGCGATGTCCAGCAGCACGCCATGGCGCAAAATGGGCGGGATGGTGTCCGCGCCCAGCTTGCTGAATCCGGTGGAATCGTTCTGCACCACGTTCGCTTCCAGGCCTCCATGCAGCATTCCATCGCAAGAGTAATGGCAGAGCGCGTCGATATGCGTGCCCACGTGTCCGCCGAGTGCCATGGAATCGGCCGAGGAGCTGGCGCCGCCTTCCATAACCATGTCGCCATGCCTGCGCGTGAGGCCGAACACGAACGGCGGATGCGTGGGGAAATGCGGCATGCCGGGGAAATAGGCATGCGCCAGATCGTAGAGTCTATGTTCTCTGATTAGATCGAGTAACTCACTCAATGTTTTCGCTCAGTCTTAACGGCGGCGCCCCTCGGCCTGCTTGCGTGTCACGTGCCGCATGCGCGCCTTGGACGGCGTTACCGGTGCGTCTTTGGAAGCCCAACGCCCCAGGCGGTAGACACGGTGGTAGTTCGCGGTAAGGTTCGTGATGGTGATGGTGACCGTGCCGCTGGCGTCGATGGAGTAGGTCTCTTCGATCTGGTGCGATCGCGCCGCGGGAGAGTGCGCGATCTCCGCGTTATCCGAATTCCGGAACGCGGGATCGAACGGAAACTGGATCGCGTCCCACAACGTGACATCGCCGCACGGTTGGCCCTCTTCGTCCAGATGCGTGCATTCCAGATAGCGAAAGTGCCCGATATTGTGTACCGGCGTATAGCCGCGGCGGATTTCGAGCGCCCGCTCTCCTGGGCCTGGTAGCGCGACGCCCTTTTGGAACAGGGGGTCGAAAACGATGCGGCGTCCCGCATCGCCCTCGCGCCATACGCCGAAATAGCGCGTGAATTTTTCGCGCAAAACGTATCCCGCGAGCGCATCGGCCTGGATGGCGAGGCCTAACGCGGTAGCCGATCGCGCGTGCACCGAGCGCCGGATCCGTTTGCCGAACTGCTCGCGCAGCACACGGCCTACGATGGGCAATTCGCTCCCGCCGCCCGTAACATACAAGGCTTCGATTTCCGTGCCGCCTTGTGCCTCCAGCAAATCTTCCACCACATGCAGCGTCTCATCCACCAGCGGCCGGCAGCGCTCGTAATAATCGGCCACCGGGACCGTCACGGTTCCCCAGCCTTCGCGCACCGTGTCCAGATCGATTACGATCCGGCGGGTATTTGGATTGAGCGCCTCCTTGCGAACGCGGCACTCTTCCAGCAAACGAAAATGCTCGGCCTGCGAGAGCCCGTTTCGCTCGTCGCTGGTGGTAGCCAATTCGGACAGGATCTCATCGAAATCGTCGCCGCCCAGAGTGGCGATGCCTTCCGTCGCGAGCGGGCGATGGGTTCTCTCGCCAACCTCTACAAGCGAGGCATCAAACGTTCCGCCGCCCAAATCGTACACCAGAATCACACCGTTGATTTTGTTCTTGTGGCCGAATTCAATGCTCGCCGCCGATGGCTCGTTCAGCAGCCCCACCACCTCGCATCCCGCCGAGCGGAATGCTTCCACCGTGAGGAAGCGCTGGTTGGTATTGGCGTTCGCCGGGACCCCCAGCATCACTTCCAGCTTTTCTTGCGGCAGCAGATCGCGCAGCGCGGATGCCATCTCGCGCAGCACTTGAATGAGCGGCACTTGTTGATGGCCGGCTCCAGGATCGTGTTGGGCGCGGCATCCTGCAGCACCCGCTTCAGGGACCGGATGATCGTCCATTCGGGATCCTGCTGGCACGCCCAAGCCTGCCAGCCGTATAGGCGCTCGGCGGCGCGCACGGCCAC
>CAVRZH010000074.1:0-25065 GCA_963725455.1 Bryobacterales bacterium
AAAAAAAAAGGCGGCGGCCTCCGGCAGCGCCGGCGCCCCGCGCAGCGCCCCAATCAGACCGGCGGCGATGTCGGCAGGTGTGTTGCCGCGAAATATCAGCTCGGGCGACAGCGCGCCCACGACCTCCGGCAGCGCGCCGACCGGCGCCACCATCGAGGGCGTGCCGGCGGCCATCGCCTCCGCCGCGGTGAGCCCGAACCCCTCCATCGCGAGCGTGGGCACGACGTTGATCTCGGCCGCCCCATAGGCCAGCGGCAGGTCCCGATCCGGCAGGAAGCCGAGCAACCGGACATGCGCGGCGAGCCCGAGCGCGGCCACCTGCGCCCGCAGCGCCGCCTCCTGCCGGCCGCGCCCGGCGATCAGTAGAAGAACGTCCGGCACGGCGCGCACCACCTCCGGCATCGCCGCGATCAGCCGGTCGAGGCCCATCCGGCGCGCCAGCCGTCGCACGCTGAGCAGGATGCGCCGGTCGCGCGGCCAGCCGAGTTGCGCGCGTGCCTCGGCACGGTCGAGCCCGGGGTCGAAGCGGTCGAGGTCGACGCTGCCCGGCACCTGCCGGATTCGCGCCTCCTGCACCCCGTAGCGGTCGCGCGCATCGCTGGCGCTGAACGCGGCCGACAGCACGATCACGCGGTCGGCGCGACGGTAGACGGCGCGCTCGATCGCCCGCTCGGCGGCGACCGACGGGGCAAGGCCGCCCTCCTGCGCCGACTCGCTTGGCCCACGGGCCCCTGGAAATGCACGACCAGCGGCAGTCCGCGCAGCCGATCCAGTGCCGGAAACGCGAACAGCGCGGGATGCGCCGCGCCCCGGCCATCACGATGTCCCGTGGCCCTGCAACGAAGAGAAGTACATCGTGCATTTCCCGGAGACGCGCGAAATCATGTCGTTCGGATCGGGCTACGGCGGCAATGCACTGCTGGGCAAAAAATGTTTCGCGCTGCGGATTGCCTCGAACATCGCTCGCGACGAAGGCTGGATGGCGGAACATATGCTGATCCTCGGCGTGGAGGATCCCAAGGGCGAGAAGACGTACGTGGCCGGCGCGTTTCCCAGCGCCTGCGGCAAGACCAATTTCTCCATGCTGGTGCCGCCCCAAGCGTTCGACGGCTGGAAAGTGTGGACCGTGGGCGACGACATCGCCTGGATCAAGCCGGATGAGAACGGGCACCTGCGCGCGATCAATCCGGAAGCGGGATTCTTCGGAGTGGCGCCTGGGACTTCGGTAAAGACTAATCCGAACGCCATGGCCGCTCTGGCGAGCAACACCATTTTCACTAATGTGGCGCTGACGCCCGAAGGCGGCGTGTGGTGGGAAGGTATGACGGACGAACCTCCGGCCGAGTGCCAGGATTGGCGCGGCAACCGCTGGACGCCGCAGATCGCAAAGGAGACTGGCGCCAAGGCCGCGCATCCCAATTCGCGCTTCACCGCGCCGGCATCCCAGTGTCCGACCATCGATCCGGCGTGGGAAGATCCCAACGGCGTGCCGATCAGCGCGCTGATTTTCGGCGGCCGCCGCGCCACCACCATGCCGCTGGTGTATCAGGCATTCAATTGGAGCGCGGGCGTTTACGTCGGCGCCACTATGGGCTCGGAAACCACGGCGGCGGCGACGGGCGGCGTGGGCCAGGTGCGGCGCGATCCCATGGCCATGCTCCCGTTCTGCGGCTATCACATGGGCGATTATTTCCGCCATTGGATCAAGATGCAGCGCTCGCTCAGCGAGACGCCGCGCATTTTCCACGTGAACTGGTTCCGCAAGGATGCCAATGGCAAGTTCCTGTGGCCGGGCTTCAGCGAGAACATGCGCGTGCTGAAGTGGATCGTGGATCGGGCACGCGGACGGGCTCTCGGACGCGAGACTCCCATCGGCTGGATGCCGCGTTACGAGGACATGGAATGGACCGGGCTGAACTTCACCAAGCAGCAGTTCGACGAGCTGCAGGCGTTCGACCGGACGGCGTGGAAGTCCGAAGTGATGGCGCATGAAGAGCTGTTCATCACGCTGCACGATCATTTGCCGCCCGAAATGATTTACGAGCGGGAACTCCTGATCTGCCGGCTCTAGGTCTGGCGCCCTCTTGCTCACGCGCGCGGATTGGTAACGCTCATGGAAAAGGTCAACATCGCCGAGAAGCTGGCGCTTATTTCCGATCATTGGAATCCGCGCGTGGTGGGCGACCTGAACGGCCAGCACGTCAAGTTGGTTAAGTTTCAGGGCGAATTTGTCTGGCACGATCATGCTGCCGAAGACGAGCTTTTTCTGGTTGTCCGCGGCAGTTTCCGCATGGACTTTCGCAACCGCAGCGTGACGCTGCGCGAAGGCGAATTCATTATCGTTCCGCGTGGCGTGGAACACCGGCCGGTGGCCGAGAAGGAAGTGGAAGTCATGCTCTTTGAGCCGGCCCAGATCAAACACACGGGCGACGTGGAAAGCGAACTGACCGTTCACGAGTTCGAGCGGATTTAAACTCACGGGCTGCTGAAAAAGTCTACGAAGTCACGACTCCCTCACGGTCGCGGCTCGGTAAGCACCTGCAAACACGCATTCGCGGGTCTGAGCCGCGCGCCAGCGGCACATCCGGAGACGACCGGAAGTCGTGGCCGGCAGGACGTTCGGAGGCGCCAGGGGAGTCGTGCACCGGAGAACATCGACTCCGAGAACACCGGACGGGTGGCGCGTGAGCAAGCGTTTTATTGGCCTTTTTTCCGAATCCCGCTAAGGGTTCACGATCGCTTTCTCAAAACAGCGCGAGCGCGGATCTTGTTGATGGACGCCGTAGCAGGGGATGCGCTGGTAACCCGTCCTTTCATAAAGCGCAATGGCTTCCGCCTGGCCATCCCCTGTTTCGAGACGAATGACCCGGTAGCCGCGCTCAATAGCAATTTTTTCGAGTGCCCTCAGGATCGTCCGCCCGAAACCGCGGCCCCGATGATCGTCGCGCACAAACATGCGTTTTAGCTCGACCGTGCCCGAGTCCATCGGCCGAAGGGCACCGCAGGCGACCCCAACCCCGGCTAGGCGCCCCACCAGAAACACTCCGCCCGCTTCCCGGAAATTTGCGGCATCGATGCCGTGGATCGGAAGGCCGGGATAACGCGCGACCAGGTCGCGGTCCAGCGCCGAGATCAAGGCAGAGGCTTCGCGCGCGGTGGGATCGACCTCTGCAAGTACCAGTACCGCCTCTGACATCGCCACTCAGTTTAGATGATTTGTATTGTAGGCGACAATGCTACTATCGAGAGGCATCTTTACGGGAGTGGGGTAAATTTTATTTTGTCACGCGCAATCACAACAATATTTTTCTGTCTCTCTTTAGGAGCATGCCTGCAAGGTTCCACAGGGACGCTTGGGCAAAGCACCCAGAACTTGGTGTTAACCGGCGTCGGCGCTAACTCCAGCGGCGATGGTGTCTCTACCGTGACCTACGGTGATTGTTCCTTCAACGGAACCAACACAGAGTGCACCTTATCGGGGACGTTCACGGGGTTGGGACCGGGGGGCAACTATAGTTTCGTCCTTTCCTACCCCGGCAACGGGCCATCGCCGCTGACCGCGATTACAGCGCCCGGAAGCGATCTCTTCACCTTCAAGTTGACGAGTGGAAGTTTTACTTTCACCTTCAATGAAAGCAATGGAACCACGCTCACTTTTCACAGCTTAGATTATTCGATCTTTTACGTCCCCAGTGCGACGACTTGTACGGGAAACCCATCGGAGTGCGGGCCGGGAGGCGTGGGCGATGCGCCGGGTTCTACTATCAGCGGCCCGGTGACCGGAAACTTCGAACTGGCTCCCGTCATTCAGACCGTCATTTCGGCTGGCTCCTACGGCGGGTTCACCTCCATCGCGCCTGCCACCTGGATCGAAATCTATGGGCAGAATCTGGCCACCACGACAACCGACTGGACCGGCGATTTCACAGGTAACAACGCGCCGACCTCGGTGGGTGGAACCACGGTTACCGTGGGCGGTAAACCGTTATTCATCGACTATGTGAGCCCGGGACAAGTGAATGGCCAAGTAGCCTCTGATGTAGCCACCGGATCGCAGCAGGTGATTGTGACTACCGCGGCCGGCTCCAGCGCTCCGTTCACCATTAAAGTAAATGCCACTGAGCCCGGGTTATTGGCGCCGCCGGCATTCAAGATCAGCGGTACGCAATACGCTGTGGCGCTATTCGCGGACGGTTTCTATGATTTGCCACCGGGATTTGCTTCCGAAGTGGCTTCCCGGCGCGCAGTGCCGGGAGACACCATCATGCTGTTTGGCATCGGGTTCGGTCCAGTGACGCCGAATATTGCCGCCGGCCTCATCGAGACGAATGCTATGACCCAGCTTAACGCCGCGATAGATATTTCCATTGGCGGAGTATCCGCGCAAGTGACGTACGCGGGATTAACGGAAGGGGCAGTCGGGTTATATCAGTTCAACGTCGTGGTGCCGAACATCCCCGCGAGCGACACCACGCCGCTGACATTCACCGTGAACGGGACGCCCGGAACACAGACGCTCGACCTGTTCATCGGCAACTAAGCGCTCCTCGCTAGGCGTCAAAACGTGAACTTCGCCGCCATCTGCAGGATCCGGGGATCCAAGGCGCTCGTAATCTGTCCGAAGGTCGGCGTACCGAACGTGGTATTCACGCCGGAGGCGCCGGCCTGAAGGCTGGGGATCGAGATACCGGCGCGGAAGCTGTTGGTCACGTTGAACGCCTCGGCGCGAAATTCCAGTCTGTACGCTTCATGAATCGGAAACTCCCTGGAGACGGCCGAGTCCCATCCGAAGAAGCTCGGACCGGGAATATTGTTGCGGCCCGTGGCGCTGAGCGTGCCTGGCTTGGGCGTCGCGAAAGCCTTCGGATTGATCCAACAGCTGGGACTGGGATTGGCGCAGAGCGGGTCCGCTAATACCTGGACCGGCCGCTCGTTCCCGCTGTCACCGTTCAAAGCGATGTCGGTGGACAGGTAGGCTGAAATCCAGTATGCCGACGTGTAATGGTAAATCTCTGCGAACTTCCAGTCCGACAGGATCCGGGTGGCCCAGAGATTCGAAAACTTCGGCGTCTGATACACAATGTTCAGATTGAAAATCTGCCGGCGGTCGGCCGAGAATGTTCCGCCGATTTCGTTCGACTGGCAATTGCTCCGGTCGTAGGCGCGGTTGTTCGGATTAGCCAGCCCCTGCCCGGCATTGCCGGTGCTATCGCCGATGGAAAGATCGCCGATGCAGTGCGACCAGGTGTAGTTGGCGAACGCGCTCAGGCCTTTGCTGAAGCGCTTTTGAACCGACAGAAGCAAGCCGTTATAGCTCGAAGTGGCGCCGCTATCGAACGAATCCACATAGCCGAACATCGGTACGCCCGCGGCCGAGATCGCGCCAGGATAGTTATTCAGAGCGAACACGCGCCGGTAGTTCTGGTTTCCGACCGTGGAGCAAGGACCGGCCACTTTGAGGCCATATTGGCCCGCCGCGCAGGTCCCGGGAATATAGACAGCCGGATTCACCTGGTAGGAATCCCATAGATGTTCCGTTTCACTGCCGACATAGGTAGCCGATAGCAGCCAGTCGCTGCCCAACTGGCGCTGCAGCACCATATTCCACTGCATCGTTTCTGGAGTCTTCAGATTCGGCGGAACAAAAATGTAGGTTCCGCCAGGAGCGAACGGCGCATTCTTATTCACGGTGTAGGGATAGATGTTACCGCCCGGATTCGTAGCGAAGGGATTGCTGAACGTCCCCGCCCAGATTTCGGTGCCGCCATAAGGAGGCGCATCGGCCGAATTCACCATCAATTCGCCGGCGACATAATCGTAAGAAATTCCAAAGCCGGCGCGAAGCACCATCTTGCCGTCGCCCTTGGGATCCCAAGCCATCGCGACGCGCGGCGCCCAGAGATTCCACTGCTTCTGTTCGCCGGTTTTTCCGATGAACCCCGGATCGCCCGGGTAGCTGAGACCGGGAGGCGCATTCACAAATTGCGTACTCTTTACTCCCGCGATCAGGTTCGCCAGGCTGAAGTTGTAGACCGATCCATTGATTTCCGATGGCGGGAAGAACGGCTCCCAGCGCAAACCAGCATTGACGGTAAAGTGCGGGCTCACCTTCCACGTGTCCTGCACGTAAAAGTTCATGAACCATTTCTCCTGCAGCAGATCATTGGGCAATGACATGGAATTCGAGCTGAACTCTCCCAGCAAGAACGCGGGGATATTATTAAAGGTCCAGTTGGTCTGCGAATAGACATTCCCGTAGAACAGCATCTTGGACACTTCCCCGCCCCCGCCGAAGTTGATCTGGTGATTGCCATGCACCCAGCTCACGTCATTGTTGATCTGCAGCGGCGTGCTGTGATTATGCGCCGGACCGCCGGTGCCGGGGCCAACCGCAAAAGCGCCGGTCACGGTGAAACCGCTCTCGTTAGGTACATAACCGCAATAAACCGGCACGCCCAAATCACAGGCCGACACATAGGGAGGCTCATTGCGGCCGACCGCTAGCCGGTCTACCGAAGCGCGGAATTGATTGACCAGCGTCGGGCTGAATAAATACGTGTCGCCAACCACCCAGGACTGATCGGCGTCGTTCAGCGCGCCTTGCGTGGTGGTAAGCAAGTTGTCCGGCGTGAATTGGAATGAGGCGGGCCGGAAGTAGTGCGTGCGGATATAGCGGCCGAACAGCGTGTTCTTGGCGCTGGTCTGCCAGTCGCCGCGGCCGACGTACTGACTTTCGTTAATTTGCGTAAGCAGCCCGTAGGAGGTGTTGCCGCAAGGCGAGCTGGATGCCGGCAGCATGCCCGCCAGCTTGAGCGCCGCTGGATCGAGCAGGGAGGCGGGAATTACATTGTTGTGAATCTGGCCGACGATGGAGGCCGGAAGACCAGCCAGCACCGACGCGCTCAGATCGCCGGGGCAGGCGCTGAAATTGCCCCCGATCATCGCGGCCGTTGGGACAAAAGTGGCGGCGGTGTTCGCCGTGGGATCCTGGCGTGTGATGGTGTCCTGGTAGCCGAAGAAGAAAAACAGTTTGTTCTTGATCACTGGGCCACCCACGGTGCCGCCAAATTGATTGCGCTTCAGCGTATCGCGCGTAGGCGCGAAAAAGTTGCGCGCGTTCATATCGCCGTTGCGCAAGAACTCGAACACGTCGCCATGGAAACTGTTGCTGCCGGATCGGGTAACTCCCGTCAGCGTGCCACCGGCATGGACGCCGTTCTGCGCAGTGAGCGAGTTCGCCTCGACCTTGAACTCCGCCAATGCGTCCGGGAAAGGCAGGGGCATGTTCGCCAGATCCCACGGATTGTTATATACGCTCCCATCCAGCCAGAACCCGACGCCAAATGCTTGTCCGCCCATGATGGAGAACTGCGGCGTATTTGGATAGCCTCCGTTTCCAGCTACTCCCAAGGGAATCGCGGCGCCGGTGTATTGGACTAAGTCCGTCGCCACGCGCCCGTTCAGGGGCAACTCCACGATGCGCTGGGTCTCCATTACGTTTCCAACGCCGGTGGCCTGCGTCTCCACCAACGCCGCGTTGGCTTCCACCTGTACTTGTTCATTCACTGCACCGATCTTCAGCGCAACATCAATGGTGGGATTGGTTGCCACTTGCAATACAATGCCGGTCTGCACGTAAGTGCTAAAACCCGACTTACTGACTTCTAATCGATAAGGCCCGATAGGAAGATTGGGCAGCACATAGGTGCCGTCGGTTCCGCTGTTGACGGTCCGGCTTACACCGGTGTCGGTCTGAGTTACTTTTACTTGGGCCTCGGGCACGGGTGCTCCCGACGCATCTAGAACAGTTCCTTGGATCTGGGAAGTAGCCTGCGATTGTGCCCACGTTACCCCAAGACTCATGGCACACACCAACAGGGTGGCAGCGATAGTCCTCATAGAACCTCCTGGTTCCTTTGGGAGGCAACGATATCACAGAGGTTGATACAAACGCAATGGCCGGTATGAAACACGGTCTTATGAACACCTAATACTTAGAAAGGAATTGCGGAGACTGTTATGGCGCTAAACCGCCACGGCGGCGACGCGCGCCGGCTTAGTAACCGTCGACATCAAGTTTCGCCCCAGCACAGCCGACGCCGTCATGACGCCGCCGAAGAGAGCCCCCGCCACACCGAGCGACGCGACGTCCTGGCCGGTGAGATAAAGACGTCGGATGGGCGTGTGGGGCGTGAGGGTCCGCAGGCGAAAGCGCTCGGGCGTAGCGGCCAGTCCGTAAGCTTCACCTTGCTGGTAGTTCATGAAGTGACGCGTGGTGAGTGGCGTGGACAATTCGGCGCGATCAATTTTGCCGGCGATGGCGGGAACGTTGCGCTCCACTTCTCGCTGGATGCGGTCGGCCAGCGCTTGCTTGAAAGCGTCGTAATCGGCGGCCCGGTGCTTCCAGCGTGAATCTTCCCAGCGCGCGAACCACTCGTACGGCGCGAAGACCACCGCTTCGAGCGTGGCGCGGCCCGGGTGATTGCGCTCAAACTCGGGATCCTTGGCGGACGGGAAAGAGATGTACACCACCGGAAAAGGCGCGTCAGGATCGTTCAGGAAGCGGGCACAATTGGCGTCGTGCGCACCCGATGGGTAAATCCACAAATTGGTTCCGTTCAGTCCCAGTTCGCGCGCAGTTTGTTTCACGCCGATGTAGAGGCTTAAGTGGGCGAGCGAACCGGGGACGCGAGCCAGATCGTCGAGAACGGGCTGCAGAACAGGCTGCGGCTGTGGGACCAAACGCCGATAGGTGTTGCGCGCTCCGGCGTCGCTGATCACCAGATCGGCGTGGAACTCGCGGCCGTCCGCCATTCTCACACCCGTGGCCCTGCCATTTTCCAGGATGATTTCCTGGACTTCCGCACTCACCACTACCTTTCCGCCATTCCGTTCGATTGCCGGAGCAATCGCCTCCGCGATCCGAGACGCGCCTCCCACCGGATAGCTGGCGCCATTGAAATAATGCGCGGCTACGATGGCGTGCATCCCGAAGCTGCTTTGCGCCGGAGGCAAACCATAGTCGCCCCATTGAGCGGTGAGAACGGCAATCAGTTCTTCGTTCTGCGTGAAACACTGCAGCACATCGAGCGTGGTTCTAGATGCCCAGCGAAGAAAGGGAGCGCGCATCAGGCTTCCGGCCAAACGTGCGATGGGCCGGGGAACCGCTTTCTCGGCGAAGTAGAGGCCGCTGGCCTTTCGAGCGGACTGGACGGCTGCCAGATAACGATCGATCGCGGCGGCTTCGGTCGGAAAGTAATCTTTCAAGCGGGCGCGCAGCCGCTCCAGGCCGGTGGGGAATTCAAATGTTCGGCCGCCCAGGATGACCCGGTCGTAAACATCGGGCATCGGAGCCCATTCCAACACCCCGCCCGTGAGGTGATCGAATACCGCCCGCAGCCCGGATGCCGGATCCTGCAGATCGCCAATATAGTGGACACCCACATCCCAGGAATAACCAGGCCGCTGGAAGCTGTGAGTGTAGCCGCCGGCGGTGTAGTGGCGCTCCAGGACCAGGACTCGCTTCGTCGCGTACCGGGACAAAAGCGCGGCGGTGGTAAGTCCGCCGATTCCGGAGCCAATTACAATCGCGTCCCAGCGATCGTCCAAAGAGTGTTGTTTGTAAGAGACCATGTTGACACCGCCCACATTTATAGTAAGTCCAAATGTTGCGCCTGTCAACATCTTCTGCTACAAAGAGAGCTGTGGCAGCCAAACGCCCGTATCATCGCGTGAATCTGAAGCAGAGCCTGCTGGACGCCGCAGTGGGTCTGATCGCCGAGGTTGGCCCGCAGTCCTTCACTTTGCGCGAAGTAGCGCGGCGGGCCGGCGTGTCGCACAACGCCCCGTACCGGCATTTTCAGGACAAGGACGATCTGCTCGCCGCCGTGGCGGCACAGGGCTTCCACCGGCTCACCGAGTCCATGAAAAAGGCCATGTCCAAAGGCGGGACCGCCGCGGAGCGATTGAGCCTGGCCGGACGCGGATATGTGCAATTCGCCCTGCAGTCCCCACAGCACCTCCTGGTGATGTTCGAAGGGCCGCGCCCCGCCGAACCGAAGCCTGAATATGCGGAACCGGCCCAGCATGCGTTTCAAACGTTGTTGGATGCCATCGCCGCGGCGCAAGCGGAAGGCACTCTACCCAGGGGCGATCCCCACCCCCTGGCGGTCGTCGCGTGGTCAGGCGTCCATGGTCTCGCGAAGCTCGCGATTGGCGGACAGCTGCCTTTCAACGCCAAACAGATTTTGGAATTCGCGGACTACCTGACGCGGGTGCTGGCCCAGGGTATGGCAACTACTAGTGGTGGCCGGCCGCGCGGATGATCATCTCGCTTGGGGGCGCTTCCACCTTGGGTTTGCGCGCCATCGCCTTCTCATTGATGCGCGCGCGGCGCTCGGCCTGTTTCGATGCACTCGCGAGATCCCGCTCCTTGAACTCCGGCAGCACTTCCTGAGAGAACAGCTCGATCGAAGAGCACAGCAGGTCGTGCGGGATCTTCCCCGCTTGGGAAATACAGAGCACTTGGTCGATGCCGGCCTGCTCGAAGTCGCGCAACCGCTCGCGCAATATGCCAGGCGTTCCCACGCAGTCCTGAGTGCGTCCCTCGGGCGGCGCAAACTCATGCGGATGGTTTTTGTACTCGTCCCAGATATCGGTCTTCGAAGGGCGATGCTCGCCGAAAAAGCTGTAGTGTCCGAGTCCGTAGAGAAAGAACCCGTAGCTCTCGGCGCCTATCTGCTCGACGCGGCTTTGATCCCGGTCGCACAGGAACGGCGCGGCCACAGCGAAGTTGGGATTAACGGCGTAGCCCAGCGGCTCACATTCGTTTTCCAGTACTTCGTAGTAATCCTTCACCCACTGCCGCGCTTCTTCGGGCGACACAAACGAGAACGTCAGCGCCCCCATGCCCAGCTTCGCGGCTTGAATAATGG
Organism: Bryobacterales bacterium; assembly: GCA_963725455.1. Classification (GTDB taxonomy): domain Bacteria; phylum Acidobacteriota; class Terriglobia; order Bryobacterales; family Bryobacteraceae; genus Palsa-89. Next base: position 10,935 of record CAVRZH010000074.1, read on the forward strand.
ACTCACGGCGCGAGCAGCCATCCACAGCGGCGGGTGCGGCTTTTGCAAGGGTTTCGGAACAACGTTGCGCGGGGGCACTTTCAGGTATTGGCCCTCATAACCGGTGAAAGGATCTTCCACGAACATGCGGACCGCTACGCGCATGCCTTCCAGTTGCATGTTCTTTTTCTCGGCCTGTGGGACGTTGAAACCTCCCAGCTCCGTTCGGCGTCGCCGGCCCCGGCGCCAAACTCGACGCGGCCGTCGCTAAGCAAATCAAGCGTGGCGATGCGCTCGGCTATTCGAGCGGGGTGGTTGATGTACGTCCGCGTCTGCACGATGCCATGGCCGATGCGAACAATCTTGGTCCGCTGGCTCACGGCGGCAAGAAACACTTCCGGCGCCGAGGAGTGCGCATATTCTTCCAGGAAGTGATGCTCAGTGGCCCAGATATAATCGTATCCGCATTCATCGGACAAGACCGCCTGTTCCAGAGCGTTCTTCAGCAGCGTGTGTTCGGATTCGCCAGTCCAGGGACGCGGAAGCTGATGTTCGTAAAAACCGCCAAATTTCATGAGTGGATGACCTATGCCGCCTTCAAAGTTACTATTGTAACGGAGCGGTCAAACAGGAATTGAGATGGACACCTTCCGTCCTAGCATCGTGGGAATCGGTGGCACTACGCGTCCGGGTCTTCGTCGGAAAAGGCGCTGCGCTACGCGCTCAAGCTCGCCCAAGCGCAAGGCGCCGAAGTGGAGTTGTTCGACGGAGCCAGCATCAACTTGCCCATGTACGCGCCCGAATCGCCCGCCCGGTCCGAGGGCGCGCAACGATTGATTTCCGCGCTGCGCCGCGCGCATGGAGAAATTCTGTCCACTCCGTGCTATCACGGATCGGTTTCCGGACTTGTCAAGAATGCGCTCGACTACACCGAAGACATGTGCAAAGACGCCGAGCCCTATCTCGACGGCCGCGCCGTGGGCCTTATCGTGTGCGGGCATGGTTGGCAATCCACGGGAGTAGTTTTATCCGCATTCCGATCCATCGTGCACGCGCTGCGCGGATGGCCCACTCCCATGGGTGTCGCCATCAACACACAGGTGGATCGTTTCGATGAAACAGGCGCCGGAATCGCGGAACAAACCGAACGGCAGATGGGGATCATGGTGGGCCAAGTGATCGAATTTGCCCGGCTGCGAGCCTTGCTGGCCAGTGTGAGCGCCGCCGACGCCGCAGCCTCCGCCGTTTAACGTTAGTCCCGACCGAAACGAAGTCCTCCGGGCGCGGTCTACCAAGGGGAGGAGTTCGCAATCGGGAAAAGGCGAGTCGTAATTCCCGCCGGAGAAAACGAGGCACGGATCGAGATCGGAGGACACGAACTCCAGCTCACCCATCTCCATAAGCTCTTCTGGCCGCAGCAGGGAATTTCCAAGCTCGACCTGCTCCAATACTACGCGGATATTTCACCAGTCCTCTTGCCGCATTTGAAGAATCGGGCCATGGTGCTGAAGCGCTATCCGAACGGAGCCGATGAGCCGTTCTTTTTTCAAAAGCGCATTCCTGAACCGCATCCGGAATGGGTGGAAACCTGCGAGATTGAGCACGCGTCCGGCAACAGGATCCGCTTTCCGATGATCCAGGACCTGGCGTCACTGCTCTGGGTGGCCAACCTGGGGTGCATCGATTTGAACCAGTGAGTGCCACCTGCGACGATCTCGACCGGCCGGACTATTTGCATTTCGACCTGGACCCCGGCCCGGATGCGACGTTCCAGCAGGTGCTGGAATCGGCTCTCGCGGCGCGATCTTCGTTTTCCGAACTAAAAATTCCAAGCTATCCCAAAACCAGCGGCTCGCGCGGCATTCACATCTACGTTCCCATTCGCCGCGGCCCCACGCAAAAACAAGTCTGGAGCTTTACCAAGGGCTGGCGCGAAGTTGGCAGCCAGGTTTCCGAAGCTGATCACGGCGGAATATCGCGTCGCAAAACGGCCTGCCAGGCAGTTTGGTGGACTACAACCAAAACGCGTGGGGCCGGACGTTGGCGTCGGTGTACTCGGCACGGCCCATGCCTGGCGCGACGGTTTCGACACCGGTAGGCTGGGACGAAATCGAGCGTGGAATCAACATGGAAGATTTCCGCATCGACAATGTTCCGGATCGCGTGCATCGAACCGGAGATTTATTCCATCCGCTGCTGCTGCAGCGGCGACGCCTGCGATTGGAGCAGTTCCTGTGAAGTAGAAGGCACCCAGACAGCTCTATGCGACGTCAGGACACCGCCGAACTATGCCAAAAAGCCGTCTGGCGCTATAATTAGGCATGTTAAAGCCCACGGAAAAGATTTCGCATAACGGCCGCTTCATCGATTGGAACGATGCCAAAATCCATGTCCTTGCCCACGTCACCAGCTACGGCAGTTCCGTGTTTGAAGGCATCCGCTGCTACGCCACGCCCTCCGGGCCGGCCATTTTCCGGGTGCGCGAACACATCCGCCGCCTGCTCATCCGCCAAGATTTATCGCATCGAAGTAAAGCACACCATCGATGTACTGGCCGCCGCCATGAGCGAACTGGTGCGCATCAACAAGCCGCAGTCCTGCTATTTCCGTCCGCTGGTGCTGGCGGATATGGCGACGTCGGCGTGCTGCCTTTCGCCAATCCCGTGGAAACCTACATCGCCTGCTGGGAATGGTAACATCCGGGCCAAGAAGCGCGGGCCGAAGGCGTGGACGTGTGCGTCTCCAGTTGGACGCGCATCGCGCCCAATACCCTGCCCGCGCTCGCCAAGGCCGGCGCGAACGACATGAACTCCCAGCTCATCCGCATGGAAGTGCATTTGAACGGCGACGCCGAGGGCTCGCGCTGGACACGGCGGGCTATGTGAGTGATGGATCCGGCGAAAACATTTTTGCGGCGCGCGATGCAAGATCCTCACGCCGCCGCTCGGAGCGTCCGTTCTGCCTGGCATTACGCGGGACGCCGTGATGCAGCTGGCTGAATCGCTCGGCATTTCCGTGACGGAGACCTTGGTCCCGCGCGAGATGCTCTATATTGCCGATGAAGTTTTCTTCTCCGGCACCGCGGCCGAGATCACGCCCATCCGGTCCGTGGATCGCATCACGGTGGGCAAAGGGTCGCGCGGTCCGGTGGCTGAAAAGCTCCAGGGGGCGTTCTTCGACATCGTGCAGGGCCACGCACCCGACCGTTTCGGCTGGCTGACTCCGGTCACCAAGGCCGTGACAAAAAACGAGCCCGTGACTGTTTGAGCCACGGGCTTTTAAGCTTCTCCGGAGAAACTTCGGACTTAGCGGAGGGACGATCCGCAAGTGCGATTCCGACGGCCACCTCCCCCGAGATTAACCGCCGCAACCGCACTCGCAGGGGATCATGCATTCTGTTTTAGCAGGCGATTGCGATTCGCGCCAGTGTTATTGCACGTGATTTTCGCCGTTTTCAACAGCTTTTATCCGCTAACTCTGTCTTATACTTAGCGCGCCGGAGCCTGTGGGAAACTTGTGTATAAATCGGCATGCGAGAAAAATGTAAACCATGCAAGTAACCGGAGTGGATGTTTCAAGCGGCGCGGCGGTGGAAGTTACCTTCGAGCGGGCGATTACCATCGTCGATCACCTCATTCGCCCCTTGAACGATGGAGTGTTCATTTCGCCCGGCTGGATCGATCTACAGGTGAACGGCTTCGCCGGCGTCGATTACAACTCACCCGACTCCAGCCACGAACAGATCGCGCAATCCCTTCGTGCGATGTTCGCTTGCGGCGTTACACGAATGTTTCCTACCGTGATCACCGGATCGCCTGAGAACATGACGGCCGCGCTGCGCAATCTCGCTGGAGCGAAGGAATCCATCGCGCACAGTTCGGTAATGGAGGCGTTCCATCTGGAGGGTCCTTATATCTCTCCGCACGATGGTCCGCGCGGAGCGCATCCCGCAGCCTGGGTCCGGCCGCCCGATCTTTCCGAGTTCCAGCGTTTCCAGGATGCCGCCGGAGGCAACATTCGCCTGGTGACGCTTTCGCCCGAATGGCCGCACGCTCCAAAGTTCATCGAAGCCATCGTCACCCAAGGCGTGGTGGCGAGCATCGGCCACACTCGGGCGTCGGCCTCTGAGATTGCCGCGGCAGTCAGCGCCGGTGCGACACTCTCTACGCATCTCGGCAACGGTGCCGATCCTGTTTTGCCCAAGACCGCCAATTACATTTGGGAGCAGCTGGCCGACGATCGCCTGGCCGCCAGCTTCATCGTCGATGGATTCCATCTGCCCACGCCGTTCTTGAATGTCTCGCTGCGCGCCAAGGGCCTGGAGCGCTCGCTGCTGGTTACCGACGCCGTGATGCCCGCTGGATGCGAACCCGGCCGCTACCGCCTGGGCGAAGTCGACGTCGAATTGCACGGCGACGGCAGCGTGCGCTTGGCGGAAGGAACGCGTTTGGCCGGTTCGGCTTTACGCATGGATCGGGCCATCGCAAACGTTATGCGGATGGCGGGCCTCACCTTGCGAGAAGCGGTTACGCTCGCGACGCGGAATCCCGCCCGGGTTGGCCGCATCCCTTCCCGCCAGCGCGGACTCAATCCTGGCGACCGAGCCGACCTGGTCCGCTTCCGCGTGGACGAATCTACCGGGCAAATCACCATCCTCGAGACCTTCCTCGCCGGCCAGAAAGTTTTCCAATCCTCAACCCCCAATCCCTAATCCCCAGCCTCGGGATTGAGGACCGCCACATACTTCAAATTCCGGTAGTGTTGCCGGTAGTCCAGCCCAAAACCCACCACGAAGCGGTCTGGAATCTCAAAACACCGGTAGTCCAAAGGAATTTGGACGATCCGGCGCGATGTGCGATCGAGCAGTGTGCACACCGCCAGCGACTTAGGAGCGCGCCCCGAGAGGTGCTGAAGCAGATATCGCGTGGTGAATCCGGTGTCGATGATATCTTCCACCAACAGGACATCCTCGCCTTCGATGCTCTCGTCCAGGTCCTTGGAGATCCGCACCATGCCCGGCGGCGCCGAAGCCGTGAAACTGGAGATCCCCAGAAAATCCACCGTCACCGGAACAGTCAGCTCCTGCGCCAGAGCCGTCAGAAAGAAAACCGACCCCTTGAGCACCCCAATCAGCTTGAGCTCCCGCCCCGCGTATTCCGACGAAATCTTCTCGGCCACCTGACGGATTCTCCGATGGATCTCCTCCTCTGTGAAAAGGACCCGGTCAATCGCGGGTCTATTCCCCGGGGTACGCGCTCCGGTGAGCGGTATTTCATCACTAGGTCCTGCACATCCTTCTGATAGAAGACCTGAATGTTCACGTGGGGATAGATGGCGCGCAGCAGCCGGACTTTGCGGTTCTTCCGGGTTACGTTGGCTTGCTTCATGGTGGTCGCTCCACGTAAAGATCAAACTCCGCAGGTAGAAGTCTGGGGCCGAAGGCTCCAAGAGCTTGCCCTCCCCGCTCCACTGCAAGGAAAAGCCCGCGGCCGCACACCCCCACGCCATCCGGTAGAAAACCACAGCATCGCCAACACTTCTTCGCCTGCATGACCGAACGGCTTGCCCTCCGCCCGAGTCGCGGCCGCGCGTCACCAATCCGCCGTCGTCTGATCACTCGCACCCTCTCCCTCTAACTCATCCTAACCCGCGCAGCCCGCCCTACTCAAAGAAATCCCGTCCCCACCAACAGGCTCCGCCGTGTTCTCAACTGCATGTCGGCCTTACACACTCACGATCTCGGCAGGCCCACTCCTCTGCTCATTGTCAATTAAAAAACAAAAAACGGGCTCATCTCCGCCTAAAACTCCATGTTTGTGAACTAGGGATTGGTTTGACCTGAGTCTTGCGCAGGCGCGTCTTGGTCTCCCGACGGCTAAGCCCGCAATCCGCCGAGATAGCCTCCCGCCGGATTGATTCTGTCGCGACCACGTGAAAACGAAACACACCCGGCAGATCCCCCGCCAGGGATCTCGGCACCAGTGCGGACGAACAGAAGGTGCTGCTCCAATCCTAGGGCTCGACAGGATGGAGGCGGCCGAGCCCGGCCATCCAGGCAGTTCCCGATAAAGCCTGGTGGCCGCTGGCCGCCTCCATCCTGTCGACCCTAGGATTGGAGCAGCACCTTCTGTTCAGCTGCACTGGTGCCGAGATCCTGGCGGGGGATCTGCCGGGTGTGTTTCGTTTTCACGTGGTGGCGCCGGAATCCATCCGGCGGGAGAATATATCGGCGGATTGCGGGCTTAGCCGTCAGGAGGCCAAGACGCGCCTGCGCAAGCTCGGGTCCGCCCAGTCCCTCACTCGCAAACGGCGTTTTGGGCGGAAGATCAGCCCGTTCACCAGCTTCGACCTGATTGCGAATGCGCAGAGGATAGCGCCTGCCGAGATGGTGGATCTGCTAGCAACTGCGGTAAAGTCGCAAGGTTTGCTGGAGACGGGATTCCTTTCGTCGCAAGCTGTGGCCAAGGTCCAGTTCCAAGCGCGGCTGCAACTGGCCAAATACGGGATCGTGCCGCAAGCCTTGGTTCGGGCGGAGCGCAAGCCGTTCGGGCATCCCAGCGAAGAGGTGTTCGCGAATCTGCTGGATTTCTACCGGATCGCGTGGGATTATGAGCCGCGCAGCTTTCCCTTGCAGTGGGACAAGGACGGCAAGGTCTCCGAAGCCTTCACCCCGGACTTCTACCTGCCGGAGTTTGATCTTTACGTGGAGCTGACCACCATGAAGCAAGCCAACGTAACCCGGAAGAACCGCAAAGTCCGGCTGCTGCGCGCCATCTATCCCCACGTGAACATTCAGGTCTTCTATCAGAAGGATGTGCAGGACCTAGTGATGAAATACCGCTCACCGGAGCGCGTACCCCGGTGAATAGACCCGCGATTGACCGGGTCCTTTTCACAGAGGAGGAGATCCATCGGAGAATCCGTCAGGTGGCCGAGAAGATTTCGTCGGAATACGCGGGGCGGGAGCTCAAGCTGATTGGGGTGCTCAAGGGGTCGGTTTTCTTTCTGACGGCTCTGGCGCAGGAGCTGACTGTTCCGGTGACGGTGGATTTTCTGGGGATCTCCAGTTTCACGGCTTCGGCGCCGCCGGGCATGGTGCGGATCTCCAAGGACCTGGACGAGAGCATCGAAGGCGAGGATGTCCTGTTGGTGGAAGATATCATCGACACCGGATTCACCACGCGATATCTGCTTCAGCACCTCTCGGGGCGCGCTCCTAAGTCGCTGGCGGTGTGCACACTGCTCGATCGCACATCGCGCCGGATCGTCCAAATTCCTTTGGACTACCGGTGTTTTGAGATTCCAGACCGCTTCGTGGTGGGTTTTGGGCTGGACTACCGGCAACACTACCGGAATTTGAAGTATGTGGCGGTCCTCAATCCCGAGGCTGGGGATTAGGGATTGGGGGTTGAGGATTGGAAAACTTTCTGGCCGGCGAGGAAGGTCTCGAGGATGGTGATTTGCCCGGTAGATTCGTCCACGCGGAAGCGGACCAGGTCGGCTCGGTCGCCAGGATTGAGTCCGCGCTGGCGGGAAGGGATGCGGCCAACCCGGGCGGGATTCCGCGTCGCGAGCGTAACCGCTTCTCGCAAGGTGAGGCCCGCCATCCGCATAACGTTTGCGATGGCCCGATCCATGCGTAAAGCCGAACCGGCCAAACGCGTTCCTTCCGCCAAGCGCACGCTGCCGTCGCCGTGCAATTCGACGTCGACTTCGCCCAGGCGGTAGCGGCCGGGTTCGCATCCAGCGGGCATCACGGCGTCGGTAACCAGCAGCGAGCGCTCCAGGCCCTTGGCGCGCAGCGAGACATTCAAGAACGGCGTGGGCAGATGGAATCCATCGACGATGAAGCTGGCGGCCAGGCGATCGTCGGCCAGCTGCTCCCAAATGTAATTGGCGGTCTTGGGCAAACAGGATTGGCACCGTTGCCGAGATGCGTAGAGAGTGTCGCACCGGCGCTGACTGCCGCGGCAATCTCAGAGGCCGACGCCCGAGTGTGGCCGATGCTCGCCACCACGCCTTGGGTGACGATGGCTTCGATGAACTTTGGAGCGTGCGGCCATTCGGGCGAAAGCGTCACCAGGCGAATGTTGCCTCCGGCGGCATCCTGGAAACGCTGGAACTCGGAAAGATCGGGCGGCCGGACCCAGGCTGCGGGATGCGCTCCGCGCGGACCATCGTGCGGAGAGATATAAGGACCCTCCAGATGGAACGCCTCCATTACCGAACTGTGCGCGATGGATTCCTTCGCTCCAGCGAGATTGCGCAGCGCGGCCGTCATGTTCTCAGGCGATCCGGTGATCACGGTAGGAAACATTCGTGTAACGCCGCAAGCGAACATCGCACGAAGGGATTGCGCGATCTGTTCGTGGCTGGAGTCGGGTGAGTTGTAATCGACGCCGGCGAAGCCGTTCACCTGTAGATCGATCCAGCCGGGCGAAATGAACACTCCATCGTTCAAGGGGCGAATGAGGTGATCGACGATGGTAATCGCCCGCTCGAAGGTAACTTCCACCGCCGCGCCGCTTGAAACATCCACTCCGGTTACTTGCATGGTTTACATTTTTCTCGCATGCCGATTTATACACAAGTTTCCCACAGGCTCCGGCGCGCTAAGTATAAGACAGAGTTAGCGGATAAAAGCTGTTGAAAACGGCGAAAATCACGTGCAATAACACTGGCGCGAATCGCAATCGCCTGCTAAAACAGAATGCATGATCCCCTGCGAGTGCGGTTGCGGCGGTTAATCTCGGGGGAGGTGGCCGTCGGAATCGCACTTGCGGATCGTCCCTCCGCTAAGTCCGAAGTTTCTCCGGAGAAGCTTAAAAGCCCGTGGCTCAAACAGTCACGGGCTCGTTTTTTGTCACGGCCTTGGTGACCGGAGTCAGCCAGCCGAAACGGTCGGGTGCGTGGCCCTGCACGATGTCGAAGAACGCCCCCTGGAGCTTTTCAGCCACCGGACCGCGCGACCCTTTGCCCACCGTGATGCGATCCACGGACCGGATGGGCGTGATCTCGGCCGCGGTGCCGGAGAAGAAAACTTCATCGGCAATATAGAGCATCTCGCGCGGGACCAAGGTCTCCGTCACGGAAATGCCGAGCGATTCGGCCAGCGCATACGGTGTCCCGCGTAATGCCAGGCAGAACGGACGCTCCGAGCGGCGGCGTGAGGATCTTGCCATCGCGCACCACAAAAATGTTTTCGCCGGATCCCTCACTCACATAGCCCGCCGTGTCCAGCGCGATGCCCTCGGCGTAGCCGTTAAATGCGCTTCCATGCGGATGAGCTGGAGTTCATGTAGTTCGCGCCGGCCTTGGCGAGCGCGGGCAGGGTATTGGGCGCGATGCGCGTCCAACTGGAGACGCACACGTCCACGCCTTCAGCCAGCGCTTCTTCACCCAGATACTTGCCCCATTCCCAGCAGGCGATGTAGTTTCCACGGGATTGGCGAAAGGCAGCACGCCGACGTCGCCATATCCGCGCAGCACCAGCGGACGGAAATAGCAGGACTCCAGCTTGTTCATGCGCACCAGTTCGCTCATGGCGGCGGCCAGTTGGTCGATGGTGTGCTTTACTTCGATGCGATAAATCTTGGCGGAATCGAGCAGGCGGCGGATGTGTTCGCGCACCCGGAAAATGGCCGGCCCGGAGGGCGTGGCGTAGCAGCGGATGCCTTCAAACACGGAGCTGCCGTAGCTGGTGACGTGGGCAAGGACATGGATTTTGGCATCGTTCCAATCGATAAAGCGGCCGTTATGCCAAATCTTTTCCGTGGGCTTTAACATGCCTAATTATAGCGCCAGACGGCTTTTTGGCATAGTTCGGCGGTGTCCTGACGTCGCATAGAGCTGTCTGGGCGCCTTCTACTTCACAGGAACTGCTCCAATCGCAGGCGTCGCCGCTGCAGCAGCAGCGGATGGAATAAATCTCCGGTTCGATGCAACGATCCGGAACATTGTCGATGCGGAAATCTTCCATGTTGATTCCACGCTCGATTTCGTCCCAGCCTACCGGTGTCGAAACCGTCGCGCCAGGCATGGGCCGTGCCGAGTACACCGACGCCAACGTCCGGCCCCACGCGTTTTGGTTGTAGTCCACCAAGACGTGCCTGGCAGGCCGTTTTGCGACGCGATATTCCGCCGTGATCAGCTTCGGAAACCTGGCTGCCAGACTTCGCGCCAGCTCCTTGGTAAAGCTCCAGACTTGTTTTTGCGTGGGGCCGCGGCGAATGGGAACGTAGATGTGAATGCCGCGCGAGCCGCCGGTTTTGGGATAGCTTGGAATTTTTAGTTCGGAAAACGAAGATCGCGCCGCGAGAGCCGATTCCAGCACCTGCTGGAACGTCGCATCCGGGCCGGGGTCCAGGTCGAAATGCAAATAGTCCGGCCGGTCGAGATCGTCGCAGGTGGCACTCCACTGGTTCAAGTCGATGCACCCCAGGTTCGCCACCCAGAGCAGTGACGCCAGGTCCTGGATCATCGGAAAGCGGATCCTGTTGCCGGACGCGTGCTCAATCTCGCAGGTTTCCACCCATTCCGGATGCGGTCCAGGAATGCGCTTTTGAAAAAAGAACGGCTCATCGGCTCCGTTCGGATAGCGCTTCAGCACCATTGGCCGATTCTTCAAATGCGGCAAGAGGACTGGCGGAATATCCGCGTAGTATTGGAGCAGGTCGAGCTTGGAAATTCCCTGCTGCGGCCAGAAGAGCTTATGGAGATGGGTGAGCTGGAGTTCGTGTCCTCCGATCTCGATCCGTGCCTCGTTTTCTCCGGCGGGAATTACGACTCGCCTTTTCCCGATTGCGAACTCCTCCCCTTGGTAGACCGCGCCCGGAGGACTTCGTTTCGGTCGGGACTAACGTTAAACGGCGGAGGCTGCGGCGTCGGCGGCGCTCACACTGGCCAGCAAGGCTCGCAGCGGGAAATTCGATCACTTGGCCCACCATGATCCCCATCTGCCGTTCGGTTTGTTCCGCGATTCCGGCGCCTGTTTCATCGAAACGATCCACCTGTGTGTTGATGGCGACACCCATGGGAGTGGGCCATCCGCGCAGCGCGTGCACGATGGATCGGAATGCGGATAAAACTACTCCCGTGGATTGCCAACCATGCCCGCACACGATAAGGCCCACGGCGCGGCCGTCGAGATAGGGCTCGGCGTCTTTGCACATGTCTTCGGTGTAGTCGAGCGCATTCTTGACAAGTCCGGAAACCGATCCGTGATAGCACGGAGTGGACAGAATTACTCCATGCGCGCGGCGCAGCGCGGAAATCAATCGTTGCGCGCCCTCGGACCGGGCGGGCGATTCGGGCGCGTACATGGGCAAGTTGATGCTGGCTCCGTCGAACAACTCCACTTCGGCGCCTTGCGCTTGGGCGAGCTTGAGCGCGTAGCGCAGCGCCTTTTCCGACGAAGACCCCGGACGCGTAGTGCCACCGATTCCCACGATGCTAGGACGGAAGGTGTCCATCTCAATTCCTGTTTGACCGCTCCGTTACAATAGTAACTTTGAAGGCGGCATAGGTCATCCACTCATGAAATTTGGCGGTTTTTACGAACATCAGCTTCCGCGTCCCTGGACTGGCGAATCCGAACACACGCTGCTGAAGAACGCTCTGGAACAGGCGGTCTTGTCCGATGAATGCGGATACGATTATATCTGGGCCACTGAGCATCACTTCCTGGAAGAATATGCGCACTCCTCGGCGCCGGAAGTGTTTCTTGCCGCCGTGAGCCAGCGGACCAAGAACGTTCGCATCGGCCATGGCATCGTGCAGACGCCGCCGTACATCAACCACCCCGCTCGAATAGCCGAGCGCATCGCCACGCTTGATTTGCTTAGCGACGGCCGCGTCGAGTTTGGCACCGGGGCGGGCGCCACCGAGACGGGCTGGGAGGTTTCAACGTCCCACAGGCCGAGAAAAAGAACATGCAACTGGAAGGCATGCGCGTAGCGGTCCGCATGTTGGTGGAAGATCCTTTCACCGGTTATGAGGGCCAATACCTGAAAGTGCCCGCGCGCAACGTTGTTCCGAAACCCTTGCAAAAGCCGCACCCGCCGCTGTGGATGGCGTGCTCGCGCCGTGAGTCCATTATTCAAGCCGCGAAGCTGGGCATGGGGGCGCTGACGTTCTCGTTTGTGTCGCCCGAAGAAGCGCGGCAGTGGGTGAAGGATTACTACGAAGTACTGGAAAACGAATGTGAGCCGCTGGGCTACGCCGTGAATCCGAACTTCGCTGTGGCCGCGCCGTTCCTGTGCGACCGGGATCAAAGCCGCGTCGAGCAGATAGGCGCCGAGAGCTACGGGTTCTTTCTCTACGGACTCGGACACTACAGCTTTTTCGGCGAGCATCGCCCTTCGAAGACCGATATCTGGGACGAGTACAAAAACCATCCGCATGAGTTTGCGCCGCCCGAGGGACGCACTCAGGACTCGTGGGAACGCCTGGCATATTGCGCGAGCGGTTGCGCGACTTCGAGCAGGCCGGCATCAACCAAGTGCTCTGTATTTCCCAAGCGGGGAAGATCCCGCACGACCTGCTGTGCTCTTCGATCGAGCTGTTCTCTCAGGAAGTGCTGCCGGAGTTCAAGGAGCGGGATCTCGCGAGTGCATCGAAACAGGCCGAGCGCCGCGCGCGCATCAATGAGAAGGCGATGGCGCGCAAACCCAAGGTGGAAGCGCCCCCAAGCGAGATGATCATCCGCGCGGCCGGCCACCACTAGTAGTTGCCATACCCTGGGCCAGCACCCGCGTCAGGTAGTCCGCGAATTCCAAAATCTGTTTGGCGTTGAAAGGCAGTGTCCGCCAATCGCGAGCTTCGCGAGACCATGGACGCCTGACCACGCGACGACCGCCAGGGGGTGGGGATCGCCCCTGGGTAGAGTGCCTTCCGCTTGCGCCGCGGCGATGGCATCCAACAACGTTTGAAACGCATGCTGGGCCGGTTCCGCATATTCAGGCTTCGGTTCGGCGGGGCGCGGCCCTTCGAACATCACCAGGAGGTGCTGTGGGGACTGCAGGGCGAATTGCACATATCCGCGTCCGGCCAGGCTCAATCGCTCCGCGGCGGTCCCGCCTTTGGACATGGCCTTTTTCATGGACTCGGTGAGCCGGTGGAAGCCCGTGCCGCCACGGCGGCGAGCAGATCGTCCTTGTCCTGAAAATGCCGGTACGGGGCGTTGTGCGACACGCCGGCCCGCCGCGCTACTTCGCGCAAAGTGAAGGACTGCGGGCCAACTTGGCGATCAGACCCACTGCGGCGTCCAGCAGGCTCTGCTTCAGATTCACGCGATGATACGGGCGTTTGGCTGCCACAGCTCTCTTTGTAGCAGAAGATGTTGACAGGCGCAACATTTGGACTCACTATAAATGTGGGCGGTGTCAACATGGTCTCTTACAAACAACACTCTTTGGACGATCGCTGGGACGCGATTGTAATTGGCTCCGGAATCGGCGGACTTACCACCGCCGCGCTTTTGTCCCGGTACGCGACGAAGCGAGTCCTGGTCCTGGAGCGCCACTACACCGCCGGCGGCTACACTCACAGCTTCCAGCGGCCTGGTTATTCCTGGGATGTGGGTGTCCACTATATTGGCGATCTGCAGGATCCGGCATCCGGGCTGCGGGCGGTATTCGATCACCTCACGGGCGGGGTGTTGAATGGGCTCCGATACCCGATGTTTACGACCGGGTCATCCTGGGCGGCCGAACATTTGAATTCCCCACCGGCCTGGAGCGGCTGCGCGCCCGCTGAAAGATTACTTTCCGACCGAAGCCGCCGCGATCGATCGTTATCTGGCAGCCGTCCAGTCCGCTCGAAAGGCCAGCGGCCTCTACTTCGCCGAGAAAGCGGTTCCCCGGCCCATCGCACGTTTGGCCGGAAGCCTGATGCGCGCTCCCTTCTTCGCTGGGCATCTAGAACCACGCTCGATGTGCTGCAGTGTTTCACGCAGAACGAAGAACTGATTGCCGTTCTCACCGCTCAATGGGGCGACTATGGTTTGCCTCCGGCGCAAAGCAGCTTCGGGATGCACGCCATCGTAGCCGCGCATTATTTCAATGGCGCCAGCTATCCGGTGGGAGGCGCGTCTCGGATCGCGGAGGCGATTGCTCCGGCAATCGAACGGAATGGCGGAAAGGTAGTGGTGAGT
>CAVRZH010000075.1:0-4848 GCA_963725455.1 Bryobacterales bacterium
GGTGGACGAGCTGAAGAAGCATTCCGGCGACAAGCACAAGAATCCGAAAGACGCCTCGGCTGAAAAAGCGGCCGCCGATGCCAAGAAAAAGAAAGAGCGGAAGGGCGCCACCGTAATGGGCGGGATGACCGCGCTTCTGTTTGCCGCAAGAGACGGCCAGATGGACGCAGCGCGCGCCTTAGTGGAAGCTGGGGCCGATGTCAACGACGTCGGTGCAGGAGAGAAGCTGACGCCCATGGTGATGGCCATCAGCAACGGCCATTACGATCTGGCGAAGTATCTGCTGGATCACGGCGCCGATCCGAAGCTCGCGAGCGATTCGGGCCTTACCGCTCTCTACGCAACCATCGACATGCAGTGGGCGCCGTATGCCTGGTATCCGCAGCCCATAACCGCGCAGGAAAAAACCAGCTATCTGGATTTGATGAAGGCTTTGCTTGAACATGGAGCCGATCCCAACGCCAGGATCAAGAAGAAAATTTGGTTCCGTGCGCTCCCGGACGACAGCGGCTGGGTGGATACGGCCGGGGCCACGGCTTTCTGGCGGGCGGCGCAATCGGACGATCTGGCGGCCATGCGGCTGCTTGTGGAGCATGGCGCGAATCCCTGGATCGCCACCAAGGAAGGCGACACACCGCTGATGGTGGCGGTGGGATTGGGCTGGGCTCTGAATTTCAGCCGGAGCGCGCCTGATTCGTGGATGGCCGCGGCCAAATACTGCATTGATCTGGATGCCGACGTAAATGCGGTGGATGACAAGGGCTACACGGCTTTGGACGGTGCGTCTTTCCGGGGCGACAATGCGATGATCGAGTTCCTGGTGAAGAGCGGCGCCAAGGTGGATATCAAGTCCAAGAAGGGCGATACCGCGGCAGACTTTGCGAATGGACCGTTCCATCATTCCATCCCGCATCCGGAAACGGTTGCTCTCCTGGAGAAGTTAGGTTCGGCCAATTCACACAATTGCCGCTCGGACCAGTGCGTGCCGGAGATCAACGAGGGCAAGAAGACCGTGGCCGATGCGTCCACCTCTGCCAAGCCCGCGCCCGCAACGCCTCCCAAATAAGGCCGCCGGCGTCAGAACATATGAGTGGTATTCATGCCTTCCTTGATGGCGTAAGAACGGAAGTTCGGAATCTTCCAATTTATAACGCCGGTGTTTCGAGCGATTATGTCCGCGCTCATTACGATGTCCAAGAAGTTGCGAAACTAGGCAGCAACGAAAATCCGTATGAAACCAGCCCGAAAGTGCTGGCGGCCATCGCCGAGGCGGCTCCCAGCGTGGGCCTTTATCCGGATCCGTTTTGCAATGGCCTTCGATCCTTGCTCGCGGAGCGTCTGGATGTGGCTCCGGATCGCTTTGGTTTCGGAAACGGCTCGGACGATCTGATCTCGGTCGCGGTGGAAACATTTCTCACGCCCGGCGACGAAGTGCTCACGCTATCCCCCTCCTACGGGCTGCATGTCATCTTCGCGCAATCTTTCGGAGCGAAGACCCGGATGGTTCCGCTTTGGGAGGATTACACCTTCGACGTTCCCGGCTTCATTGCGGCCATCACGCCTCGCACGCGGATGATCATGTTCAGCAATCCGTCTAACCCGGTGGGTGTTTCCATGACAGAGGACGATCTCTGCCGTCTGGTGGCCGCGATTCCCGATACCTGCCTCCTCGTCTTCGACGAGGCTTATTTCGATTATGGGGCCGTCGACAGCTCCTATCCGCCGTTCCTGAAAATGCTGGAGCAGAGTGAAGTGCCGTGGCTGGTATTGCGAACATTCTCCAAAGCGTATGGGCTGGCCGGCCTCCGTGTTGGATACGCGGTCGCGTCGGACGCATCGCTGATCAGCCTGATGGATCGCGTGCGCGGACCATTTAACGTAAACCGATTGGCGCAAGCGGCTGCCATCGCCGCTCTGGAAGACGTGGATTATGTGCGGGAATGCATTACGCAGACCACGGCCGAGCGCGCGCGTGTCGCGGGGAAGTTGCGCGACCTCGGCTATCAGCCCGCGCCGTCGCTCGCGAATTTTCTCTTCTTCCACGCGCGCGAAAACGCCTCCGAGCTGGCGAAGCGGCTGTTTCCTTATGGCGTGATCGTTAAGCCCTGGCGCGAGCCCGGATTTACGGAGCATGTGCGAGTTTCCATCGGATCGCCGAAGCACAACGATCAATTCCTGGCCGCGCTGGCAAAGGCGGCGCAAGCCAGATGACACGTACCGATCCGTCTAGAAAAATTCGCGCTCCGCGCGGCTCCTGCCTTACCTGCAAGAACTGGCTTTCGGAAGCGGCTTACCGGATGATCCAGAATAATTTGGATCCGGAGGTGGCCGAACGTCCCGAAAGCCTGGTGGTCTACGGCGGCATCGGACGAGCGGCACGCAACTGGGAGTGCTTCGATGAAATCCTGGCGCGGCTGAAGGCGCTCGAAGCCGACGAAACTTTGCTGGTGCAATCGGGCAAGCCGGTCGGCGTGTTCAAGACACATCCGGATGCGCCGCGCGTCCTGATCGCCAATTCCAACATCGTTCCGGCCTGGGCCAACTGGGAGCATTTTCACGAACTGGATCGCAAGGGTCTGATGATGTACGGCCAGATGACGGCCGGAAGCTGGATTTATATCGGATCCCAAGGCATCGTGCAGGGAACCTACGAGACTTTCGCCGAAGCCGGACGGCAGCACTACGGAGGGGATCTCGCGGGCCGCTGGATTTTGACTGCTGGACTGGGAGGAATGAGCGGGGCACAGCCGCTGGCGGCCAGTTTCGCGGGAGCAGTTTCTTTGATCGTTGAGTGCCAGCAATCGCGCATCGATTTTCGGCTGCGCACGAAGTATTTGGATAAGCAGGCGCGGGACCTGGATCATGCTTTAGAGCTGATCGGCTTCCATTGCGATCGCAAGGACGCCGTATCCATCGGGCTGTTGGGAAACGCGGCCGAGATCATGCCCGAACTGGTGAAACGCGCCAAGGAGGGCGGCATCCGGCCGTCGCTGGTGACGGACCAGACTTCGGCGCACGATCTGATCAACGGCTATTTGCCCATTGGCTGGACGGTGGAACAGTGGAGAGCGGCTAGTGAGGATTCGTCGAGGCACGCCGAGCTGCGCGACGCCGCTGCAAAATCCTGCGCTGTGCATGTTCGCGCCATGCTGGACTTCCATGAGATGGGCGTGCCGGCGGTCGACTATGGCAACAATATCCGGCAAGTGGCGCTCCAGCAGGGAGTGACGAACGCGTTTGATTTTCCCGGATTCGTGCCCGCCTACATCCGTCCGCTGTTCTGCGAAGGCAAGGGCCCATTTCGGTGGGTGGCTCTGTCGGGAGATCCAAACGACATTTACAAGACCGACGAAAAAGTGAAAGAGCTGTTCCCCGAGAACCGGCGTGTCCATCGCTGGCTCGAAATGGCGCGCGAACGCATTGCCTTCCAGGGCCTGCCCGCGCGCATCTGCTGGCTCGGCCTGGGCGAGCGGCACCTGGCGGGTTTGGCGTTTAATGAGATGGTGAGGACGGGCGAACTGAAAGCGCCGATCGTCATCGGGCGCGATCATTTGGACACCGGATCCGTCGCCAGTCCCAATCGCGAGACGGAGGCGATGGCGGATGGTTCCGACGCAGTATCGGATTGGCCGCTGCTTAACGCATTGTTGAACACGGCTGGCGGAGCCACTTGGGTCAGCTTTCATCATGGCGGCGGCGTCGGCATGGGATACTCGCAGCACGCGGGCGTGGTGATTGTTTGCGATGGAACGGATGAGGCCGCGAAGCGTATCGAACGCGTGCTTGTCAATGATCCCGCCACGGGCGTGATGCGTCACGCCGATGCCGGTTACCCACTCGCCGTGGAAACCGCTCGCGCGCATCATTTGAAGCTGCCGCTGCTCCCGAACTGATGACCGGATCCGGCACCGTAACGCTGTGGCGCAACGCACGTATTTGCGCCAATGGTGATGCGGCCGATATTATCTCGCCCGGGGCTATCGCGGTGGAAGGCAGTCGGATCGTTTGGATCGGCCACGACGAACACATCCCGTCTCACCTAATCTCAGCTCCACATAGCGAGCACGACCTGGGACAAGCCTGGATCACGCCAGGGTTAGTGGATTGTCACACGCATCTGGTCTACGCCGGGAATCGCGCGCAGGAATTCGAACAGCGTCTGAGCGGCGCTACTTACGAAGAGATCGCACGAGCGGGCGGCGGGATCAATTCCACGGTACGCGCCACGCGGGCAGCGGATGACGCTACGCTGTTTCGCGAGTCGGCTCGCCGGCTGGAGGCGCTGCTGGCCGAAGGCGTCATGGCGGTGGAGATCAAGTCGGGAACAATACGTAACGAAGCGCGACATAACATCTCCACTGCAAGGGCGCCACAAAGTTTATCTGTTTGTAAATTGAACTTCTTGCTCCGCTGACCGCGCCCCTCGTGAAGGTAACCCGCCGGACTCTAGTGTTCCGAGTCTAAACTCCCGCAACAAATAGTCTGTCATCCAGAGCGGAGTTTGGCGCGCCTTTTGCGCCAAACGCAGTCGAAGGACCTGCGGTTGCCTTTCGTAGTTCTTCAATGAACCTTAGATTCACCACTCTCGGTAACGTTGAAGGCGCTGCGTCTCAACAAGAGAAATGACCCTTGGGTTCTGCCGGGTTCTTCCCCCGGGCTAGTATCCCGGCAAGCGTTCATCACCTCTTCCCGGGGTACCCAGCATGGAAGCCAACCTTCGCCCTCTTACCCTCGGCGAAATACTCGACCGCACCGCCCAGCTTTACCGCTCGAATTTCATGCTATTCGCCGGCATCTTTGCCGTCTATTGCGGCGTTGAGCTGGTGTTGAGCCTTGTGGTGCTTCTGG
>CAVRZH010000076.1:0-74721 GCA_963725455.1 Bryobacterales bacterium
ACATTACCATTGAGGTGAGTTTTGCGGCCGGTCCCTGCCTGCTGAAAGACACCTTGCAGCTATCCGCTTTTTCCGGCAACAGCTTCTTTCTCGGTCATGCGGCCATGCTGGTCAATGAGGGTTTGCCGAACTTCATCGTCTCCCAACTCCGGTCCAAGGAATTGGCCAAGGCGCGGGTGGCAATCTTGGGGATGGCGTTCAAGGGGGATTCTGGAGACGATCGCAGCAGCTTGTCCTACAAGCTGAAGAAGTTGCTGGAGGTGGAAGCGCGCGAAGTGCTCTGTACCGATCCTTTTGTTGCCGATCCCAGCCTGGTGCCCCTGCCGCAGGCGATCGCGCAAGCGGACATCATCATCCTGGGGGCGCCACATGCGGCCTATCGCGACTTGCATTACCGGACGGCAAGCGGTGGTCGATGTTTGGGGATTTTGGCGAGAAACCGGCAAGTGCCCGCGGCGCGTGAGGCCACAGTATGAAAGTTCTGATTTCCGGGGCGGCCGGGTTTATCTGTGGATATCTGCTTCAGGAACTCCTGGAACAAGGCTACGAGGTGGTGGGACTCGACAACTTCAGCAAGTATGGCCGTAGCGAAAAGTCCTATGACCGGCATCCCTGCTACCGGTTCGTCGAAGGCGACGCAAAGGACGCCGGGCTGCTAAGGGAACTCCTGGCGGATTGCGACCATTTCGTCGCCGCTGCCGCCATGATCGGCGGCATTTCGTATTTCCACGAATTTGCCTACGACCTGCTGGCGGAAAACGAGCGCATCACCGCTGCTTCCTTTGATGCGGCCATTGGGCCCATCGCGCCGGAAGTCTGCGAAGATTACGGTGCTTTCTTCCAGCATGGTGTTCGAGAGCACCGCCGAATATCCCACTCCCGAAGGAGCGGAGCGGCGCTGTCCTCCCCCACGTTCCACCTACGGCTTTCAGAAACTGGCTACTGAGTATTACGTTCAGGGCGCATGGGAGCAATACAAACTCCCCTACACCATTGCCCGGCCTTTCAATTGTGTGGGCATTGGGGAGAAGCGGGCTTTGTGCGACAGCGAGATCCCTAGCGGCAATATCAAGCTGGCCATGTCGCACGTGGTTCCCGGATTTGGTGCAGAAAGTGCTCAAAGGACAGGATCCGCTGCACCTCCTGGGCCGCGGAAATCAAGTGCGGCACTATACTTACGGAGGTGACCTGGCGCGCGGAATCCGCTTGTGCCTGGAGCATCCCGCCGCGCTCAACCAGGACTTCAATCTCTCCACTCCGGTGCGCACCACGGTGCTGGAACTGGCGGAAGCCATCTGGGCAAAGATTCATGGCGGCCGCAAGCCTTTCCGCTACGTCAGCGATGCGGCTTATGAATACGACGTGCAGGAGCGCTCGCCCTCTACCAAAAAGGCGGAGCGCTTGCTGAGCTTTCGCGCGGATACCTCCCTTAGCGTTATTCTGGATGAGGTGATTCCCTGGGTCCGGGAGCAGATTGCGGTGGGCCAGATCTGAAGGTTGCCAGTTATGTTTCAGCTAACGAGAGAAATCCGGCAAAACTGGGAGCTCATTTGGGCGCTTGCGATTAAGGAATTGCGGGTTCGCTACAAGCGTTCCACTCTGGGCTTCCTGTGGTCGCTACTGAATCCGTTGATGATGATGATCATTCTATCGGTGGTGTTCTCGACCGTGTCCCGGATCGCGGTCAAAAATTACTCGATTTTTTTGATCAGCGCCCTGCTTCCCTGGACTTTCCTGTCTCAAACCTTATCTTATTCAGCAGAATCGATAGTCGGCAACGGCGACTTGCTCAAGAAGATCTACGTCGCCAAATCGGTGTTTCCGCTCGCCGCGGTGGTGTCGAATCTGATCAATTTCCTGCTGTCGCTGATTCCCTTGCTGCTGGTGCTGGCGGTGTTACGTTTCCCCTTGCATCTTACCTGGCTGTATCTCCCGGTGCCGATGGCGGGATTGATTCTGTTCGCTCTCGGCTGCTCCTTCTTCGTCGCCGCCGCCAACGTTTTTTTCGCGACGTCGCGCACATTCTGCAAATCGTCTTGTCGGCTTGGTTTTACTTGTCGCCGATCATTTATTCTTTGGATTTCCTCCCTCCGCGTTACGCCCCCTTTTTCCGGCTTAATCCCATGTTGTATATCCTGAATGGGTTTCGGCATGCCATCTACTACGGGTTCCTGCCCAAAAGAGGTAATGTAGTGATGACGCTGCTGGTGGGAGTAGTCGCTTTGTTGGCCGGGTACGCTTTTTTCCGGCGCAATGAAGATTCTTTTGTGTTCTACGTGTGAGGGGGAGTTGGCCACGGAACGAATTCAATTCGACGGCGTGTTGCAGCGTTTTCGGGTGATTCGCGAGCGCCCGGATACCCTGCGAGAGATGTTCGCGAAGCTCTTGCAACGCGGGGGGAGCGGTATTACCATTTCGACGCCTTGAAGGGCGTCTCCTTTCGCGTCAATGACGCCGAAACGCTGGGGATCATAGGACGGAATGGTTCGGGCAAGAGCACCATTTTGAAGATTATTGCCGGCGTCTACCGGCCGACGGCGGGGCAGGTAAGGGTAAGCGGCCGGGTTGCCGCTCTGATCGAGTTGGCCGCCGGGTTTCATCCCGAACTGACCGGCAGGGAGAACATTCTTCTGAACGGGTTGCTTCTCGGGCTCAACAAACGGGAGATTGCCGAGCGGGAGCAGCAGATCATCGATTTTGCCGAAATCGGCGAGTTCATCGACTCGCCGGTAAAGCAGTATTCGTCGGGGATGTTTATGCGGCTGGGGTTTGCCGTTGCCGTCCAGGTGGATCCCGACATCCTGCTGATGGATGAGATCCTGGCGGTGGGCGACATGAGCTTCCAGCAGAAGTGCCTGGAGCGTCTCGATGACTTCCGTGACCGCCGAAAAACTATTATTCTCGTGTCGCATAGTATGGGGGCCATTCGGGAACATTGTCGGCGGGTTCTCCTGATCGACTCCGGCCATCTGCTCGCCGATGGGACGCCGGATGAAGTGATCCCCGTTTTCGAAGAGTTGCAGCATGTCTCCGCGAAGATGGTGCATAGCCTGGAGTGAGTGCGCTAGCAAGACGACATGAGCGATCAACGCGCAGGCAAATCCAGCTTTCGTTCAGTTTCACCTGACTTGGAGTTCGGCCAAGTCGCAGGGAAGTGGTTGCCGCTCGGCGAGCTGGCCGACGACTTGGTGCGGCGCGTGGGGCCGAAGCGTGTCCTTGATGTGGATTGCACTCAGGGGGGGCTGGTGCAAGCCCTGCGTGATCGTGGCGTTGAGACCTACGGACTGTGTGTTTCCGGCCATGCCCTTACGCAAGTTCCCTCTGTGGTCCGCCCTTATTGTTGGGTAGGTGCGGTCGCCGAACCCCTCGCTCAGGATTACGATTTAATCACTTGCTTCGACGTAACGGCGCTCGGCACAGACGGGCAAGAGCAGGTGGCGGTAGCCAATTTGTGTGCCCATACCCAGGCCCTGCTGTTCTCTTGTGCCGAAAGCGCCCTGGAGCTGCACGCGGACGGCGGTCTTCAGTCTTGGGTGGATTGGCTCAAGCTGCTTGGCGAGTTTTCGTTCTCACCGGACATGGACTTCGCGGCCAGTTTATACACACGCCGGCGGTCTTGCTGCGCCGCTCGAATACGTGCTCGACGGATTTACACGGTTTTGCACAATTCCGACTTCGTTTGATGCAGCTGAGCAAATATGGCAAGTCCAATCTTGCCGCGAGCGATCCCTACGAGCTGTTTGTTTCGCTCCAGGCTAAAGATCGCTGGATCCGGGGCAGGAGCTCCGCATGGTGGAGTTGAAAAATAAAATCGAGCGGCAGACGGAACAGATTGCCTCCCGGGACCGGGAGCTGGAACGGCTCAAGCTCCTGCTGCTGGAGCGTGAGGCCGCCTTGGATACGGTACTCAACAGCAAGGGTTGGCGGCTGTTGAACCGCTACCGTGGCCTGCGGGACCGGCTTCTTTCCCGCTTTTTGCATGTCTTCGCCCGGAACGGGGAGCTGTTCACGGCCATTGCTGCGGGTGAATACCGGCAATGGATAGAAAACGTGGAGAACGCGGAGGGCAACGCCGGACGCATCGAGGCGCAACTGTCCGAATCCGATATCGTCCCCTGATCTAGTATTGTGCTTCCGGTTGTCAGCGCTTCCGACAAGGCGCTGGAAAGAACGATCGGTTCGGTGCGTCAGCAGCTCTATCCTGCCTGGGAGCTGTGCCTCTGCGACGCTGGAAGTGGGGCGGATCAGGTACGTCCTTGTTTGTCCTCCTGGTTGCGTCAGGATGCGCGTATCAGAGCGGTCGCTGCCCCAGAGCCTGGCGGCCTCAGTGCGGCCTGCAGTACAGCGTTGGGGCTGGCGCGAGGCGAGTTTGTGGGCTTATTGGAGGAGGACGGAGAACTGTCCCCCGAGGCCCTGTTCCACATGGTAGAGCTATTGCAACGGTCTCCGGACGCGGATTTTATTTACAGCGATGAAGACCGCCGCGACGCCCTCGGCCAGCGCTGCGATCCCTTTTTCAAGCCGGACTGGTCGCCCGAATACCTGCTGTCATTCATGTACACCGGCCACTTCAGCGTCTACCGGAATAATGTGCTCGAGGCAGCGGGCGGTTTTCGCCCGGGGATGGCAGGAGCGGAGCATTATGATTTGGCGCTCCGCGTCAGCGAGCGTACGCACAAAGTCTTCCATGTTCCTCGCGTCCTTTATCATGGGCGCAGAATCCCGGCCGCAGCGCCCGCGAGTCCGTCGAGTCCGGCGGAAAGCCGCTCCAGCTCCGAATCCGGTCAGCGGGCTTTACAGGAGCACATGGAACGGCGGGGCATCTACGCTCTGGTCATAGGCGATGAGCCCGGTCGCTATCGGGTAAGGCCCCGAATCCAAGGAAACCCGCTGGTGAGTCTGGTGATCGCCACCAAAGATCGGGTGTCCCTTTTGCGGCGCTGCTTGAAGAGCATTGCGGCGAAGACCGACTATCCCAACTATGAAATCGTGATTGCCGATAACGGCAGCCAGGAACCTGCCACAGCGCAGTTCTTGGCCTCGCTCCCGCACCGGGTGGTGCCAGTGCCGGGCCCCTTCAATTTTTCGCGTATCAATAATCTTGCAGCGGAGGCGGCGAAGGGGCAATACCTCCTTTTCTTGAACAACGATACCGAGGTACTCTCCCCGGAGTGGCTAGCCGCCATGCTGGAGCTCTGCCAGCTTCCGCAAATTGGCGTGGTGGGCGCCAAGCTGCTCTACCCGAACCGCACCATTCAGCATGCCGGCGTGCTGGTTGGCGGGGGTGTAGCCGGGCACTGCTACCGCTGGTACCCCGGGAACCATCGCGGTTATTTCGACTCCATATCGCGGATTCGCAACTACTCGGCGGTGACCGCTGCCTGTTGCCTGATTCCCCGTGCCGTCTTCGACGAAGTAAAGGGCTTCGATGAGGATCTGCCGACCGCCTTCGACGACGTAGATTTGTGCCTGCGGATTCGCCGGGCAGGGTACCGCATCGTCTATACCCCGTATGCAGTGCTGTATCATCACGAATCCAAATCGCGCGGTTATGATCTCGATCCCCGCGACGTCGCTGCTATGAAGCGGCGATGGGGAGACGAACTGTCTGGGGATCCGTTTTACAACGCCAATTTATGCGTCCGAACCGGGGATTACCGTTTGGACATGTAGCGCGCAACCGCCGGCCATGCGGGTGGGGCGTGCCATATTATGCGCCGGCCCGTCGTTGCGGGTTCTTTTCCCGCAGCGCGGTTCGGTGCTTCCGCCACTCCAACGGACTGAAGCAGATGCCGATGAGTATCCAAGTGAAGCGTGACCAAGTTGCCGCAGCACCCGCCGAACCGCACAGGTTCGCCGGCAAACCCCAGGCCTCAATGTTTTTGTCTCGGCTTCGAGAGCAGGTCGCAAACTGCGAAGTGCTGCTGGAAAGTGTCGGCCAGGTAAACCCACGGCCCCCGGGGGTAGGCAACCGCCTCCTCCAGCTGCTAAAGAAGCTGATGTGCCGGTCGCTGGAATGGTATACCCGCCCGCAGCGAGAGGTTTACACCGCTCTGGTCCGGGCGCTTCAAGAGACGGCTCTGGCACTGGAGGATCTGAGGCGAAAATCGAGAGTACACAACCGGAGAGCATTCCCGGGAAGCCAAGGGCGGAGCAAGCGCACATTACCGGACTCAATATCGCGGGTTATGCGGGTTCGGAAAAGGGAGTGGGCGAGGCCATGCGTGCCCATATTCGCAGCCTGCAAGCGGCAGCCGTGGCCCACGCGGTCGTCGATTTCAAGGATGTCGGCTCCGAAATCCGGAACCCTGTTTGCATGCCTTGGAGGGCAATCACTACCCCGTCAATTTGCTCATGGTAAACGCGGGCGATGTACCCCATTTTTCCCGATTGAAACCCGGTTTTTTTCACAATCATTACAACATTGGAGGATGGAACTGGGAGCTCTCCACGTTTCCCCGGGAATGGGGCCCGATGTTTTCTTATTTTCATGAAATCTGGGCCCCGGGCGCTTTTGTGCGCGACTCGATCGCAGCCGTATCGCCGGTCCCGGTGATCACGATTCCCTATTCCCTCCGCCCTCTGGCGGTCGCTTCAGAGGCCAACCGGTTGCGCTTCGGAATTCCTGACGACGTGTTTCTCTTCCTGTTCTGTTTCGACTTCCAGAGCTTTGTAGAGCGAAAGAACCCGCTCGGTCTGGTGAATGCCTTCAAGCAGGCATTCGGGGGAGCCGGGAAGCCATGCTTCTGCTAAAGTCCGTGCATGCCGAGTTCCGGGATCATCCGGAACTCGGGGCGGAGATTCGCAAGTTCGAGCGAGCCTTGACGAAGGCTGCCGCGGGCGCCAATGTAAAGCTTCTCGATGCCGTGCTCCCTCGCAACGAAGTCACCGGTTTGATGTCGTTGTGCGACTGCTACGTCTCGCTCCACCGCGCGGAGGGATTTGGGCTAAGCATGGCGGAGGCCATGGCCTTGGGCAAACCGGTGATCGCGACGGGCTACTCCGGCAACCTGGAATTCATGACCACGGACAACAGCCTGCTTGTGGATTACAATCTGGTGCCGATTGGCCGTACCTGGGGTCCCTACCGGGAGGGTCAGCTTTGGGCGGAGCCCAGCCTGGAACATGCCGCTCAGCTTATGCGCCGCGTCTTCGAGGACCGGGCCAGCGCCATGGCTATGGCGGAGAGGGGACGCGGTGCCGTGCTTGAGCGATTAAATCCGGGCCGCATTGGGGCGATGATGAAGCAACGGTTGGAGCAGGTTTTGGAGGGCGGCTGATGGAAAGTTCTCGTTGCCTTTCGGTTATCCGGCCTACAGGTGCTTCGCTCAACATGAACTCCAGCAAGTTTCCGGCACGAAGCCGCCCGCAGGGGGCTTCCTACTCTGTGGTGAACAGAGCTGGAATTATCCACACCTGCTGCCGCCGTGGGTAGGCCGTCAGAGGAGCATATCGGAGAAGAACCACGATTTCTTCGTTCTGCGCGTCCAGATTGCCGTGGGCTCACCACTGGAATAATGCACGGATCATTTTCGCGCCAACTCACGACGCTACTTGCTTATTTCGCATGACACGAATACGTTTTTTTTTTTTTTTTTTATGTATGCCTTGGCTCGGTTGGTGTCTGCTCTCGCCATTGGCGCGCGCGCTTCTACGCCGCCGGCCTGAACGCCGGTTTCGCACCATCGATTTTCTGAGCGCTTCTCGATATGAAATTGCTTTCGGCTGCCGCGCGCAACCGCTTCCTGGCTGGCTGACCTTGCGGTGGAGCTGACAATATGATGGCATGTGTGTTGTGCATCTACTGACTCGTCGTATTGTGGCGGCATCTCTGCATACGGTGGCGTGGTGGTCGACGCCGTCTCAGTGGTGACGGAGTACATCAGATCGGCATGTCTTTGTCCTGCCGATACGATGCTCGGCGAATCTGGTGCGGGTCATTTGAACAAAGCAATGTGGAGATGGATATGTTCCTGTCTCGGCTCAGTTGCGTCTTATGCTGTCAGCGCGCGATTGCTCTGGTGAAGCCGCAGCATCAGGTGAGCAAGGCGACAGGCGAATGCGCCGGTGAGTTGCAGACCACGCCCAGCCACATTCTGGCGGCGAATGAACCTTGCATTGGTCGCCCCTCGGTTTTATCGGCCTCCAGTTGCAGGAGAAATCGGCTGCCGGGCCGAATGTTCCTTGCCGCAAGTTAATTCCGCGTTTCATCTCGCGATACAGTTGAGGCCGTCCATGCGGCAGAAACACTGCGACCCAATCTCCTCATTTCTTTCCAGCAGCAAAGCGCATTCCCGTTGAATCAGCGGCTGTAGCGATTCGGCGAGCATCGCCAACAACCCTGGCAAGACATTCAGGTGCACGTGTTCCTCGGCGACGGCGATGCTGCCGCTGGCGGGCTGCCAACAATGGTTATGTGTATGTACTGACTGATCGTATTGCTGCTTCCCTTCGATATTGGCGAGCCGCCGGATCAGTCGTGCTCCGTTGCTTCCAATCTGCTCCTCAGTCAACGGCGCTCCATCAGAACCATCATAAGCTCGCTACTGCTCAAAAACGAGACCTCTTTTACGGGAGGGCTTCTCTAATAAACAAAATGTAGACAATGTGTACGAGTCATGTCTTCGTACGGGGAGTCGGCAAACTTCCAGGCTGTCCGTAGGTCAGCATAGATGGTCACCGTATCTGCCGAGGGGAGCGATGAAGGAAGCGATCTGTGGCAGGATTTCCCCTTGTAAACGTGACCGAGCCCTCAAGCAATACGGCCTTGTTGTCTGATCATGTACTCATCAGTCGTATTGCTTGCGAGCAGGTGGCAATTATGCGTTACAACGCGATTGCAACCGCATTGAGCCAGCTTCTTGCCGGTCATTTTCCCTTTTCGGCGAATATGGATACACGCCCCGGCACCGAATCCGACCCAACCAGATTGCGCAGTTCTATGCTGTATTCGATCACGACAGCCCGGGGCTGGCTGGCGCCCTGGAGACGGCCGTCGCGAATCCAATCATGGCGCAGAATTTTCTCGAATCGCTGGCGCAGCTACGCCCAATCGTGCTCAGCTCTGCGGCTCCGCCGGCGCCCGCATTGTCGGTGGCGGTTCGCTTCGGCACAAATCGTGAGCACGAGTATCTCGCGGACCATATCGCTCAATGGACGCTTAACCTCGGCCAGCAGACCATCTCGTCAACCACAAGCGCAGGAGCGGCATTGCCACAATGGCAGTACGGTGAACCGGTAACGCTCAACGTGCGCTATGCGTTCGACTCTCCTATCCTTCCGGCTGCCGCTAATCCCTCCTCCGCCGCGCAGGTAGAAGGGACGACCGTCACGTACACGTACAACGACGCGTGGTCGTTGATCGCGCTGCTTGCCGATCACCCTGCCGATATTGTCGGGGTACAAAATCAATATTCCGTAAACATTCCTAACCGTTATGTGGCGGCGAATACGACGACTGCGCCGAAAGACACTGTCGCCTACATGCAGATCGAGTTGCTGCCCGCTGGAGCCAAGCCGGGAGCAGAGCCTATAGTAGAGCGCATTGGTGACAAGTCCGCTGCTTGTCCGGTCCCGATAGCGTAGTTTGCGTCTCTGTCGCCACCGCGGGATAGATGGAGCCACCCTCGTTGCTGATGTCAACGGAAGTGGACCAAGAAATCCGCTCTGGATATGCGAGGCTTAGCGTTCCCGTCATGGCATACGCTCTCGGTTGGGGTCGTTGCATGTATTTCACCGTCAGTCCCCCGTCGGAAAGCATTACCGAGGGTTGGGATCCCCAGTTGTCATACCGTGGATGCCTGGAAGTCAATAACAGCGCTTGAGGACGACTCCGCGATGGTAGTGCAGAAGGTGCTGACCTGTTACTTATGGACTTCCACCACCTGGTTCTGGTTGTTGAAGGCGATGTGCGGATTGATCCCGTCATAGCAATACGTCGTGCCTTGTTCTCCGTGTCTCGGCTAGACGTGTCTTGTTCCAAACCTTCTAAACTCACAAAACGCAAGTCGCGCTCGGTCACGAGACCAGTAAGCCGCTTTGGAGTGGAACAACCGCGGCCCGACACCTGTGCTCCAGTGGCTGAATCCCTCGCGCAGGTGCTGTTTGCCCGAAATGGTATGTGGATCGGCGATGATTCCATGTTGTGTGCGTTTTACTGTTGCAACCTCCGCCACTTGGGACTGAATATCACCACGCGAAACCCGCGGTCGATCACGCCGATGCCCCCTCTTTCAGCCACAGGAACGGCCATCGCAGCTCGCCCCAGAGGAACCCGAGGCTCCGACGATGCGGACACCAACAACTACGGCATGGGTGCAACACAGATCCTGACAGGAGACGAACTACAGTTCGCCGAGCGCGATGGATCCATTTGCTGCTCAACATCGCAAGCTTCAGCAACCAGATCATCAATCCGGGTTCACGACAGGAGTGAACGGATGACCGCGCAAACTACCCCCACCTACCCACATCGGATCAGAATTCGGCTACATTCTCTGGAGCCAAGGCTCCTATCACCCCACCGTCTGGCAAACAGACACCAGATTTGCCAAGCGGAACCTACACGTTGACGGCATCGGTCGAGAAGCGGGGGTGGCGAAAAATCAGCAACAATGTTCGCTCTCCTGCCAGAGGCATCGAGATATGATGTTGGTGAATCTTCCTGTGGCGAGCACTTGGACTAATTGAATAGCCGGAGTTGCGGTCAACGACGGCAATGTTTACCTGTAAATCAGTGTCAACGCCCACGCGGGAAACTGGGTGAATGTGAATTGGGTGCAACTTACCGAGAACTAGCAGATTGCGCCTCCAGCAGCCGATGGGAGTGGCATGCCGTCACTTCCACCGCTCTCTAACGGCGCGGCAAACCTATTTCAGCGGTTTTCGGATGCGTCCTGGCTTGTTGGTTGCTTGGTTCATCGGAGTTTGGATGTGACAATGCCGCTGCCAAGAACTAGGATCCGGGCAAGTTCATTCCTTCTGTTGGACGCTTGTTTTGTGCTTGGGTCAGCGTGGCTCTGATTTTGTGCGCGGCCTTGGCCGAGGCCCTCCCTGCTGCGTTGTCTCAATGCGTGCCTCCTCCATCGGTACCGCGACATTGAAGGCGCAGCCCGATGCCTCCGCCTACGCGAGACTGGGCAACTGGTTTGCCAACCGCAATCAGCCAGCCTGTGCCGCGGATGCATTCGACAAAGCTGTTGCGATGCAACCGGGCTCGCAAGCTCGCCTACCATTTGGGCATCAGCCTCTTCTCTGCCGGCGAGCCCGGGCAGGCAATTCCCCGCTTGAGCAATGGCTTCGCATCGACTCAACGTCTGTCGATGCACACCTTGTGCTGGGATCGGTACTGAGCCGGGTTCGTCGAAGGGCGGATGCGGATGCACAGTGGAGAATCGTTCTCAGTCTGGATGCGAAGTCTTCAGCCGCTCTCGATACCTTCACCCGGGATTTGCTTGTGGATCGAAAAAGGTCGCTGTAATCGACCTTCTCCGACCCGTGGAAATCTCCGGTCAGCTATCCGCCACATCCACGGTGTCGATCTGTCAGTTGCCTACACCAAGGCAGGAGGTTCTTCGGCGGGAATTACGACGTGCTGCAAACGGCGCTGCGCACGAACTCCGTCTTCGGTTCAGGTAATCGAGGCGCTGTCTGTCCAGTGCTGGTCATGCTCGACCGCTATCAGGATGCCAGTCAGATTCTCGCAGTCGTTGCCAGGCAGTATCCAGGCGACGTGGCATTGCAAATCCGCTTTCTGCGTCTGCTTGTGCTGACTCACGACCCGGCAGCAGAGCCACTTTGCAAGCGGCTCCTCAAAGCAGATCCAAACCGTGGGAGTTGCTCTATCTGATGGGCCTCTTGCAGCAAAATGCCCAAGAGTTACGGCGGCTCGGACCTGGTTCGAGAATTCCATGACGCGCAATCCTGATTACGCCGATTCTCACTTTCACCTGGGATTGGTGCTGGCCACCCTCTTTCGATAAGATCAGCGGCGAAGGAACAGCAATTGGTAATTTTTTTTTTTTTTTTTTTTTGACATATGCTGCCAAATACAAACTTTACGGTATGGGCACCGACGTTCACCTCGGTTTAATCTGCGGTTCTACTCGACGACGCCCCCATCGAGCAAGTGCCGGTTCTTGAAATCGGCACTTGCTCCCTCCTCAAAGAATCCAAAATGTTTGCAGATTACAGTCACAGTCCCGTGCAAATACAGAGTCAAAGGGATTCGTGCTGCTCCCCTTCAAGCTTATGTTTGAGTGGCAGGATTCAACTTTCAGGAGGAAGCTCATGCTTTACTGGACGATAGTATTCTTGGTGGTGGCGCTCATCGCTGGAGTTCTGGGCTTTACCGGCGTAGCCGTAGCAGCGGCAGGGATTGCGAAACTGATATTTTTCATTTTCCTCGTGCTGTTTGTAATTTCCCTGGTCAGTCACCTGACGCGCCGCGGAAGTGTGTAGCGTATTGTGAGTGAAACACGATGGCCGAACGGAGGCACCAAGGGGTGCCTCCGTTTTCTCTTTATCTTTAATCTTTTATCTTTTATCTTTAATCTTTTATCTCTGGCTCTTTGTTTTAGCAATACGGTTTTGTTCTTTTTTTGTTGATTTTTTTTTTTTCGTTCAGTTACGTATCCCTATCGCCGCCCGCTTTCAAAGTTGTCGTTGTATGGTCGTCGGCTCTGCTCACTATGATCATTGGCAACTTCGCGGCTCTGATGCAGACCAACATCAAGCGAATGCTGGCCTACAGCTCCATCGCCCACGCGGGCTATCTCATGGTGGCCATCGCGGCGCACAATCAGATCGGCATCGCAGCCGCCATGTTCTATCTGGCCGCATATGCGTTGATGAACATCGGCGCCTTCGCCGTTATAACGCATTTCTCCCGGCAAGGCGAAAAGTTCGTGAACATAGAGGATTTTGCCGGGCTCGGCTGGAAGCAGCCGGTGACCGCCGGATTATTCGCCGTCTTCCTGCTGTCGCTGATCGGCGTGCCGCTCACCGGCGGATTCTTCGGAAAGTTTTATATCTTCAAAGCAGCGCTCGACGCCAACCTGGTATGGCTCGCGATCCTCGGCTTACTGAGCAGCGCGGTGGCCGCGTATTATTACCTGCGTGTCTTAGTGGTGATGTACATGAATGAGCCGGGCGAAGCGACGCTATCGATTCAACCAATGGGAGCGGGCATCGGGGCTACGTTGTGGGTGGCCGCGGTTGGAACGTTGGTTCTGGGGATTTTCCCTTCAGTCCTGCTGAACTTCGCCACTAGCTCCAGCGCGCTGGTGAAATAGCCGGATCTTCTTAGGGAACAACCTTCAACAGAGTCTGAGTCATTTCATCGCCGACTTTGAACGCCGCGGTATTGGCTTCAAAGCTATTCTTGGCCTGGATTAATGCGACAGCCTGCGCGCTCAGGTCCACGGTGTCGCCTTGGGGTGTCGACGATGACGGCGATTGAGCGATGTTTTGCGCTACTTGATTGAGTTGGGTTTCGGCTCGCTGCATCCCTTGCAGGGAAGATGTCATTCCAATTGTCATAGGAACCTCCGGAAGGCCTGGCGGTCGCTTCCTTGTGTCTTGCTTCAACGCTATCTGTGCTTAAGTTCCTCTTCGACAGTTTTGGAGAGAAATTGAGCCATATTGTACTTAAGTTCGTCGATGCCCTGCCCCGTCACGCTAGATATCTGAAAAAAAGGCAGATCCTTCTCAGCGGCCAAAGCCTGTAAGGCCTCAATCCGGGCCTGATCCTGCGCCACATCCACCTTAGACGCCACTACGAACATCGGCTTGCGCACCAGATCGGGACTGAACCCTTCCAGCTCCTCCATCACGATACGGAAGTCGTCCACCGGATCGCGCCCGGTGGCTTCCGAGACATCTACCAGGTGAACCAGAAGCCGGGTACGCTCGATGTGCCGGAGAAACTGAACGCCCAGCCCGTGACCCAGATGCGCGCCTTCAATCAATCCGGGAATGTCGGCCACCACGAAGCTCTCGTCGCCCACGCTTACCACACCCAGGTTCGGCTCGAGCGTAGTGAAAGGATAGTCGGCGATCTTGGGCCGCGCGGCCGAGATGCGTGAAATCAGCGTCGATTTGCCGGCGTTCGGAAAGCCCACCAGCCCCACATCGGCCAGCAGCTTCAACTCCAGGCGCAGCTTCTTTTCTTCGCCAGGCCGTCCTGGCTCGTGCTCGGTGGGCGCTTGATGTGTCGAGGTCGCGAAGTGCTGATTGCCGCGGCCGCCTTTGCCGCCCTTGGCAATAACGAACCGCTCGCCCGGGTGGGTGAAATCGTGCAGCACATCGCCGGTTTGGTCGTCGTAGACGATGGTTCCCACCGGCACGGGAACATCTTTAGACGCTCCCTCGCGGCCGCTCCGATTGCTGCCTTCGCCGTGTCTTCCACGCTCCGCCTCGTGCTCCGGGTTAAAACGGAAATGCAACAGCGTGTTGTGGTGCTCGCTGGCGACAAAAACCACGTCGCCGCCACGGCCCCCGTCGCCGCCGCTGGGCCCGCCGCGCGGGACATACTTCTCCCGCCGGAACGCAAGGCAACCATTGCCGCCGTCGCCCGCCTTCACGCGGATTCGTACTTCATCAATAAACATGGGTTCGGGCTGGATTAGCCCGTGGACTTTCTATCGCAGGGCTAGCCTACTGCTCGGTGGCAGTGGCCTCGATGCTGATGAACTTGCCGAAGCGGCCGCGATCCCGAAACACGACAATGCCGGGAACCTTCGCGAACAGCGTATCGTCCTTGCCGCGCCCTACGTTTTCGCCAGGCTTGTAGCTGGTGCCGCGTTGCCGGACCAAGATAGATCCGCCCGTTACCGTCTCGCCGCCGAAGCGCTTTACGCCCAGACGTTGGGCATTGGAATCGCGCCCGTTTTTGGAACTGCCTAAACCTTTTTTATGCGCCATATGAATCTATCCGATTGGCCTACGCCAGGATCTCGCTCACCCTCACCGCCGTGTAGTTCTGGCGATGGCCGATAGTGCGCTTGTACTGCTTCTTGCGTTTGAACTTGAACACGATCACTTTCTCGCCGCGTCCATGTTCGGAGATGGTGCCCTTCACCCGGGCCTCGGCCAGCGTGGAACCAGCCGTCAGCTCGTTTGAGTCATTCACCACGGCCAGTACACGGCCGAATTCAACCTCCGAGCCAACATCGCCCGGAAGCGTTTCCACCCGGACCACATCGCCCGGAGCGACGCGATACTGTTTCCCGCCGGTTTCAATTACTGCGTACATAACTATCCTTCGTAAGCTTTCAGAATGTGGGTCAGTCAGGCAGACCTATCCAGGAGGAGACCGCCTGGAGCCGCAAAGTTCAATGATACAGCAATTTGTACGTGGTCCGCAAACCCGTTCGCCCACCTGGCGACGCCCAAGCCTCGGGACAAATCGGCGTTCAGCATCTTTATCCGCAATTCGCAGCCTGCATGGTGTAAAATCTGGTGTGGATCGGAGGGGCCCAGCACGCGCCTTCCGCCATCCGGCCGCAACGCAATGAACTTGGACGGTATCCGCGTCTTGCTGGTGGAGGATAACCCCGGGGATGCGCGCCTGTTCGAGGAGTTGATTCGCGATACGGGCGCGGGCCAATGGAATCTGGTCCAGGTGGACCGCCTGTCCGTCGCGCTGGACCGGCTGAGCCGGGAGCCTTTCGATGTCATGCTGCTGGATCTGTCGCTGCCCGACGCCGATGGCCTTGAAACGCTGATCCGTGCTCACACCCAGGCGCCCAAGATCCCCATTGTCGTTCTGACGGGCCATGATGACGAAGCCCTGGCCGTTCGCGCCGTACGAGCCGGCGCTCAGGACTATCTGGTAAAAGGCCGCCTGGACGGGGATCTCCTGGTACGCTCCATCCGATACGCCTCCGAGCGCGGACGTGCCGTGGAAGCGCTAGAGCGCCGCGAGGAGCACTATCGATCGCTCATCGAAAATTCGATGGATCTGATCAACATCCTCAACTTGGACGGCACCATCCGTTATGCCAGCCCGTCCGCCGAGCGGCTGCTCGGCTATCCTCTGGATGAACTGGTCGGCAGAAACGTCTTCTCGTTCGTGCATCCCGAAGACAAGCCGCATGTTCAAGCGGCCTTGGTGAATGGCAACGGCGGACGGCCGGTGGAGTGCCGCGTTCGTCACTCGGATGGATCGTGGCGCGTGCTGGAATCCTTTTCCCGCGATCTTTCGCACGTAGCGGGTGTCAACGGAATGGTGGTGAACGCGCGCGACATCACCGAACGCAAGCACTTGGAAGAACAGCTCCATCATTCCCAGCGCCTGGAAGCGGTGGGTCGTCTGGCGGGCGGCGTGGCGCATGACTTCAACAACCTGCTCATGGTCATCACCGGCTATTCGCACATGCTTCTGGACGCCATGCATCCGAGCGATCCGGCGCGCCAGGATCTGGAACAGGTGGTGAAAGCGTCTGAGCGCGCCACCGATCTTACACGCCAGTTGCTCGCTTTCAGCCGCCGCCAGGGGGTCCGCGCCTCACTGGTGAATCTCAATGTGCTGGTGCAGGAAATGGATCGCATGCTGCGCCGGGTGCTGGGCGAAGAGATCGAACTGATCGTCCATCTCTCCCCCGAACTAAACATCGTGCGCGCGGATCCCGGCCAGATCGAACAGGTGATCTTGAATATGGTGGTGAATGCGCGCGACGCTATGCCCTCCGGCGGCCAACTGCTGATTGAAACCAGGAATTCCGGGCAGCCGGCCAGGAACTGGGTAACGGTCAGCATCAGCGATACCGGCGTCGGCATGGACTCGCAGGTGCTTTCGCGCGTGTTCGAACCGTTTTTCACCACCAAGGAGCATGGCACCGGGCTAGGCCTGGCCACCAGCTACGGGATCATCAAGGAAAATGGCGGCGAACTGCGCGTGGAGTCGACGCCCGCGATGGGAACCTCTTTCCACATCGAGTTGCCGGCAGCGGACCAGACGCCCGAGGATGTGAAACCGCCCAAAGAGAACCGGACGCCCCGCGGCACCGAGACCATTCTGCTGGTGGAAGACGAAGATCCCGTGCGGCGCGTGGTGGAAACCATGCTCAAGCGGCACGGCTATCAGGTACTCGCCTCGGCTTCCTCCAAGGATGCTCTGGCGACCGCGGAGCAGCATCGCGGAATGATTCATCTGCTGATCACCGATATGGTGATGCCGGGAATGAGCGGGCGCAAGATGGCTGAGTGCCTGGCGGCGAAACGGCCGCAGATGAAGGTGCTCTACGTTTCCGGCTATGGCGACGCTACGGCCCAGGACGAGGCGCACTTTCTACAGAAGCCTTTCTCCACCGAGGAACTGGCCACCAAGATCCGCGAACTGCTCAAGTGACGTTCGCTGTGCTGGCGTGCCAATTTCACGTTTCAGCCCGGCGGACGATTCACTTCCGGCCGGGAATGGCGGGTAACGTATTACGCGGCGCGCTCGGGCACGCCTTGCGCGTGGTTGCGAGCGCCGAAGATTACGCGCGCATCTTTGAACCAACAGCGGCGACGGCATCGTCCGGCGATGGACCGAGCGGGCTTGCGGATCGGCCGCGTCCCTTCGTGATTCGCGCCGCGGCGCTGAGCGGCCGCACCGTGCAACCCGGTGACCGTTTCTGCTTCCACCTCCATTTGTTCGATACACGCAGCCAGACGCTCGATCATTTCACGCGCGCGTTCTCGCAATGGGCGGACCTGATTTCGGTGGAGCACCACTCCGTCACAGTCGACCTAAGCGCGCAGACGGCGCGGGTTTCTCGTATCCGCGTGGACTTTCAAACACCCACGGAGCTAAAGGCCAAGAGCCAAGAAGCCAAAGACGAGTTTTCCGTCCTACTAGCGCGCGCTCGCGATCGCGTGAGCACCTTGCGCAGCCTGTATGGGGGAGGCCCGCTCGAAATCGATTTCCGTGGGTTTACCGAACGCGCCCGATCCGTAAAGACATTGCGCAGCGAATTGCGCCACGTCGCGATGCAACGCCGCAGTGGCCGCACCGGGCAGCGCCACGGCATCGGTGGCTTCGCAGGATTCGCCGAATACGAAGGCGATCTCGCCGAATTCATGCCCTACCTCGAAGCTGCCCATTGGACCGGTGTCGGCCGCCACTGCACCTGGGGTAACGGGGAGATCACGACCAAAATTCTGAAGTCAGAATTCTGAAGTCAGAGTTCAGAATTCAGAATGCGTGGAAGGTATTCTTTAGTTATGCGCGCCGTCGCCGTCTACCCTTCCCAACACCAAGTGCGCGTCGTCGATCATCCCGAGCCCAAACTCACGACCGATACTCAGGCCAGGATGCGCGTACTGGATGT
Organism: Bryobacterales bacterium; assembly: GCA_963725455.1. Classification (GTDB taxonomy): domain Bacteria; phylum Acidobacteriota; class Terriglobia; order Bryobacterales; family Bryobacteraceae; genus Palsa-89. Next base: position 18,315 of record CAVRZH010000076.1, read on the forward strand.
TGGCGTCTGCGGGACCGATCGCGAGATCGTATCCTTCCAATACGGCACGCCGCCGGAGGGTTCGGATTACCTGATCATTGGGCACGAATCGCTCAGCGAGGTGGTTGAGGCGGGCTCGAAAGTTTCCAAAGTAAAGCCCGGCGATCTCGTTGTCATGACGGTCCGGCGCCCATGCCCGCACCCATATTGCGTGGCTTGCCGCGAGGGTCGCCAGGATTTTTGCTACACCGGCGATTTCACCGAGCGAGGGATCAAACAGAAGAACGGATACATGACCGAATTCGTGGTGGAAGAGGAAGAGTATCTGAATCCTGTTCCGCGCGAGCTGCGCGATGTCGGCGTGCTGGTGGAACCGCTGACGATTGCTGAAAAGTCACTGGAACAGATATGGATGGTGCAAAAACGGCTTCCGTGGGAGGGACCTCACCGCGCTGTTGTACTGGGAGCCGGACCCGTGGGAATCTTAGGCGCTATGGCCTTGAAGGTGGAAGGGTTTGATGTCAGCGTCTACTCGCGGTCGCCGGACCATGCGGAGAAAAACCGAATACTGAGTGCGATCGGCGTAGAGTATATCGCAGCTGAAACGCATTCCACCGAAGACATGGCGAGAATGGCCGGTCCCATTGATGTCGTGTACGAGGCTACCGGCGCATCCGGGCTAGCGTTCGATGTCTTGAAACATCTGGGACCGAATGCGGTGTTTGTTTTCACGGGCGTGCCTGGCCGCAAAGAACCGATCCCTGTCGATACCGACGAAATCATGCGCAACATGGTGCTGAACAATCAACTCGTGCTGGGCAGCGTGAACGCTCCGCCGCAAGCGTTTCAATCCGCCATCCAGCATCTCGGTATCTTCGCGCAGCAATGGCCGGACACCCTGCGATCCGTCATCACCGGGCGCTTCCCGCTTGATCGTGCGCTGGACGCGTTGAAGAACCAGCCGGGCGGCGTGAAGAACGTAGTCGCGGTCGCGGAGTAAGGCAGATGAATTATGAATAGCGACTGGATAGATATTTCCGTGCCCCTCCGCAACGGCATGGTGACCTGGCCCGGCGATGCGAAATTCGAGCGGACCAATACGCTCCAGATCGCGCTCGGCAAGGAATGCAATTTGTCCCAGATTTCGACCACCGCCCACATCGGAACTCACATGGATGCTCCGCGGCACTATCTGGAGGGCGCTGCGGGAATGGAGTCCATGCCGATCGCAGCCTCCATCGGCCGGGCGCGCGTTATCGAGATTCATGATCCCGAGGTGATCCGCACATCGGAACTGGAACCGCACGATCTGGCCAAGGGCGAGCGCGTGCTGTTCAAAACCGGGAATTCGGCGCACTGCTGGAAGACCGATGACTTCCAGGAGAAATTTATTTACATCGAGCCGAACGCGGCCCACTTTCTGGCCGGGCGCGGCATCCAAACCGTGGGCGTGGATTACCTTTCCGTAGGAGGATTCGAGCACGGAGGCGCGGAAACTCACCGCATCCTGCTGCTTGCCGGCATCTGGATCATCGAAGGACTTAATCTGGAGCGGGTCCAGCCGGGCGAGTACGAGCTAATGTGCTTGCCGCTGAAGATTATCGATGGGGACGGTGCACCAGCGCGAGCTGTTCTCCGGAAACTTACCCTCTAGCTGGTAAACTTCAGACGCAAATCCAATGGGGTGGACGGGCGCGGCATCTTTTGCTGGACTGTGCCTGCTCGCCAGCTCCGCTTGCGCTCAGCCTGCTCGATCGCGGGGCCAATATTCGGTGAGCTTCAAGATCGCCGGCGGAAAGCTGACCATCGACCACGATGCATTTCTGATCGCGCCTTCTTTCGTTAAATATGAGCCGATGATTCGGCTGACGGTAAAGCAAGCCATTGAAAAAATCGCGCCTCTATCGCCGAGCCTTCTCATCACATGCTCGTGGCCGGACTACATCGTCGTTTATGAAGCGTGGTCAGATTCGGATTCTGATGCTCTGGACCTGGGGACGCTTTTTTCTTCGGACTATCTTTTCTCGAACCTCTTGCAGCAAACGCCCGATTCAGGACTCGTCTTGAACGATGAGTTGATCGACCCGTTAAGCGGATCTATCTCATTCTCCATCTTGCCGCTATTCGATTCTAAGGCTGTCGGGATCGAATTGCCCGCGATGATCGAATCCAGGCGGCGCACGCGCATCCCGGAGCTGCGCAAACGCCTGGCGAAGCTCAACGGCGCCTTGTGGTCGTCAGCCAACATTCGAACTGCACTCGCACCGCTCTATGCGAACCTGGGGCTGACGCCAGAAATGTTGGTGCTTCCGAGAGCCCAGACGATTCAGATCATCGAAGGGCCGCGGATCGCTTTCATCCTTTTGCCAGCCGATCAAGTGCCCGCACGCGACGTCGACCGGCTGCTGTGGGATCTGCTCGACACCGCTCACTTTCGGAAGGCTAAGGGCAAGCGTATCGTCGATTTTGATCGCGATCTAGGTTACGCCCCGGGCGATGAGCCCTATGCGGTTCCCTACCAGATCCAAGCGCTTCAGCTTTTGATCTCAGCGCTCGGTTATGCGCTGGCCACCGATGCAAGTACGCGGACGGGCGCTAGCCAATACGTGGATCTGCGCGTCCAGCTCGCATCGAGCGCAAAAACCAAGAAGAAATCGCGTTACATCGCCGGTGGCTTCGAATACAAGCCAGGTCAGGGTTTCAGCGCGCTCGGCAACCTGCAATGGTCTTCGCTGAGCCTGTCAGCAGGCGGCCCGTCGGGCACTTTGGGTTCGGGAAGCTACGCGGCGGCCATGCTCGGCTTCTCAACCAGCGCCAACGCAGGCGTGTCTTTAGAGCGGAATCGCGTGCTGGATGGCGTGAAAGTAAACGAACAAATCATCGGAGAATTCGCGGCGTTCCACTGGCAGCCGTGGCGCGGCTTGGACGGAAACACGGTAACGGTCTATGTGAATCCAGGCCACGCGTTGATTCTGAACCAGACCATGAACACGATCAAGCCCGGCGTCCAGTTCGTCCACAACGATCTGACCTCCGAATACCCTTCGCGGACCAGCATCGAGCCGCGCGTGTTGATTGGCGTGCGCTTTACCGATTGCATCGTCACCGCCAATACGCATCGCAGCTTCGATCATTGGCAGTACGACTTAAGCGGCCGCTTTGAAAATGCGTTCGGCGATGCTCCCCTCTTCGAGCTGCCATCGTTTGGCGGCGCCGCCACCGTGCGCGGATTTCGTGCCGATGACGCAATCGGCCGAAGGCTCTGGAGCTCTCAGAATGAGCTGTGGCACGGATTGTCGCGCTGGCAGCCGCTGAAAATAGCAACTTTTTTCGATCTGGGCGGAGCATATCAGACCATCGGCTCTTACCCGGGATTGCGCGCGGGACCGGGCGCCGGACTCAGGCTCGACCTGCGCGTCGCCGTAGTCAAGTTCGACTGGGCCTATGGCCTCGGGGAAGCTGCTACCGGAGGCAGTCGTGGAAAATTCTATTTCAATGTCGTCCTTCCAACTCGTTGACGGCGCCACCACCTACGAATTCGACACCAGCGGTGGCGTTTCCATCGGCGGCAGCGCTGCCGGATCTTGGACCACGAACGCTTCGAATCAAATTGTCACGGGTTCAATTGCATTTGATGTTGCGTGGGTCTTCAACAACAAGAATCAACTCACCATTCAATCGAATAACGCCGAGGTTTTTAATTTCTCGTCTGGCGGGCTATACAACTCCTTCACCACCCGCGATACCGCGCTGGTGGTAAAACCGGATCGTGCCGCCGCATTCACCTTCACGCTCAACGGCGATTGGGCCCTGAGTCCCGATCACAATCTAACGATTACGGTCTCAGGCGTGGCGTCTACGCTCGACGGGTTCGTTAGCGATCCCATCGGCCGGTTCATTTTCCATTTCGCCAACCAGGACAATGTACTCGAGACGAATGTCCTGGGGTTCACCGGCTCCTGGCAGAGCAAAGTGGACACGAGCGGAACACCGCTGCTGGATTTCCACTACCAGACTTCCAGCGGTGAAAAAATCTTTGAACTGCCCAAGGCCGTGGCCGTGAATCGCAGTTCCAACCAGCTAACCTATACCTACAGCAAGGGCGGCAAGAACCTCAGCATCGATTTTCAAGGAACGCTGATGATCGGGCCGGATTTCGAAATCACTTACGTGATCCAGCGTCAGGTGTCGAGCTCGGGCGATCCGATGGTGGCGTCCACCACGCTCAGCTTCAGCACCACACTGACCCAGCCGAATCTACACGGGGATTTGCAGCTCACGCTCACGAAACCCGATGGGACCGCGGGTGATTTCACCCTTACCATCGGCGGTCAATGCCAGGGCGTGCTTGGAAAGACGACCTTGCAGATTGGCTTCACGTTCACGCAAACGTTCAGCGGCGCGGGAAACCAGATATCGAGAACCGCCACGTTCAGTGGAAATCTGGCCTTCAACGGTGGTCAAGTCCAGTGGACCTTCAGCGCCACGGGAACCACCATCAGTCTGGCCGTGGGCGTGGACATCAAACTCGGAGGCATCCAGCTTGACGCACGGCTTAATTTGCCCATGGCCGGCGGCCAGACGGCTGGTGTCACGTTCCTATTGGGCGTGTCGTTCTGACGCGGGGCTCGGCGATCATGCGCAGCCCGTTCTTTACGCGTAGTGTGATCAACGGCAGCGGCTCCACATGCTGCCTTGGCTCCAGCCGCAGCCTCCATTTTTGCGCGATGGCCGCCATTACGATCACTCCTTCCATCCACGCGAAGCGTTCGCCGATGCAAACGCGAGCACCGCCGCCGAAGGGAAAATAGGCGAACTTAGGGAGCGCGTCGCGTGTTTTCGAGGTCCAGCGTTCAGGATCGAATTTCTCGGGATCCGGAAACCACCGTGCATCGCGCTGGATCAGGTAAGGACTGAGGATGCAAATCGATTTCTCGGGAACTTCGACGCCGCCTAATTCAAATGGCCCCTTCGCCATGCGGCCGATCGCCCAGGCCGGCGGATACAAGCGCAAAGCTTCCGAAAGAACCATTTCGGCGTAGCGCAGTTCGGGCACATCCGCCAGCTCTGGCGCGCGATCCCCGAGCACGGCGTCGATTTCTTCGTGCAACCGGCGCTCCGCGTCGGGATGCTGCGACAGCAAATACCAAGTCCATGTCAGGGCGTTTGCCGTGGTCTCATGCCCGGCCAGAAATAGGGTGAGCGCTTCATCGCGCACCTGCTCATCCGTCATTTCGTCACCCTGGTCTTGTGCCAGAAGGAGCATGGAGAGCAGATCGCCCGTGTCTTGACCGCTCTTGCGGCGCTCGCGAATTAGCCCGTAAATAGTGGCATCCAGCCGCGCCCGGGCTTTGTCCAGGCGTCGCACGTGGGGCAGCGGTAGCTTCTCCAGATACTCGGCGAAGGGCATCAACAGCAAGCGGAACATTTGGAGAACAGTGGTCATGGCCGCGCCTATCTCCGATGCCTCCGATTCCACGTCCGCGCTGAATAACGTTTTCGCCACGATGGACAACGTGAGGTGCGGCATCTCCGTAGACATGTCCAGCGTCTCTCCGGGCTGCCAGCGTTCACGCCAGCGCACGGCGCATTGGCTCATCGCCGATGCATACGCCGCCAGCCGCTCGCGATGAAACGCAGGCTGCACCAGCCGGCGCTGCCGCAGATGTTGCTGGCCTTCGCTAGTAAGTAGTCCTTCTCCAAGCAGCACTTTCGCACGCTGCAAAGCGCGGCTCTTGACGAAGTTGCCTTGATTGTTCACCAGAATCTCGCGCACGTAATCGGGATGATTCACCAGATACATGTGCTGGCGGGCGACTTTGAAATAAACCAGATCGCCATACTCGCGCGCCGCGTTGGTCAGGAAGCCCAATGGATCCGAACGAAAGGCGCGCAGGTTCCCGATGATGGGCGGATTCTTTGGTCCGGGAGGACGCGCGCTCAAGGCCGGCACAGCAGCACCACCGCTTGAGCCTCGGCGGAGAGACCTTCGCCCACCGGTCCCAGGCGCTCCGCGGTTTTGAATTTTACTGAAACCTGGTCGGCGGAAAGCACCAGCGTCTCGGCCAGCTTTTCGCGAATGGCTAGGCGATGATCTTTCAATTTGGGCCGTTCCAGGACCACGGTAGAATCGACGTTCGCGATTTGATAACCGTTTCCGGCCACCAGCTCTCGCGCGTGCCGCAAAAACATCAGGCTGTCGCCGTCCTTCCAGCGCGGGTCCGTATCCGGAAAGTGCATGCCGATGTCGCCCAGGGCGAGTGCGCCCAACAAGGCGTCAGTGATGGCGTGCGAAAGGATGTCCGCGTCCGAGTGCCCTTCCAATCCAAATTCTGAGGGAATTACGATGCCGCCCAGGATCATTGGCCGTCCGGCTACGATGCGATGCACATCCCAGCCCTGACCCACTCGAAAATCAGAACCCTTCACCTACGAGCCAACCTTGGCTGTCATTTCTTCGGCCAGGAACAGGCGCGCCAAGTCCATGTCGGATGGCTTGGTGATCTTCAAATTCCGGTCGCTGCCCGGGACCACGCTCACTTCCACTTGATCCAGGCGTTCCACCAGGCTGGATTCATCAGTTCCCGCGAACCCATCCTCGCGCGCTTTGGCGAACGCGCTCTTCAGCAGATCGAAGCGGAACACCTGCGGCGTCTGCGCCAGGATCAGGCGCTCGCGCGGAATGGTCTGGCGGATCTTGTTGCGATGCACCTGCTTCACCGTGTCCACCGGCACGATGCCGACAATCGCGGCGCCATTCTCTTCAGCCTCGGCGAACACTTTGTCCAAAACGGCCGGCTCGATAAAAGGCCGTACGGCATCGTGCACCGCTACTAGTTCGGTGTCGCCAGCGAGTGTCGCGAGCGCGTGTTCCACCGATTCCTGCCGGCTATCCCCGCCTTCCACCAGGCGCACTGGCTTACCGAATTTTTCGGCCGCAAGCAGTTCGCGCACCCACTCCATGTCGTCCGGCCGCAGGGCAACCACGATCTCCGATACCGCGGGCGTAGAGGCGAACTTCCGGATAGTATGCAGCAGGATAGGCGAACCTTCCAGCAGCATGAACTGCTTGCGGCTGGTGCCGGCCTTTTCAGGGACGGCTCGCCCCATGCGTGTTCCCAACCCCGCGGCCGGGAGAATAACTGTGACTTTCATAGAGTTCCTCAGCCGCAGGCGCTCATTGCAAGTTCCTAGCCCGCAGCTCCGACACCCGAACCACGAGCTTCCGCCGCTTGCGGCCCGGGAGCCGCCGGCGCGGGTTGCTCGCGCGAACCACCTTGCGGACGTTCGGCGTGGCTCGAACTCTTGTCGTGAACGGCGTGCATACGGTCGTCAAAACGGCCAAAGATCATTTTACCGGCGGTGGTCTGCAGCACGCTGGTTACGGCAATATCGATGGTCCGCGAGATCATCTTTTTGGCGTTGTCCACCACTACCATGGTCCCGTCGTCCAGATACGCGACGCCCTGGTTGTACTCCTTGCCTTCTTTCAAAATAAAGACGCGCATGGTCTCGCCCGGGAGTACCACGGGCTTCAGCGCATTGGCCAGCTCATTGATGTTCAAAACCTCTACGCCATGCAGCTGCGCCACTTTGTTGAGGTTAAAATCGTTGGTCACGATCTTGCAGTTATAGACCTTGGCCAGCTCGATGAGTTTCATATCCACTTCCGGCACGTTGGGAAAATCATCCTCTAGGATCTGCACGTTCAGCTGCGTCATTTTCTGCACACGCTGCAGAACGTCCAGGCCGCGGCGGCCGCGATTGCGCTTGAGCGAATCGGCCGAGTCGGCCACCAACTGCAGTTCGCGCAGCACGAATTGCGGGATCACGAGCGTGCCGTCCAGGAACCCGGTTTCCACGATGTCGGCGATGCGCCCGTCGATGATTACGCTGGTATCGAGGATTTTGAAGGACTGGCTCGAAACTTGCTCGCCGCCGAACAATCCGCCCAGCGCTCCCAGATTCAACATGTCGCCCTTGGTCGCGCCCACCATCAGGCCGACATAGCCCATCCACAGCAACAGCAGAATCTCCAGAAAGGAGATGGTCGACGATCCCGCCGGGAACGCGTGCCCGAGTATCAGCGCAATAATGTACGCGCCCAGGATACCCAGCAGCGACCCGAAAGCGGCGCCGAACAATCGCTTGAGCGTTGTTTTGCGAACCTGGATTTCGAACAGCACGATGGCGACGCCAGACAAAAAGCCAGCCGCAGCACTGTAGGGAGCAGGAAAATCAAAAGGATGCAGGAACCATGCGGCTGCTGAAAGCAACGCCACAAATAGGAAACGGATGATGAGCAGATTACTCACGAAACCACCCCCGGCGCACGCGGATTGTGGATCAAAGCGGCACCCCTGTGTTACACAGGTGCCATTGAGTATAGCACTGAAAATAGGGACGATGTGAGAGCTAGAGTTTGGGTGTTACAGCCAGGAGCAAGAAAAGGGAAGGAAAAGGCCCGCGCGAGGTTCGGCTCGCGAGAGCCCTAGAGAGCCTTGGCAAGCTCTTCGGCGAACGCGCTGGGGGGACCTTGCGGACCACTCTGCTGCGGACGCTTGTGCTTTTTTCCGCCTCGCTCGCGGCGTGGCGGCGCGGCGTTGGTGCGATTCACTTGACCGGCCGGACCGGCGGGTCCAGCAGGCCCCTTCGATCTGGGCGGCTGCGCCTGATTGGCACGCAGTAATCGATCTTCTAGAGGCGCGCGGTCAAAGCGCCGGATGATCGAATTCATTTCTTCCGAGTTGGGGGTGTCGATGAAGGCGAATCCCTTAGACTCTTGAGTCTCTGGGTTGCGGATCACCTTGACATCGTCGTAGACGAGGTTTTCTGCGTTAAGCCAGGACTTGATGTCGTCCTTAGTAACCCAGACAGGCAAGTTTCCGAGGAATACTGTAAAGCTCATTCGAGGTCTGTCGTTAACTCCGTTTTTGGGGATTTTGCGGAACTGCTTCGCGGGTGCGATCCATGAAAGCTAACCTATCGTATCACAGCATCGAGCGCCCGGCAAACACTTGGTTTTTTCTAACCTTCTCGTGCGGAAGGAGAAGTACCACAGTCATTTCTGTGAAGGCGCAGGCGAAGATTTTGCAGCTGAGGTGACAGCCGCCGTCGAATCGTCCATTTTGGGTTCGATGGATGCCAAAAGCTCGCTGCGGGGGAACAGGTAGACGATATAAATAGAGCCCGCCTCCAGCGCCCGGTAAGCCGCCAGGTTGACCGGCATGTTCAAGTAACGCAAGGAGAAAAAATATTTCTCGATAGGATCGCGTCCGTTGGGCCGGTTGATCTGCTCTTCCCGCGCCACCACGCGGCCCTCGCGCGCTTCCACCTTGCCGTCCAGTAGATCGAAGTAGAGCTGCAGAGGGACACGGGAGGCCATGACGACGGCCATCACAAGCGATCCCAGAATGGAACCGAGCATGAGCAGGCCGCCCATCTTTCCATGCGCCTCCATCAGATCCTTCACGTGGGTGAGTTCCGTAAGCAGAGCCGGAAAAGCGGCCGAGAGCGAGAGCTGCTGACGCCCCGCGGTGATCCAGGTCCAAATAAAGAAGGGCGCTACGACCAGAGCGAACGTCAGAACCGCGGGGGGAACGCAGCGGCCGGAGAGCTGTTGCTTCTGCTCCTTGGAAATCTTGCCGGTGCGATTCGCCTGCAACGACTCCGCTGAAAAAGGCAAGGCCTTGGACAGGTCATACAAGACCTGCTCTTTGGAGCGGTATATTGTGGCATCCTCAGTCACTGCAACACGTCACTCCAATACTACTTTGGAGATATCGACGGACGGCGCGGGATACTTTAACCGCATGTTGTCGAGCGCGCGGACCACCAACTCCGCCACCAGGTAGTTCCGGAACCATTTTCTATTGGCGGGAATCACGTACCAGGGCGCCTCTTTGGTGCTGCACCGCTGCAGTGCTTCCTCATAGGCCTCCGTGTAGTTATCCCAATGTTGGCGTTCCTCGAAATCCGGCAGCGACAGCTTCCAATTCCGCGAGGAATCCTGAATGCGCGCCTCAAATCGCCTCTTCTGCTCTTCCCGGCTGATGTGCAGAAAGAATTTTAGGATGGTGACGCCATTGTCGGTCAGGATTCGCTCAAAATCGTTGATGTGCCGGTAGCGCTGCCGCCAGACGGATTTTGGGACCAGGTCATGCACCCGGACAATCAGCACGTCCTCATAATGGGAGCGATTGAAGATCCCGATATTGCCGCGCGGCGGAACGGCTCTGTGGATGCGCCACAAAAAGTCGCGCGACAGCTCTAACGCGGAGGGTGCCTTGAACGACATCACGTCGCAGCCCTGCGGATTCACGCCGGACATGACGTGCCGGATGGTTCCGTCCTTGCCGGCCGCGTCCAGCCCCTGCAAGACAATCAAGAGCGAGTAGCGCTTATCGGCATACAGCAGATGTTGCAGCTCACGCAGCCGGTCGAGCGTTTTCTGATGCCCTTTGTCGTCGCGTTTCTTTCCGAACGTATCGCTGGGGTCCCGATGTTTGAGGCGCAGCCGGCTGCCCGGCTCCACAATGCAGTGTTTGGCGAGGTCCATACTTGTGATATCGGAGAGATAATGGCATTTGATTAAAGCATTCCCGGGATTGGCGCCGCGCGCCGTAGCACGCGGGTTGGGGGTTGGCTGGCATGGCACGGTAATCGTGTGCTTGGCTTTCTCTGCGATCCTTCAGAGTAAAACCCCAGCCGATGAATTCCGGGCGCGCCGGGCCGCTTTGCGGCAGTCCCTGGACGATGGCGTGCTGTTGCTCAGAGGCAGAGAGGCCGTTTATGACCCGGTCTTCCGCTTCGAGCAAGACCCGAATTTTTACTACCTGACCGGCTGGTCCGAGCCCGGGGCGGTACTCCTGATGACCCCGTCCGACGAGATCCTGTTCCTGCCCCGCCATGATGAACGCCAGGAACGATATTCGGGCAGGCACACTTCGGCTGAGGACGTCGATGCGCATTCGGTCACGGGATTCGAAAACGTTCAGCCCATCGAAAAACTGGAATCGGAGCTGGACCTGGCCCTGAGTTCCCATGCACGCATGTATGCGCCGTGGACCGAAACCTACGCCGGACAATTGCGAGCGCGCTATCCTTTCCGCGACGTAGCCGACGCCACACCCCTGATCGCGCAATTGCGCGTCAAAAAATCCGCGGCGGAAATCGCAGCTATCCAGCATGCCACCGACGTCAGCATAGAAGCGCATCGCGCGGTTTGGAAGCACCTCGCGCCCGGCCAATACGAATACAACGTGGCCGCAACGCTGCTCGCCACCTTCCTGGACGCGGGCTGCGAGGGGCCGGCCTACTCGCCGATTGTCGGATCGGGGCCGGACGGCGCGATCCTGCACTACATGTCGAACCGCCGGCGCATGGATCGCGGCGAGCTGGTGGTCATCGATGCGGCCGCGCAATGCGACCACTATGCCAGCGATATCACCCGCACTGTTCCAGTGGACGGCAAATTCACGCCGCGTCAGCGCGAGATCTATAAAATTGTTCTGGGCGCTCAGAACGCGGCCATTGCCGCGGTGCGGCCCGGGGCTTTTCTCGCTAGTTCCGGGCTGGCTGATTCCAGCGAATCGCTTACGAAGATCGCGCGCGACTACATGAACGCCCACGGGAAGGACGCGCATGGAAAGCCGCTTGGCAAATACTTTACCCACGACATCGGGCATCAGGTTGGATTGCAGGTGCATGACCCGCGCATGGACACTGGGCTCGAGGCCGGCATGGTGATCACCATTGAGCCGGGTGTTTACATTCCCGAAGAGCAACTCGGAATTCGCATCGAAGACATCGTGCTGGTAACACCCAACGGCGCGAAAGTTCTCAGCGCGGCGCTGCCCAAGGAGCCGGACGAGATTGAAAAAGCCCTCGTTTCCAGGTAGACGCGCCTTCGGGTATATCGCGGTGTTGGGAGCCATGCTCGCGCTGGCGATGGTCCTGGGATGGACATCGTTCGCCACGCAAATCGACAACGACGCCTACGACGTGATGTTCCGCATGCATCCTCCAGCGCCCGGGCCAGCGCACTGCATCATCCTGGCCATTGATGACGCCACTTTCAACGCGATGGGCGGGGTGGGCGGCTATCGCGCCATGTGGACCAAGGCGTTCGAACTTGTGAAACGCGCGAACCCGAAGGCGGTGGCGCTGGACGTTGTTCTATCGGACCCCTGGAAGGATCCAGCCGAAGACCAGCGCCTGCAAATCGCCATGCAGGCCGTTCCAAATCTGGTTTTGGCCACACATTTGAATAACGACCGCTGGGAGGATCCGCTCCCTATCTTCCGCCAGCATGCCGCGGCCGTGGGTCACGATGGCGCGGACGAGCTCTCGGCGGATGGCGTCACCCGCGAAATTCCTCTGGAGGAACGCACCATGGCCGAGCGGCACTGGTCACTCGCCCTGGAAGCGTTTCGGCTGGCCCGGGGCGCGCGGATCCTGGAATCCCCGGACGATCTCGAAATCGGCGGCGAAGTTATTCCAGCCGCGCGATCGGGCAGTGCCGGCCGTCCCATGCGCGTCCTCTACACACGTGAGCCGATTCCCACCGTTTCGCTCAAGGATGTAGCCGGCAACCCCGCACTAGCCGCGCGATTCAATGGACAGGCGGTGTTCATCGGCGTTACCTCCATTTCAGCCACCTATGACCGCGTCGCGACGCCTTTCGGGCAAGGCCGCATCCCCGGCGTAGAAGTTCACGCGCGGCTCTTTGAAACCTTGGAGCGTGGCCACTTCCTGACCGACGCCTCCAACCTCTCGGTTTTGGGAATCTGCCTGGCGCTGGGCGTTCTGGCCGGCCTGATCTTTGCGTTTCTGTCCGGCTGGCCGGCCTACCTTGCGGCCGGAGTCTTGCTGATCGCCGGACCCCTAACGCCATTTCTCTTTTTTCGCCAAGGCATGGTGCTGCCCTTCTTCTCCCCGTTCGCCTCGGCATGGCTGACGGCCATCGCAGCCGCCAGCTATCAACATTTCGTGGTGCGGCGGGAACTGTTCCTGGCCGAATCCGAGCGCCGGCACTACCAGCAGGCCATCCACTTCGTCACGCACGAGATGCGCACGCCGCTCACCGCCATCCAGGGATCGAGCGAATTGATGGGCCGCTATAATCTGACCGAAGAGAAGCGCAAGCAAATTGCTGAAATGATCAACCAGGAGTCCAAGCGGCTGGCGCGCATGATCCAGACCTTCCTGGACGTGGAACGCCTGTCGGACGGCCAGATCGAGCTGAAGGGTGAAGCATTTGAAGTACGCGAGATCGTGGATACCTGCATCGCCCGCGCCCGCCCCCTGGCCGAGCGCAAGAACATTCGCATCGTCACCGAGACTCTGGACGGCGGTCTTGAGGGCGATCGCGAACTGATGGAATACGCGGTCTATAACCTGCTGACCAACGCCATTAAGTACTCTCCGCCGGATACGACGGTCACGGTAAGCTGTCAGTTGCAAGGGGCGCTGTTGCGGCTTTCGGTGCGGGATCAGGGCATCGGAATGGACGCTAAGGAGCTGCGCCAGATCTTCCAGAAGTTTTACCGCACCAAGCGTGCTGAGGCGTCGGGCGAAGCCGGCACCGGGATCGGCCTGTCCATCGTGGAACAGATCGTGCAGCATCACGGCGGAAAAATGGAAGTAACCAGCCAGCCCGGCCAGGGTTCCTGTTTCACCGTGGTGTTCGCCGCCCGCTCCCGTGCGTCGCGCCCTCCGGCTGTGTCAGTCTAGTCTTATAGATCGAAGGCTTCACTGTGCAAAGACTGCTTGTAGTTGAAGATGATAATTCCGTCCGAAACACCATCCAGACTTTTCTGGAATTGGAAGGCTATACCGTAGATGCCGTATCGTCTACGCGCGAAGCGCTGGAGCGCTTGCGGGATGACGCCTATCCGATCGTCATCTCCGACATCTACGTGGACGAGCGCACCGGCCTGGACGTTCTGGAAACAGCCCGCAAGAAAAATCCCAATTGCGCCGTCATTCTGATGACTGCGCGCGGCACCATCGAGACCGTGATGAAAGCCACCCAGGGCGGCGCATTCGACTATATTGCCAAGCCCTTCGAGCTGGACCGCATGCTGGACACGGTGAAGCGCGCCGAAGCGTCGGTGATCCAGCATCCCGACGACAAAGATTCCGAGATCGAGGATCTGCCCGAGAGCGAAATGATCGGCAGTTCGCCCAAGATGATCGAGATCTACAAAACCGTCTCGCTGGTGGCTCCCACCAACGCCACAGTGTTGCTGGAAGGCGAAACCGGCACCGGCAAGGAAATGATCGCGCGCATGGTTCACAACAATAGTTCGCGCTCCCATCAGCCATTCGTGCCGGTGGATTGCGGATCGATTGCGCCATCGCTGCTCGAAAGTGAATTGTTCGGCGCTCTGAAGGGCGCTTACACGGGCGCCGATCGGGACCGCATGGGCGTGTTCGAAGCCGCCAATAACGGGACCGTGTTTCTGGATGAGATCGGTGATCTGGAACTGGGCTTCCAGCTCAACTTGCTGCGATTCCTGCAGGAAAAAGAGATTCGCCCGCTGGGCTCGCCACGCGGAAAAAAAGTAGATGTGCGCGTGGTCGCCGCTACTAACCGCGATCTTCAGAAAATGGTGGAGAAAGGCACTTTTCGCGAGGACCTGTGGTATCGCCTCAACGTGGTGCGCATTATTCTTCCGCCGCTAGTGGAACGCCGCGGCGATGTTCCTCTGCTGGCGCATTACTTTTTGAAGAAATACAATGAGCGCTACCACCAGCAGGCCCGCCTCACCGAGTCCGCGCTGCGGGTGCTCGAAGACTATAGCTGGCCGGGCAATGTACGACAATTGCAGCACATGATCGAGCGGCTGACCATCGTTACTCCACAAGGGCGCATCGATGACGCCGCGGTTCGCGAAGCCATTGAGCTTACTGAGCCACGCGACACCGCCAGCGAAACCCTGGCCGATACGGAAGCCGACCAGATCCGCCGCGTGCTGGCGGCCACCGGCGGAAACAAGAGCCGGGCAGCCAAGATTTTGGGGATCGAGCGTAAGACACTTTATAGAAAGCTCGAACGCATGGCGCTGTAAAGATTCGTCATCCTAGGCCAACCCCCTCAAAACAAGCCGACGAATACCCTGTCATTTCCCTTAGATCGGGCCTATAATTACTGTGGCTCGTATCATATCCGGACTCATATAATTCCGGCCCTGTAAGATTGCCGGACTCGCAAAAACGAGACTCCCAGGAGGTTGTCTATGTTTGAAAGCCTCGACGAGCAACTGAAGTTGGATGCCCACAAAAGCATGTCCAACACCGAGCGGACCGTCCGCTGGGTTCTAGGCATAGGGATTGCCGTGATTGTCTTTGGTGTTCTTTATTGGGGCGTGCAAATGATGCAGGGCGGCTAAGGCCTCGCTCCAGAAGAAACTCTCGTTGGACCGCCCCGTGACCGGTGTGTCCACTGATGTGAGAGCTACTTAATCGGCCGCTAACATCCGTGGCTGGGAGCAGGAGCCAATGGCCCGCATCACAGCCTTCACCCGCTGCGAGTATTCGGGCAAGGGATTGTAGATCTGCAGCTTGCGATTGATGTCCTTGCCCTTGTATCTTCTTGATTTTCCAAGCTGTGCCGCTACGTAATGAATGCCGGCGCGAACCGAGGAGAACCTTTGCTTCGATGAGGCCCATCCAAAAACATTGTTGTTCACGTATACTTTGCCCCCACTTGACTCGATGATTGAAATGCTGGGCAACAAGCGCCAGTCCAGCTGATTCTGGTCCGCCGCTAGCAGAAAATCCTGGGCTGAATCGCGCAGTGGGCAATCTCGGTCGCCGAAGTACTTCTGCAATCGGGATAATCGCGGATCGTTCTTCTTTACTGCCGGCGACGCCTGGTACTGCTGGACGCTCATTGTGGCGGGCGCGGCCAACAATCCGGCAACCAATAGAAAATCCTTCATGATTTGTCCTCCCTGGTGCGGTTTCCCGTTGAAAACCGCCTGGTCTTGGAAGTCTTTGAAAACTAAGAGAATCGAACGTTTCTAAGAGGTTAGTGCTTTAAAATCAATAAGTTAGCAGGATCATGAATTCCAAATGAGTCCCCAGTATAGCATGTCGGGCGCGTGTCAATGGCGTTAGAAAGTACCGGCGGTAACTAGGCCCGTTGACGACTGTACCCATGGCCAACCGTTCCCAAATCCACCAGCGCGGCAATCAATAGCCATAGCATGTTGATGCCTGCGATCGGCAGGCCGCTGTTGACCAACCACGCATATACCAGCGTAGTGAACGGAAGGAAGATGAACCCTAGGATGAGGAGCAGGATGCTGTGGAAAGCCCGGTCCAGGTAATGGGTGAACAAAAACAGGAGCGCGATCGCCACGCGCGGAAACGCGAGGATCAGGATCAGGAATAAGCAGGGCATGTGTTGGGGTTACCGTCGAATCATGGACGCGGCCGCGTTCGGTGCGTTTCAATCTGTTACGCTAAACATCCTAGGAGGACCCCATCCATGGCCACGGCGAGGGTACTGATCACGGGAACCAGCTCGGGGATTGGCCTGGCGACGGCGCTAGAGCTTGCCAGGGCTGGCCACCCGGTTTACGCAACGATGCGGAATCCAGCCCGCGCTACGGAGCTGGGCGAACGAGCGACCAGTGAGGGACTAGCGCTTTCGATTCTCCCCATGGACGTGGATTCGGACCAGTCTGTTGCCGCGTGCTTTGCCGCCATCCACCAGCAAGGTGAGCACATTAGTGTTCTGGTGAACAATGCGGGAATCGAGCGGCATGGATCGGTGGAGGAACTCCCAATCGACGACGTCCGCGCCTGCATGGAGACTAATTATTTCGGAGCCCTGCGGTGCATTCGCCAGGTGACGCCTGGCATGCGAGAACGCAGGAGCGGGTGCATCATCAATGTGAGCTCCGTTGCAGGCAAGATCTCGTGCTCGGCGCTGGGCGCCTACGCGGCGTCGAAATTCGCGCTGGAAGCATTGAGCGAAGCGTTAGCGGGTGAGATGAAACCGTTTGGCGTGCGCGTTGCGATTGTGGAACCCGGCATCATCGAAACACCGATGCCGCGCGCTATCGCCGCCGGCGAATCGGCCTCACATTATCAGCAGGGACGCAACATGGCGGCATTGTTTCAGGCTTCGCTGCGGCAGCCGGTGCCTCCGTCCATCGTCGCGCACGCAATCCGAAACGTAATCGAAAGCGGCACCTGGAAATTGCGTCATCCTTGCGGACCGGATGCCGAACCGTTCCTGGCTTGGCGCGCCGCCATGACCGACGAACAATGGGTGGAGTTCAACGCGCTGGATGCCGCTCGTTTTCGCGCCCGCGTGAAGAACGACTTCGGCCTGGATCTCCCGGTCGGAGATGCACTCGGCGCGACCATTTAAGGCAGCTCAAATTCGTCCTTGTCCTCGCTTAGACCAGCCCGAGTGAAGAACTCGACTCCCATCTTCGACACCGGTTCGTCGGTACACGAGACGTGGCCGCGCCGTTTGCGTTTCTGTTCGATGGCGACGCCGTCCTTCTCGCCCCAGCCTTTGCCGATGGCGGTGTAAACGATATATTCGTAATCGCCGGCTGGGAATCGGAGATAAGCGCCGCCGCCTCCGGAAAAGCTGAGATTGCCCGCGATAGCGCTCTTGGCCGGCGGAACCGACTTAGTGGCGGGAACGGTGAGTTCCACTTTCTGCGTCGCCCCAAATCGATACTGCAGGTAGCCACGATCTGCGGCGACATCCTTGGAGGCGCACACAGAAATTACCTTCTTGCCGGCGCCGCAACTAAACACGTTGATCTCGGCAATCGAACAGAGCGTCGGCGGCGCAGCCGAGACGGACAAAGCACAGAGGAGGGTTATGAGAGCGGAGTTGACTATCGTCATTGGCTAATCGTACACCTCGGCTAATCGTTCACAAACTTAAGGGAGAGACACGCTCCAAGGTTCCTTACGATCAGGATGAGTTCGAGATTATCCGACCCTGCCGCCAAATGGAAGCTCCACCCTCTGACATCAAATCGTAAACATTCCCCTAGTGAGTTCCCAACCCTCCCGCCGGTACAATGGAACTAGCGAATGGTCAAGGACGGAATTTATTACGGCATCGCTCTCTCAGCGGCTGGAGCTCTGCTCTGGTATCTTCTGAATCCTGCGTTTGCCGCGCCTCTATTCGTGCTGGCGCTGTTCTGCCTCTATTTCTTTCGCGACCCGGATCGCACTATCCCTGACGGCGCCGTCGCGGTTTCTCCGGCCGACGGCAAAGTGGTGGGCATCATCGGCGATGGCGCGGGAGCCGAATGCACCCGCATCAGCATTTTCCTGAACATTTTCGACGTTCATGTGAACCGCGCGCCCATTGCTGGCCGGATCGCAAACGTCGAATACACCAAGGGCCAGTTCCTGGTGGCCAGCCGCGAAGCAGCCAGCTCCCAGAATGAGCGCAACACGGTGACCATTTTGGGAAGCGACGCGGGCGACGCTACGAGCGTCCGCTTCGCGCAAATCGCCGGCCTGATCGCGCGCCGCATCGTCTTCTATAAGAAGCTGGGCGACACCGTCGCAAAAGGCGAGCGCGTGGGGCTCATCAAGTTCGGCTCACGGGTCGATATCTTCTTAGGCCCCGAATGGGAAATCAAAGTACAGCCTGGCGAGCGCGTCTCGGGCGGCTCCAGCATCCTGGCACAACGCAGGGAGACGGCGAGGCAGAGCTGATGGCGAAGCTGACTCTGAAGGAACGCTTCTTCGATCCGCGCCCTCCCTCCCGCAGGCCCCGCCGCGCGGCTTACGCGCTTCCCACGCTCTTTACCGCGGGCAACATTTTCCTCGGATTCCTGGCGATCCTGCGCTCGGTGGAAGGAGCGCTGCTGGCCGCCAGCGGACAACTCGGCCCCAATCCGCATTTCGAAGTAGCGGCTAAGGCCATCGGCGCCGCTGTGGTTCTGGATGGCCTGGATGGACGCATCGCCCGCATGACTAATACGACCAGCGCTTTCGGCCGCGAGATGGATTCGCTCGCCGACGTGATCACCTTCGGCATTGCTCCCGCCGTGCTGGCCTATGCCTGGGGCGTGCAGTTTGTTGCGCCCGGCGGCTTCTTGCTGGATCACCGCGCCGGCTATTTCCTGGCTTTCGTTTTCCTGTTGTGCGGCGCCGCGCGCCTGGCTCGCTTCAATGTCCAGACCAACCCGATCCCCAAGAATCCCGGCCGGCCGGATCGCAAATATTTCGTCGGCCTGGCCATTCCGGCCGCCGCTGGATTAGTGGCAGCCGTCGTTTACGCCAGCGACAGCGCGCCTCTGGAACAGTGGCTTTTATCGGCCTTGTGGCTCGCCCTGCTGGCGTTACTTTCATTCCTGATGGTCAGTACCTGGCGTTATCCCAGCTTTAAGGAAGTCAACCTGCGTGGCCCGCGGTCGCCGCTTCTGGTCATTCTTTTTGGAATCATAATCTATGGCGTGTGGAATTACTCGCAGCCGGTCCTGCTCACGCTGGCGATCATCTACGTCAGCAGCGGCATCGTAATTCGCGCCGCCGGCATTATTCGCCGCAAGTTCCGACCGCAGCCCCCATCGCCCCTTCCGGAGCATCAAACTGGTTAGTATGCATGCTCATCGTAGTGGCCGCCGGGCTTCCATCGCAATTGTCGGCGGCGAGACGCTCCTGGGAAAAGAAGTGAACGAGCTTCTGGAAGCTCGCAAGACGCCGGCGAACATTGAACTGGTGGCATCGTTCGATCCGGACGAATCCACCAAAGCCGCCAGCATTCTCGCGATCGGCAAAGAAGAGCCGATCGTTATGAGTTCCATCGATTCCGCTGAGCTAAGCTCGGCGCGGATCGTCATCCTGGCCGCCTCCAAAGAAACGGGCCACCAGGTTTACGAGAAACTCCGAGGTGCGAAGCCCGCGCCCGTCGTCATCGACCTTACCGGAGCGCTGGAGGACCTGGCGGAGACACGCTTGCGCGCACCCTTTGTGGAGCCTGCCGGTTTCCAGGCCAAGGGTCCGGTTCAAACCATCGCGCATCCCGCCGCCATCGCCGTTGCGCTGCTGCTGGCGCATCTGCGGAAAGCCGGGGTCATTCGCCGGTCCGTGATCGAAATCTTTGAACCCGTAAGCGAGCGCGGGAAAGCCGGGATCGATGAACTGCAAAAGCAGGCCGTCGCGCTGCTCTCCTTCAAGCCATTGCCCAAAGCTGTCTTCGACGCGCAGGTTAGCTTTAACATGTTGTCCGAATACGGCTCCGACGCGCCACTCTCGCTGGAAGACATCGAGCTGAAGATCGACCGGCATTTGGCCAGCCTGTTAGCTGCGTTGGGCCAAGATGGCGGGGCTCCCATGCCGTCCCTGCGACTTATTCAAGCGCCGGTGTTTCATGGTTATAGCGTGTCGGTCTGGGTAGAATTTGAAGAGAACCCAGGAATGGATCGCATCATTCAGGCATTGAGATCGAACATCCAGGCATTGGGATCGAGCAACATCGACGTCCGCACCAAAGACCACGAGCCGCCTACCAACGTGGGCGTGGCGGGACAGGGCGGCATCACTGTCGGTTCCATCGCACAGGATCGCAATCAGCCGCGCGCCTGGTGGCTCTGGATGGCGGCGGACAATCTGCAAGTCTCCGCCGAAAACGCTGGGGAGGTTGTACGTGAGTATTTGGAATAAGCCGGTGGACGCGCCGGCGCCTAGAGTTATGCTGGGGTGTCTTATGCTGGGGTGTGTGCTGGCGTGTCTCGCGCTCGGCTCTTGCGGTTACCATGTGGCCGGCCAAGCTAACCTGGTGCCGAAAACCATCCACACCGTCGCCGTACCAGCGTTCACCAACAATACCGTGCGCTACAAACTCAGCGACCTGCTCCCGCAGGACATTAGCCGCGAGTTGATCTCCCGCACGCGCTATCAGATTGTCAACGACCCCGAGCAGGCCGATGCGGTTCTGAAAGGCGCGGTGCTAGCCTACACCGCCTATCCCACCTTGATCGATCAGTCCACGGGACGAACCAGCGGCCTCGGAATCAATCTGAAATTGGACGTTACGTTTGTGGAGCGGGCGACAGGCAAAGTGATTTTCTCCCGGCCCAATTTTGACGTGCACGAACGCTACGAGCTGTCGGTCACCAACAACATACAATACTTCGACGAGAGCGGCGCAGCGCTGCAGCGGCTGAGTAAGGATGTAGCGCGCGACGTGGTGTCCTCCATACTGGACAACTTTTGAGCCCTGAACAGTTTCAACAGCGCATCCAAAAGGCTCCGCCCGCTCCGGTCTATCTGTTTCTTGGGCCGGAGATATATCAACTCAGCGCTTGCCGCCGCGCTCTGGTGGAGAAGGCGCTCGCACCCGAGGATCGGGAAAATGGCTTGAGCCGCCACGATCTGGAAGAGACCACGCTCGCTAACGTGCTGGACGATGCCCGTTCTCTGTCCCTATTCGCGCCGAACCGCGTGGTGTGGGTTTCGGGAGCGGAAACTGCGCTGCCGCGTGGCCGTGCGGCCAGCGACGACGAAAATTCCGCCGCAGGTGAGTTGGCCGCTTATCTGAAACACCCCACTCCCGGAACAGTGCTGGTGTTCGAAGCCAGCCGCTACGACTTCGAGGGCGAAGATCGCGCCAAGCTGGAACGGGTACAGAAGTTTTACTCCGCGATTCCGGACGTGGTGGAGCTAAGGCCATACACGCTGGAATCGGCGCGCAGGCTGGCTCAGGATCTGGCCAAGGAAGCCGGCCTGCAAATCGGCCTGGCTGAAATTGGGCTGCTGGTTGAATCGCTGGCCTCCGACGCAGGCCGCATTGCTAACGAAATCGAAAAGCTTCGGCTTTACACCAGCGGGACGCGTAAAGTGACAGCCGACGATATCCTGCGTTTGGTTCCGAACGCCCAGGCATCGACCATTTTCGCTTTGGTGGGCGCGCTGGGTCGCGGGGACCGCAAACGCGCGCTGGACAGCCTGGACACGCTGTTCCGCGAAGGCGAGTATCTTCCGCTGGCGCTTACGTTTCTTGCCACGCAATTCCGTCTGGCCATGGCGGCGCGTGATTCGGGCCTCAAAAGCTCGCAGCAAATCCAGGCACAATTCTCGAAACAAGGCATCCGCATCTGGCGGGATCGCGCCGAACAGGTGGCCCAGACGGTAAGCGCTTTTCCGGGCGAGAAGCTGTCGCGCGCCATCGAAAAAATCTTCTGGGCCGACAAAGCTCTTCGGGACACCCGGCCAGACGACCGGGTAGTCATGGAAGAGCTGGTAATGAGCCTGACAAATTAGTGGCCGGAGCAACCCGTTTTTTCCTGAGCTGCCTTACTTAATTGAACGGAGTCTCCTCCGCTGTCGGCGGACTGCTGTTTTGGCTGGCTGGCGTTCTGAGTGGATGTTCCGGGGGGCTGGGTCACCGGCTGAGCCTGGGTCACGGACGATATGGCGCCAATCATGTTGTTTTTAACTCCTAGGGATGGCATATCGGCCGAATTGAGCAATGTATGAGCCGCCGCGATCCTCCCGGTGATTCCAGCTAGGGCGCTTCCCGGAAATTCCTAAGCAGAAACGCTGCCTTAAGTAAGCGCGCGCCGGCGTAATCGTCATCTCGGTGACAACCGATTTACGTGTTGCGGCAGTAAATGCCGGGGAGTACGTCTTTGTATCTGGCACAACTACTTCGCGCCAATCCATTGATGGCGCTGGCACTTCTCGTGTCGCTTGCCACCATCCTGTGGTGTATCCTCCTAACGCGGCGGCAGCGCAACGGTCTCGATAAAGTCCTCACCAGCTTGCTCGGGCTGATTGCGATTTATGACGCTCTCCGCATCCTCAAAGACACCGGATTCTCGGCGTTCGCGCGCTTCAGGAGCATGGAGAGCTGGGTGGACCTGATAAGCGCCTGCCTATACCTGGTGGCGGCGTTTATCCTGAAAACTTCCAGCATCGATCGCGCGGCCACCAAGGTTCATTTGCGGCTGGTAGAAGCGGACGAAAAACACGCGGACCTGACCAGCGCGGTGATCGCAGCAGTGCCTGAACTGGGGCATCCGCTGGTGGACTCGTCCCCGCTCGCGATCTTCGCCATTGACGCACAAGGCATGGTCACCTACTGGAATTCCGCCGCCGAGAATCTGATTGGCTGGAAACGGAATGAACTGGTGGGGCACGACCTTCCGTTCCCGCCGCTTGGCCCGATTCAAGCCAAGAACGGCAACCTCATCGAGGCCGCTGTCTGGACTTCTCCGCTTCGCTCGGCGAATGGCCAGCCGCGCGGCACCGTAATTATCGCCGCTGGGAAAACCGCAATGCTGCAGGCGGGCGTGGAACTCTCGGTACCGGCCAAGCCACGGCTGGCCGTCCATTTCTAGTAAATCCTCAATTTCTAGTATGCCCTCAATCGCCGAGCAGGCTCCGCAATCGGTCGTAACCCGCGCGGCTCACCGGAAGCTGGGAGCCATCCGACAGCACCGCTACCCGACTATCTTTCGCATAAGGCTCAATCTTCGCCACCCGTTCCAGATTGACGATCACGGAGCGATGTATGCGCACAAAACGCTCGGGATCGAGCGCCGCTTCCAGGCTTGAGATAGTCTGCTCCTTCAAATAACTCTTGCCCTGGCTGTGCAGCGCCACGTAGTCGTCCTGCGATTCGGCGTAATCCAACCGGTCCACCGGAATGATGTGCACCCGCCCACCGTCCTTCACCACGATGCGCTGGAGAAACTCCTGTGGAGGTCGCGCGGCGCGAGCCAGGTCCGCAGCCACGGGTTTTGCGGTGGGCGCCGGCACGCCTCCTTTTTCGCCCAACCTCTGCCGGGCGCGCTCCAGCGCCTTTTGAAATCGCTCCAGGCTGAACGGCTTCAGAAGGTAATCCACGGCGTGTTCATCGAAGGCGCGCATGGCGTATTGATCGTACGCGGTGACAAAGATGACGGCCACGTCCTGGCCGATGAGCTCCAATACTTCGAAACCGTCCAGCTTCGGCATTTGAACGTCCAGGAATACCAGGTCGGGCTTTTTCTCCGTGATCGCCTTCACTGCTTCGAAGCCGTTGGCGCACTCGGCCAAGATTTCAATGTCCGCGCTGGATCCGAGATATTCGTGCAACAATGCGCGAGCCAGTTCCTCATCATCCACCAATACGACGCCCAATTTGCGCCGCTCCGAAGAGGCCACGCCGGCGGGCGCTTGCCGCGAGCTGGAATCGCGCTCCAGGTTCTTCAGATCCACCAGCAACTCGCGCGCGGATTGATAACGCCGCTCCCGGTCTTTCTCCAGGCACTTTCGCACCACACGATCCAGAGCTTCGGGAAGGTCGTAATTGAAACGCGCGATGGCGTCGGGCTGCGAGCCGAGAATCCGCGCCATGGTTTCCGACGGCGTGGAGCCCGGGAACGGCAGGCGCGCGGTGGCCATCTCGTAGAGCACTACGCCCAGGCTGAACAGATCCGTACGATGGTCCACGTCGCGGCCCAGCGCCTGCTCCGGACTCATGTAAGCTACCGTGCCCATCACCACTCCCACGCTGGTCATCACTTGAGTCTCCTGGACGTGAATCCCTGCGCGGTGATTGGATGTTTCCAGCTTGGCGAGCCCGAAATCCAGCACCTTCAGGTGCCCGCGCGGCGTCAGCATGAGATTAGATGGCTTGATATCGCGATGCACGATGCTTTTGGAATGCGCGTGATCCAGCGCGTCGGCCACCTGAATGCCAACCGAGAGCAGTTCGGAGAAGTTGAGCGGACCACGCGAAAGCCGAACGCTCAGCGGCTCGCCCTCCACATATTCCATCGCTAGAAAGTGAAGGCCGTCGTCCTCACCGATCTCGTAGATATAGGCAACGTTGGGATGAGTGAGCGCGGATGCCAGCTTCGCTTCCTGCTCAAAACGCTGCATGCGCTCCGGATCCGCTGCCACATCGGCGGGTAACACCTTCAGCGCCACGCGCCGTCCCAGCCGCGTGTCATCGGCCAAATAGACCGCGCCCATTCCGCCTTCGCCCAGGCGCGAGACTACCCGGTAGTGCGCGACATGAGAACCTGGCGCAAGCCGATCGGCCATGAGATCATCATCACATTTGTTCAAGTCCATTCTTTACGAGTGCTCCGCACAGGGTATCTCCAATTCCACTTGAAAATGATCGCTGGATGTAGTGGTGTCCACGCGCGCTCGATTCTCATATAAAGCGCGCAACCGGTCGCGCACATTCCGCAGCCCCAGCCCGTGACGGCTCGCCGCCGGCGACTCTGCGTCAAATTCGTTGCAAACTCTCAGCCTGAGAAATCCCTCATTGCAATGCGCTTCAATCCGAATTGTTCCACCATCCACCAACCCGGCGATCCCGTGCTTGACGGCATTCTCCACCAGGGGCTGCAGCACGAGTGACGGCACCACACACTGGGCACAGGCCGCATCGGCGTCGATTTCCACACGCAGCCGGGCGCCGAAGCGAACCTGCTCCACTTCCAGATACGCCTTGGCCAACGCCAGCTCGTCGGCCAGGGTGATGCTCTGCTTCTCGCCCAGCTTCAGGGTCGTGCGCAAAAAGTCCGACAGTTTGATGCACATGTCCCGGGCCCGCGCGCCGTCCACCGTGGCAAGCGCGCTGATGGAGTTCAAGCTGTTGAAGAGAAAATGAGGATTGATCTGCGCCTTCAGAGCTTTCAGCTCCGATTCGCGCGCCAGCGTCAGCGCTTCCTGTGCTCGTGTTTCAGCTTCTTTGGACGATTCCACCGAGAGCAGAACGTAGTTGCGAGCCACAGCCAACATATACAACAGCACCCCGAAGCCGAACAACAAAGGAAGCTGCGGGCTGAAGCGCTGGTTCAGTTGCGGGAAGAAGTAATGTCCGAGAGCGAGGGCCAAGCCCTTGGCCAGCACGATCCAGATCAGCCCGGCGGCGATGGCGGCCGCGAAATGATTGCCGATGATCTTGAGAGGGGAGTTGGAGCCGATCGGCAGACCGCGGCACATATACCATGGCGCCAGGCAGATGAACCCGTAAAAAAGCGCCAGGGGCAGGCTCAGAGAGACCGCCTCCAGCGCCGCCAGCCCTCCCAACGTCACCAGCAAATAAGCCATCAGCAACCCAACCGCTGTCCAACCCAGCAAATAGAGCAGGAACCTGCCACGTTGGGCGATAAGCGGATGCATGATGGAATGGTCCGATGGTCCGGAGCTAGTTGCGCAGGTTGAGGCCGCCGAAGATCACTGCTCCGGTGATGACTAACCGGGGAATTTTGACGTTAGCATCAGGCTTGGGATGAATTGTCTTGTCGTCCACGCCTCCGAAGACCACTGCAGCGCGGTTGATCACGATCCAGGTCTCGGGAACACGCACCTCCACTTCCCCAAACACGACGTTGACATCGATCACCGCCTCGTCCACTGTCATGGAAGCATTTCGCAAATCGAAGCGAGCGGCCCCGAATATCGAGGTGGCCTGGCCGCCCTGAAAATCCTGAGTATCGCTACCGCTTTTGTTGTCGCTGAAAATAGCATGCGCGCCGACCATGGGTGACGAGCCGGAAGCCGGTCCACCCGGCCGGAACTGATTCCGTTCCAGAGCCCGCACCAGCACGCTCACGCCAAAAGCGATCAGGAGCACCGGCCAGACCAGCGCGAAGTTGAAGGCAATAATATCCAGCGTGTCCAAGAGGAAGAACGCGCCCACCAGCGCGACTACTCCACCCCAAATCCAACCGGAAGGTGTGCGGGAATCGACGATCCTTGAAACACCATAGGCGACCAGAAGCACGGGCCAGTATTGCCAGACGTCATGAAACCGGAAGATGCCCAGATTGTCCAGCAGCAGCAGAACGCCGATGGCCACTACGATGGCGCCGAAGAAAATCCCATGGCTGCCCGAGCGATACTGGCGCCGCGCCGCGCGGTCTTCCCAGCGCGCCCGCTTCATTTCCATCCTCTGTTCCCAGCGCTGCCTGCGTTCTTCCCAGCGGTCCGTATCCATGCTTCGAGCCTACCAGCGGCCTAGCGCTCATTCGAGCTCAGATCGGCGAATGGCGGCCGGGAATCGGCGAATAGCGGACTCCCGACGGCCCGGCTCAAGGCGCAAGACGCTGGATCACCCAGCGGGCGCCCGGCCCGCGGGAATACCGTAATCGGTCATGCAGTTGATTGGACCGGCTCTGCCAGAATTCGACTGTATCGGGCCGCAGCCGGTAGCCGCACCAACTGGGCGGGGCCGGAATTTCCACACGTCCGTATTTGAGCTCTACTTTGGCAACCCGGTGATCCAGGAATTCGCGATCGGCGATCTCCGAGCTCTGCCAGGACGCCCACGCGCTCAACTGCACCTCCCGGGGCTGCATCTCAAAGAAGGCCGCGACGTCGGCGCCCGCCATCTTTTCCACCACGCCGGTAATTCGCACCTGGCGGCCGATCTCAACCCAGTGAAACACCAGCGCGGCGCGTGGATTTTGTGCCAGTTCACGTCCTTTGCCGCTCAGGGAATTGGTGAAGAAGGTAAACCCTTCCTGGCCGGCGTTGTGGAGCAAAACGATCCGGGCCGACGGCTGTCCATCAGCCCCCACGGTGGCGAGCGTCATAGCATTGGGAGCTGCCACTCCCGCCGAATAGGCTTCCCAGAGCCAGGCCTGGAACTGCGCGGCCGGCTGCACGTCGGCTTCCGATTCCAGCAGTCCCCGGTTCATCAGTTCGCCACGCAAATCCGCCAGCTTCACATGGGCGGTGCGGCGGTGGGGCACGACGATATACCCGCTAGCCGCGTCACCCAACACCTCGTTGCGCTCGCGGCCCCAATACCACCAGTGCGCCGCTACATAAGCGCTCATCAGCGAATCCAGGCGATGCTCCATCGCTCTCAAATCCACGCCGAGCGATGGAATCTCGGGAAGGTCCGTCAGAGGCAGCCGGGGAAGCAGACGCGGAAAATGATCCAGCATCAGCCCGCGTAACAGCCGCAGCCCGTCCTTGCGTTCGGCGAGGGTTCCGCGCCGGTAACGGATCACGCTGGCCAGCAGGAAGAGCTGCACCGCCGCGGCCGGAGGATGCACCTCAATCTGGTGCCGGCCCTGGCTTTGAGGCGCCAGCTGGTCGCCATGCAGGAAGCTCAGATTCGCAAGCGAGGCTGCCAGCCGCGTGGTCCGGCGCCAGACCGCCGGCGATAGATTTGCGGGCGAGGGTCCAGCGTGATACTTGCCATAGAGCGAATGAGCAAGCCGGTCTGCCGCCCGCATAGCGATGGCGTCGGGCAAGCGATCGGCCCCGCTGGGAACAACAGTCGGCGCGTCGATCCCGATCACCGCGTGGTTTCCCGCGGCGTGGGCGGCCCATTGGATAATGTCGTCCGGTTCGGTGAGGCAATCGAACTGCGTCAGACGCAGCGCGCGGCCATCCCATTCGAGAGTGGCGAGGCCGCTCGGCTTGCTTTCCCCACCGGCTTCAATTCCGAGGAAGCGCAGCTGCCTGCATTATAACGAACGCAGGAAATTTAAAATATCCTGCTTTTGCGAATTCTGCAGGGCGTTAAAGTTTCCGACCACCACGTTGGCTTCCGAACCACAGCTCCGGCTTTGTGAGGAGGTCTGGAAAGACTCGCCGTTCGCATTGAACTGCTGCGAGCTCTGCGACGCCACGCAGGAATTGCCTGAACTCTCGTGCGCTTCAATGGCCTGCAGAAGATCGGACGTTCGGCCGTCGTGCAGGAAAAACAATCGCTGGCCGACGCCCCATAGCGGCGCAGTGCGGAATTGATCCGGGCCGGCCATGCCCTGCACAATCCCGTCAGCCAGGTTGGCGCCCATGTGGTGCAGGGCGAAGTCTGAATACGGAGCGTAGGAAACATTGGACATCCCGGTAAAAGGCGAGGCCGCGGTGGTCAGCGATGGCGAATGACAAAGCGCGCAGCCGACGCTCGAAAACAGCTTTTGACCATTCTTCTCCGACGATGAAGCCGTGGTGGGCGTGGCTGGCGCCGACAGCCGGATGAACGCGGCGAAGTTCACTACGTCCGATGACATCTCGGACACCGTGCCCGTCAAACTGCCGTTGTTCATGATCACCGAAGAATCCTCCGGCGTGGCGTTAAACACGCAGCCCGGCACCGCCGAACGTTCATTCATGAACACTTCATTCGCAACGCCTTGCTCGACGTTGTAGGCTTCGCCGGCAAAAATCATCAACGACTTGTTTTGCGCCTTCCAACCGAAGCGGGTGACGGTACCGTCATTACCGGAAATGTTAAGCGTGCCGGCGATTCCCATCTGATTCTTTTGGCCCGTGTTGGCGGCAAGATTAGCCTCGAGTGTTGAATCCGGCGTATTTTCGACCAAGCCTAGACCGAATAAGGCAGTCGGAATGCGAAAGATCACGTTGTGATTTGCGAGTTCCTGCCCGAAGTTTGGTTGAGCGATGGTGCAACCACGGGCATCTTTCCGGCCTTGGATGGTGTAGAGCCCGTGAACGCCGCCATCGAGCGCTCCATTGCTTTGCCCGTTGACGGTGATGAAGCGCGCTTCCCGCACCGGCCCACTGGCCGAGATAAACGAGGGAACGGTGTTACCGGCGCCGTCCAGAGTAGCGAGCGCCACCTGCGGATTCGGGGTTGGATTTTGCGGGCTCTTCAAACCGGGACTGCTGCCGCCAATCGCGGGCTGCGCGTGGCACATAGTGCAACTATTCCCGTTGAAGGTCGGCCCCAGGCCGGAACCCGTTTCCCCCGGAATGGTTCCCGAAACTGAATCGACCTCTTGAAAACGTAGCTGCGCCTGAGTGAAAAACATTTGCTCATTAGCATTGAGTGAACCATAATAGCTTCCGGCTCCGGCAGGGCCGCCGCGCGGTCCGGGGTCCGTCTGTGCGTGGACAATACCCATGGCGGAAAATAACGCCACAACATGGTAAAACCGCCGAGAAATATACATGACATTTCCTCTCCAGCCAGTCACTTTCATCTTGGCTTTGGAGGAAATTATCACGATCCCAGCCATCCATCAATTAGGGAATGGCACTACGCGTTATAGGCAATACACCGTTGACGCTCACGTCGGGAACGTCCTCCGGCGTGGAATAATCGGGCGGCCTGTCCAGCCAATTCATGCCTGTATCGCCACCGATGGGCGCACCGGGCGGCGCGTCCGCGGCCACAATAGGCATGCGTGTCCCTTGCGGACGATTGAGGAATCGTGCGATATCCGCCGCTAACAGTGCATGCTGTGCTTGATCGGCTTCCCCTGGCGCGGATTGCGCTTTCAGCCGCGCGGCAAGCCTGGTGAGCTTCAGCGTGGCGATGGCGCGGACTTGTCCGTTCGGGGATCCGCTGGCGAGCCAGATCAGCCGGTCCACCAGCACGCGTTGCTCCGAACGCCGGATCTCGGCCTCATAGGGCGTGGCCGCAGCCGCGCCAAACGTGGCCTTGGTCAACTGATCGATAACCTCGTCCAGACCCGGCAGAGAAGCATCTTCCGCATGCTGCGCGATCATACGGGCCGCGCGATCCAACTGCAATACGAAACCGATGGTCACGTCCGCCGCGATGGTACCCGGGCTTAGCGGGTCGAACGCCCGGCCGGTGGTGCGCGGGAACAACTCGCGGTTCCGCGGATATTCGAGAGGACGAGGCGGAATGGCTTCCAGCACCTTCTCCGGCACCGTAAGCTCAGCCGGCTTCAGCGTGGCTACCAGCGCGTCCAACGCTTTCTTTTGATCCGCGGCGCTCACCCATTTGCGTGGAATGCGGCCGTCTCCGCGAATGGCGTAGATATAATCCTGCCCCGCGATGCTGGCCGCCGCCGATTCCACCGAATACCGGTGATACATGAATATCGGCACGAGCGCTTCCTCAATGGTCGCCATCGGCGCGCCATCTCGAATGGAGTGCTCCCCCATGCGATTCAACGCCGCCCGGCGAACCTTCATAATCCGGTTCAACTCGTCGGCCTGATTCACTCCGTTCGACCACTGATCCACTTTCGGATGAACGCCCAGATCCTGATTGGTCATGAAGCGCAAATCCTTGGCCCAGGCGTCGTCCAGGATCTTCGTCAATCCCGCCGTTTCATCCGCGTCGTTCGCAAACTGGCGATAGCCGTAATCGATAGTTACTTTATCCCAATCTCCGATGCGCGCCGCATAAGCGCTGGATAAATCGATGCTGCCGTCCTCGCGCAGCTTTTCCGCCGGGTGCGGATAGTCCATTACGGAAATCCATCCCTGCCGGCTGTCGTAATAGTTGTGCTCCAGACCCAGCGTGTGACCCACTTCGTGCGCGGCCAGTTGGCGGACACGGGCCAGCGCGGTCTGATACAGGATGTCGGGTTTTTCGTCGCCCCTGGTATAAGGAGAGAGCAGCCCTTCGAAAATCAGGTAGTCTTGCCGATCTCGCAGCGAACCAAGCGTCACCGTAGCTTTGATGATTTCACCGGTCCTGGGATCAACGATCGACGCACCGGTACTCCAGCCGCGCGTGGAGCGATGCACCCAGTTGATGACGTTGTAGCGGATATCCATGGGGTCCGCGCCATCCGGCAGCACGGCCACCTGGAATGCATTGCGAAACCCTGCCGCTTCAAAGGCCTGGTTCCACCAACTGGCGCCTTCGATCAAGGCCTTCTTCACGTCGTCGGGCGCGCCGGGATCCACGTAATAGCGCAGCGGCTGCACGGGATCGCTCAGGGCGGCCGTGGGATCTTTTTTCTCCAGGCGGTGGCGCGTGATGAAGCGCTGCACCATGGGCTCGCCGATCGGAACGCTATAGTCGACGAAAACGTTGGCGCTAAATCCACTGCGCGGATCGAAGCGCCGGGGCTTGAAATTTCCGTCCGGCAGTTCCACCAGCGAATAGTGCTCGCGCAACGTCACCGCTTCGGCATCCGGCGCGACGCTTGCCACCGTTCCCGAAAACAATCCGTTGTTGACAGCGATGGCGCGACCGCCTCCTTGACCAATGGGCGTGGGACCCTGCACAGGAAATCCGGGATCAAATCCGGCGTCGCCATCCCTGGCGAAGGTGAGCGCCACTTCGATCTCGGAGTTCTTGGGAAACGCCTTCGTTCTCGGAAGGTACACCGCGCTCCGGCTTGCATCTACGCGATACTTCCCTGGCTGCAATGCTTGACCTGCGCCGTATCCATCGCGCACAAAAAAATCTGTGGCGTTTACCAGGACACTTCCATTGCTCTCCGCGGCCACCGTAAACCCTTGCAGCACGGACCTACCGAAGGAATCCTCCACCGACAGCCGTTCGGCCGCGTTCGGACTCGTGGATCGAAAGTTCTCGTTACGCCGGACCAGAAAAATCTTGGGCCCGATGCGCTGGAAATAAACCACGGCTGCGTCGCCCGCTTGTCCGCGGTCCAGACCGATATCGTTCGATCCCAAGCCCGCCGCCAAACCTGTGACATAGAGGAAATCCGTATCGAAGCGTGGGATCTCGAGCCACAGCGCGCCGGCGTGCGCATCCCAATACAGAGGAAAATAACCGCTGAGCTTGGTCATCCCTTGCGTCTTCTTCTCGATGCTGGGAATCTCGGTCGTGGCGCCCGTTTGCGCGCGCGAACTTACGGACGCCGAAAAAAGAAGACAAAGGCAGACGATTGTTTTACTGCGCATGATCTCTTGAGTGTAAATCGCATTCGTGCGGGCCGGGCAGCTTCGTGCTGCAATGAGAATGCGGCCGCGATTC
The DNA here is from genome assembly GCA_963725455.1 of Bryobacterales bacterium. Taxonomy (GTDB): domain Bacteria; phylum Acidobacteriota; class Terriglobia; order Bryobacterales; family Bryobacteraceae; genus Palsa-89. Next base: position 50,932 of record CAVRZH010000076.1, read on the forward strand.
GCCGGCTGCCCGTCAAGTCCTCATGAAAGCACTCGTAAAAAGCAAACGCGAGCCGGGGTTGTGGCTCGAAGAGATCCCGGAGCCGACGATCGGCATCAACGATGTCCTGATTCGCGTGCGCCGTGCAGGCATCTGCGGCACCGACGTTCACATCTATAACTGGGACGATTGGGCGCAGCGCACCATCCCCGTCCCCATGGCCATCGGCCACGAGTTCGTCGGCGAGATTGTCGCCGTGGGATCGAACGTCGGCGATTTTCGCGCGGGCGACCTGGTGAGCGGCGAAGGCCACGTGGTATGCGGGCGCTGTCGTAACTGCCTGGCCGGCCGGCGGCATCTCTGCGCGCATATCCAAGGTGTCGGCGTGAATCGGCCGGGCGCGTTTGCCGATTTCATCGCGATGCCGGTGACAAACCTATGGCGTCACAAACCCGATATCGATCTGGATGTCGCGGCCATCTTCGATCCCTTCGGAAATGCCGTCCACACGGCGCTGTCGTTTCCCGTGCTAGGCGAGGACGTTATCATCACCGGCGCCGGGCCCATCGGAATCATGGCTGCGGCCGTGGTGCGGCACGCGGCCGCGCGCTACGTGGTGATCACCGACAAAAATCCTTACCGGCTGGATCTGGCGCGCAAGATGGGCGTGACCCGCGCAATCGACACGGCCCCAACGCCGCTGTCGCAAGTTCAAAAAGAACTGGGCATGCAGGAAGGCTTCGACGTCGGGCTGGAGATGTCCGGACACGCGTCGGCGCTGCGCGAAATGATCGCCAACATGAGCCACGGCGCGAAAATCGCGATGCTCGGCATCCCGACTCAGGAGATTGCGATCGATTGGACCACGGTTGTCTTCAACATGCTCACCATTAAGGGCATCTATGGTCGAGAAATGTACGAGACCTGGTACAAGATGGGCGTGATGCTGGAAACTGGCCTGGATATCCGGCCGGTCATCACGCACCGGTTCTCCTATCGCGACTACGAGCAGGCGTTCGAAGTGATGCGGTCGGGCAACGCAGGCAAAGTAATTCTTGAATGGGAGTGAGAGCGCTCGCATTCGCTCGCGCGCGGTTGGCGGTTGGGGATTGGCGACACAGGCACTCGATAGACGTAGGGCCGGCTCTTTAATTCCTCTACGGTGCCGCGCAGACGAAATTCGCGGCATCGTCCGTGCTGCCGGATCCTTTATAGTGCGCGGTCTCAGGATAGGGACACAGAGGACGCGTGCGATCGACTGCGCCCTTGGTCTTGTGAGCCGCCAGAATGCGATCCGGCGCCTGCTTGGTTTCCACCCAATTCGCTAGCGCACCGATTTTGTCGAAATCGTCGGTGCCGTCGCCGCCGGCGCAGTGGCCCATGCCGGGAACCATGAACAGACGAATGGAATTGGCAGCCTTCAATTTGCCGCCTAGCGTGTCTTCGACGCTGGTGAAATAATTCACGCTGTTCTCCGGAGCGATCCCCGGATCCGCCCAGCCGTGATACATCAGCAGCTTTCCGCCATGCTTGAAAAACGGCTTCAGATTAGGATCGATCGAATTCATGATGGGACCAATCACTCTATCGGCGCTGGCGATATCGCGCGCGGGATCGAACTTCAGGTAATCCCAGCTCGGCTCCTTGAACACCAGGTATTGATAGGTTTCGGCCGCGAGCGCCATGGGCTTCGGTCCGGAAAGCGTGGCCCATCCGAGCTCACTGCCGCGTTCGAGACCCGGAAAAATCGAAGCTCCCGGCCCCGCATAGATTTTTCGCGCCACTTCCACCTGCGCTGCCGTCAGGCACGTTTCGGCATCGGAACCTTTGCAGAGCAGCACCTGCGGATCGAAGTGGCAGCGCCTGGGATCTTCCAGCACGTGGTCTTTCACCCCATCCAGCGCATCGCAGGCTTCGAGCACCGCTTGGTGGATGAGTTGATATTTGGCGGGCGGGATGTAGCCATCGGTTTGGTTCGTGATTTCGGTGGTCCAAACCTGCGCGCCTTGCAGGTGTGACGGATAATTCGCGGCAGCCCCCGCGATGATGCCGTCATAATCGTTCGGATAGCGCTGCGCTTCGGCCAGAGCCTGGCGACCTCCAGTGGAGCAACCGTTGAAGTACGCGCGCACCGGATTCTTGCCGTAATAAGCAGCCACGATCGGCTTCGCCGCCAGCGTCATTTCATGCACCGCGCGATAAGCAAAGTCGATCAGCTTCTCCGGATGTCCGACGACAAAAACCGCAGTGGTCTCACTGTGGCCCGTATCAGTGCTGACAGCCGCATAGCCGGCTGTGACCGCCGTAGCAAGATCGCGATAGCTAATGCTCCCGGCCCAGGCGCCGTTACCAACGGATTCCAGCTTGCCGTTCCAGCCCTGTGCGGGCATCCAGACTTCGATCTTGATGTCGGAATCGCCGGTTGGTTTCAGAGTGGCGGCCACGCGGCAAATGGCCGGGAGATTTGCGAAGCTTGGCGGAGGAAGGCCCGGAAATCTCGGCACAGCCCCGGGCGGCAAGGTGAGCTGTCCGGCGGGAACTGCCTGGGCCAAAGTAACGGTGGAGTGCGGCAGAGCAAGCTTAGCGATGCTGTCACATGGGTTGGCAGCGAATGCCGACGAAGAAAGCGCGATTACAAGTACGAGGTATCGCATATGGTCCTTATATCTTAGACTCGTCATATATTAGACTCGACCTTGCGGCTTGCATGCAACGTTCGATATGCTGTGGGATCGTAAAGGTATCCATATGAAAACGCATTTTCGCCTCGTGGCGCTGGTGACCCTGGTAACACCGTTTGGCCTGCTCCGCGCGCAGGAACCCCGCCGGCCCGTGCAGTCGGCCGGGACCGAATCCGGCTTCGCAGTTTTCCAAACCAAGTGCATGGGCTGCCACGGTAATCCCACCATGGCAGGACGCGTGCCCGATCCCGCGACGCTGCGGCAATTGTCGCCGGAAAAGATTTACGAAGCGCTGACCACTGGCCCGATGAAGACGCAGGGATCGAGCTTGGCTGACGATCAGAAGCGAATGCTAGCGGTGTTCATGAGCGGCCGGACTTTTGGAAGCGCCGTGCAGGGCGATGCCAAGAACATGCCCAACCGTTGCGAGGCGAATCCGCCGATGAGCGATCCGAGCGGGGACTCGGCGTGGAATGGTTGGAGTCCCGACGTCACCAATAGCCGCTTTCAAACCGCCAAGGCTGCGGGATTGACGGCCGATCAAGTGCCGCATCTGAAGCTGAAGTGGGCGTTCGGTTATCCTACCGGCGTTTCGGCGTTCGGGCAGCCGGCGGTAGCGGCGGGGCGTGTTTTTGTGGGCAGCGACATTGGTTATGTTTACTCTTTGGATGCCAAGTCGGGCTGCGTCTATTGGTCCTATCAGGCCAAAGGCAATGTACGCGGCGGACCGAGCGTTGGTCCAGTGAAAGGTCACCCGGGCGTAAAATACGCCGTCTTCTTCGGCGATGCACACGCCAACGTTTATGCCGTAGACGCGCAGACCGGGACGGAGCTTTGGACCAAGAAAGTGGACGATCACTTCGTTGCGCGCATCACGGCGTCGCCGAAGTTGTATGAAGGTTTCCTGTATGTTCCGGTATCGTCGTCGGAAGAATTCGCCGCCGCGAATCTGGATTATCCCTGCTGCACTTCGCGCGGAAGCGTGGTGAAGCTGAACGCCAGCACCGGCGAGCAGGCCTGGAAAACTTACGTGGTTCCGGAGACGCCCAAGCCCACGCGGAAGAATTCGAAAGGCGTGCAACAGTACGCGCCGGCCGGAGCCTCGGTGTGGAATTCCCCCACCATCGACGCCAAGCGCCACGCGGTTTATTTCGGCACGGGCGATTCGGAAACAGAGCCTGCGGCGAAAATGTCGGACTCCGTGATGGCCGTGGATATGAAGAGCGGTAAAGTGCTCTGGTATTACCAGGCGCAGGCCGGCGATGCGTTCCTGGGCGGCTGCACTGGTCCGGCCAAGACCGACAACTGCCCGTCGGAGAACGGGCCGGACCTGGACATCGGCAATTCTCCCGTGCTGCGCCAGTTGCCGGACGGCAAGAGCATCGTGGTGGCGGGAACAAAAGACGGGAAAGTGTTTGCACTGGATCCGGACAAAAAGGGCGCGGTGGTGTGGCAGGCAAAAGTGGCCGATAACCCGCCGGGCACTCCGATGTTCCGGTTGAGCGGAATCGTGTGGGGCGGAGCGTTCGATGAGAAAGCCGCCTACTATGGCGCCACCGGCGGGGGCATCACCGCCATCCAGCTGACCACCGGAGAAAAGCTGTGGCACAAGGATCTGGCCGAACAAGGCAAGCGCGTCAGCAACGCCGCGGCCGCCACTGCCATGCCGGGCGTGGTGTTCATCGCGGGAACCGACGGCAACCTGCACGCACTTTCCACCGCGGACGGAAAGGAGCTCTGGGTGTACGACACAACCCGCCCGTTCGAGACGGTGAACAAGGTGGAGGCCAAGGGTGGATCCATCGCGTCCATCGGGCCTACGATCGCTGACGGCATGTTGTTCATCGGATCGGGCTACGGCGTTACGTCGGGCAACACCGGCAACGTGCTTCTCGCCTTCGGAGTGGAATAAGCGCGCTACCCTGGAAGGTTGTGAAAGACCTTCCTAAAGTCGAATTACATCTGCATCTGGATTGCTCGTTGAGCTACGCCGCGGTGGCGCAACTGGACGACTCCGTTTCGCTCGAGGAATACCAGCGCGAGTTCATCGCCCCCCGGCGCTGCACCAGTCTGGCCGATTTCCTGACGCGCGCGCCGCGCGGCTTTCAACTGATGCAGGACGAAGCGGCGCTGCAGTTGGTGGTTGAGGATCTGTTCCAGCAATTGGCCGCCGACGGCGTGATCTACGCCGAAATTCGTTTTGCCCCGCTGCTGCATCTGGAGCGCGGATTGACGCCCGAGCAGGTGGTGGCTGCAGTGGATCGCGCGACGGAAGCTTCGATCAGAGCGAGCGGCATCGAAGCGCGGCTCATTTTATGTACCCTGCGCCATTTCGATCGCGAGCAAAGCCTTTTGACCGCCAGGCTGGTGGAGGAGTTTCGAGGCAGCCGGGTAGCGGCGTTGGATATCGCCGGAGACGAAGCCGGCTATCCGATCGCTGCGCACATTCCCGCATTTCGCTACGCGATCGAGCATGGCCTGCATCGAACAGCGCATGCGGGCGAGGCCCGCGGCCCCGATAGCGTTTGGGAAACACTGCGCGAGTTTCAACCATCCAGGATCGGGCACGGTGTGCGCAGTATCGAAGATCCGGCGCTGGTTCAACATCTCATCCGCGAGCGCATTCATCTGGAAGTGTGCCCCACCAGCAACTTGCAGACCGGTATCAAGCAGGAGTTCGCCGAACACGCGGTGGACGAACTGTACCGCGCGGGTGTGCCATTGAGCATCAGCACGGACACGCGCACGATTACCAACATCACGCTCACCGAAGAGTATCGGAACCTGGAAGAGCACTTCGGATGGACCGACGCGGATCTCGAGACCTGCAACCGGGCAGCCATCGACGCTGCGTTTATCGATGAATCCGTCAAAGGCGGTTTAAGGACCCAGCTTACGGCTTCTTACAAGTGAAGTTCGCTGCGTCGTCAGTGCTGCCGCTGCCGTTGTAAGTCGCGATCTTAGGATACTCGCACAGCGGACGTGTTCGGACCTCCTTGCCGTCTTCGATGCGCGAGGCGACAATTTCCCCCGGCGCCTGTTTGTGCTCCACCCAGGTTTGCAGCGCGGGGAACAGATCGAAATGATCCGTGCCCTCGCCGCCGCCGCAGTGGCCCACGCCAGGAACCATGTATAGGCGAACCGCGCTCATGGCGGGTTTGGCGCCGATGGTCTTCACCACGTTGTTGTAATAGTTCACGGCTTCGAGCGGAGGCACTCCCGCATCGTTCCATCCGCCCCACAGCATCATCTTGCCGCCGCGCGCGACGAACTTCTTGATGTCGGGATCGATGGCGTTCACCGGCTGATTCGCGGGCTGGTCGGCCAGCGCGACGTCCGAATCGAAATTGATCGGCCGCGTTTTGTAGTCCCAGTTTGCGTCTTTGAAGACGTAGTAACGGAAAAAGTCCACTGGAATGCCGAGCGGCACGGCGCCTGTGAGCTGGCCCCAGCCCAGTTCGCTGCCGGGATAGAGCGGCGAATAAATCTGCTCGCCCGTGCGTGGATTCTTGGGACCTTCGTAGAGCTTGCGAGCAGCCTCCACTTGCGGCGCGGTGAGGCAGTTATTGCTATCCGGTCCCCTGCATTCGAGCAATGCGGGATCGAATTTGCACGCGGGTGGATTCTCGATCACTCCGTCCTTCACCCCATCATTCGCATCACAGGCGGCGAGCGCCGCGTTGTGGATGGCCGGAAACTTGGCGGGTGGAATCACGCTTGCGGCGTTCCGGTGCGTCGCCTGCCAGATCCACATCTGCGCGAAAGTGTGATGCGTCAGGTGCGCCGCGAATCCGCCCACCACCACGCCGTTATAGTCCTCGGGATATTTCTGCGCTTCCTTCAGCGCGGCGATGCTGCCTCCGCCGCATTCGTCCATGTAAGAAAATTTGGGGGCTTTGCCGTAGAACGCGGCGATGGCGGCCTTGGCTGTAACCGTCATCTCATGCGCGGCGCGATCGCCGAAGTCGACGATTTTCTCCGGATGCGACAACGCGTAGCTGGAGCCGCCTTCGTGTCCCGTATTCTCGGCGGCCGTGGCGAAGCCGCCGTGAATAGCCGTGACCATGCCTCCGAAGCTGAGATTGCCGCCGAGTCCGCCATTGCCGGTGCCGCGAAACTTTCCGTTCCAGCCGGACGCCGGCATCCAGACCTCGATTTTGATTTCCGAATCACTGGTGGGCCGGGCTGTGGCTGAGACGCGGCAAAACGCCTGAAGATTCTTAAAATTCGGCCCAGGCGCGCCGGGGAAAGGCGGCGGAGTGCCGGCGGGGAGCATGAACTGGCCCGCGGGCACGGACTGGGCAAGTGTGATGGTGGTGTGCGGGATCGCGAGCGACTTCAAGCTTTCGCACGTAGCCGCGGCGAGAGGCAACTGCGCGAGCGCGAGAATGACTCTGGCGTTGATCATAAGCCTAAACATTCTATAGCAGTACGTCGAGTGAGAAACGATTGGCCGATCGATTCACCAACAAGAGATAGTAGGTGATGGCGTAGATCATCTGAACACCCACCGTGTTCCAATCGCTCCGCATGGCCGTGCCGAATATGAGAACGGCGATCATGAGCCCGCCGAGCGTCAAGGCCCAGCGCGTGAACAGGCCCACGGTCGTGAGCGCTCCCAGCACCAGCTCGACGAACGGCAAGACAATTAAGAACGCGTACACCAATCCATGCGGCAGAGCAGTCTTGGTGAATTCCGCCGAAGTGGTGGTTGCGAAGGATTCGGCGCCTGACCCAAAGACGCGCCCGGCTCCGTGCACGAAGAGGTTGATGCCTAACGTAAGGCGAAACACGAAATATGCCAATTGGTGATCAAGCCCCGGGGAATCGGCGGCCGGTGTCATACTCGTCGCCGCGACGAAACCAAAGCCCCCGCCGGGACCGTCATAATGAGGTTGATCCGCATGACCGCCTGCGAGGTTATCACAACGCGCGTGCTCGGGGGAACGCTTGCGCTAGCGTTCGCAATCGTTTCGGTGTTCGGGCAGCAGGTCTCCATTGAGTCCCAGCAACGGCCCAGTACCCAGCAAAAGCACGCAGAGCCGAGGGATGAGTCCGGGCATGCCCGCCTGCGCATCGATACCACCCTGGTGCTGGTCCCCGTGGAAGTAAGCGACGGGCTGAACCGCCCGGTCAGCGGTCTGGAAAAACAGAACTTCCACGTCTTCGACGACAAGGTGGAGCAGAAGATCTTATCGTTTTCCATGGAGGATGATCCCATTGCGGTGGGCCTGGTGTTCGATGTCAGCGGGAGCATGGCCGACGATCTGCCGCAGATGCGGCACGCCGCTTCGCAGTTTTTCAAGACCTCCAATCCCGGCGATGAGTTCTGCCTGGTGGAGCTCGCGAGCGACGCTCATGTGGCAGTCCCGCTGACGCAAAGGGAGGGCGACGTGGATAACAAGTTGATGTTCAGTAAGGGCGGCGGATCCACGGCTCTGCTGGACGGCGTATACCTGGGGCTGAACGAAGTAAGAAAGTCGAAGAATTTGCGGAAGGCGCTGGTGATCATCTCCGATGGCGGCGAGAATCATAGCCGCTACACGCCCGGCGAAGTGAAAAACGCGATTGTGGAGAGCGACGTGATGATCTACGCCATCGGCACTTTCGGCAATGGAGCGGGCGCGCTCTATAGCGACCAAGTACTGCTGAAGAGTCTCACGGAACAGACCGGAGGGCGCATGTATGCCGCGGTGGGAATGTCGCTGGGGGATTTCGCCAACAAGATTATCATCGATCTGCGGAACCGGTACATGCTGGGCTATACGCCCACCGACGCGACGCGCGATGGCCGCTATCACCATATCCGCGTGACGCTGGCCCCTCCCCGGGGATTGCCCAAGCTGCAAGCGCACTGGCGAACCGGCTACTACGCACCGACCGAGTGATTCGATATCATGTCGGTTCAACTCCTATGCGCGATTTCGACGAGAACAATATCACGGCCGCGGTGATTGACCGCTACCAGAACACGCCCGATCCGCGGCTCAAAAAGATCATGACCAGCCTGGTGCAGCATCTGCACGATTTCGTGCGTGACGTGGAGCCCACCGAAGCCGAATGGGGGCAGGCCATCGACTATCTGACGCGCACCGGCAAGCTGTGCACCGACAAACGCCAGGAGTTTATCCTGTTGTCCGACACGCTGGGCGTTTCCATGCTGGTGGACGCCATCAATCATCGTTTTTCGAAGGACGCCACCGAGAGCACGGTGATGGGTCCGTTCTACGTGCAGAATCCGCCGGAAGCGGCATTCGGCGCGGACATTCGCGGCGGCGCGCAGGGCGAACCGCTGTATATCGACGGCTCGATTCTATCCGAAGACGGCAAGCCGGTAGCGAACGCGATTGTCGACGTTTGGCACTCCGATGCCGAAGGTTTCTACGACGTGCAGTTGCCGGAACTGGAAGAGCCCACGCTGCGGGCGCGCTTTCACAGCGACGCGCAGGGCCGCTTCCGCTTCTGGACGATTATGCCGAGGTACTATCCGATTCCAGACGATGGCACGGTGGGCGAGATGCTCAAGGCGTGCGCCCGCCATCCCTACCGCCCCGCGCATGTGCATTTCATGATCGTCGCCGACGGCCATGTGACGCTGGTGACGCATGTGTTCGTGGATGGCGATCAGTATCTGGATAGCGATGCGGTGTTCGCGGTAAAGAATTCGCTGATTCGCGATTTCACGCACGAAGCTCCGGGCGTCGCGCCCGATGGCAGGAAGATTGAGACGCCCTGGCGCAAGCTGCACACCGATTTCGTGCTGTCGAAAGCGGCAGTGAGGAAGAGCGCCCCTGCGGCTTAGCAGGCTGTTGAAAAAGTCTTCGAGGTCCCAGCTCCCTCACGGTCGCGGCTCGGTAAGCACCTGCAAACACGCAGTCGGGAGTCTGAGCCGCGCGCGTGAGCAAGCGTTTTTTGGCCTTTTTTCAGCATCCTGTTAGGGCTGGCACGTGCTCAAGTCAGCCGCATAGGACTTTACGCGCTGTGGATAAGAATCGGCGTCGAGCAGCCACACCTCGCGATCCTTGAAGTAATCGATCAATTGCGCGTCGGACTTCGGATCCATTTCACGGGCCCATACCACCTTGCTGTGATCGATGTCGGCGCCGTTATAAACCCACTCCTGATCGGGCGAATGTTTGGACGAGTAGTGGACAATCACCAGTTGCTTCCCGGGACGGTGCGCTAGCCATTGCTCAATGGAGGCGCGTGCATCGCGATGTGCTTCCTGTCCGTGTTCCCAGTAGGACAGCGTAATGTCTAAATCGGCTGCCTCCAGTTTGAAGGTGCTCACGGCAGCGACACAGAGCGGAAGCAGCAGGGCAAAAGCCATTGCCCGCGTAGGCCTGGCTCGGGACAAAAGGACGTAGAGGTGCCGCGAGCCTTGCGCGATGATCGCAAACAAGACTGGCACGATCGGCGCCAGGTGATAAGGATACAAAACCATCTGAAAAAGATTCAGGCCGAGCATCAGCGCAAGAATTATCACCAGCGGGCGAGTGCGCCGGTCCAAAAACACCTGCGGCAAAAACAGGAGCGGAATGGTCAGCACCGGCCCGCAGAAAAAGGACCAATTTTCAAAAGCCCGGATGTCCAAACTATCCAGAAACGCGTGCCAGGAACTATAAATGTTGTGATGCGCGATTTCCTTCTCATACATCTCGCGCAATACGCGATGCCCGGACGTGACATGTTTGATTGGAAGAAAACCCAGGTTCTCCGGCCATCCATAGGTGTCGCGATTCACTTCGTAAGGCATCCGCACGGCACTCCCCGTGACGCGCCAGTTGTAGTAGCCGGTGAAGGCCAGGCCCGCGCAGAGAATCAGTCCGGCGGGAATCGCGATCTCGGCCCACCGTTCGCGCCAGCCAAGAGAAAGGCCAAGAGCCAAAAACGCCAGCGCCGACGCCGTCAGCACCAGGCCTTCGAATGGCCGCGTGTTCATCAACAACACGATGCCGATGCCGAGCAATATGGAGTGCCGAACTGGATGAACGCCTGCTCTCCTCAACCGCCGCACCGCGCCCAATACCAGCGCTCCGCCCATCCCCGGCACGGCCCCGCCCAGGTAGCTGTTCATCCAGATGGTAGTAACCCCGAACGCGAGAACTGCCAGCAGCGTTCCATAGAGCGCCCACTTTGGCGGCAGCCAGGCTTGCATCATCCAGCACATAGCCGCGAACATCAGGCCTACGCTCAGCACTACGCCGGCCCACGGCTCGTGAAACAATTTCTCGCCGAACGCCAGAAATGCGCCCTGGCCGGGCGGGTACATGGAGTTGTACGTCGGCTGCTGAATAATGTGGATGGATTCGAAATGCTGCCACAAAGCATGCGGCGGGTTGCTAAGCCGGCCATGTGCCAGCGTGTCCGCGAGCAGCAGATGGCTGAACTCGTCGTGGATGCTGGGTTCCGGCACGGGATAAATTCCCAGCAGCGCTAAACGGATAGCCACCGGCAGGATCCCGCAGAGCGCGATGGACGCGGCACGACGGTTCGCGAACCGTCCGAACGCGTCGCGAAAGGTACGCAAGCGCTTACCGAATGCCGCGGGCCCCAGCCAGATTGCCAGCGCGGCCAGGAACACCAGTTCCCACTGAAGCGCTATCGAAAGCGGGGAAACAAATCGCGCGGCTTCGTCGATAAAGAAGCGAACCGTTTCGACAAAGGTCATCTACTTTCGCATGCTCGACTTGAACTCCGCGCTAGGAAACCCACTTCAGCAGCCGGATTACACCCATCTTGGCAGCCTTGCGATGTGCGGAGACATCCTGGCGAGCTTCGATTTCGCGCCGGTTCTCGCTGTAATACTGATAGGCCCGCCACAGCATTTCTTCGTTGGTCATGGTGGGACGCCAGCCCAGCCGTTCTTTGATGCGTGAAGTATCGAAGAGAAAATCCTCGGCGATCATCTTGTAGTGATAGGGCCCCAAGGGCGAAAGTTTGAGATGATACGCCAATTTCATGGCAGCGATGGCCGGACCCTCAGGAAGCGTAGCCACCTTCGACTTACTCTTGGAATGGCGGATCACGTATTCGTATACTTCCGCGATCGATTTCACGTCGTCCGAGCCGATATTGAAGGTGTCGGACGCGGGATAATCCAGCGCCAGCAAGCAGGCATTCGCCAGGTCCCCGGCATAAATAAATTGATACCGGTTGCGGCCTCCGCCCACCGCCCACACGCGCCGCCCTTCGTCGATGAATTCGAACAAAATGGAAAGCAGCCCCAAACGGCCAAAATCGATAATGGTGGGACAGCGCAGCAGAACGGAATTAATATCGGTATATTCGAGAATAATGCGCTCGGCTTCCAGCTTCGAGCGGCCATAAAGCTCTACTGGATTAGGTGGATCGTCTTCCCGGACCGGGCGGCCCATAGCCTCGCCCCACAGGCAATTCGTCGAAGTAAACACGTGCTGGCGGATGCCATGTTTCCGCATGGCGTCCATCAGATTGCGAGTTCCATCCACGTTGCTGGTCCACAATTCTTTTGGATCTTCCGAACCGTGCGCCAGCATCGCCGCGCAATGGACAACGCCGTCAATGCGGGCGCTCGAGAACACTTGGTCCAAAGCATCTCGATCCCGCAAATCGATTTGCCGCTTGTCGAGATTGGGATGTCCGTCGTGATCGGGCACAACGTCCACGCTGATACAGCGATCTCCCGACTCCAAGACCGCGTGCTTTAGAATTCCGCCGAAAAAACCGGCGCCTCCAGTGACTAGGACAGTTTTCATAAAAATCTTTACTTTGGCTCCAGCGCCGCCATCAACACCACCGCCCCCAAGTCGCGTCCCTCCGCCTCCGTCTTGGGCATGTACCGATCGAAACTAAAAGTGATGGGCAGCACATTGGTGTCAAGAAAGCAGGCCGGGACATCCCGGACGAAGTCGTAGCGGCCGCCCTTATCATACGTCTCGGGTGCCAGCGGCTGGCCGTCCACAAAAGCGGTTAATGTCATTGGACCGAGTTCTTGGATTTGTGTTTCAGGAAAATATAATTGCAGTACCAAACGGGCACCCCGCGCGGACGACAGGGGCGGCGCCAAGGCTACGGAGAAATCCGGGCCCGACCAACGCCAGGAGTTATTTCCTCCAGTGCTCTCCACAGTATAAAATCCACTAATCAACTGATTTGCGGTGGCCACGTCGCCCATGCGAACCACGCTCGATGGCGTCTTCACACGGTGGCAACCAACTAGCAAAAGCAATAGAGCTGCCGGCCAGGTAATGCGGGGTGGCATGTGGTGAAGCTCGAGGGCATGTAAACGGCCCCAGATCGACTATTATGGCAGCAATGCCAGGGACCCGCAGACTGAACCGGCGCTCGTTCGTCTCCGGGCTTTTGGCAATCCCCGGTTTAGCGCAAACTAGCGCGGTACGGGTGCGAATCGAGCCCCAATCCCGGCTGGGGCGCATCCCCGCCGATTTCATGGGCCTGGGCTACGAGGTTTCTTCCGTTTCCGAACGGGGTTTGCTAGCCGGCTCCAACCGTGCCTACGTCGAACTGGTGCGAAGATTATCCCCGGCCGGTGTCATCCGGATTGGCGGCAATACGAGCGACTACGCCGCCTGGTCGCCGGATGGCCCCGCGGTTTCATCGCCCAAAGCAACCGTTGTCGATCGGCGCGGCATTCGGGACCTAGGAACATTCCTTCGCGCCACAGGCTGGCGGTTGATTTGGGGCTTTAATCTGGGACGTGGCAGTGTGGATGAAGCTGTCGATGAAGCCATTGCCGTGGCGGCCAGCGTGGGCGATCGCCTGCTGGCCTTCGAGATCGGAAATGAACCGGATCTGTTTCCCGGCGTCCATCGTCCCGCCAATTATTCGTACACCGATTACTACACCGAATATCGCCGATTCAAGAAGGCGATTCGCGACAAGCTGCCAAATGCGCCGTTCGCCGGTCCGGATGTCATTGTCCATGCCGATTGGCTGGAGCAATTCGCTCGCGCTGAAGCCGGCGATATCAAGCTGCTCACTCATCATTACTATGCGGAGGGTCCGCCGGATAATCCGAGCAGCACAATCGAAAATCTTCTGAAGCCGAACGCGGTTCTGCCGGGGCTGCTGGGCCGTCTCCAAGCCGCATCGCGATCGAGCGGCGTTCCCTATCGAATCTGTGAAACGAATTCCTGTTTCGGTGGCGGCAAGCCTGGCGTCAGCGACACTATGGCGGCGGCTCTCTGGGGTCTGGATTTCCTGTTCACGCTGGCCCAATTTAACGCTGGCGGCGTCAACGTGGAAACCGGCGTTAACCACTTGGGATTTTTGAGTTATTACACGCCCATCACCCCGGACGCAATTCGCCCGCTTTACTACGGTATGCTCGCCTTCTCGCTGGCCGGCCGCGGCGATCGCCTCGCATTGATTTTGGACACCACCGGCCTCAACATTACGGCATATGCTGTGCGTTCGGATCGTGGCGAGATCTGGCTGACGCTGGTGAACAAGGAGGCCGCTCGGGACGCGCACGTGCGCGTGGACTGCCCTGGAATCGCGAAGGCGAGTGCTCTTCGTCTGACGGCTCCGTCGCTTTCAAGCAAGGATGGTGTTCTGCTCGGCGGATCGGCGATCACTAGATCGGGCCGCTGGAGCCCCGCCAAATGGGAAGAGGCACGAACGACGGACGGTCGAGCTGGAGATCGGCGTTCCGGCCGCAAGCGCAGCGCTCGTTAGGCTGAAGTGATCCACCGCCCCCTAAGGCTCAGAAGCTGGTGTCCCAGGTGACGTTGAAACTGCCGTGGAACGGCGACACCGTCGGGCAGGCGTTCGGGTTGGTAAGCAAAAGCGGCTTGGGACCGCCCCATCCCCAGCTCTGCTGCCCCACGCAGTCGAGAAAGTAGGACTCGGTGTCGTCAATCATCGGCAGGTCGTACACGGTCCCGCCCTGGAAGCCTTCGATGTCCGTGGTCCGCCCTCCCGACGTCACCGCACCGTTGGAGAAGCCGGCCTGGAAGAAGTCCCCGAGCGGTGTAATCTGGGCGCCGAAAGGCGTCTCGAAGGCCGGGCGCTCCACGATCCATTCGGCGCTCGAATCCAGGCACGTGGATGGGGCGCAGGACGTCGTCACCGTGAAACTCTCGGCTGGATGGGTGTAGTCAATGAGGGACAGCGTGTAATTGCCAGCCGGTGTGGCGGTTACCGACGCGGTGATGCGGTCGCCGGGCTGCGGGCAGTCGACATTGTTGTTGATGCAGGCCTGCGTACCCTCCTCGACGGTGCCGGCCGGGAACATCTCGTACCAAACGTAGTAGTATTCGACCCCCTCGAAGCACTGGGTGGCAGTGCCAAGTTGCTCCACCGTCTGATTGGTGAAGCCGTCGATGCCGACCCATTGCGCCTGGAAGGCGTCCTGGTATTGGTAGGGGCCGCTGAGGCACTGCACGGCCGGGATCACCCAGTCGCCGCTGACCGACGAAACGGTGCTCGATCCGCCCTCCACGTCGGCGTAGCCTGACCAGTTGAACGACGCCACCGACGTGACGCCACCGGCCGCGGCCGGCGCTGCCGCGCTGCTGCGCATGATCGGCCGGTGTGAGGACATTTTCTTGAGGAATGCCGCCCGCGCCCTGCTGGCGGCCGACGCCTCTTGCGGTGCGGAGCCCAGCGCCTCCGAGGAGACCGGGCCGGCCAAAAGCACGCCTGCCACCACGAGCCCAAGCAGTAGCGCACCGAAAACGTACGCGCTCGAAGACGTGTGCGTAGCGCGCAGGCGCGAAATCCTGATCTTGCTGAATGCTTTCATATTTAATCCCTTCCCCAACGAGAGTTTAAATTGGCACTGCGACCGCGCCGCCTTCGAAAACGTGTCCGAAGGCCACAGAATCTGCCGGACATTGTACTGACACAGGGGCACCAAAGCAGCTAGAAATCGCGTCCCCGTGGGAAAAAGTATAAGCGACGATTTCCTGGATGTCTAGTGGGTAATGGGACTGCGGTTCATGGCATTTTGGCATGACCATGCTGGCAATCGGCGTTGCGGGGTAGGCGTGTGAGAGGCTAGGCGTCAGCGCGAGCAGCACGTCAAACGCAAGCGGTAATCCGGACGTCCGCGCTTAGGACGCTGCTTGCCTGCGATACATCGCCGGAGAAACACCCACCTGCCGGATGAACCAGTGCGACAAGTGGCTCTGCGACGAAAACCCGGAGGACAGCGCCACATCCACCACCGGCAGATCGGTATTGCGCAGCAGTTCCTTGGCGCGTTCGATACGCCGCGCCAGCACGTACTGATGGGGCGATTGCCCGACTGCGGCCTTGAACGCTCGCGCCAGGTAGAGCGGGCTGATGTCCACCTCGGCGGCCATAGCTTGCAGGCTTAAGTCGCCTTCGAGATTATCCTCGATAAATTCGATGACGCGCCGCATTTTCCATCCGGCCAGCGGCTTGGCGGGAAGGATGCGCACCGGCCGCGAACGCGAGGAGTGCGTGCGAGCCAGGTGCACGGCCATCATCTGCGCGATGGTGTCGATGTACAGGCCGTCGTTATATCCGTCGTTTGAGTTGCCGTCACGCAGGGCGCTGGTGATGGCGATGGCCAGCTGCTCCAGCAGCGGATCCAGGATGGCAAAGCGCGGCACCAGTTCCGCGCCTGAGCTGTCGCAACCATAAATTTCGCTTACCGCGGCTTCATAAACGGACTGGCGCAGGTAGACCTGCAGGATTTCCGGATGCCCGGCGTGTTGCCACTGTGCGGTGGCGTCTCCGGGCGTAAGACAAATGCGGCGCGGTCCAATGAGCGCGGTTTCCCGTGCCGCACCTTCCAGCTTGCGAGTCACCTGGGTGGGCCGGCTCAAATGATAAATCAGCGAAGGATGGCGAATGGGCCGCTCAACGGCGTGAAATGGCGCTTCTTCCAGAATCGCGGCGTGCAACGAGCGCCAGCCTGTGTCCTGGCTGTGGGCGATCAGACGGTTTCCAGAGCGAAAGACGCGCCCATGCGTTTCGCGGGCGGTGAATACGGAATTCGGCGGCAGGATCACAAAATCACTTCCCGACGTGGGGTAGGCTAAAGCTTCGGTTACGTCTCAAGCCTCGGGTACGTCTAAGTTTCTGTGGTCCCATTGTACATCAGACAGCCTGCGTTAACCCGCGTATGTCATTGAGAACTTTGTCCGATGGGGTACACTGAATAGCAGATTGATATGAGCGCCGGTGGAGCATTCAAGTCTTGACGAAAGTCCGCCGATAACTCATAATGTGGGAACGGTTTGCACCTGAGACCTTGAAGTGCAGCGTAGCGTTTACTCGAAGTGAAGCATAGCCTTGAGTGAGGCATCCGGCCCGCGGCGGTCTGTTTTGTGTGGATGGCCAGTGTGAATTAGGACTCATATTCATATATGCATCAGCGCCCTCTTGTTTTTTTAGTTTCTGTGGCCCTGCTGACTGGATCAGCGTTTGGAACCCCTACCACCCGTAAAAAACATCATCGCGTCACGCACACCACCGTGGCCGCTAAGGTAGAGCGAGTTTCTTACACCCCGGCCCCTACCACAACGGCGCCCCGGTTGATCCCGACGCATCGTTCCATAGCTGCGAGAAAGCGGATTGCGTCCGGCCCCTGGACCACGCCCACCTTCGCGGATTCCACCCAGGGCGATCTGGTGGATGGCGAGGATTTGATGGCGCGACGCGCGGCGGTGCAGGCTCTGGGCCCACACAATGGCGCGGTCATCGTCGCGGATCCCAATAGCGGCCGGATTCTTTCGGTGGTCAATCAGAAGCTGGCTTATCAGGGCGCATATGAGCCCTGTTCCACCATCAAGATTGTCGCGGCGCTGGCTGGCTTGAGTGAAGGCATCATTAATCAGGAGATCTCTCCCCGGCCCACCAGGCGTCATGCGATGGACCTGACGGAAGCCATCGCGCATTCCAATAACGCCTACTTCGCCTCGGTTGGCGAGAAGCTGGGATACGACAAGATCGTACAGTACGGTCAAATGTTCGGCTTGGGAGAAAAGGCCGGCTTGAATATTGATGCGGAGCAGCCGGGCTTGATTGCGCCGGCGCCTCCCGCCGACGGGCTTGGAATGATGACCAGCTTTGGCGAAGGGTTTTCGATGACGCCCATGGAACTCACGGGCATCGTCTCGGCGGTGGCCAATGGCGGAACGCTGTATTATCTTCAGCACCCCACCTCGCAGGCTGAAATCGATCGCTTTGTCCCCCAGGTGAAGCGCCAGTTGAACGTCTCCCAGTGGCTGACAGACATCAAGCCGGGCATGATGGGCGCGGTAGAGTACGGCACTGCCCGCCGGGCCGGCTTCAGCGCTACCGAGCCGATTTTCGGCAAGACTGGTACGTGCACCGATAATCGATCGCCCACGCACCTGGGATGGTTCGGTTCCTATAACGAGATCGCCGGGCGCAAGCTAGTTGTGGTGGTTCTTCTGACCGGCGGTTACGCTGTGAGCGGGCCCATCGCCTCCGGTGTCGCCGGCGCGGTCTACAAAAATCTGTCCGACGAGAACTACTTCGCTCAAGCGGCCCCGCAGATTTCTCCGACGGCTCTGATTTCGAGCCCGTCGTACTGAAAATAGTCGCTAAAAATACTCGCGCAGATCCTCGAACCGCGCGATCCGCAGCAAACGCCCCGGACCGTCGCGCAGCTCCGCCCGTTCCAGCGTCCAGGTTCGCTCGTGCGGCACAAACACCGCGTGAATGCCCGCTTCAAGCGCCGGATTGATATCGGACTTGGGCGAGTTCCCGATCATCCAGGTCTGCGAAGGATCGAGGGCTCGCTCCCGGATGAGCGCGGCGTAGGAGCGTGCATCCTTCTCCTTCACTATGGCGGTGTGGCCGAAGTAAATCGCCAAGCCCGAACGATCCAGCTTCAGCTTTTGCTCTTCCGGATCGCCTTTGGTGAACAGCGTCAGGCTATGACGCTCGGACAAATAGGCCAGCGTCTCTTCCACGCCCGCCATGATTTCGATGGGATGATGCAGGATCTGCTCGGTGAAGCTCATGATGCGCGGCAGATCTTCGGCGCTCACTTCACGCTCCACCAGTTTGTGATAACACTCCGTGAGATTGCGCGTAAAATTGGCGGTCCCGTAGCCGTGCGTTTTGTTGTTGACGATTTCGATCTCATCCAGCACCGCGCGCACTTCATCCGGCGAGAGGGTGGAATGCGCTAGAAAATCGCAAAAATCTTCGAACGCCCGTTCGAAATAGATGTTGTTTTCCCAGAGCGTGTCGTCGGCGTCCACGATCAGATTCTGGCGCTGCCCAATTCTCAACGAACGGCTCACACTCCCAGAGACCCCTTGGCGTGTCCGTTGGTGGGCGCCACGGCGCGGGCATGCTGGATCTGGCGCTGGCGGGAATGGTAGCTGGGAAAGAACTCAGCCAGGCGCCGCATGCGGTCTGCTTCCGATCGCGTGGCCAACAAAATCTGGCGAAAGTCCAGGTCGGGCACCACCTGCGCCAGTTGGAAGCTGAGCTGAGGATCGCTGAACTCGGGTTCATGCACCGGCTCGGAATCGTCGAGCGCCCGCAGGTCGTTGTAGGACTCGATCACGCGCTTGCGAACTTCGGGTGGAATCGGGTCGGTGGCTTCGTCGTCGAAATACTCCACGGCTCCGCGCAAGTACGGCTTTTCATCATTCAGCAGGATGATCTCGAAACGCCGCCGGCCCAAACTGATCAGATCCATGCGCCCATCGGGATATTTTTTGAGCACTTTTTCAACGATGGCCGTGCAACCGGTATTCACAATGCCCTTCTCGCCCGCCAGCACCACGCCGAACTCGGTGTGGCCGCGCTGAACATCCGCGATCATCTGCTTGTAGCGCTCCTCGAAGATGTGCAATGGCAGCGCGGTCCTGGGAAACAGGACCACCTGGAGCGGAAAAAGCGGCAACAGCTCTTCCTGCATGTTTAACCATTATGCTGCTTCAAAGGCCGGCTTGCACGTCCTGTTGCGGAGTAGCGTGAAGCTGTGGGACCATTCGAACGCGGATGTTAGTTGACGAATGTTACTCAAGCTGAAGCGCACGCCCGGCCTCTACCTGGTCGGCTTTATGGGATCCGGCAAATCGGCCGTCGGCCGCCTGCTGGCGGATGAACTCGGCTGGTTCTTCGCCGACATCGACCAAGACATCGAGCAGGCCGAAGGAGTTTCCATCGTCGAGATTTTCGAGCAGCGTGGTGAGGAGGAGTTCCGCCGGATCGAGCAGGAAGCGCTGCGGAAACGTATTCGAGACGTGGAATGCGGCAAGCCCATGGTTGTGGCGCTGGGCGGCGGCGCGTTTGTGGACCCAGCCAATCGAAAGCTGCTGGAGGAGCGCGGCGTCACGGTATGGCTGGATTGTCCTTTCGCGCGCATTTGTGCACGCGTAGAAGGCCAGACGCACCGGCCGTTGGCGCGCGATCCGGAGAAATTTCAGCGTCTGTATGACGACCGTCGCGACGCGTACAGCAAAGCGGAGCATCGCATCGAAGCCGACACCGACGATACGGCCGCGATTGTAGCCGAGATTTTGAAGCTCCCGATTTTCTAGCTCGATGGCCGCGCCGCTGCGCCGTCAGGCACTTCGTATTTTCAAAGCAGCACGGAAAGCGGCCGATCCGTATCAGGCCGTACTGCGCCATCTGCGGGTGGACCCGCAACCCTACCGCAATATCTTTGTCATCGGTGCGGGCAAGGCCAGCGCCCAAATGGCTCGCGCGGTGGAGCGATTGCTCGGCGCCCGTATCAGCGGCGGCGAGATCAATGTGAAGGACGGCCATGGCGCGAAGCTGCGGCGCATCCGGATCAATGAGTGCGGGCATCCCGTGCCGGACCAGCGTGGCGTGGCGGGCGCGCGGCGGATCGCACAAATCGCACGCCAAGCCGGCCCGGATGATCTGATCATCTGTCTGATTTCCGGCGGAGCGTCGGCTTTGCTGCCGCTTCCCGCGCCGGGGATTACCCTCGCGGAAAAACAGAAGACCACTCGATTGTTGCTGCACTGCGGCGCGAGCATTCACGAGCTGAATTGCGTCCGAAAGCACATCTCGCGCATCAAGGGTGGCCAACTGGCGCGCCTGGCTTACCCGGCCAAGTTGCTCACCCTGATTCTGTCCGACGTGATCGGCGACGATATGGATGTTATCGGCTCAGGACCCACGGTTCCCGATCGCTCCACGTTCGCCGATGCGCGCGCCATCTTCGAGAAATATAGGATCTGGAAAAAGCTGCCGGCCGCGGTGCGGGAGCGGTTCACTTCCCCGCCCGAAGAGACGCCCAAGCCCGGCGATAAAGTCTTCGAAACGACGCGTAACGTGATTGTCGGGAGCAATGCCCTGGCCGTGGATGCAGCGGCGGCGGAAGCGCGCCGGCTCGGCTTCCATACACTGGTGCTGTCGACGTTCCTGGAAGGCGAGGCACGCGAGGTAGCGCGCGTTCATGCCGCGATCGCGAAGGAAATTCGGGCCACTGGCCGGCCAGTGAAGGCGCCCGCCTGCGTGATCTCGGGCGGAGAAACTACCGTGACGATTCGCGGCCAAGGGCTGGGCGGCCGCAATCAGGAGTTCGCGCTGGCCGCGGCCATCGACATCGCAGGCTTAGGCGCTGTCGCGATTCTCAGTGCGGGCACCGACGGCACCGATGGGCCCACCGACGCCACCGGCGCAATCGTGGATTCCACAACCCTCGATCACGCGCAAAAGTTAGGCCTCGACGCATCCGCGTTCCTCGCCAACAACGATTCGTATCATTTTTTCGAAGCCACCGGCGATCTGATCACGACCGGCCCCACCGGCACCAACGTCGCCGATGTTCAATTGATACTGGTTCGCTAACGGCTACTCGTGTTCTACCTTCAGCGGCGGATTCGGCGTCTTGGGTGACTTAGGCGGATTCGGAGGAGTCGGAACATCGCTGACGGTGGGAGGCGCGGTTGTTTCTTCCGCGCTGGCCTTGCGAACAGTGATGGATCCCCGGCCCGTCTCCAGGCGCAATTCCGGTCCTCCACCGCCGGTGCTCCCCGCGATAGTCGCGGAACGTCCGGAAGTGTCTTCATGCAGCGGATCGCCATATTCGTTGTCCGCGTCACCATGGTCTGTGACGGCCCGCAGGTCGAACTTGGCTCCCACCGGCAGCGCCAGATCGATGTCCCCCGACCTTGTGTGTACTTCCATCTTCGGCACGTTCTTGCCCGGCTTCAGATCGATATCGCCGCGGTCTAAAGCTAAATCCAACGACTGTGTGAAATCGGAAAGCTGGACGTCGCTCGACCGGGCGTTCAAACGGATGGGGCCAATCACGTTGTTCCCAGTGAATTCGCCGCGGGAGACGCGCACCTGGCCAGGCAGCTTCTCGAAACTCATGGAGTTTAGCGGATCTTGCCAGCGCACAGCCTGCGCCAGGTTGGTCAACTGAACCTCCCCCACGTAAACGCCGTTCACCGTCACCAATCCGGCAATATTCTGCAGCTCCACATCCTCGCCCCGGCCCTTCAGATCCACGTTCCCTTTTACGTCCACGGCCCGGATGGTATCGCTAGCGCGCGTTTCAATCTGCACGTTACCGCCGAGATTTTCCAGCCGCACGCCTGCGTTATCGCTGTTGATGTTTACGTTTCCGTTGATGCCTTGCACGTCGAAATCGCCATAGCGTCCGTGCGCTTCAATGGACGACCCCTGAGGCACTGAAATATCCAGATCGGCGTTGGGCTGCACGCGATCACTGACCTTGTCCTGATTCGTCCGCACGATGATCTGATCGCCTTCCTGGATCAGTTCCAGCGGCGTCTGTTTGTTGGCGCTGTCGGCGTCGGATTGTTGAAAGGACCGGACGGTCTCCTGCCCACTCGCCTTGACCGTCATGTCCGTGGTGCCTGTGATCTTTGCGTTACCGCGAAAGCTCTCGATTACGATGCGGCAATTCTTCGCGCAGGGCTTCTCTATCGGCGCCAGAGTGTAGTCATAACTTTCACCCATGTTCACTACCACGCGTCTCCAGGCGCGGCCGGTGGGGAACCAGGACGGCGCGTTGTGCGCCGTGTACATGGTCGCGCCGACAATGCAGATGACGAAGATCAGCGCCCATTCTCCACCAGAGACGCCGTTGCGCGGCAGCGGCCTGCCCGTCATGGACCAGAACAGGATCTCAATCAGCCGGATGGCGCCCCACGCGATCAGCAGGAACGGCCAAAACCGGGAGATGAAATCCACCAGTGGAATCTCCGGCCAAAGATTGCGAAACAGAAACAGAAGGCCGAGCCCGATCAGGATCAGCGGTCCAATCACAGAGCCGCGTCTCATATGGCGTTGCCTCCAGGCGGTCTGCCGCCAGGGTATTGACCGGGGTATTGGCCCTGATAGTCGGAAGCGTAAGGCGGCGGTCCCGGCTTGACGGTGGCGCGCTCCAGCAGTTTCAGAATGCCGAACACAATGATGAGAATCGGCCAAGTGCGCCAAAATGCGTAGATGCCGGCATAGTCAATGGCGATCAGGCCGCCCAGAGTAATCAGCATAATGGGCCCGCGGACGGCTTGAACGAAATTGTTAGCGCCGTTCATTGGCCGCCTCCCGCGCGGTTGGGCCGTTCCCTGTCGACGGCGGATGTCCGGCCAGCCGCTCGTAGAGCAGGTAAACACCCAGACAAATCAGAGCCACCGGCCAGTAACGAATCAAATCGCCGATGCGGATGATGTTCAGGTTGTGCAAAAGGAACAGTAATCCCACCGCGATCAAAATGGTAGGCGCCAGCGGAAATCGCGCGGGTTGGCCGGCACGCGGCACGATGCTCGAGAACTCATCCACCGGCTGGCCAAGCTGACGCCGCTTAGCGGTGTGATATGCCTCGAACGCCATGTAAAAGATCCATACCGCGATCATCATCCCGAACAAGGGCTGCAGGTTGCCGCTCATTTGGTCGTCGTTCACGATAGCGATGAGAACCCCAAATATGACGACATGGATAAATCCCTTCACATATTGCCCGTTGTAAATCGCCCCCACGCCGGGAATAAAGCCCAGCATGAAAGCCAATCCCGGTGATGCTCCCGGGTCCGACATGGAGGAATGCGGCGGTTGCGACGTCGTAAAAGGTTCCGGCGCTGTGTAGGGTGAAGATGGCGGAGGGGGCGGGGGGGGCGCTGACGAATAACCAACCACTGGCGCATGCTCAATCAACAGTCAA
>CAVRZH010000077.1:0-39413 GCA_963725455.1 Bryobacterales bacterium
TGGCTTTGCGGTAACTGGATCCGCGGTGAAGTGAGCCGCACGTGTATTTCGCGCTTTGCGTCGATGGGCCCAAGCAGCACAGCGTTGGAAGCCGAAATCGGCGGAAGGAAACTTTGTGTGTAACTACCCATCCAGAGCATCAGCAGAACCAGAGGAACGATGATGGCATACTCCCGGAAGTCAAGATCCGGCATGTGATGCGTCAGATCCTCAGACGCTTTGCCGAAGAACACTCGCTGGTACAGCCAAAGCATGTAGCAGGCAGCCAGAATCGCGCCCAGCGCAGCGAAGACCGTCCAGCGGAAGTACACCAGAGAGGAGCCTTGCAAAACCAAATACTCACCGACAAAGTTGCTGAGCATCGGCAGGCCGACACTCGCCAGCATGGTGATCATGAAAGCTGTGGCAAGCCATGGAGCGGGTGTCGCCACGCCGCCATAGGATGCGATTTCAAGCGAGTGCCGCCGTTCGTAGAGGAAGCCTACTAACAGGAAAAGCGCGCCGGTGGAGATACCGTGGGCCAGCATGACGTACATGGCGCCATCGAACCCCTGCTGCGTGAACGAAAAGATCCCGAGCACGACGAAGCCCAGGTGGCTGACCGAAGAATACGCCACCAGCTTCTTCATATTGGGCTGCACCATCGCCACCAGCGCGCCATAGACGATACCGATAATGGCCAGCGTGGCGATCCACCCGGCGCATTCGCGCGCGGCGTTCGGAAACATCGGAACCGCGAAACGCAGCAGACCGTAGGTTCCCATCTTCAGCATCACGGAGGCCAGCATCACGGAACCCGCGGTGGGAGCCTCTACGTGCGCGTCGGGCAGCCAGGTGTGCAGCGGAAAGATTGGAACCTTGATGGCGAAGGCGATGAAGAAGCCCAGGAACAGCCACAACTGTTCGGTGGAACTGAGGTTAATCGCTCCGCTCTGCAGTCCGGCCAGGATTTTCGTGTAGTCGAACGTGCCGGCCTGGTCGTAGAGGTAAATCATGGCCACCAGCATCAGCATTGATCCGGCCATGGTGTAGACAAAGAATTTGAGCGCGGAGTAGATGCGACGCTCATGGCCCCAGATCCCGATCAGAAAATACATGGGAACCAGCGTAACTTCCCAGAAGACGATGAACAGAAAGAGGTCGAGTGCGCAGAAAACGCCGATCAATCCGAATTCGAGCAGCAACAGGAATCCGTAGAACTGTTTGATGTGCTTGTCAATGGACTTCCATGACACCAGCACGCAGAGCGGCGTCAGCAGCGTGGAGAGCATTACCAGCCACAGGCTGATGCCGTCCAGGCCGATGTGATAATTGATGGCCGGCGTCTGGATCCAGGGGTGGTTGTTATCGAAAGCGAACTTGCCGGGAGCCGCGGACCACACCGAGCCGATCAAGCCGAGCGAAACCACGAAGATGGCTAGCGACGCGATCAGGCTGAACATGCGGATGGCGTTGTGGTGCTCCTTGGGAAGCGCCATGACGATCAGGAACCCGAGCAACGGCAGGAAAATGACGGCGTCCAGAAGTGTCATCGGAAGCCTCCCGCGAATCCGATGGCTAGCAGCAAGACCACTGAGCCCAGCACCACCCAGGCCGCGTAGCTACGAATGTTGCCGGATTGGATCAGCCGCAAGATGGAGCCGATGCCTCGCGACCGGCGTCCCACTCCATTCACCGTTCCATCGATGAGCCCGGCGTCAATACCGCGCCACAGGACGGTGCGCGAACCTTCCACCAGTGGCTCAACCACCGCCGCATTGTAAGCTTCATCAACGAAGTATTTGTTATATACCAAGGTGTACAGGCCGCCGATGCTTTTCGTAAACGAATCCGCCAAACCGCGCTTGGCGAAGTAGAACAACCAGGCAAGGAAAATTCCGATCAATCCCACTGCCGCCGAAAGCCAAGCCAGGCTCTGATTTTCGGCCTTCTCGGCGAACATCGGCTCCAGGATATGCGGCACGTTGATGAAGCCGCCAAAAATGGATAAGACCGCCAGAATCATCAGTGGCCCGGTCATCACCAGCGGCGATTCGTGTGGATGCGCGTGCCCTTCATACTCGCCGGTGAAGGCCATGAACCAGGCGCGGAAAACATAAAACGCCGTCATGCCGGCGGTGAGGACGCCGACCCAGTACATCCAGGGCGCGCGCTCGTAGGCGGCCACCAGGATGGCGTCCTTGCTGAAGAAGCCCGAGGTAAATGGAAACCCGGAGATGGCCAGCGAGGCACAGAACAGAGTGACGCCGGTAATCTTCATGTGCTTGAACAGGCCACCCATCTGGCGCAAATCCTGTTCGCCGTGCAGCCCGTGAATGACAGCGCCCGCGCCCAGGAACAGCAGGCCCTTGAAGAACGCATGCGTCATCACATGCCATATGCCTGCTGAGAAGGCGCCGACGCCGACACCCAGGAACATATAGCCAAGCTGCGAAACGGTGGAGTATGCGTAAACCTTCTTGATGTCCATCTGGGTCATGCCGACGGTGGCGGCGAAGAACGCTGTCGCAAGGCCAATCACCGCAACGGTGTCCATGGTGATGGGCGCCCTGGTAAACAGAGCGGCTGAGCGCACAATCATATAAACGCCGGCGGTCACCATGGTCGCGGCATGGATAAGAGCTGACACCGGAGTCGGGCCAGCCATGGCATCGGGCAGCCAGACGTATAAAGGAATCTGCGCGGATTTTCCGGTAGCCCCAACCAGCAGCAGCAGCGTGATGGTGGTCAGGATCCCGATGCCGGCTTCCACCGGCATGCCCTTGGCGCCATCAAACACTTTCCCGAAATCGAGTGAGCCAAATTGCCGGAAAACCAGAAAGATGGCCAGCGAAAATCCGAAGTCCCCGATGCGGTTGACGATGAATGCCTTGTTGCCGGCGGTGGTGGCGAACTGCTCGGTCATGTAGAAGCCGACCAATAGGTAACTGCACAAACCCACGCCTTCCCAGCCCACGAACAACAGCAGGTAGTTCTGCGCCAGCACCAGCACCAGCATGAAAAACATGAACAGGTTCAGGTAGGCGAAGAAACGATAATAACCGCCTTCGTGCTCCATATAGCCGACGGCGTAGATGTGGATCAGAGTGCCGACGCCGGTGACGATCATCAGCATGATGGCGGTGAGGCGGTCCACGGCGAAATCCACTCCGATATTTAGCGTTCCGCTTTGGATCCAGGTGAAGTAGTGCTCAACGTACTTGGTTTCGATCGGGCTTAGCCCCAGCAGCGTCTTCACCACCCAGGCGAATGAGAGCGTCACTGAGCCGACGGCGAAAGTATTGATCAGGGCTTTCGGAATGCGCCGGCCGAAAAGCCCGTTCGCAAGGAACCCGAGCAGCGGAAAGATTGGAATCAGCCAGAGGTTCATTTAAGATGACTCATTTTGAGTGCATGTCAGTACTTCATCGAATTCACTTCGTCGATCATCAGGGTAGAGCGATTCTTGAACACTGTAAGAATAATGGCCAATCCCACGGCGGCTTCGGCGGCGGCCACCACCATCACGAAGAAACTATAGATGTGACCATCTACTTGCTTGAACTGATAGGAAAAGGTGATGAAGCTCAAGTTCACCGCGTTGAGCATTAGCTCGATGGACATGAAGACCGTAATGATATTGCGCCGGAAAATGAAGCCGGCCACGCCTAGCGCAAACAGAATGGCGCTCAGGATCAGATACCAGCTCAACGGAACGGGAGCATTTAAGGTGGGCGGCATGGTCAGACTTCCTTTCTCGCGAGCACGATCGCTCCTACCAGGGCGATCAGGATTAGGACTGAGGTCACTTCAAAGGGCAACAGATAGCTGGTGAAAAGTTTTCGTCCGACATCGAGCGCGGTGCCCTGGAAAGTCCCGAACAGCACGCCCTCGGTTTTTGGCAGCAAGGCCTGAATGATGAAACTAATCAGTCCGAGAAAAGCGGCCAGCAGGATTAAGCCGAAATACTTGACGAAACGCGAAACCTGAAACGTCGCCGGTTCGGCGCCTGCGTTTAACAGCATGATGACGAAGACAAACAGCACCATGATGGCGCCCGCGTAAACAATCACCTGCGCCGCGGCGATGAATTCTCCGCCCAGCTGCAAGTACAGAACGGCTAGAGATCCCATGACGCCGATCAACGACAGGGCGCTGGCGATGGGGTGCGTCTGGACCACCAGATTGATGCCGCAGAGGACCGCTAGACCGGCGAAGATGATGAAGATGAGCGCAGTCATTTTTATTTCGTCGTTAAAGCCACGATAAGGCTGGTGGCCAGCAGGTTGATCATTGCCAACGGGAAAAGCCCGGTCCAGGCGAAGCGCATTAATTGGTCGTATCGAAAGCGCGGAAGCGTCGCCCGCACCCAGATAAAGACGAACAGCAGAACCAGAACCTTGCCGCAGAACCAGAACAATGCCATCAGAATCGGCTTCAGAAACGGAACGAAGAGCGAGAGCCCGAAGATGGCGGCAATGCCGAGAAACACCAGCGCCGTGGCGGGCAATGTGAACTTGTCCATGCGGCGCGCCGGATTCAGGCCGTGATAAAGCGCGATCAGCCCGCCCAGCGCGAAAACCAGGATGGGCACCACGTCCGAATAAGGCTCGGGAAATAGGGGCTGCCAGCCTCCCAGAAACAACAAGGTCGCCACGCAGGTGACGGTCACCATGTTGGCGTATTCGGCCATGAAGAACGCCGCGAAATTCATGCTGCTGTATTCGGTGTGGAAGCCTGCCACCAGTTCGTTCTCCGCTTCGGGAAGATCGAACGGAACGCGGTTGGTTTCGGCGAATCCGGCGATCATGAAAACGATGAAGCCCAGAATCTCGGGGAAAAGATTCCAGCGCGGGATGAAACCCAGCCAGTAGCCGCTCTGATAATTCACCATGTCGCGAAAGCTGAGCGTGTTGGCGAGCAGCAGCGGCGCGGCTACAGCCAGCGCCAGTGGCAGCTCATAGCTAATCATCTGCGCCGAACTGCGCAGGCCGCCCAGCAGCGAGTATTTGTTGTTGGACGCCCACCCGCCCAGCGCCACGCCATACACGCCGATGGAGGAAACCGCCAGCACGAACAGGATTCCGATACGCAGGTCGGTAAGCTGCATCCAGGTGGTTACCGGGCCAATGGTAATTTGAGGACCAAACGGGATGACGGAAATCGAGATGAGCGCCAGAGTGACTGCCACAAAGGGCGCCATCAGGTAGAAGAGCTTATTGACGTGCGAAGGGATCAGGCCTTCTTTGGTTATCAGCTTTACGACGTCGGCCAGCGGCTGCAGCAATCCGTGCGGACCCACGCGGTAGGGTCCCACGCGCAGTTGGACGTGCGCGATCACTTTTCGCTCGATCCACTGCAGGTACGCGAGCGTGGTAAGGAGCACGAAGGCGACCACCGCCACCTTGATAAGGCTGAGTATGAAAAAATTCATGTGAACTTATGGCCGCGGCTCTGAATACAACGAGCCCGGCGCCTCGAGTGTCGAATTCAGCTTCTTGCAGTAACGGCCCAAGGTTCCCGACGTAAACAAGGTGTCGCGCGCGGACTGTATCAGCTCCGGCCGCGAACTCACCGGCACACGGCCATTCACCGGCGTGGTTTGCGCTGCTCCCCCTGTTGCGAGTACGGGCAAAGGAATATTATAACCATGCACGTTCTGGCGAATCTCTTCTAAAACTTTTTCGGGCGACCAGATGCCGAGATTCACACCCATCTCTTTAGACAGCAGGCCCATGATTTCGAGATCCGGCTTGGTCCCCATCACCTGCACGCCGCCCTTCAGCCGCTGCACTTCGCCGCAAACATTGGTGACGGTGCCGTGCTTTTCGTAGGCCGACGCAGCCGGGAATAAAATGTCGGCGCGCGCCGCGGTTTCCGTCATGAACAAGTCCTGGACAATGACGAACGCTCCGCTGGACGCGAGTGCGGCGTCCTTGAGAGGATTCGCGCCGACCACCCAAACCACATCCAGATCCGTGGCCGCCAGGATTTCGTCGTAGGCCAGGCCGGGCGCATCCACTTGCCTGTAGCCCGGGCCCGCGTCAGGGCTCAAGCCCATATCCGAGGCGCCGCGCGAATTCGAATAATCCACCAGGCAAACGTATTTCACCGGGATGCCGAGCGAGTCGCCAAACGCCACTAGTTCTCGAATGCTCTCGCCTTTGATCGCATCGCCGAATAAAATTACCAACTCCGGCTCTTTTTGGAGCTGTTCGCGAAGCGACGCTACATCGGCCAGTTCCCGGCCATGGACGCTGATCACGCTACGCACGGCGATGCTTTGCTCGCGGACCGGGCCGGGCGTGACGGTGTAAACATGCGCGTCATGATGCCGGTAATTGGCGCGGATCTGGAAGGCGAGGAACGGATGCTGCTGCGAGAGATCGCTCGATACAATCAGGATCGCCTTGCGTTCGTAGAGATCGGTGGTAGTCGCCAGCGCTTCGTTCTTATTGCTGAAGGCCCCGGGTTTACCGCTCAGCGCATCCAGCAACGTAGCGATGTCGCCGGTGCGATGGTGATCGATATTGTGGGTGCCAAGCGCCTGGCGCGCGAACTTCTGCAAGTAGTAATTTTCTTCGTTGCTGGTGTGGTTCGAGCCGATCACGGCGAACCGTCCATGGCGTGCCTTCACCTCTTTGAGCTTGCTGGCCGCGGCCGACAAAGCTTCCGACCAGGACACCGGTTCCAGGCCCTTGTTCCTGCGAATCATGGGCGATTGCAGGCGCTCCGGGCTGTTCACGAAATCCGCCGCGTACCGGCCCTTGATGCACAAAAACTCGCCGTTCAGCCCCGACCGGTCCCGATTGTTGCCGCGAATGATCTCGTTGTTACGAACGCCCAAGGTGGTCTTGCAGCCATCGGCGCAATGCGTGCAGATGGTGCCCACGTGCTTCATCTCCCAGGGGCGCGTCTTATAACGATACGTCCCGCTGGTGAGCGCGCCCACCGGGCAGATGTCGATACACATGCCGCATTCGTCGCACTCCAGATGATCGAAATGGTTGGGTTCAATCACCGAAACCGAGCCGCGGTTTCCGACGCCCAGCGCTTTCACGCCCATGCCTTCGTCGCAAATGCGCACGCAGCGGTAACACAGGATGCAGCGCGGCTTGTCGTAAAACACCACCGGCGACCATTGCTGTTCATCGATATGCTGCTTCTGCTCCAGGAAGCGGCTCTCGCCCATCCCGTAGCGGAACGTCATATCCTGCAACTCGCACTCGCCGCCTTTATCGCACACCGGGCAATCCAGTGGATGGTTGGTCAGCAGGAACTCAAGCGTGCCCTTGCGCGCTTCATGCACGATCGGCGAGTCGGTGTGGACCACCATTCCCTCGGCCACCGGCAGCGTGCAGCCCACCTGTAGCTTGGGCGTCTTTTCCACTTCCACCAGACACATGCGGCAGGCGGCCTGCAACGACAGGCCATCGTAGTAACAAAATGACGGAACCTCAATGCCCACCGCTTTGGCCGCATTGATCACCAGCGTTCCAGGAGCAGCCGTCACCGCCCGGCCGTCGATCGTGAGATGAATTAGGTCGCTCATTAACTTAGGCCATCGCCAGTTCCGCCGCGTGCTGATAAGGGCACGGCTTGCCGTTTAGATGCGCTTCGAAATCTTCGCTGAACTTCTCGACGATGGAGATGGTCGGCATCGCGGCCGCATCGCCCAGCGCGCAGAAGGTCCGGCCCAACATGTTTTTGGAAAGCTCGCCGATTAGCGGAATATCGCTTTTCAGCCCGCCGCCCGCGTGGAAACGATCCAGCATGCGCTTCAACCAGGTGGTGCCTTCGCGGCAGGGGATGCACCATCCGCAGCTTTCATGCGCGTAGAACTTCATGATGCGCTGCGCGAATTTCACCATGCAGGTTTCCTCGTCCAGCACCACCGTGCCGCCGGAACCAAGCATGCTCTTCACCTTGGCCAGCGAATCGAAATCCATCGCGATGTCGCACTCGTCGGCTGTCAGAATCGGACATGATGAACCGCCCGGCACCACCGCTTTCAGTTTCTTTCCGTTGCGCATCCCGCCGCCTACTTCGTAAATCATCCGAAGCAGGTTGAAACCGGTGGGTAGTTCATACACGCCGGGTTTGTTGATGTGTCCGGACAAACAGACCAGACGAGTTCCGCCGTTCTTGGGAGGGCCCAGCGCAGCGAACGCTGCCCCGCCGTCGCGAATGATGGCTGGAATCGCGGAAAACGTCTCTACATTGTTTAACAGCGTGGGCGATTGCCACGCGCCCACCACGGCCGGAAAGGGCGGCTTCATGCGCGGAACGCCGCGTTTACCCTCGATGGAATCCAGCAGCGCGGTTTCTTCGCCGCACTCGTACGCGCCCGCGCCAGTGTGTGTGTAGAGATCGAAATCAAAGCCCGTGCCTTGGATGTTCTTGCCCAGGTAACCGCGCGAGTAGGCTTCGGCGATGGCGCGATCCATGGCTTCGATCAAATAACGATACTCGCCGCGAATATAAATGTAGCCCTTGTGGGAATCGACGGCGCGCCCGGCGATCAGGATGCCCTCGATCAACTGATGCGGATCGTTCTCCATCAGCAACCGGTCCTTGCAAGTGCCCGGCTCGCTCTCGTCAGCGTTAATAATGATGTACTTCGGCTTGGGCGAAGTGCGCGGCACGAAGCTCCACTTCAAGCCGGTTGGAAATCCGGCGCCGCCGCGGCCGCGCAGAGCCGAGACCTTTACTTCCTCAATGATCTGCTCGGGCGTCATCTCAATGGCTTTGAGGAAGGCTTTGTAACCGTCCGTGGCGAGATAAGTGTCGAGCGATTCTGAATTCCTGAGACCAAAGCGCTTGGTCAGGATCTTCACTTCGAGCGGGCTGGGTTCGTTATAAAGCATCGGGTCGGCCTACTGCGCCTTTCTCACATCCGCGAGCAGTTGATCCAATTTCTCCGGCGTCACATGGTGATGGAAATCGTAATTGAGCTGGATGGCCGGCGCCCAACTGCAGGCGCCCATGCATTCCACTTCTTCCAGCGAAAACTGGCCGTCTGGCGTCACTTCCTTGTGGCCAATTCCGAGCTTTCTCGACGCGTACTCATACAACTCTTCCGCGCCCAGGATCAGGCAGCTGATGTTGGTGCACACTTGCACGTGGCATTTGCCGAGCGGCTTGCGATGGAGCATCGAATAGTAGCCCACCACTTCGTCCACCTGCAGCGGTTTCACCTGGCAGCGCCGCGCCACTTCTTCAATCAGCTCATTGGAAATATGCCCCACTTCGTCCTGCGCGTACAGCAGCATCGGCACCACGGCCGAGCGCGTCCGGCCCGGTGGATAGCTTTCCAGCAGCTTCGCGAATCTGGCTTCAAGTTCCGGCGAAAAAGTCATCAGCGGTGCACCATTAACGGTCAACGTCTCCCAATACGAAGTCCATGCTGCCAAGCGACGCGATGGAATCGGCCAGCAGGCGTCCCTCCAGCAACGCGGGCAGCGCTTGCAGATTGCCGAAGCTCGGCGTGCGCATATACAGGCGATACGGCTTGGACGTTCCGTTACTCACCACGTAGTACGCGATTTCGCCGCGCGGCGATTCCACGGCTTGGTACACTTCGCCGGCCGGCACGCGGAAGCCCTCCGTTACGATCTTGAAATGATAGATGAGCGCTTCCATCTGGGTCTTCATTTTCTCGCGTTCCGGAAGCACGATCTTGGGCGCACTGGCCTGCCACGCGCCTTCCGGCATTCCTTCCAGCGCCTGCTTGATGATCCGCGCGCTCTGCCGCATCTCTTCCAGGCGCACTCGATAGCGGGCGAACACGTCGTTTTCGGTGTGCACCGGGATTTCGAAATCGAACTGATCGTAGCTGGAATAGGGCTCGTCTTTGCGGACGTCCCATTTCATGCCGGCGGCGCGAATCATCGGCCCGCTGACTCCCAAATCCAGCAGGTCTTCCAGCGGCACAAATCCCACGCCCTGGGTTCGGACCTTCCAGATTGGATTGCTGTTCAGCAAATTTTCGTACTCGTCCACCTTGCTCGGAAAAGCATTGATGAACTTGCCCACCACTGCCTGCCAGCCGCGCGGAGGCTCCAGCGCCAGGCCGCCGATGCGAATGTAGCTGGTCATCATGCGCTGGCCAGAAAACATTTCAAAGATCCGCAGAATGTCTTCCCGCTCGCGGAAGCAGTAAAAAAACACGGTCATGGCGCCGATATCCAGCGCGTGTGTTCCCAGCCACACCAGGTGGCTGTTCAGGCGCTGAAATTCAGCCAGCATCACGCGCATCCATTGCGCCTTGGGCGGAATTTCGATGTCGCCGATCAGCTTTTCCACCGACAACGCATAGACCAGGTTGTTCGACAGGTTGGAAAGATAATCCACTCGATCGGTCAGTGTCACGGCCTGTTGCCAGGTTTTGACTTCACACTCTTTTTCAATGCCGGTGTGCAGGAACCCGATGTCGGGTACGGCCTTGAGAATGGTCTCGCCGTCCAATTCCAGCACGATGCGCAGGACACCGTGCGTGGAGGGGTGCTGCGGCCCCATGTTCAGGATCATCCGCTTGGTGCCGCTCGGGGTGGCGATCTGGTCCACCGTCTCGTGAGTGGCGTCGGACGCGGTGATCGAATCGGTATGAAGTGTGGTTTCACGCATGGGGGATTCTATTCATCCTGGTAACTGTACTTGTATCCATGTACCGGATAATCCTTACGAAGCGGGTGACCTTCCCAATCGCTGGGCATCAGGATGCGGGTCAGATCGGGGTGATTTCGAAAACGAATTCCGAACAGATCGAACACTTCGCGTTCGTACCAATCGGCGGTGCGCCAAATGCTAAAGACGGAGTCGATCTCGGGTTCGGCTTCGGCGACCCAGCACTTCAACCGCAGCCGCTGATTGCGGCCGAGCGAATGCAGCAGGTACACCACCTCAAAACGCGGGTCAGCCGGCAACCAGTCCACCGCCGTGACGGCGCTCAACCGAACGAACTGCTGTTGGTCTTTGAGGAAGCGGCAGACTTCCACAATGCGCGCGGGTTCAATCCACAGCGTGGGTTCGTTGCGTTCGGCGTGGCCGTTGGTAATGGCGCCCGGCAGGGCGGCTTCGAGCGCAGCCGCCGCTGGATGGTCCTTCAATATGTCAGGCAGCATTTCTTTTGGTTACCCGTGCCCCCTCCGCATCATAAGGACTGCCTTCCGACGCGTCCTGCGACCAATCCAGCGCGCCCTTCTTCCAGATGTAAAAAAATCCCGACAGCACCAGGACGACGAAGATCAGCATTTCGAAAAACCCGAACATCTTCAGCTCGCGATAAACCACGGCCCATGGGTAGAGAAACACGGCTTCGATGTCGAAAAGGATAAAGACGATGGCTACCAGGTAGAACTTGACGCTGAAGCGCTCGCGCGCCGAGCCGGTGGGAGCGATGCCGGATTCGTAGGGTGAATCTTTCACCCGGTTCCGGACGCGCTTTCCCAGCAGAAAGGAGATGGCCACCAGCGCGCCGGCCACTACCACGGCGATCACGATTTGCACCAGCACCGGGAAGAACGTATCGGGATAAGAGGTCGGCATGCGTTTGGTTGGATTGTGGACTCAGCGCCCTAACATTCGACTATAATGAGATCCGGCCTCGGGCCGCAACTTTGCTTTCTGGATTTGGTTCACGCGCGATGGCGGAAGCCGCAACAAAACAGATCGAAATTGTTGTGAATGGCAAGGTTCGGCTGGCGCCCGCCGGGTGCACTCTCCAAGAACTGCTGCTGTGGCTGGAGGTAGATCCAACGCGCGTGGCGGTGGAGTTGAACCGGTCTATCGTGCCGCGCCAGGCGTGGGATCAAACCCGGGTCGGTCCCGGCGCAACGTTAGAAATCGTACAGTTTGTCGGCGGCGGGTAGGAATCAACCCTTCGACTCGGTCGGTCGAAAAAAACGAATTCCACTTGCCTATTGACAGTCGCCGCCAACCGGGTAGAATTTTAGATGCGCTCTTGTTGCAAACGTTAACGGGGGAACATGTTCAAAACAAAGAAAAGTCGTTCTGAAGCGGAAGATAACGCACGCACGTTTGCCTCGAGCGACGTCTCGCGCATTGCCCAGGTCAGCCTGCGGCAGTTGCAATGGTGGGACGAGCGGAAGGTGGTGTCCCCGCGGCACGAGGGGCACAAGCGCGTTTACCAGTCCGAGGAAGTAATCGAAATTACGGTCATCGCCGAACTGCGCCGCAAGGGATTTTCACTCCAGAAGATCCGGCGCGTCCTGCGGTTCCTGCAGCGCGAGATGGGCAAGCGGCTGAGCGACGTGATGCAATCCAACTCCGATCTGCACCTGGTTACCGACGGTAAATCGATTTACCTGGAAGACCAGCAGGAGCGGATCATCGATATTCTCAAGAACGCCAAGCAGCCCATGTTCCTGGTCTGCGTGAGCGATCAAGTCCGCCGCCTGGACGAATCCCCGCGCAAGCCGGTGAAAGCGGAAGCGGCCACTTCTGGCGCGCGCCGCTCAGCTCGCAGCGCCTAGCAGGCTGCTGAAAAAGTGCACGAAGTCGCGACTCCCTCACGGTCGCGGCTCGGTAAGCACCGAATCTGAGCCGCGCGCCAGCGGCACATCCGGAGACGACCGGAAGTCGTGGCCGGCAGGACGTTCGGAGGCGCCAGGGGAGTCGTGCACCGGAGAACATCGACGCGCGGACTCCCGCTGGGGTGGCACTGGAGAACATCGACTCGAAAGAACACCGGTCGGGTGGCGTTTTTTGCCCTTTTTCAGCACTCTGCTAGGCCTACCCGCGCGCTGGCCGAAACTTGCACGTGAGGCGCTCCATGCTCGGAAGCGGGTTTCGAATGCTCATTTCCGAAACTCCGGGGAGCTGGGCGAAAAGTCCGCTATACTGAAGGTGCGAGGTGTTGATGCCGCGTTGGATACGGTCTTTCCTTTTTGCCGCTTTCTTCATCGTTCTTTGCTCGGTCCTGGGTGGTGTGTTTGGGCCGGGTGTGGCCGGTGTCTCGGCGGCCTCCAACGGTCCTGAGGAGGACCTCAAGTCCAATATCAAAGAGTTCACCAAGGTGTACGAACTGGTGGAGAACAATTTCGCCGACAAGGTGACCTCCGACAAGGGCATCTACAAAGGCGCCATCCCCGGCATGTTGCGGACTCTGGATCCGCACTCCAACTTCTTCGATCCGAAAGAATTTCAATCGCTGCGTGACGATCAGAGCGGCCACTACTATGGAGTGGGAATGCAGGTGGCTCCCCGCAATGGCAAAACCATTGTAGTGGCGCCCTTTGGCGGATCGCCCGCCTATAAAGCCGGGCTTCGCCCGGGCGACGTGATTCTCGCGGTGAACGACAAGAAGACGGACTCGCTCAGCACCACTGAGGTGGCTGACTTGTTGAAAGGGCCGCGCGCGACACACGTGCAAGTGACTGTGGGCCGCGAAGGTTCCGACAAGCCGTTGGTATTCGATATCGTGCGTGATGAGATTTCCCGCAACAGCGTGGAAGATGCTTTTTGGCTTCGTCCAGGCATCATGTACATGAAGATCACGCAGTTCAATGAGAACACAAGCGAAGAGATGGAAGACAATTTCAAACGCCTGGGTGAGGCCAACGTGAAAGGTCTGGTTCTGGATTTGCGAGAGAATCCGGGCGGCCTTTTGAACGAAGGCGTCGCCGTGGCCGGGCATTATCTCCGCAAAGGTGAAGTGGTGGTTTCGCACCGCGGGCGGGCATCCGCTGAGAAACCCTACCTGGCACGTGGCAGCGCTCAGGGAGGGAATTACCCGATCGTGGTCTTAGTGAATCGGTATTCGGCATCGGCGGCGGAAATCGTTTCGGGCGCCCTGCAGGATCATGACCGCGGCTGGATCTTGGGCGAGACGACGTTCGGTAAAGGATTGGTTCAGACCGTTTATCCTCTCGATGACAACACCGGCCTGGCCCTCACTACGGCTCATTACTATACGCCCAGCGGTCGTTTGATCCAGCGCGACTACTCCAACATTTCGTTCCTGGATTACTATTACGGCAAACGCACCGAAACCAAGAATCTGCAGGACGTGAAGAGCACCGACAGCGGCCGAACGGTTTATGGCGGCGGCGGCATTACGCCGGACGAGAAGTACGAACCGCCGAAGTTCAACAAGTTCCAGACGGATTTGCTCACCAAATACCAGTTCTTCAATTTCACGGCAAAATGGTTTGGATCGCATCCGCAGGCCCATTTGGTGAAGGGCTGGGAGCCGGACGCCACGGTGGTGAGCGAGTTCCGCCAGTTCCTGATGCAGCAGAACGTGCCTATTACGGAAGCGGACTGGAACGACAATCGCGTCTGGATCCAGCAACAGACTGAAGCGTGAGATGTACGCAACGGCCTTTAGCTATGAGGATTCGCAGAAGGTGGCTATCGAAACGGATCCCGAGGTCCTCAAAGCCATCGAGGCCATGCCCGATGCGAAAGCCTTGCTCGACAAGTCGAAGAAGCTGATCGTTGAGCGCATCCAGCGGGACCCACTAGCCCACTAGCGACAGTTTGAATACGCCACAGATTACCGTCCTGGATGCAGGCGGCCAATATTGTCATCTCATTGCCAGGAAGATTCGCGACCTCGGTGTCTACGCCGAAGTGAAGCCCAGCGAAACACCGGTCTCTGAGCTGGTTGGGCGCAAAGGCATCATCATCTCGGGCGGCCCCGACAGCGTCTACGAGCCCGACAGTCCGAAAATCGATCCGAAGATTCTGTCCACCGATAGCGCAGTGCTTGGCATCTGCTATGGCCAGCAGTTGATGACGTACGTGCTGGGCGGCGGGGTCAAAAAGGGCGAAAAGGGCGAGTACGGATTTGCGCGGTTTTACGGCCTGCCCCACAAACTGTTTGCCAATCTGAACGGCGAACTGAAGGTC
Organism: Bryobacterales bacterium; assembly: GCA_963725455.1. Lineage (GTDB taxonomy): Bacteria > Acidobacteriota > Terriglobia > Bryobacterales > Bryobacteraceae > Palsa-89. The sequence continues at coordinate 14,854 of CAVRZH010000077.1, forward strand.
TGGATGAACCATCGCGATCAGGTGCAATCCGTCCCGGAAGGGTTTGAGGTTCTTGGCGGAACGTCAACTTGTCCGATCGCAGCAATCGCCCATCGGACCCTTCCGCTCATGGCCGTGCAGTTCCATCCTGAAGTGGCGCACACCGAGCAGGGGCTACAAATTTTGTCCAACTTCGTGTTCGGCGTGTGCGGCTGCGTGAAGGATTGGGACCCCAAAGATCGCATCGGACCCATCGAGAAAGAGATTCGGGCCATTGCCCGGGACCGCAACGTCTTCTTTTTCGTGAGCGGCGGCGTGGATTCCACCGTGGCCTACACGCTCTGCCTGCGGGCGCTCGGGCCGGATCGTGTATTCGGCATCTATGTGGACACAGGGCTCATGCGCGAGCATGAAACTGGCTACGTGCGCCGGCTTTTTGAGAAGCTCGGCGCTCGCGACTTTCGCGTAGAAGAAGCAGAGACGGAATTTCTGAAGGCGCTGGACGGCATCACCGATCCTGAGATGAAACGGCACATCATCGGCGAACAGTTTGTCGTCGTGCAGGAACGCATCCTGAACACCGGACATTTTCTCGACGGAAACTGGATACTGGGGCAGGGAACCATTTATCCCGACACCATTGAATCGGGCGGCACAGCCAAAGCCGATGTGATCAAGACGCACCACAATCGCGTGGCGGGAATCCAAAAACTGATCGAGACCGGGCGCATTATTGAGCCGCTGGCTTCGTTCTACAAAGATGAAGTTCGCGAGATCGGCCAGGAGCTGGGTATCTCTAGCGAGTTTCTGAACCGGCATCCTTTCCCCGGGCCGGGGCTGGCGATTCGTTGTCTCTGTTCGGAAAACTCCGCTCCGGTGACGCGCTGCGATCCGGGTTGGCTGCTGCCCATTCGGTCGGTGGGTGTCAAAGGCGATTCGCGCAGTTATCACTCGGTGCTCGCGCTCGATGGCTTGCCGGACGACGAGGTTGCTACTGAACTGGTGAATCGCATGATGGACATCAACCGCGTAGTGGGGCTGGTGCACGCGCGGGTTCCAATCGCGGAACTGCGATCAACCCGCGCGACGCTCACTCGGGAACGTCTGAAGCGCCTACGCCAGGCGGACGCCATCGTGCGGCAATGGTGTGAAGAAAGCGGATTCGACCGCGAAGTCTGGCAATTCCCGGTAGTGCTGATCCCGATCGGCGCCGGCGACGGGCCCGATTCCGTGGTATTGCGGCCCATTCATTCCGTCGACGGCATGACCGCGCAAGTAGTCCGCATGCCGCGTGAGCTGCTGCACAAGATGACCCACGAACTGATGTCGGTGAACGGCCTCTGCGGCATCTTCTATGACCTGACTCACAAGCCACCCGGTACGATCGAGTGGGAGTAGCGATCTTAAATTCGGTGAAAGCTCTTCAGAATATCTTTGGTTGAATAGCGCAGCGCGATCGGCCGGCCGTGCGGGCAACTCATCGGGCAATCGGTTGCCGCAAGTTCTCTGAGCAGCCATTCCATTTTCGTGTGATCCAACCGCATATTAATCTTGATCGCGGCGCGGCAGGCGATGCTGGCGGCCATGCCCCGGCGCAGATCGTCCAGAGACACCTTGCTGGCTTCACCCTCGGCCATTTCGAGAATCTCGAAAATCAGCTTCTCGATTTCAGCCGGACCGACTCCAGCGGGCGCGCCTTTCACGGCGATAATGCGGTTGCCGAAGGGCTCCGAATCGAATCCGGATCGCTCCAGTTCATCCGCGATACGCGCATATTCAATTTGTTGCCCAGCCGTTAAATCCACCAGGATTGGCATCAAAAGCTGCTGGCGCTCGACACGCCCTTGCGCTTGCTGCCGCAGCACTTTCTCAAACAGAATGCGTTCATGCGCTACGTGCTGATCGATGATCCATAGGCCGTCGCGACCGGCGGCGATGATAAAACTATCGTGAATCTGCCCCAGGGGGCGAAGATCGGACAGCGCAGTCAGGCTCTGCGGTATTTCTGAAACCGGGAGCGAGAGCGCGCCGTGAGTGTCCGGCACCAGCGAGCGGGCGATTGGTTCAAAGTCGAAGCGCGGCTCCGGCGCAGCGGTCTTGTTTAACGTGAACACCGGCAAACCTTCGAAACGCTCCGGCTCCGCCTCGATCCCAATTTCGACGGCGGGTATCGGCTCGAAGCGCTGATTTTCAATGCGCTGCGTAAAATCCGAGAAGGGCAAATCGGCGGCGGGCTGCGGCTGCTGCGAGATTGGGATGCTGGAGGCGGGACGCGTTGCGATCAAACGTCCGCGAATGGAATCCCGCACAAAATCGTGCACGAAGCTGCCGTGCCGGAAGCGAACCTCGGTTTTTGACGGGTGAACGTTCACGTCCACCTCTTCGCAATCGCAATCCACAAACAGCAGCGCGAAAGGATAGCAGGCGGGCGGCATCAGGTTGTGATATGCCGAAGACAGCGCGTGCAGTAGCAGCCGATCGCGAATCAAACGGCCGTTGACGAACAGAAAGATCGAGTTCCGGTTCATCTTCTGTACTTGCGGCCCGGATACGAAGCCGCGCAGCGCGAACACACGCGTCGAACGATCCTCCGCCTCAACGACTTCCAGCTCGCGCTCCACGTAATCCAGATCGATCAGGTCTTCCAGCGTCTGGTTACCAAAGACCTGGTAGACGCGTTCCTGCAGCGTTTCCACCGGCGTTACGTCCAGCAAGGATGACGTTCCGTTGTTTAGTTGAAAGGCCTTTTTGGGATGAGCCAGGCTGTAATGCGTAGCGAGCGAAGCGATGTGCGCCAGCTCGGTTTGATCGGACCGCAAAAACTTTTTGCGCGCCGGGACATTGAAAAACAGATCGCGGACCGAGATGGTGGTTCCCGCAGTCCGGGAAAATTCGTCGCAGCGTAGGATTTTGCCACCCGCGATCTCAACCGCCGCTCCCGTGGTTTCTTCCGCGGCGCGCGTTTCCAGCAGCAGCCGCGACACCGAGGCGATGGAAGGCAAAGCTTCACCGCGGAATCCAAGCGTCGCTATAGAGAGCAGGTCTTTTACGTCGCTTAATTTACTGGTTGCGTGACGCTCGAAGGCCAGCAACGCGTCGTCGCGCAGCATGCCGCTGCCATTATCGGCAATCCGGATCAGCCGACGGCCGCCGCTCTCGACATCAATGCGGAGATCGGTGGCTCCGGCGTCGAGCGAATTTTCCAGCAGCTCTTTTACTACCGAAGCGGGCCGTTCCACCACCTCTCCGGCCGCGATCTTATTAGCGACGTTGTCGGAGAGGACGCGGATTCTGCCCATGCGCTATTCCGCTCCCTCACGGTCGCGGCTCGGTCTGGTCAACTAGGCGCTCATGGAAGACAGGAACTCGGCGTTGCTGCGCGTCTTGCCCAGCTTGTCGAGCAGCAGTTCCATGCTCTCCACCGGCGATAACGGATTCAACACGCGGCGCAGAACGAAGATCCGGTTGAGCTCTTCGCGTGGGACGAGAAGCTCTTCTTTGCGCGTCCCGCTCTTGGTGATGTCGATGGCCGGGAAGACGCGTTTGTCCATCAGCTTGCGATCCAGATGGATTTCCATATTGCCCGTGCCTTTAAATTCTTCGAAGATGACGTCGTCCATACGGCTGCCGGTGTCAATGAGCGCGGAAGCCACGATGGTGAGCGAGCCGCCTTCTTCGATGTTGCGGGCCGCACCAAAGAAGCGCTTGGGACGCTGCAGAGCATTGGAGTCCACGCCGCCCGAGAGCACTTTGCCCGAGGGCGGGACCACGGTGTTGTACGCGCGCGCCAGACGCGTGATGGAATCCAGCAGGATCACGACATCGCGCTTGTGCTCGACCAATCGCTTGGCCTTTTCGATCACCATTTCGGCCACTTGCACGTGGCGCGAAGCCGGCTCGTCAAACGTCGAGCTGATCACTTCGCCCTTTACCGAACGCTGCATGTCGGTGACTTCTTCGGGCCGTTCATCGATGAGCAGAACGATCAACGAAACTTCCGGATGATTGGCCGTGATGGAGTTCGCGATGGACTGCAGCAGCATGGTCTTGCCGGTGCGGGGCGCGGCGACAATCAGGCCGCGCTGTCCCTTGCCGATGGGTGTCAGCAAATCCATCACGCGTCCCGAGGCGCTGTCACGCGTGGTTTCGAGCTTGAGCCGTTCGTCAGGATAGAGCGGCGTCAGGTTGTCGAAGAAAATCTTATTGCGCGCTTCCTCCGGCGGCTCAAAGTTGATGGCGTCCACCTTGATGAGCGCGAAGTATCGTTCGCCTTCTTTCGGCGGCCGTATCTGTCCGGAGATGGTGTCGCCGGTGCGCAGGTCAAAGCGGCGGATTTGCGATGGGGACACATAGACGTCGTCAGGCCCGGGCAAATAGTTGTACTCGGGTGCGCGCAGGAAGCCGAAGCCGTCGGGCAGGCACTCGAGGACGCCTTCGGAAAAGATGAGGCCGCTCTTCTCGGCTTGCGTCTGCAGAATCTTGAAGATCAGCTCCTGCTTGCGCAGTCCAGCGGTGCCTGTGACGTTCAAGTCCTTGGCGATCTGGTTGAGATTCTGGATGCTCATGTCTTTGAGCTCCACCAGGTCCAGCGTGCCGTTCTTTTGATTGGCCTGAGGCGCACCGCCTCCCTGGCGTTTGCGTCCGCCGGCGTGGCCCGCGGTCTTGTCGGCCTTGCCATTCACGTCGGCTGCTTTTTCGGCCGAGGGAGTATCACCTGCTTTAGGATCGGCGGACTTGGCATCGGCGGATTTGGGGTCCGCTGCTTTACCGTCGCCTTTGTCTTTGGAGTCAGCTTTATCTTTTGACTCGCCTTTATCCGTTTTGGCGTCGCCTCTGGCGACGGCCTTGCCGTCCGTTTTGATGTCGGATTCCTCGGGGGTGGGAGCGGCTACTGCCGCTGGGTCTTGATTTTCGAGATCGCTTGCCAAATTTCCCTCGCTCCTCGGCAACCTACGGCCGAGAACGGCAAAGGCTCAGTCTCCGGAGACTGGCTCCGGATGGCTGACAGGCCTTGCCGCTGATCGCTTTGACTTTTCAACTTATCCGTCTTCGTGGCGATCACCAGGTATCGCCGGTTATGGAACTCCAACCACTGTTTGAGTTCCAGGTCCTTATCCATCCAGCCTCGACGCGCGTCGAGGATCAAACAACAAAGCTGCAACGATTTTCGCTCGGTAAGATATTGCTCGATGAGCTGTTTCCACTGAAATACAATATCCTTCGGGACACGCGCGTACCCATATCCCGGCAAATCGACAAAGTGGAATTGTCCGTCGATCCTATAAAAATTCACCAGCTGCGTGCATCCGGGCTTGGCGCTGGTAAACGCCAGCTTTTTTTGGCCCGTGAGGCAATTTAACAAACTCGACTTGCCGACGTTGCTCCGTCCCAGAAACGCAATCTCCGGGAGCGTTTCGGCTGGAAACTGTTCCGACCGCGCCGCGCTTAATACGAATTGGGCGTCCATGCGGCCGGCGGCGCTGCTATCAAATAGCGCCTTATATCGAAATCCGTTCTTCCGCCGATCCGCCCCGCACCAGCTCCACCGGCGGAGTGGTAGCCGCGAGCGGCAGCGCGACCAGTTCCCGTTCCAAAGCAATCTTCAACACCTCATCCATGGAGGTCACGAACTGGAGCTTCATCTCTTTGCGGATGGTCTCTGGAATATCGGGAAGATCCTTTTCGTTGTCTTTCGGCAGCACTAACTGGTAGATCCCCTGCCGATGCGCCGCCAATACCTTCTCTTTTAAACCGCCGATGGGCAGCACCCGGCCGCGCACCGTGATTTCGCCGGTCATGGCGAGATCGCAGCGAACGGGGATATTAGTAAGCGCGCTACAAATGCTGGTGGCGATGGTAATGCCGGCCGACGGGCCGTCCTTGGGGATGGCGCCTTCAGGCACGTGCACGTGAATATCGACGTTGCGGTAAAAGTCGCGTGGCAGGCCCAGCAGATGCGCTCGCGATCGCACGTAGCTCATCGCCGCATGCGCCGATTCCTGCATCACGTCGCCGAGTTTACCGGTGGTTTGCAGCTTGCCTTTGCCTTCCATGACGGCCGCTTCGGTGGTCAGTATTGAACCACCCACCTCCGTCCAGGCCAATCCCACGGTCGCGCCTACTTCGTTCTTCTTGTCGGCCTGCAGGTCGCGGAATTTGTGGGGGCCGAGGAATTCGGAAACGGTCTCGCCCGAGAGCACCGCTTTTTCGATCTTCTTCGCATCTCCCTTACCGCCGTTGTGCGAGTTGACAACTTTGCGCGCCACCTTGCGGTTGACGTTGCCGATCTCGCGTTCCAGATTGCGCACACCGGCTTCGCGCGTGTAGAACTGGATCAGGCTTTGCAGCCCGTCGTCGGTGAATTCGAGATCGCCTTCTTTGAGGCCGGTCTGCTTCATCTGCTTGGGAACCAGGAAGCGCTTGGCGATCTCAAGCTTTTCGAGCTCCGTATAACCGGAGAGCCGGATCACTTCCATGCGGTCCTGCAACGCCGGCGGAACGGTGTGTAGCACATTCGCCGTGGCGATAAAGAATACCTGGCTCAGATCGTACTCCACGTCCAGGTAATGATCCATGAACATGTAGTTCTGTTCCGGATCCAGCACTTCCAGCAGCGCGGCCGATGGGTCGCCCCGAAAGTCCATCGACATCTTGTCGATTTCATCCAGCATGAACACCGGGTTCTTGGTGCCGGCTTTCTTCATCATCTGGAGCACCTGGCCAGGCAGCGCACCGATGTAGGTTCTGCGATGGCCGCGAATCTCGGCTTCATCGCGCACGCCGCCGAGCGACAGGCGAATGAACTTGCGCCCGGTCGCTTTGGCGATCGACATTCCGAGCGACGTTTTGCCGACGCCGGGAGGTCCGACAAAGCACAGGATAGAACCCTTGGGATTTTGCACCAAGCGGCGCACAGCCAGGAACTCGAGGATGCGTTCCTTGATCTTCTCCAGGCCGTAGTGATCCGATTCCAGCACTTCCTGCGCGTGGTTGAGATCCCGAATCTCTTTGGATTTTTTCTTCCACGGCACCGCCAGCAGCCAATCCAGATAATTGCGCGATACCGTGGATTCGGCCGACATGGGCGGCATGTTTTCCAGGCGCCGCAATTCGGCGATGGCTTTTTCGTGGGCGTCCTTAGTCATGCCCGCGGTATCGATCTTACGCTTTAGCTCGTCGAACTCGCTCTTTTCGCCGCGCCCCAGTTCCTTCTGGATGGCCTTAATCTTCTCGTTGAGGTAATACTCTTTTTGCGCCTTTTCCATCTGCCGCTTCACGCGGCCCTGGATAGTGCGGTCGACATTGAGCTTCTCAATCTCGATGTCCAGCATTTCGGCCACGCGAGTCAGCCGGTCCACCGGATCGAAGATTTCGAGCAGTTCCTGCTTCTCTTCGATGGTCAGTTGCAGGTTCGCGCCCACGGTGTCGGCCAGCTTGCCCGGCTCGTCCACGCGAATGGCCGCGATCATCGTCTCATAATTCAGATTCTGGCTCAGCTTGACGTACTGTTCAAAGAGGCCGGTGACACGCGCCACCAGCGCCTCCAACTGCGCCCCCGCGTCCACCTTGAAATTGAACGTCTTGACCACCGACCGGAAATACCCCTCGTCCTCGCTGACCGAGATGATTTTGCCGCGTTCCACGCCTTCCACCAACACCTTGATATTGCCGTCTGGCAGCTTCAGGCTCTGGACGATATTTGCCACCGTCCCAACGCTGTAAATTTCGTCGGGGCGGGGTTCATCGACCGAGGCGTCGTGCTGTGTGGCCAGAAAAATCTTCTTGTCGGACGCCAAAGCTTCTTCCAATGCCCGAACGCTGGAATCGCGCCCCACCACGAATGGGGTCATCATGTACGGAAAAATGACGACGTCCCGAATGGGCATCATGGGCAGGCGTCGTGTATCGGATTTCTCTTTAGAGGTAAGCATGAGGATGAGTTGTGAGGGGCTTGGTTCCTTCGTTCCTGGTTTGAACCGGAAAGGTCCAAACCAACAAACCAAATCGTCAGCGGCGAACGGGGACTTAGCCGGCCTTTTCCAACAAGGCCATATTGATCTTCTGCGTCATGACCATCTCCTTGGTCACCAGGAATTCGCGGACTTTCTTGTAGGACGGAAGATAATACATGAGGTCCAACATCAGATCCTCCAGGATCATCCTCAGGCCGCGCGCGCCAACCTTTCGCTCCATTGCCAGGGCAGCGATGGCTTCCAGGGCGTCGTCGCTAAACTTCAGTCTAACATTTTCGAATTCAAAAAGCTTCTGGTACTGGCGGACGATGGCATTCTTGGGCTTGGTCAGGATCTGGACCAGAGCTTCCTTGCTCAGATCTTCCAGAACCGCCACTACCGGCATACGGCCAATGAATTCAGGGATAAAGCCGAACTTGATCAGATCCACCGGCTGGACGTTTTCGAGCAGATCGACGTCCCGGCGATTGGAGGCCGTGCGAGCCGGCGCGCCTTCCGGCCGATGTTCTTCCTGCTGTACGAAACCCATGGACTTGGTGCCGACGCGCTTGGAAATCACCTTTTCCAATCCAACGAAAGCGCCGCCGCAGATAAAGAGGATATTGGTGGTGTCTACCGGAGTGAATTCCTGATGGGGATGCTTGCGGCCGCCCTGCGGAGGAACGTTCGCTACCGTACCTTCCAGGATCTTGAGCAGCGCCTGCTGCACGCCCTCGCCGGAGACGTCGCGCGTGATCGACGGGTTCTCGTCCTTACGGCCGATCTTGTCGATTTCGTCGATGTAAATGATGCCGGTCTGGCAGCGCTGCACGTCCCAATCGGAGTTCTGTAGCAACCGCAGAATGATGTTCTCCACGTCTTCGCCGACATACCCGGCTTCCGTAAGCGTGGTGGCGTCGACGATGGCGAACGGGACATCCAAAATGCGGGCCAGAGTCTGAGCCAGCAGGGTTTTGCCGGTTCCGGTGGGCCCGATGAGAAGGATATTGGATTTCGAAAGTTCCACTTCGGCGCCACGCTGCTTATTCATCTGAATGCGCTTGTAGTGGTTATAAACCGCTACGGCCAGCTTCTTTTTCGTGGCGTCCTGACCAATCACGTATTGGTCCAGGTATTCTTTCAATTCCAATGGTTTGGGGAGCTTGTGCGGTGCCCCATAAGGCTGATCGTGACGATCGTCCTCTAGAATCGAATTACATACGGCGATGCATTCGTCGCAGATGTAAGCTCGGGGGTAATCGTTGGGGGAGGAGATTAGTTTGCCGACTACGTCCTGACTTTTGTGGCAGAAGGAACAGCGCAGTGCGTCATCAGAACCAGCACGTTTCACAGGGGAATCTCCCGTCGACTAAGACTGTACACTACCAGCGTTCGACCTACTCTCTCTGAAATACGATTATAACAGAACCCTGGCAAATCCGCCCCTGGGAAAAATGGGCCGTCCTGGGAGGGTGGTTTCCCGGGTACTGGGGGATGCCGGCCTGCCGGCTAGCCCGGCCGTTTCGTCTGGGCCTCTTCGGCTTTGCAGATCGCATCGACGTCTGCCAAATCCTGGGGTCGGCCAGCGGCTAGTTTTGCCGTTATCAAATCCTCGCGCGACAACATGAAAGCAGTCAGCCCAGTCTCCTTGTCGATTACCACTTCGATCCGCCTTTGCCACGCGTCATCGAACTCGACACCTTCAATATTCGGCAAAATCTCGATCATCACCGGAGCCTGGCCAATGCGAAAAAATCCGTCAGGGCCAAGAAGATCGCTCGGCGTGACACCCTGAAGCGGTGCGCCAAACGCGGCCAGAGCGTCGTAAACGACCTTTGCGTTTTGGGGATCTGGACCGATGAGGATAGCAAGGTCCTTTGTTGCACGTGGCTGAGCATGGAAACCTACTGCGTAGCCGCCCACGACCAAAAACTTAGCCTCGTGGGCGTTTAATATGGACAAGAGTTCTTTGAAGTCTCGGTACATCTGGTACCTCGCCCTTCATCGCGTACAAATCTTGAGTAATTTCCGAAATCGCCGCCATCCGTTCATGCGCCGGCCGGCTTTGCCAATAGCGATATTCGTCAGCCTTGGCTTCATCGAAGCTCGTGTACTTGCGAATGGTCTTGTCCATGCCCCGCTGTACAGTCCCTTACAAATTCTACACCGGACACGGCGCCGCTCGACGTGTTCGAGCTCGAAATGCGAGAAAATGTTTATATGTCAGAGTTAGTTAGTGGGGTGATCGGAGCCGTTAGTCACGCTAGCGATTAAGGAGGGGCTTCCGTGGTTGCGGCAAGCTTACGAAAAGCGGTATGTCGATCCCCGGCGTGCACACCAGAATCCGCTCCTTGAACAGGCAAACTGGTACGAGGATCGCGCCTCAAAGCTCGTCTCTCTTCGTCCCGAATTTACGATGAGAAACGTAGTTCCGTGGGTCTATGAGAAGCTGGATGCGCAACTAACCGCGAGTGCAGTGATGGCTCCGGAGCGCGAGAAATTCATCAACGATCTCAGCGCCCAGAAAACGGCCTTTGTTTCATTCCCTCTCAGAGTCCACAAATTCGGCTGCTAGACGTTCAGAAAGCAAAAAAGGCCGGTCCCGCGAACGAGACCGGCCTTCGATTTCACGCCTAAGCTAACTTAGTACCGGTAATGATCCGGCTTGTACGGACCCTCAATCGGCACGCCGAGATAATCGGCCTGCTTCTTCGTCAGCGTAGTCAACTTCACGCCGATCTTGTCCAAGTGCAGCCGGGCCACTTCCTCGTCCAGCTTCTTCGGCAGCGTATAGACGCCCACTTTGTAGGTGTCCTTGTTCTTCCACAGATCCAGCCTGCGCCAGCGTCTGGTTCGAAAAGCTGTTCGACATCACAAAGCTCGGATGGCCGGTGGCGCATCCCAGGTTCACCAGGCGGCCTTCGGCCAGCATGAAAATACAATGGCCATCCGGGAAGGTGTACATATCCACCTGCGGCTTGATATTGGTCCGCTTCACGCCCTTGGCCGTATTCAACGCATCGATCTGGATCTCGTTGTCGAAGTGCCCGATGTTGCAGACGATGGCCTGGTCCTTCATGTGCGCCATGTGATCCAGCGTAATGATGTCCAGGTTGCCGGTCGTCGTGACGTAAATGTCGCCGCGGCCGAGCGTATCTTCCACCGTGGTCACTTCAAAGCCTTCCATCGCGGCTTGCAGCGCGTTGATGGGATCGATCTCGGTGACAACCACGCGCGCGCCCATGCCGCGCAATGAATGTGCCGAGCCCTTGCCCACATCGCCATACCCGCAGATGACAGCGATTTTGCCCGCAACCATTACATCGGTGGCGCGCTTGATGCCATCCGCCAGCGATTCGCGGCAGCCGTACAGATTGTCGAATTTCGACTTGGTCACCGAATCGTTCACGTTGATGGCGGGAACCAGCAGCTTGCCCTGCTCCTGCATCTTGTACAGGCGATGCACGCCCGTGGTGGTCTCCTCAGAGACTCCGCGCCAATCCTTCACCACGTTGTGCCAATGCTTGGGATTCTCGGCGTAGACCTTCTTCAGCAGGTTCTTAATGACCGTCTCTTCGTGGCTGCCCGATTCGGAGTCCACCCACTTATCGCCGTTCTCCAGCTCGTAGCCCTTGTGAATCAGCAGTGTGACGTCGCCGCCGTCATCAACCACCAGCTCGGGGCCCTTGCCGTCCGGATGGCTGACGGCTTTCAAGGTGCAGTCCCAATATTCTTCGAGCGATTCGCCCTTCCAGGCAAACACCGGAACTCCAGCGGCGGCGATGGCGGCCGCGGCGTGATCCTGCGTTGAGAAAATGTTGCAGCTGGCCCAGCGGACGCTGGCGCCCAGGTCGACCAGGGTCTCAATCAGCACCGCGGTCTGGATTGTCATGTGGAGCGAGCCGGTGACGCGCACGCCTTTGAGCGGCTTGCCGGGCGCATATTTTTTACGGATCGACATCAAGCCGGGCATTTCGAACTCGGCGATGGAAATTTCTTTGCGGCCCCATTCGGCCAGGCTCATATCCGCCACTTTGTACTCGGTGGCGACGTTGTTGAGAGTTGCTGTGCTCATTCAATCTCCGTGCGAAGAATTATATCTACCAATCTAGATATGTTGATATAATAGTACAGCTAGCCGCATGGCGTCAATCCTGAAAAACCTGAGACTGCTGGCCGATCCCAGCCGGCTCCGTATCTTATTGCTATTAGAGCGCGAAGAGCTTTCCGTGGCCGAATTGCAGGAGATCCTCGGTATGGGGCAAAGCCGTATCTCCACGCACCTGGCGCAGCTGAAACAAGCCGGATTGGTGGAAGACCGGCGCAATGGCAAGAGTATTCTTTATCGGCTAAAACACGGCATTCAATCGAACGGATTTTCCCAGATGCTGGGTGTGCTGCGGCAAGCGGCGGCTGAAATCCCGGAAGCCGAGCAAGATTCAGAAGCGCTGCGGCTCGCGTTACGCAGGCGCCAAGACAAGATGCGCGCGTATTTCGATGAGCTGGCGGGCAAGTTCGGGCGCAACTATGTTCCCGGGCGTTCCTGGCAAGGCTTGGCGGAAACGCTTCTGACGTTGATGCCGCCCATGGTGATCGCGGATCTGGGCGCGGGCGAAGGCACGTTCTCGCAACTTCTCGCCCGCCGCTCGAAGAAAGTAATTGCCGTCGACAACTCGGAAAAAATGGTGGAATACGGCCGTGAGTTGGCGGCCAAGCACGGCGTCAAGAATCTGGAATATCGCAAAGGCGATCTGGAAGAAGTGCCGATCAAGGACGCCAGCGTCGATCTGGCATTCTTCAGCCAGGCGCTGCATCACGCACAGCATCCCGATCGCGCCGTCGCGGAGGCCTCGCGTATTTTGAAGACCGGCGGCAGAATTGTGGTTCTGGATTTACTTCGTCACAGCTATGAAGAAGCGCGCGAGTTATATGCCGACCTGTGGCTCGGTTTCACCGAAGTAGAAGTGACGCGCTTTCTGCGCCAGGCCGGGTTCAAGAACATCGAAACGTCAATCGTGCACAGCCAGGAAGACGCGCCGCACTTCGAGACGCTACTGGCTGTCGGCGACAAGTAACGCGCCGCGCGTCTGATAGTTGCGAGCAAATACAGCTAATGCGACCGCCATTACCGCGAGACTGAAGGCGCAAACGGCCCACCAGCCTTTGTACGCCCAGCAGATCGCTCCTAGCCATGAGCCGATGGATCCGCCGGTGAAGTAACAAAACATATAGACGGTATTCAGCCGGCTGCGCGCGTTGGCGTCCAGCGCATAGATCCGGGTCTGATTGGCTACGTGGCCCGACTGCACTCCGATGTCCAACAGCACAACTCCGGCGATCAACCCAGCCATCATTTTCCCGAACGTGCCGAGCACCAGAAACGATGCCAGCGTGGTCAGAAGCGCCAGGAGAATTGTGAACCCTGTTCCGCGCCGGTCGGCGAAGCGACCAACCAGGGGAGCGCACAACGCGCCCGCGGCGCCCACCAATCCGAAGAGCCCCGCTACCGACGATCCGTAATGATAGGGCGGCGTCTGAAGTAGAAACACAAGCGTGGTCCAGAACGCGCTGAACACGCACAGCAGCGCCGCGCCCAAGAATGCCGATTCTCGCAGGCTGGGATGATCGCGCACCAGGTCCACCAGGGACCGCATGAGAGCGGGCCAGCCCAGATTGCTTTGCCGCGGAAGCTGCGGTAATCGCGCCCGCAGAAGCAACATCAGGGCCAACATGGCCACTGCCGCGATCACGTACACCGAACGCCATCCGAAAAAAGACGCAACCACGCCGCTGAACGTCCGGGCTAACAGGATCCCGATCAGCAGTCCGCTGAAGACCGTTCCGAGCACCCGGCCGCGGCTGTTTTCTGGAGCAAGCTGCGCGGCAAAGGGCACGATGACATGCACCGCGGCGCCGCATGCGCCTACGGCAAAACTTGCGATCGATATCCAGAGCAGATTTCGCGCCGTGGCCACGCCGCACAACGCGAGGCAAGCACCGGAAAGCAGCGCAGTGAGCAGCGCCCGCCGGTCGTGACTATCGCCCAGAGGAACGAAGATCAGCATCCCGATAGCGGTGCCCACCTGGGTGAGCATGGCAACCAGACCGATCATGCTGACGCTGACCGAAAAAGTCCGCGCCATCGCGGCCAGCAACGGCTGCACGTAATAAATATTCGCGACGATGACCCCGACGCTGAACGCGAGGAGGTGAACAGGGACCTTTTTCTGCAAAAGCCGAACCTGCCGATATAGATGAATTGTGCGGCTACTCGGCTGCTTTTTCTTCCACTGGTTCCGGTTCGCCCGCCTCTTTGCGTGCGTGCTCGAACAGGAAATTCAATGTCTTGTTGCTCCGGATCTGATAGGCGATCCGCCCGAGTATGCCGTCTTTTTGCAGCTTTTTGCGCACGGCGGCCACTGGCTCGCGCTGCTGCTTGGCGATGCGCTGGACCTCCGCGTCCACTTCGTCGTTGGTGGGAGTGATGGCTTCGCGCTCGGCGATCTTATCCACCAGGAGCGACGCCTTCACATCGTGCAACGCCTTGGGACGCTGGGCCTCTTTGATCTTCCCCCAGTCCAGCTTCAATTTGGTTGGATCGATACCGCGCTCGGCCAGATCCCGGAACTGATTCTCAAGCTGGGATTCAATCTGCCGCTCAATATACGCTTCCGGCACCGGAAATTCGTGGCTCTCGATCAGCCTGTCGATCAGCTGGTCTTTGGCCTTATGCTGGGAGGCGTATTCGCGCTCGTGAAAGATAGCTTTACGCACCGCTTCCCGCAGATCGTTCAGCGTCGGATAATCGCCCAGATCCTGCGCGAACTCGTCGTTCAATTCAGGTAGTTCCTTGGTGCGAATGGTAGTCAGCTTGGCCTGAAAGCGCACCGTTTTACCGGCCAGCCGTTCCTGCCCGAAGTCTTCGGGATAAGTAACTTCGAACTCTTTCTCTTCCTCCGGAGACATGCCGCGCAGGGCTTCAGAAAAGCCTGCCATGGTATCCGGATCGCCCACGTGCAGCACCACTTCGTCCTGATGGATCGGCTGATCGACGCCTGAAAGGCTGTCGAGAGTCACCACCGCGTAGTCGCCATCCACAAGAGCGCGCGGCTCCACGTTGACGAACTGGGACTTCTGCTCCCGAATTTCGTCCAGGCGCTTGGCGATGTCTTCTTCCGTCACTTCGGGCTCACTGTAATGAACCGTGATGCCGCGATAGTCCTTCAGCTCGATCTCCGGCGCCACTTCAAACTCGGCTTTGAACCGCAATGGCTCGCCTTCATGGAAGTGAACGTCTTTGACATTCGGCCGCCCCACTACTTCCAGATGCTCTTCTTCCACTTTCTGCCGGAAGTATTTCGGAAGGAGATTTTCGAGAACGTCGTCCCGCACCTGCTTGGAAAACTTAGTGCGGATCAGGCTGGCGGGAGCTTTGCCGGGACGAAAACCCGGAAGCTTGGCCTTTTGCTGGATGTCCGCGACGACGCGATCTGTCTCGCGGGCGATTTCGTCCACGGGAACGGTAACTTCGATTTCGTGCTTGCAGCCTTCGACTAGCATTTAGGAGTGAAAACGAGACACCAGGGGCTCGCGTTTTTATGATACCGCGAGCCCCTGAAGATTGGAGGAATGATCTTACTTCGCGACAGCGGCCAGCTTGGCGCCTTCCTTGAGAGCTTCCGCCTTATCGGTAGCTTCCCAAGTGAAGGTCTCTTCCGTGCGGCCGAAGTGGCCATAGTACGAAGTCTTGCGATAAATCGGGCGGCGCAGCTTCAGGGTCTCGATCATGCCCTTCGGCGTGAGTTTGAAGTTCTGGCGAACCAGGTCCACCAGGTGCTGTTGGTCAACTTTGCCGGTTCCGAAGGTATCCACCATGATGGATACCGGTTCGGCCACGCCGATGGCGTAGGCCAACTGCACTTCGCAGCGCGAGGCTAAGCCGGAAGCCACGATGTTCTTGGCAACGTAGCGCGCCATGTAGCAGGCCGAGCGGTCCACCTTCGTCGGATCCTTGCCGGAGAACGCGCCACCGCCGTGACGGCCCATGCCGCCGTAGGTGTCGACGATGATCTTGCGGCCGGTGAGTCCGGTGTCGCCGTGCGGTCCGCCGATTACGAAACGGCCGGTGGGGTTCACGTGATACTTGGTCTGTGAATCCACCAGATTTCCGCCAACAACGGGATCGATGATGAACTTCTTGACATCGGCGCGGAGTTGCTCGGTAGTCACATCGTCGTCGTGCTGGGTGGAGAGAACCACCGCATCGATGCGAACCGGTTTGCCACCGTGGTATTCAACGCTGACCTGGCTCTTGGCATCCGGACGCAGATAGGTGAGCTTGCCCGTCCGCCGGATCTCGCTCTGCTGGCGAACCAGCTTGTGCGAAAGCATGATGGGAAGGGGCATAAGCTCCGGGGTTTCATCGGTGGCATAACCGAACATCAAACCCTGGTCGCCGGCGCCGCCGGTGTCTACGCCCATCGCGATGTCAGGGGATTGTGTCTGGACGATATTTAGGACGCCGCAGGTTTTGGCGTCGAAGCCCATCTTGGCGTCGGTGAAGCCGATGTCCGCGATCACTTCGCGGGCCAGCTTCGGAACGTCCAGAATGGCCTTGGTCGTAATTTCGCCGGCCACAATGCAAACGCCGGTGGTGACCAGCGTCTCACAAGCCACGCGGCTCATGGGATCAACTGCTAAACAGGCGTCCAGCACCGCATCGGAAACCTGGTCCGCCATCTTGTCGGGATGTCCTTCACTTACGGATTCCGACGTAAAAATATGCCGCAATTTCTCTGACACCGAATAAACCTCCTCAAGGTCTTCTTAAAAATTGGAGGGTCGTGATCTTCCCGACCGAGAACCAAGAGGAAAGTCTAGCGCTTTTGAAGCATCCCGGTCAATGAACCGGGGGTCCATCTCTGAAGCCCCTTCGTAACGTTGGTTCTAGTCAATCATTGTAATAGGCCGCTGCATGCAATGCAAATTAGGGATTGGGGGTTGGGGATTGGCTGTTCAGGCACGCTCGTTATTGGGTTGGCGATAAAGCGTATCAAAATCAGTGAACGCCTCAACTCTCAGCGGCCTCGAATGGCGTCGACCAGTGAAATGTGGTTGTCGTCCAAAATCGTTCCGGTGGCACGTTCCAGGGCGGCCCGGGCCTTCAGATAGGCGCTCTTGGCTACCACCACCGTCGACTCGGCCTGCGCCAGAAAGCTCTGGTACTGAATGATAAAGAAGCTGGTGGACGCGCCTACCTCAAACTTGGCCTGTTCCACATCCAGCGATTCCTGCTGCAGCTTCTGGGTCTCGACGGCGGCTTCATAAGATGCCCGGGCCCGCCGCATGGCGATCACTGCGTCCTCCACTTCCAGCTGGGCCTGCTTGCGTAGCTGCTGTTGCGCCACCTGGCTCTGCCGCAACAGGATCTCGTCGCGCGTCACGTCGGCTTGAGCGATCCGATTGCGCAGCGGCAAAGTAATATTTAGCCCGACTCCATAAGAAGGATACTTGCGCGTGGCCAGCTGCTCCAAAGCGTTGCCGTATCCGCCCAGCAAGGGCGAACTGATAGCCGGGGCCAAAGGATTCAGTTGAGCGGCTAGCCCACTGTTTTGGGCTGTGCCCACCACATCGATTTCCGGCCGGAGCTCATTGCGGGAGCCCTGCAGGCTGATTTGCGTGTTGTCCACCTGGATGCCCGCCTGTCCCAAATCGGGCCGATTCGCGAACGCCTGTGCCACCAAATCCTGCAGCGGCTTAATCTCGTCATTCTTCGGGACCTCGATGGTATCAGTAGGAATGATGCGCGCGTTCAATATCTCCGGATCGTTGTCGGTACGCCGGGTGATCACGTTTTTGACGATCGCTTCCTGCTCCTCCAGCAGTCCACGCGAGTCGATGAGATCCTGGCGGATGGAATACACCTGCGCATTGGCGCGGGTCAGCTCCACGGGCGCTTGTGTCCCCTCATCCACCTCCGACTTCGTATCGGTATAGAGCTTCTGGGCTGAAGCCAGGGTCTCTTCCTTCACCTTGACGTCTTCATAAAGCGCCACCAGATCGGTATATAGGCGCACTACGCCGTAGACGGTGGCGATCAACTGTTGCTGCACCAGCAGGCCCGCGATCTTCTGTTCGTTCTTTGAGATCCGGATGAAGCGGCGGTTTACCGCCAGGCCGAATCCACGCAGCAACGGTTGGGTCACCGTGAATCCCAGGCTGGAAGTTGTGTACGGGCTGAAGGCGCTCTGTAATGAGTTGGTGGTGTAGCGGGAGTTGTCGAAGCCGGCGCTTAGTTCGGTGCCCGGTCCGAATCCTTGGTTATAGGCTGCATTGGCATTGGTGGTGTTGCCGGTGAGCGCGTTGGAGCCGTAGGCCAGCGGATCGGTGTCGGGCGTGGATGTATGCGTCCAGTTGAGCTGGCCCGTGAGCGTGGGATCGAACTGTGGAATTGCCGGACCACTGGACAGTGGAACCGTCTGGAGCATGGAAAGATTGTCTAATTGTTCGGAAAGCGCCCCGAGTTCGGACGGATTGGTGGGTACCGACCCCGCGGCGCCGACGCCAGGGGAGGCCGCCGCTGTCACCAGCGGGCTGGCTGGTCCGCCCACGCCCACCGGTACCTCATAGACTTCGTAGGTAAGACCCCGGAGCAGCCCGCCGCCCTTAGCGCGCAGCAACTCCGTATCGGCCGTAGGGATGGTATAGCGCTCCAGTTGAATGTCGAGATTGTTCTGGATCGCGAGCATAATCGCGTCCGACAGCGACAGATAGATGTTGCCCGAGCGCAGCAACTGCCGGATGAGGGGCGAGTTGGAGAGGTCGACGGGAGCTACGGGATGCTCCACGTAGGGCTGAGTCAGCCAGTTAAACATTTCAGCCGGGTAACCGGCCGGCGCGAGCAGGAGCAAACAGAGAAATACAACGCTGATCTTTTTCATGCTGATCTGATTCATGATGTCCGGTTCTAAACACCCGGCCCGCAAACCCGGCCGGGGCACGTGTTCTTTCAGGGTACGGCAGAGGAAGGAAGGGCACCAGCTAGCGCGAGCGTTTGGATCCGCCTCCATCGCCCGCGATCATGACCGGATGCACCTTCACACCTTCTTGAACGGAGTCGTTTGGATTCGCGATCACCCGCTGCCCGGCCGCGAGTCCGGAAAGCACTTCAATGTTGCTCCCGAAGTCCCGGCCCACCACCACGTGCGCAAAATGCACTGCGTCATTTGAGTCGAGCGTGGCAACCATGGTCCCCTCCGGACGCACGGAAAGGGTGTCGCTTGGAAGCAGGATGGGCGGATCTTTGCGCGGAAGATGCAGGTCTACTTCTACGTACATTCCAGGCAGCAGCTTGCCTTCCGGATTCGGAACCCGCACTTCCACTAACAGTGTCCGGCTGGAGGGATCCAATGCGTTCGCCGTGCGTGTGACGCTTCCCGAAAACTTGCGCTCCGGAAGCTCCGGTGTTGCCAGCGACGCCGTTTGCCCCACATGCACATCGGAGGCGCTGGATTGGGGAACGTTCAAGTAAGTGCGAAGCAGATTGGTCTGCGCGATGCGAAACAGCATGGTGCTGCCGGTATTGACCAGCGTTCCAACGTCCACATTGCGCAGCGTGACCACACCCGCGAAAGGCGCACGGACGCTCAGATATCCCTGCATTTCGCTCAGCCGCCCGACGTTGGCCTGCATGGCGGTGATGTTTCCCTTGGCCGCGTCCACGGCACGTTCCAGCGCCCTTACGTTCGCTGCCTGCGCCTGATACTGCGCCTGATACTGATCGTTATCCTGCTTGGAAACCGCGCCGCGCTTCACCAGATTCTCCCAGCGCGCAGCGGTCACCTGGGCGATGGATTCGTTGGCCTTGCCTTGTTCCAAAGCCGCGCTGGCGCGTGCCAGGTCAGCCTGCGCTTGTACTACAGCAGCTTGCGCCTGGCGCACTTGCTGATCCAGATCGGGCGCTTCCACTACCGCTAGCAGCTGGCCGGCGGTAACGCGGTCCCCGATATCCACATAGCGGCGCTGCACGTAGCCCTCCGCGCGCGCCAGGATGGGCGCTTCGGTGACGGCCTGGATATTGCCGGGTAGCACCAGATCGCCCATCGACGATGCCAGCTTGGCTGCTACTACAGTGACGTCGGGCAAGGCGTCATTCCGCGCGCTGGCTTCGGCAGTAATCTGCAAATCTCGCCGATGATGTGGGATATAGCCCAGGAAGAACGCCGCCAAAAAGATCGCGGCCACCAGCACCAGTAACAGCGTGACCTTGGCGCCCGAAGGCCGCTTGGGATGCTCCAGTGGCGAATGCGCCGTATGCGAATTCTTCTGCTCCAGTTGCCGCCTCAGCTGCTCGATTTCAGCGCGTAGTTGCTCCTCCGTGGAGGGCGAGGTCCGTTCGATTGGATTATCCGGTTCGTCGATAGTCGATGAAGTCATCGTTGCTGTAACTCAGTGTTTTCAATTAATACGATCTTAAGATATATTGCGATTCCGGCAGCCCTTCGCGCTCTTCTTCTTCGATCTGCTTGTCATGATCGATGGGCGGCAGTTTGCGCATATAACTGTAAACGATCGGCACGATGATCAACGTGGTCACGGTGGCCAACAGCAGGCCGCCGATCACCGCCCGGCCCAGCGGCGAGTTTTGCTCCGCGCCCTCTCCAATCCCTAGCGCCATGGGGAGCATGCCGAGAATCATGGCTAGCGCCGTCATCAAAACCGGCCGCAGGCGCGTATAGCCAGCCGACAGAGCCGCCTCGCGCGCGTTCTTGCCTTCCATTCTTTCGTCGTTTGCGAAGACCACCATTAGAATACTGTTGGCGGTGGCCACTCCGATACACATGATGGCGCCCATCAACGACGGAACATTCAAGGTGGTTTGTGTAACAAAGAGCATCCACAGGATTCCAGCCAGCGCGCCTGGCAGAGCAGTCAGAATAATGAACGGATCCACCCAGGACTGAAAATTGACGGCCATTAACAGATATACCAGGACGATGGCCGCCAGCAGTCCCAAGCCCAGACGATAAAAGGAACTCTGCATGGTCTCGGCCTGGCCGCGCACGAAGATCTGCGTGGTCTTGGGAATCTTGGTCTGCGCGATGATCTTTTCCACTTGGGAGGTCACGCCGCCCAGGTCCCTGCGGTCGATATTGGCATACACGTCGAACACCGGCTGCACGTTGTAATGATTCGCGATCTCCGGGCCGGTGCTGTGCTCGATGGTGGCGACGTTGGACAGCAGACTGCGTTTGGTACGGCAGCGCTCCTGGATTGCCGTAAGCCTCCGAGCTTTGATTGGGAGCCACGCCCGTGGACGCATCGCCCTGATTGGCCGCGCCCTCCGTGGCGCCCGGAGTGTTGAACGCCACGGCCGAGCCTGTCGAGATTGGCGTTCGCATCAGCTTATCGAGCGAATCCAGCTTGTATTGAGGCGTCTGGATCAACACGTTGTAACTTACGCCGTTCTTCCAGTTCAGCCAGAAGCTGGGGGCCACCTGGCTGCTGCCGCTGAGCGAAATCAGTAAGCTGCTGGCCACGTTGTTCTGCGTGAGGCCAAGCTGTCCGGCCTTAACGCGGTTCACATTAATGCGCAGTTCGGGAGCGTCCACCACCTGGTGTATGTGAACGTCGACGGCGCCGGGAATCCGCGCGATTTTCTGCTCCAGTTGCCTGGCCAGCGCATAATTCGGCCCTTGGTCGCGGCCGGTAACCTGCACGTCGATGGGCGCCGGCAAGCCCGAGTTCAGAATCTGATTGGTGATGTTGGCCGCTTCGAAAAAGAACACAACGTCGGGAAATCTCTCGTTCAGCCGCTTGCGCAGGCGCTGGGTGGTGATGTCGGTGGGAGTATGATCTTCGTGGAGCGAAATGAGGATGTCGCCGTCATTCTCCCCGATCACCGTGTTGTCGCCAAAGGCCAGATTGAAGCCGCCCGGAGGCACGCCGATGTTGTCGAGTATCGTGTCCAGTTCGCTGGGGGGAATCACGTTCCGGATCTCTTTTTCAATCTCGGCGAAGATCAGCTCGGTTTTCTCGATGCGCGTTCCCGCGGGCGCTTGCGCATGCAAGCGGATCTGGCCGGAGTCCACAGTGGGGAAGAAATCCCTTCCCACCAGGTAGACCAAGCTCAGGGAGCCCAACGAAAAAATCAGGAACACAGAAAGAACAGCGGCGCGATGATCGAGCGCCCAATCGAGAAATCCCGTATAAGAAGCGCGCAAGCGCTCAAAGCGGCGATTGAAAGCGAAATGGACGCGCCAGATGATGGAGTGGCCTTCCGTCGATCCGCCCTCGCCGTGCTCGCCGGACCGATACATCGCCACTTCCGGCTTCAACATGTAGTGCACCATGGTGGGAATCAGCGTGCGCGACAGCATGTACGACGCGAGCATCGCGAAAACCACCGCCAGGGCCAGCGGCGTAAACAGAAACTTCGCGGCGCCCGTTAACAGCAGCACTGGCGCGAACACAATACAGATGGAAAGCGTGGAAACAAACGCGGGGATCGCGATCTGTTGCGCGCCATCCAACACCGCGCGAACCAGCGGTTTCTTCATCGCAAGATTGCGGTGCGTGTTCTCGATCTCCACCGTGGCGTCGTCCACCAGGATGCCCACCGCCAGTGCCAGGCCGCCCAGCGTCATTACATTGATGGTGTGTCCCATCAACTTTAAAATGATGAGCGAAGTCAAAATGGAAAGCGGAATCGAGATACAGACGATCACCGTGCTGCGCCAGCTTCCCAGGAACAACAGAATCATCAAACCGGTGAGCAGGGCGGCGATGGCGGCCTCCCGGACCACGCCGCTAATCGATGCGCGCACGAACACCGATTGATCGAAAAGTTGCCGCACCGTCAGCCCCGGCGGCATGGCCGCTTCGATTCTGGGAAGCGCCGCTTTTACCTTATTTACGATGTCGAGCGTGGAAGCCTGGCCGTTCCGAAGAATGGTAAGCAGCGCTCCGCGCGTTCCGTTGGTCCGTACAATGTTGGTTTGGACCGAGAATCCGTCGCGCACCGTGGCCACGTCCTTCAGATAAACGGTCGCACCGTTCACGGTCTTGACCGGCAGATTGTTCAAGTCGCTCAGTATCTCGGGACTGCTGTTCACGCGCACTGCGTACTCGGTGTCGCCTACCTTGATGGTGCCGGCCGGTACAATCAGGTTTTGCTGGCTGAAGGCGCTCGAGACGTCGATGGGGGATAATTGCTTGGCGTAAAGCGCGTTCGGATCCAGATCCACCACCACCTGGCGCTGCTTGCCGCCGTAAGGACCGGGCACCGAAGCGCCCTGTACCGTGGCCAGCGGAGTCCGGATGAAGTTTTGCCCCAAATCCTGGATCTCCTGCTCGCTCAATGTTTTGCTTTCCAGGCCTAGTTGAATGATAGGCACGCTGGAGGCGTCATATTTGAGGACATTGGGCGGGAAAATCCCAGGAGGCATGGCGCGCACTACTACATTCGCAATGGCTGAAATCTGCGACATCGCCAGGTCGATCTTCACGTTGGGCTGAAAATAAACGTGAACCACCGACACGCCGTAGTAAGATTGCGACTCGATATGCTCAATGTCGTTGACCGTTGTCGTCATCCCCCGCTCGAAGACCGTAAGAATGCGGCTTTCCATCTCCGACGGCGACATGCCGGCATAATTCCAAACCACGCTTACCACTGGGATGTCGATGTAAGGAAAGATGTCAATCGGCATCGTGACGATAGCCACCACTCCCAGCAGCAGAATGGCGACACACATCACGACGAAGGTATAAGGGCGTCTAAGCGCTAATCGGACTATCCACATACACAGCTCAAGCTATATGGTAGTAAAGATGACTGGTTGGGCCGCGAGGTTATTGGCCCTTTCGAGCTACCTGCCGGCTGGTCTCGCGCCTGTATCCGCTTGATTCATAAAAGCTTGGCAGCCAGATTTCGTTCTGGAAGATGTGAAGCCATCTGGCTTTCTGTGGCTCCCGGTGCGCGGGCCAGAAGCTCGGCGGCTACACTCTGCGGACTCCCATTTGTAACCAAGTTAACCCACATGAGTCTAGTTTGTGCGTGGGAGGCTGCAGGTGATCAACGTGAGCACTTCAATTGAAGCGGTCCAATCCAACTTGGCCCCGTCAGCGTCGCAACCCGTTTCGGTGCCCGTGGCGCTAAAGACGTGGCAATTGGTGATGGTGGCCATGTTTTTTTTTTTTTTTTTTTTTTTGTTGACTCGTCTTCGGACTGCTGCAGGCAGCAACCAATTCAGCGGCACGTGGGAAATTGAACGCGTAGACTGGGTCGATGGGCGCCAACTCGTCACACCGACAAGTACGCACCACGACCCGGACCTGACGGCTAGCCCGCTCAAAGCGGCCAAATGGGCGAAGTCGCCGCGGAAATGACGATATTTGGAGATGGCATTGCTGCTCCAACACGTTCCGTTACGTATTGCTCACTCCGTGCCACCTGCCAGCAGGGACATGTAGAGGGCAGGCTGATCGGCCACGAGGCAGAAACATCAGAGCGACTCGAGGCCGCGACCGGCATCATCGCTCTGATCGACGAGTCCCCGCAGCTCGTGCTCCTTTCCTCCTCCTTCGACCCATGCGCGCAGTCGCCCGCAACCTGTGGTGTTGTTGCCT
>CAVRZH010000078.1:0-4659 GCA_963725455.1 Bryobacterales bacterium
GCCAACGCGGCCGCCGTGGCCCGCCGTCCCGCCAGCGGATGGCCAGGAGCGGCCACGATCGCCAGATGGTCTTCTCGCCAGGGGAATGCTTCCAGGTCCGGGTGGCGGGTAAAGCCCTCAACCCAGCCCGCGTCGCTCTCAAACTGCCGCAGCGACGCAACTACATAGTCCGTGTTTCCAACCGCCAAATGGAAGCGAGCATCCTTCTGACGGCGTGAGAAACGCGCGATCAGCGAAGGTAGCATGTAGTTGCCAACCGTGAGGCTGGCGCTGAGCTTGATATTCAACGGCTGGTGTCCGGCGCCGGCTTCGATATCGCGAACCCGGTCCAGCACCTCAATCGCAGCCGGTAACAATTCTCGGCCGGCCGCGTTGGTTACGATCCGCCGGCCATTCCTGTCGAAAAGCCGGCGCTGTAATTGGTTCTCTAGCTCGGCGAGCGCCTGGCTGGTGGCGGCTTGAGAGAGCCCGATGCGAACTGCCGCCCGGGTGATGGAGCCTTCTTGATAGATGGCGCTAAAGATCTCGAGCTGTCGAAGCGTGATCTGCATAGGTTGTTTATTCTAAATAGGCTAGCCCGATTAGAATCATTGATATTATCCGTTTTACTTATTATGACCCTCCCGCTAATCTGAAGTCACTTGTAAAATGTCCTTCCCAAAGATTTCCAGAGACTTTGCCGCGGGGGCGGCCCTATGTCTGACAGCTTCGCTTTTGGCATGGGCCACAGCTGTGCTTCCCTGGAATCATAAGCTGCAATTGAGCCCGCTGACACTGGCGATCGTAACGGGAATGGTGGCGGGCAATGCCCTTCCAAAGCGTCTGCTGGGCCAGTTGCAGCCCGGGCTGCGGTTCTGTCAACAAACCCTGCTGCGGCTCGGCATCGTCCTCTACGGTGCACGCCTTACCGTGCAGGATCTGGCGAACCTCGGCCCCCGTGCCATGCTGCTCGATTTGACGGTAATCGGCAGTGTCCTGCTGATCGGCTTTTGGCTTGGTACCCGCGTATTCGGACTGGATGCAGACACGGCGCTGCTGGTGAGTGCCGGCAGCGGAATTTGTGGAGCCGCGGCGGTGCTAGCCACCGAGCGGGTGATCGATAGCGAATCGCACAAGGTCAGTGTGGCCGTGGCCACCGTGGTGGTGTTTGGAACAATTGCCATGTTTCTTTATCCGGCGATCTATCCTTTGACTGGTTTCACGGAACGTCAGTTCGGGATCTACGCCGGGGCCACGGTGCACGAGGTGGCCCAGGCACTCGCCGCGGGTCACGCGGTCAGCCAGGCGGCGAGTGACACCGCCGTGATCACGAAGATGCTGCGCGTGCTGATGCTTGCCCCGGTGCTGGTCATCATCAGCCGCTTACGTCGCAGCGGAGGCGCCAGCGCATCGCGGACCATCAAGTTTCCCTGGTTTGTGGTCTGGTTCGGCGCCGTCATTCTTATGCAGTCTCTGGTGAAGCTGCCAGCGGCAGTTCGAACGCACCTTATCGATCTAGATACCGTGCTGTTGGCTAGCGCCATGTTTGCGCTCGGTATGGCAACCCGCTGGCAGCAGCTGAAACAGGCTGGGACTCGGCCTCTGTTGCTCGCCGCGACGATTTTCGCCGGTCTCGTTTGTGGTGGTTGGGTGATGACGCGATTGCTGGTGTAAACTCCTGGGGCAGCCCGCATTTTGCAAGGTTCGAGCAAAGCGATCGGCGGACCAATCGGGCTCCGCGGCCCGCTGCAATACAATACTCCCAGGACAAACTGCAGGACAAACTGAATGAAGGACCTGATCTTACTCGCCACCGCACTTGCCTTGACTTGCTCCTTGCGGGCCCAACTGGCGCAGCCGCCGCCCGGAATAACGGAGGGTGTTCTGAAGGAAATGACGAACGCTTGTCCGGCGAATCCCGATCTTGCCAATCTGGGTGCTTCACCCTTTTGGTCAGGCTGGGGAGGAGCGGGCAACGCGCGCTTTCAAACGAAGCAAGCAGCCGGTCTCACGGCAAGCGATGTACCCAAGCTGAAGCTCAAATGGGCCTTTGGACTACCCGGTGGCATGAGTATGTATTCGCAGCCCGCGGTGGCGTTCGGCAGAGTCTTCGTGGGAAATGACAACGGCGTGGTTTATTCGCTCGACGCGAAGACGGGCTGCGTTTACTGGGCCTACCAGGCCGATATGTTTGGCCGGTTTGCTCCGATCGCCGCATCCATCTCCGGGCACCCGGGCACCCGGAACGCCATCTTCTTCGTCACCCGCTCTACCACTGCTTACGCGCTGGATGCGCATGACGGCAAACTGCTCTGGAAGACGCAGGTCCGGACCGGCTTGAATAACTTGAGCGCCACGGCGGCCTATCACGACGGACGGCTTTATGTGCCGATGTCCGGCACCGAGACGCTGGTGGGGGCGAATCTCAACTACGAGTGCTGCAAGTCCCGCGGGGCAGTGGCCGCGCTCGACGCCAACACGGGCAAGGTGCTGTGGGTTACGCAAAGTATTCCAGAACCGCTGCACGAGCTCGGCGAAAACGCCAATGGAAAGCAGCGTTGGGGGCCCGCGGGTGCCTCTGTGTGGAACACGCCCACCGTCGATGCCAAACGCGGCCTGATCTACGTGGGAACGGGCAACAGCTTCGGCCGAATCGCGGCAACCACCAGCGATTCCATCCTGGCCCTTCGGATGAAAGACGGAAAGATGATGTGGCATCACCAGGAGTTCCAGGGTGACGCTTTCATGGCCCGTTGCCAGGCGGTCAATGGCGCAGACTCCAATTGCGCGGAGAAGCTGGGGCCGGATTACGACTTCGGCGGTTCTTCCGCAATTCTCGAAACCGTCAGGGGCAAGGACATCCTGTTGGCCGCGGGCAAAGGCGGTGTAGCCATCGCGCTGGATCCGGACAAAGAAGGCAAGCTCCTGTGGCGGACGCAATTGTGGGAAACTCAGGCGCCATCTGCTTCCGGGTTAGTGGTTTGGGGAGGCGCGGCCGACGGCGCTCACGTGTACTATCCGCTACAGCAGCCCGGTGGTGGACTAAAGGCACTGGACATCCAAACCGGCCGGGTGGATTGGAACGCGAAGATCGACGCGGATCGCCGGGGGCAGGCGGGTCCGGCCAGTGCCATCCCGGGAGTGGTCTTCACGGGCGGTTGGGATGGCATCCTGCGCGCCGTGGATGCCGCGGGAATGGTGCTCTGGTCTTTCAATGCCGTGCGAGATTTCGACACCATCAACCATGTGGCTGCCAAAGGAGGCTCGTTCGGTTGTGCCGGCCCGGTGATCGCGGGCGGCATGGTCTTCGCCACGTCTGGTTACATCGGCACGCTTCGCGGCACGCCCGGCAACGTCCTGCTCGCGTTCGGTGTCGAATGACTATGGGCCGGTTCGTCGTACTGGCATTCGTCGGTTGCTGCGCTCTTTCCGCACAGAGCCCGAATGCGCTGGTATCGGAGGCGAAGTTTCCGTGGACCGTGGTTCGCGACAACCTGCTCAAGATGGCGGAAAAGATGCCTGCGGAGAACTATAGCTTTCAGCCGACGCCTGAGATCCAAAGTTTCGGACAACGCATGGCGCATATCGCCGGCGCAAATCTGTTCATATGTCAGGGCGTGATGGGCCACCAGGCGCCTCGCCCTGGTCCAGTAGCGACTTCCAAACCAGAGCTGATCGCGTTGCTGAAGCAGGCATCCTCCGCCTGCGACTCGGCTTTCGATTCGCTTTCCGACGCGGCGGCCATGGAAAAGATCAACTCGCGTCTTGGCGGACCTTTTCCGCCCGAGCCTACGCGGACCAAGCTCGCGACCCTGAACAACATGGTCCGGCACTCCAACGAGGTTTATGGATACATGTGCGTCTATCTGCGATTGAAAGGCATCGTGCCGCCATCCAGCGCGCAGGAGTAGGTTAGCGCCGAAATCTTCGTCGCCACGTTCGTCCCATTGACACGTCCCATTGACAGGCGTGCTCCGCCGACGTATTTTGGGAGGCGGCCATGCCGATCCCACTGTATTTGCGACGCTGTTTTTTCGCGGCACTTCTTCAGACAGTCGCCATGCCCGCGGTACTTCTCGCGCAATGGCCAGCTTACCCAACCGCCGGCGTCCCCAGAACTCCGGACGGAAAGCCGAACATGAGCGCTTCTGCTCCCAAGGCCTCCGACGGCAAGCCGGACCTTACCGGCATCTGGCAGAACGATCGGACGGTGGGCGGCACGGTGGCCGCGCGGTCGAGTGCCAACCCGCCATCGACCAACGACGCCTTATTGGCTATCGCCAGGCGAAGCCCGTTCTGGAACCTCGGCTCTCAGTTTCCGGATGGTCTTCCGTTTACGCCCTGGGCCGCTGAACTGCACCGGCAACGCGTCGCCGACAACAGCAAAGATAATCCGGACGCGCACTGTCTGCCGATGGGCATCATGCAGTTTCACAACCACGGGGAGCCTCGCAAGATGATCCAGACTCCGCAGCTGATCGTGATCCTGTACGAAGCCAATGCAGGTATTCGGCAGATCTTCACTGATGGGCACCCTTTGCCCGGCAAGGATGCGGATCCTTGGTGGTACGGTTACTCAACGGGGCACTGGGAGGGCGACACGCTGGTTGTCCAATCTTCCGGATTCCGCGATCTGGGATGGCTGGATGTAGAGGGCAGTCCGTTGACCGAGGAGCTTAT
>CAVRZH010000079.1:0-5882 GCA_963725455.1 Bryobacterales bacterium
ATAGTCGGCATAGCGATCGCGCTTGTTTCGAAAATCGAACCAGGCCTGCGAGTATTGATGCACGAAGAGCGGCGCGTACGAGCCGATATATTTCAGGCCGTCATATTCGAAGATGGTACGCTTCCAGGCGTTCCAGGCATCGGGCGGCAGCGGATGCGTTTCAGATCCCAGGCCCAGCAGGTAAATCATCATCAGCTCGCTGTAATAATCCCAGCGATAGGGTAGAAACCCGAATTCCGGTGTCCAGCCATGCGGCAACAGGATCGTGTCCTCGGACAGCCAGGTCCAATCCACGCGCGCGAAGATCTCATACGCCAGGCGCGTGATTTCGGCGTACCGGAAGTGCTGCCGCGCGGTGAGCACGCCGCACAGCAGAATGGCGGTATCCACCGATGACGCCTCCGCGTCCCAGATTCTCTCGCCGCTGGTGATATTGGCCCAGTGAAAAAAGAATCCGCGGTGGGTGGGCATCTTGCGGGCCAGGAAGTTGAGGGTGGCCAACACGCGATCCCGTGCCGCGTCGTAGGAAACCCAGCCTCGCTTCTCCCCGATCGAAAGCGCGGTGAGGCCGAAACCGGTGGCGGCGATGCTGGCCACTATGCTGTTGTCGGAACTGTTGGCCTTGGAACGGTCCTTCACTAATCCGGTTTCGGGATGGGCTTGCTCCCAGAAATAAAGGAAGCAGGCGTGCTCGATTTCGTCCAGGAGAGCGTCGTCCTGCGGCGCAAGGGTTGTGCTGGGGCCGGCTATCGGCGCGGCGTCGCCACTCACAAACGCAGCTCCAGCCGCGATTCCCTGAAGAAGCTTTCGGCGGGTGAGACGGCGGGCTGGCACTACTTTTAATCTAAAGCCTTTGCCCGCTATCCTGAAGGCGGGGCATGCAAACACGGGCGCGCAGGATCGTGATTTCGGCCGCCATAGCGGTAGCAGTGGGCGTGATCGTGGTTGCGCTGGTTATCCATGCGCGGCATGCCAGCGTGACGGTCACTGGAGTGGTTCTCAGGCAGGATTCAGACCCGAGAAAGCAACTGCCGATCCAAGACGTTCAGGTCACGGCTACTGAGGGCGAACGGAACGTCGTTGCTGCATCTGATGCAGCGGGGCTCTTCCGCCTCACGCTGCCCAACGGAGGCTGGCGCGAGCAGCCCGTGTCGCTGAAGTTCCGGCATCCGGGCTATCGGCCGATGGAGCTTACGCCGCAAATGAACGGCGAATTATATGTGGCGCGAATGACGCCCATCCCGGCAGCAGTGGCCCCTCCGTCCAGCGCACCGGAAATTGCGGTCAAGGACGTTCGCATCCGCTACGCTGAGCAGACATCCACGGCCGTCAACGTCGGCAGTGCGGCAAAAACGTTCACCGTGCCGAACATCGGCAACGTTGTCTGTGGAGATAAGCCGCCTTGTTCTCCGGACGGCAAATGGAAAGCTTCCCAGGGCGGGATCACCATGGACGCCGGCGTTGGGCAACGGTTCGACAACGCGCGCGTCTCCTGTATCGCAGGCCCGTGTCCGTTTACGCGGATCGAAACAGGCGCCATTCCCAGCCCCGGCCGCACCATTACCGTAAAGGTGCTCGATTGGTCCGACACCGCGACGTTCCTGGTGGAAGCCGAAGTGACGCGCGCCATGCCAAGCGACGCCATTCGCCAAGCCTATCCCGCCATCTATGGCCGCTCCATGAGTTTCACGCTGCCCGCCACGGCCGAAGGCCCGAGTCTGGAAACCGACTTCGGAGGCGCCGACATCGTGTTTCCCTTGGGGCCCGCGCTACAGCTTACCTGGGCCGATTGCACTCTGCAAGTGGCCGCCGATCAAACCAAGCTGTACCTGTGCCAGTTGAAGCCGGGGTACGTGTTCCAACAGTAAATGTGCGTTAGACTTGTGTATGAACATGGACCAGAAGAAGCGTCTCGACAAAGCGGCGAACGAATTAGCAGCCGTTTTCGAAAAGCATTTTGACGCACTGCCTCCCCAGGAACGGGAAGCTAGATCGCTGGCCCTTCACGAAGCCGTCGCTAAGATCGGTACCCGCGCCAAATCCGCAGAGCCTCCAAGAACTCAGGGGAGCCGTCGCGCAACCCGGCGACACGAATAACCGCGACGAACTCTTCTTCGCTAGCGCTTTCCAACAGCTTCCTCATATCTCTCAGCGTTTGAGCCCGCTCCTTCCCAGACTCAAAATCAATAGGTCTTCGCCCACGACGCCTTTCTTGCTTCATCACCTCCTCGATGTCGTCCTTGCTGTCTTCTGCCATTCGATGACCCTTCCTGCTTACTGTGCTAGGTGCTTTAGCCGAAATCTTGCACCCTCAGTGCGCTCGAAAAGCTCTGGCTTGCGTAGCAGAATAGTTCGCAATGACTCTGAGGGAACCTTTGCTTTGATCTTCCATCCCAGTACCTGCAGTCGCTCCGAGATCTCGGTGACGCTTAAGGAAGTGCCGGCCTGCCGTAAAACATATCTCGCTCCTTCCCATAAGGGGGCGTCGCGCAATGGAGGATGGTCTGGATAGCCTGTCGGCGGCAGGCCCTCATACTTCTTCAGCAACTCATCGAGTCCCCAAATTGTTTGTTTCAATATGTCGCGCTCCTGCGAGAGCGACTGGAGAGCGGCCAGCCGTGCCTCAACATCGGCGAGACGCTTAGCTAGCTTTTCGCGAGAATCTAAAATATCCTTGTGATCCAGCTCCAAGCTTAAATCCTAACATAATAGCTAGGAAGGCAGCTAGGGCTATTGTTGGATGCCCTTCGAGCCGCGAGCTGGGTCTACAACCCCTTCAACCGGTCCTGCACGTGATCCTTGATCCAGTGCGCATCCCACCATTCCACCGGATTCACTTCCACGCCCTCCACCTGCATCGAGTAATGTAAATGATCGCCGCCCGCCAGGCCCGTGGATCCGCTCTTGCCCATCTCCTGGCCGCGCTTCACCATGTCACCCTCTTTCACCGCGATTGAGCTCAAGTGCCCGTAGATCGACTGCAGACCGAAGCCATGATCGACGACGATGCAATTTCCGTAGATGCCCAGCGGCGCGGCCCACACCACGCGGCCATCGTTCGAAGCCAGCACCGGCGTGTGCGCGGTGACGGCTAGATCGAATCCCAAATGCACCTGCTGGTCCACCTTTTTGCCTTTGTAGATGTAGCTGCGCACATCGGCGAATTCTGATTCTACTTTCGAATTGGCGAGCTGCAGGAACGAATCGGTCCACAAAAATTTATCGGCAGTCTTGAAGCGCAGGTCGGCGAGTGTCTTGTTGTTTGCGCGGCGCGTTTCTCCATTGATTTTGAGGAAGCGCGTCAGCAGATCGCCCGATCCTCCGGGCTCGATCTGATTCACCACCTTGTCGAGGAACTTGTCGTCAATGGTCAAATCGCGCATCCGAAACTTCTTCGGAAAGATCTTGTACGAGAATCGCGCCGTTGCCTCCGTGCCGGCGGAATTGGTCGCGAACACCACAGGCGCGGTGTTAATAGGTGTGTCCCAGGGATACGCGAACAGCGCCAGGCGCTGGCCGGGGTTCCCACCGCCAGTCATAGGAAAACTCCGATAAGTGTCCTTGCCCACGCGCACCCCCGCCTCGCTCCAGGAGCCGGTCGGCGTCAACAGCACCATCTCTGATCCGCCCTGATTGATGTAGTGCTGAAAACCGTCGGCCGAAATCGAAGGTGGGCGAAGCACCACGTTCACATCGGTGGAGATGGTGTCGGTGGCGGCGCGGAAATCGTTGGACTGCGCTTCGACCACCAGCCGCGCCTGGCCCTCTTTCAGAAATGGTGCTTCCTTGCTCCCGGCCATGAAATGTACGTCCTGATCGGGAACCGCGGCCGTCCAAAACTTAAAGCGGTCGGCCGGCGCCTGGGTCTGCATCAACACTTTTTTCATGCCGTTCTGTTCAATCCACGCACTGAGATCGCGCGTTCCATGCGGATTCGAAACGCGAACCGCCACCCAGGTGCTAACGCCTATGTCGTGGGGCTGCGGAGCAAACGCCAGCCTAGTGTGATCCGACAGAAAAAACAGCGTTCCGAGCGGAGTCGCGATTAGCGCAACCAGCATTAAGATAGCTATGATCTTGCCCATTGCTTTTCGGATCATAACAGGGAACGCCCGATGGAGCTAATTGTCGAGTTACCATGAAATGGTGTTGTCCCGGCTTTCTCTGCTTCTGCTGCTGGCCGTAACGCTGCCGGCCTGGTTGCTTGGAGAGGATCATTGGATCGCTCTGAAATCCGGCCCATTTGAAGTGTTCAGCAACGCCGGCGAGCGCCCCGCGCGCGAGAAGCTGATGTACCTGGAGCAATTTCGCGAGACCCTGCGCGTAATCACGGGAAAAGAGGAAATGCGCATGGTTTGGCCGGTTCACTTGATTATTTTCAAGAATGCCGCCGACATGCCCGCGGTGCCCAAACAGTTTAAATTGGGGCGCGACGCGCGCATGGCTGCCATCACGGAAGCGGGCGGACTATCAACCGACAGTCTCAAGGAGTTGGCCCGGCTGCTGCTTTACGAAAACACCAATCATTTACCCCCGCAGCTGGAGAAAGGTCTGATCGAGCTGGTGTCCACGGTCCAAATTGATGGCCCGCGCATCACGCTGGGCGCGCCAGTTCCGGAGGCGGAGCGTTCGCCGGGCTGGGCCCTCATGCACCTGGTTACCGTGAACCCCGCCTACGCCGGCCGCTCCAGCGTCATGATTTCGAATCTCGAACAGAGTGGCGACTTCGATGCCGCTTGCCACAACGCATTCGAAAAAACCGGCGCGCAAATCCAGCAGCAGGCCGACGATTATCTGAAAGCGGGAAACTTTCCGACGGCTTTCATCTCCGGACGGGCGCTCAGCCTGACGCGCGACTTCAAGCCCGTTCAGTTGGGAGCAGAGGACGTCCGGGTGGCGCAAGCCGACCTGCTCTACGCGACCGGCCACCTTGCCGAAGCGGCCACGGCGTACAAGGCCTTGCATGGAGCGGAAGCATCGGAAGGCATCGCGCTCATGCAGCTGGACGATCAAAAGGACCGGGAGGCGCGGACCACCATGCAGGCTGCCATCGACGCGGGCAGTAAGAGCGCTCGCGCGTGGCTGGAACTGGGGCGCTTGCAGTCCGATTCCGACGAGCTGAAAAAGGCTGCCGAGCTGAACCCGCGCTGGGCGGAGCCGTACTATCAGCTGGCGGATATCGATCCGGCCGTTGACAAGGAGCATCTGGAACAGCGCGCCGCGCTGCTGAAGAAGGCCGCTGCATTGGACCCGCGCAGCATGGATTATTGGACCGCGCTAGCCAAGACCGATGAGGCCGCTAAAGATTTCACGGACGCCCAAAAAGCTTGGTCGGGCGCCGAGCGTGCCGCCGCTACTGACCAGGAGCGCGAGCACATCCGCAAGATTCGTCTGGATGTGCAGGCTAAGCGCTTCGACGAGGAAGCAGCCGAGCGCAAGCGCGCGCACGACGAAGAGGAGGCGGACATCGCGCGCGTGAAGGCCCAGAGCGACGCCGCTATTCACGCGTCGGAAGATGCCGCGCGCAGAAAAATGAATCCGAATGGCGCCGCGGTTCCCAAGCCGCAGGCCTGGTACGAAGCGCCCACGGCGAACTCCAGCGTGCAGGGCGTGTTCCAGCGGCTGGATTGTCTCGACACGCGCGCACGGCTGGTGATTCAGACTGCGGATGGAAAAACCACACAGCTGCTGATGGCCGATCCTTCGCAAGTCTCGCTCGGTGGCGGAGGCGAAAAAACGTTCAGTTGCGGCGCCCAAAAACAGGCCCGCCACGTGACGGTACACTACAACGCGAAGCCCGATGCAAAGCTGAAGACGGTGGGCGAAGTGGTAGCGATCGAATTCCAGTAAGTGCGGGCGGCGCTCAAGCAATTCATCTTCGG
>CAVRZH010000080.1:0-17703 GCA_963725455.1 Bryobacterales bacterium
TTCGTACGGTTATGTGATACAGCGCTCACCCAGCGTGCGGCTCTCCGCGCTGACAGCGGCTTGCCGGTCGCGCTCCAACGCCGCCAATTCCTTCGCGCGCTGCTGTCCTTGCGGCGTCAAAGGCGGGAGCCGTCCGTCCGGCGGATCGAACACAATGGACGTTCGCAGGCTCGGCGCGCCCTTGGCGTACCGGTCGCCTTGCCAGATCACGTTGTCATAGTGGATGTCGTCGGCGGCCTGACTATGGTCCTGCTGCAGCTTCTTTTTCTCGACGGCCAGCGCCTCGGCCTCGGTATAAAATTCTTTGTTGGCGAGCTCCTTGGGCCGTTCCAGCGGGATGTAGGTGCCGTTGGTCCAGTAGCCTCCCAGATCGGGCTGGCCATCGGGCGTGCGCGGCGGAGTCCAATCTTTTTGGGACTTCGCGGCAGCCTTCGCCGGTTCAGCACCGCGAGCCGGCGCCACCAGAAGAGCGATACCGAAGGCGACACCAACTGGGGCAAGTGCGCGGAATCGAAGACGCATCGGGGTCCTCCTATCCTCGAAAGCCTGTTCGGCCTCGCCCAAGATCATCTCATTTTGGGAGTTCGAGCGCCACGGTGCTGGCCAAATCGGTCTCGAAAAAGGCAAGTTCAAAATCAGCAGTCGTTCTTCAAGGCATTGCCCGACGATCCGCTCGATCCCTGCACCTTTCTTTGGGTTGTTACGGGCTCCTTTCAGCTCCGCCCATAGATTTCAATCGCAAGCATTTCTTTGACACAGGAGGAAGCTGCTTATCTGCCCAAGATCTGTCAAGCAGTGGTGAACGGTTTCGCCGTGCAGACTCCCGACGAGCAAATTTAGCAGTATCCGATCCGCGTTCTTTGGTAAGTGTGTCTATCTTTTAACGTCAAAACCTGGCAGCCAATCCCCAAACCCGCGCGAGCGAATGCGAGCGCCCAAGTACTCTTGACAACTTCACCCTAACTGAGCAAAATATGAGTGGCGAAGAAAAGGCGAAATCGCATGAACCCAAACGCCGCTCGCGTCACTACACTCGGACTGTGCCCGGACGCCAAAATCCGGGAATGCCTCCCTACCGGCATCGTACCGTTAGATGCACTGGTGGCAGGTTTCCCGCGCGGCGCCATCTCGGAGATCCTCGGGCCGGAGAGCTCCGGCCGCACCACGCTGGTCCATTCTCTGCTGGCAGCCTCCACCGCCCAGTTTGAAATCTGCGCCTACGTCGACACCGGCGATTCGTTCGATCCCGTATCGGCCGCCGCAGCCGGCGTAGCGCTCTCCCAACTGGTGTGGATCCGTTGCGGGCACAACGCCGGGCACGCGCTTAAAGCCGCGGATTACCTGCTCCACGCGGGCGGATTCGGAGCCATCGTGCTGGACCTCTGCCAGGTTCCGGCGCGCATCTCCAACCGCATCCCGATTTCCTATTGGTATCGCTTTCGCCGCGCCATCGAAAACACACCGACCATCCTCGCCCTCATGGAAAAAGAACCGCTGGCCAGATCCTGCGCGGCGCTGATGCTCGATATCGATCGCAAAAAAACGATCTGGACCGGCGCGCCCGGTTTCTCGCTCCTGCGCGAAGTGGAGTTAGAAGTTGCGTCGCGAAAACCCGTGCGGCCAACGACAGCGCAGATCAAAGTAAAGGCGATTGGATGATGTTCGCTTGCATCCACGGTCATTCCGACGCTCTGCCGCAGATCGCCGCCGCATTCTCGCCGTCGTTCGAGCAGACCGCGCCCGATACCGTCGTCTTCCGCGTGGATGGCCTGCGGCGCCTGCATGGCTCGCCACACGAGATTGCTGAAGCCCTCGCCAAACACGCAGGCGACGGAGCCAACATTGCCATTGCCGAAACCGCCGACGCAGCCATCATCGCCGCGCATAATTTTCACGGCATCACCGTCGCGCCAAATCTCAATGATCTGGATGTCTCAGCACTTCCGCTCACTGAAGAGATGGCCCAGGTTTTCGAAAGCTGGGGCATCTATACTCTCGACCAACTGGCCGAACTGCCCGAAAACGGCCTGTCTGAGCGCTTCGGTCCGCAGGGCGTTTACCTGCAGCAACTGGCACGCGGCGCCATCCATCGCCCGCTCAAAATCTTTCAGCCGGAGACCACGTATGAAGACCGCATCGAGTTGGATCACCCGGTCAGCCTGCTGGAGCCGCTGCTGTTTCTGATCGCGCGGCTGCTCAACGATCAATGCGCGCGCCTGCTTTCAAACGCCATGGCGGCCAACGAAGTGACCATCCATCTGGAGCTGGAGGATGGTGCCGAGCACTCACGCACTCTGCATCTTCCCGTCCCCATGCGCGAAAGCAAATCGCTGCTGAAGCTGCTGCAAATGGATCTGGAAGCACATCCGCCCACGGCGCCCACCCTCGCTCTTTCTCTGTCGCTCAAACCAGTTCATCCGCGTACCGTTCAAACCGGCATTTTTCTTCCTGTCACCCCCGCTCCCGACAAGCTGGAACAGACGCTGGCCCGCATCCGAGGCATCGTCGGCGAAAACAACGTCGGCCTCCCCAAGCTTCTCAACACCCACCACCCTCAGCCTTTTCGGATCGTACCTGGCCCCCCAATCCCCAACCCCCAATCCCCAATCCCAGGCCGTCAGGCCTTTCGCTTCTTCCGTCCGCCACTCCCTGCAACGATCGATCTGATCGACAACCGCCCTGTACGCCTCTCCGCCCTCGGCATTCATGGAAAAGTGCTCGACGCCGCCGGGCCTTGGCGAACCTCAGGCGACTGGTGGACAACCACTATCTGGAATCGCGACGAATGGGACATCGCGCTCTCAAACGGCGCTCTCTACCGCATTTACTGTGATTCCCAGTGGTTCATCGAAGGCTCGTATGACTAACCAATTTTCCTGTTCCCAAATCCCCAATCCCCAATCCCCTTATGTTGAGCTCCACGCTCGCAGCGCCTTCAGTTTTCTGGAAGGGTCTTCAGTCCCCGAAGAACTCGTCTCCCGCGCCGCCGCGCTCAACTTCCCTGCCCTTGCGATTCTGGACCGCGACAACATCTCCGGCGCCGCCCGCTTCCACATAGCAGCGAAAAAGGCCGGCATCCACGCGCATATCGGCGCCGAAATCACATGCACCGACGGTCATCGTTATCCACTGCTGGCCGAAAATCGCACTGGCTACCAAAACCTCTGCCGCCTGATCACGCGTATGAAGATGCGTGCGAAAAAAGGAGAGGGCGCGGCAAATCCAGAAGAATTCGCCGAATTCTCCTTCGGCCTGGTCTGCCTGGCATCGCGCCCCGATCCTCGCTTTGTCGATCTGTTCGGCGCCAAGAACATCTTCGTCGAACTGCAGCGCCACTACAATCGCTCGGAAGAAGCGTTGAACCAGGCGCTCATCGATTTCGCTCGGCACCATCGTTTGCCGCTGATCGCCACCAACGGCGTGAGCCACGCCACGCCCGAATCCCGTGAAGCGCTCGATGTGCTCACCTGCGTCCGCCATAAGACCACCATTCAGGAAGCCGGCCGCCTGCTCACCATCAACTCCGATCGCTATCTGAAGAGCGCGCATGAAATGTCGTGCCTCTTCGCCGATCTGCCTGAGGCCATCGCCAACACCCGCGAGCTTTCCGATCGCTTGCAATTCACGCTGGCAGATCTCGGCTATCAATTCCCGCGCTACCCCACCCCACCGGGCGAAACAATGGATTCGTTCCTGCGAAAGCGCGTGGAGGAAGGCGCCATGAATCGCTATCACTCCAAGTCTGTCGATCTGCGTCGCCGCGCCCGCCGCCAGATCGATCGCGAGCTCGCGCTCATCGAGAAGCTCGAACTGCCCGGTTATTTTCTGATCGTTTGGGACATCGTCGACTTCTGCCGCCGCCAGAACATCCTGGTGCAAGGCCGCGGATCGGCCGCCAACAGCGCGGTCTGTTATGCGCTCGGCATCACGGCCATCGATCCGGTGGAGATGGAACTGCTTTTCGAGCGCTTTTTGTCTGAGGAGCGCGGCGAGTGGCCGGACATCGATCTCGACCTACCGAGCGGCGATCAGCGCGAGCGCGCCATCCAGTATGTCTACGAACGCTACGGCAAGCTCGGCGCCGCCATGACCGCTAACATCATCACCTATCGCGGCCGCTCGGCTGTGCGCGATATCGGCAAGGTGCTGGGCTTTCCAGAGCCGGATCTGGCGCGCATCTCTGCTCTCGTTCCCGCTTGGGGCTGGACCGATCCGAAAGAGACTGCCGAGCGGCAGTTCACCGAAGCGGGCTTCTCGCCGCAAAAACACCCGCTAATTGGGAAGTTCCTGGATCTCTACATGGCCATTCAGGATCTGCCGCGTCATCTGGGCCAGCATTCGGGCGGCATGGTGATTTGCGAAGGCCAGCTCGATTCCATTGTGCCGCTGGAGCCCGCCACCATGCCGGGGCGCGTGGTCATCCAGTGGGACAAAGAAGATTGCGCCGATTTGGGGCTAATCAAAGTGGATCTGCTGGGCCTGGGCATGATGGCTGTGCTCGAAGATTCCATCCAACTGATTCGTACCGCGTATCGCGAAGAAGTGGACCTGGCGCATCTGCCGCAAGACGACCCGCTGGTTTATCAAGCACTGCAAAACGCCGACACCATCGGAATGTTTCAAGTGGAGAGCCGCGCGCAGATGTCGTGTCTGCCGCGCCTGCGTCCCGAGCACTTCTACGACATCGTGGTGCAAGTGGCTATCATCCGGCCTGGACCAATAGTTGGTCAGATGCTGAACCCGTTTCTGCGCCGCCGGCAGGGCCGCGAGCCGGCCGAGTGCCTGCATCCGTCGCTCGAACCTGTACTCCGTCGAACACTCGGTGTCCCTCTGTTTCAGGAGCAGTTGCTCCGCATGTCGATGATTGTGGCTGGATTCTCGGGAGGCGAAGCCGAGGAACTGCGCCGCGCTATGGGATTCAAGCGGTCTGAAGCCCGCATGCGTGACATCGAAACACGCCTGCGCGACGGCATGACGCGCAACGGCATCACCGGCAAGCAGCAGGATGCGATCGTTCAATCCATCACCGCTTTTGCGCTGTACGGTTTTCCCGAATCACATGCCGCCAGCTTCGCTTTGATCGCCTACGCCAGCGCGTATCTGAAATGCCGCTACCTGGCCGCTTTCACCGCCGCGATCCTGAACAATCAACCGATGGGCTTCTACGCGCCAGCCACATTGGTGAAAGACGCGCAGCGCCACGGCCAGCATTTCAATCCCATCGATGTCACGCGCTCGGATTGGCTGTGCTCCGTCGAGGAAGAAAATGGGGAACGGCGCGTTCGCCTGGGATTGAATTACGTCAAAGGACTGCGGGAGCAGCCGGCCCGAGCCATCTTAGCGGCTCGCGCGCAAGCGCCTTTTGAAGGTATCCAGGATTTAGTGGACCGTGTACCCGAGCTTCGCAAAGACGAACTGCGCAAGCTGAGTGAAATCGGCGCGCTCAATTTCATCACCGCATCTCCTACGCATCGCCGCGCCGCGCTCTGGGACTCCGAACTTGCGATGCGCCCCACTGGTCCACTCTTTGCCAATCCCCAATCCCAGACCCCCAATCCCCTTCAAGCGATGAGCGCGAGCGAGCGTTTGAATTCGGATTTCCGAAACACCCACCTGACCATCGGCAAACATCCCATGGCGTTTCATCGCGAGAAAATGAACGCGCTCGGCGTCACGCCCGCCGCTCAATTGAAACTCGTACCCAATGGCAGCCTGGTTCGCACCGCCGGATGCATCATCTGCCGCCAACGTCCTGGAACAGCAAAAGGGTTGCTATTCCTGAGCATCGAAGATGAAACCGGCATTTCGAACGCAGTGGTTATGCCCGATGTGTTCGATCGCGAGCGTAAAACCATCCTCAATAACTCTTATCTGGTGATCGACGGCGAGATGCAGAACATCGACAATGTCTACACTGTGCGAGCCGCCCATTTCGAGCCGCTGCATGTGGCCGAGGAGGCCGTGCCTTCGCACGACTTCCACTAATAAAGCCCCATTCGCTCCTTCGCCAATTGAACCGTCGACTTGGCGATGGGCGAGACGCGCTCCGCGCCTTCCCTGAGCACGCCGGTGAGATAGCCCGGTTCGTCCATAATCTCGGCGTAGCGTTTTTGCAGCGGCTCCAAATGGGACACCACAATGTCGGCTACTTTCTTTTTAAGATCGCCGTAGCGCAGGCCGCTAAACTCTGCGTTTGCCTGCTGTGGTCCCCAGCCCATGAACGCCTTACTGATGTCGATCAGATTGAGCACCCCAGGGCTGAGGTTCTCAAAATCCACCGCAGGCTGCGAATCGGTGGTTGCGCGCATAATCTTTTTTCGCGCCGCGTCAGGAGCATCCAACAAAGCAATGGCGTGGCCGGAACCAGGAGCAGACTTGCTCATCTTCTTCGTCGGATCATCCAGTCCCATTACACGGGCACCCGCCAAAGGAAGGCTGGTGCCTGGCATGACAAAAGTTTCCCCATACAAAGAATTGAAGCGCTGTGCGATGTCGCGAGCCAATTCCAGATGCTGTGCCTGGTCCTCCCCGACGGGAACAACCGCTGCCTGATAAACCAAAACATCCGCCGTCATCAAGACCGGATATTGTAACAGGCCGTCGCCAATCGTTTCCTGCGCGGCCGACTTCGCCTTGTACTGTGTCATACGCTCCAGCCAGCCGACCGGCGTGACGCAGGTCAGCATCCACGCGAGTTCGGCGTGCTCCGGCACCGACGACTGCACGACAATGGTAGACTGCTTCGGATCGATGCCCGCCGCCAGAAACAGCCCCGCGGTCTCCAGGATCTTGGCGCGCAGCTCGCCCGGCTCCTGATAGATGGTGATGGCGTGCAGATCCACGATGCCGAAGATGCTTTCGTAGTTGCTCTGGATCTCAACCCAATTCTTCAGCGCTCCGAGATAGTTTCCAATATGCAGATTGCCGGTCGGCTGGACGCCGGAAAAGACGCGTGCTTTCATGTTTTGGTCGTTTTGGTATGAACAACCATGGTACCCTTTCGCTTGCCTATTCAAGAAACACTAACCATTGAGAAACTCGTTTACGGCGGCGAAGGCTTGGCGCGGCTGGAAGGAAAAGTAGTCCTGGTGCCCTTCGTGCTGCCGGGAGAAGTGGTACGCGCCGAAACCGAACGCGCCAAGAACGATCTCTGGCGAGGGCGCTTGCTTGAGGTGCTGCAGCCGTCCCCTTTGCGAATTGCGCCCGGATGCCCGTATTTCCAGCGCTGCGGGGGTTGCCAGTATCAGCACATGGACTATGCCGCGCAGTTGGAGCAGAAGCGCGAGATCCTGCGCGAGGTATTGCAACGTGTGGGCAAGATCGAATTCACGGGCGAGATCAGCCTGATCTCCGGCGAGCCGTGGCAATATCGCAATCGCGTACAGCTTCATATCGACGACGGCAAGGTTGGATATTTCGCTCAAGGCTCGCGCGAGCTGGTCGCCATCGATCACTGCCCCATTGCGTCGGCGAAGTTGAATGAGGCCATCGGCAGGATCCAGGGCCCTGAGGCAAGCACGGCCGTGGAGCTGTTCACGAATGAAACAAATATACAGGTGAATGTCGTGGACCGTGTGCCGCGATCTGCGCTCAGCGCGCTTGCATCGCTCGGAGTGACCACGCCCATCGAGTACGAAGGTTTTCAAGTGAGCCGCAATTCGTTCTTCCAGGTGAATCGATTCTTGATCGATCCACTGGTGCAGTGCGCCCTCGGCAGTGCTGAAGGAAACTGGGCCGCCGATCTGTATGCCGGCGTCGGCCTGTTCGCAACCAAACTGGCAGAGCGATTTAGCAAAGTAACCGCCGTGGAATCGGGCAGCAGCAGTTTTCGGGACTTAACGCAGAACTTCGCGCAAGAGTGCGTGAACGCGAATGTCGAAGATTACCTGAACGGCCTGAAAGAAACACCCGATTTCATTCTGGCTGATCCGCCGCGGGCCGGCTTGGGCAAGGCGGCTGTGAGAGAACTCGCGAGGATTCGCGCACCGCGTCTGACCATCGTCTCCTGCGATCCGGCGACATTAGCGCGGGATCTGCAAGGACTGATCGCGGAGAACTATCGCATCCACAAAATCACGCTGGTTGATTTGTTCCCACAAACTTTCCACCTGGAGACGGTCGTGGAACTTTCCGCATGAGCAATTCGGCGAGGTTCAATGCAATGGCCAGGCCGAGCAGCATGGGCCACAATCGCAGCGTGGAAGTTTGAGACCGTCCGCCGGAATCGAATACCTGCTTGGGTTCCGGATTAAATCGTCCGCCGGTGTATTGCGCAACTGAGCGCAGCAGGAACTGGTTTGATCCATAATCCAGCAGTTCCTGCTCGGGCTGATAGTAGCCGACTTCAGGAAATGCGCGGGATTCGTCCAGGGGCCGGATGCGGAACAGGCCCTGCAAGTCGCCGATATGGATCGACCCGCGGTAGGATTTATCAGCGAGCTTGGTGACGGGCACGGGATGGCGAAACCCATTGGGACCAAGAACGAAAATCTCGGGCAGCTTGGCCGGATCTTCGGCGTCGGCGCCCAAATGATAAGTGACCACCAGATCTCCGCTGGCACTGTCGAAATCAGCCTTGGCTTCGCCGCTTTCGGCGTGCGGCAGCAGATCGCGAAACGTGTTGGTCCACAATTTATCGAAGCCCTTCCAGGTCACCCAATCCGCGGCCCAGCGGCTTTTCGCGTCAGACGTGAACACAACCGCGCGACCCAGGCCATACTGCCAACGCACCAGCAACGGATCCTCTTCGTCAATCTTGAGAATGGTATCCGCGGTCGGCTTGCTGATGAAACGGACATAACCCTTGAGTGCCGGCGCGGTATCGATGCCGACGCCATCCAGAATCTCCGTGTTCTTCGCCACGAAGGGCTGCAGAGTCTTTTCCACCGCCGTGGAACCGGTGTGCTCCATCACGTCCTTCAGCACAATCTGTTCCAAGCCCGATGGATCATTTAAGAAATACGACTTACCGCCCGCCACCGCGGCCACCTTCTCAAGATAAGCCCGGTTCACATCCTGGCCAAGACCGACGGTGGAAATGGTGACGTGCTGCGCCGCGGCTTCCTTGGAAAGATCCAGGCTGTCGCCCTCTTCCGAGATGCCGTCGGTGAGCAAGACGATGTGCTTGAAGGTGGCGTGGGTGGGCAGCACTTTGCGGTACGCCTCCGTTAGCGCGGGCGCAATCTGGGTGCCGCCGTCAGGAATGATTCCGGAAATCAGGCGCTTGATCAAAACCTTGTCTTCGGCGTGGCGGATGGGAACGTCCCACTGAAAAGAGTTGTCGAAGA
Organism: Bryobacterales bacterium; assembly: GCA_963725455.1. Lineage (GTDB taxonomy): Bacteria > Acidobacteriota > Terriglobia > Bryobacterales > Bryobacteraceae > Palsa-89. The sequence goes on from CAVRZH010000080.1 coordinate 9,288, forward strand.
TCAGTACGCCAACTTCGTCGATGGGACGAAGATTGTCGACCACACCGATAGCGGCCTGGCGCGCCAGCTCAATTTTCTTGCCTTCCATGGACGACGATTTGTCGATGATCAACACCACCGCGGTGCCTTCGGGCGAGCGCGGAGGAGCGAGTTTTGCGGGCAGAGTGCGGTCCAGCGCATCTTCCACTTTCTTGTTTTCGGCGTAAACATTGCGTTCGCCCGCAATCACCAAAAGTCCGCCGCCCTGCTGGACGAACTTCTCGATCTCATCCTTGCGCGGGACCGGCAACGATTCCATATCCAGATTATTCAAGACCACCAGTTGGTAGTCGGTCAGGACTCCGTGCGCGAGATCGGAGGTGCGATCGACGTCGAATTGAGCCGCGGCGAGGGTTTGCAGCAGATGGTTTTCGGTGCCTGCCGGATCTTGCGAGATGTACAGAACCTTGGGACGACGCAACGTGACAGCGCGGTCGAAACGAATATCGCCCAGGCCATCGGCACGGATCACGCCCGCAAGGCTCAATGCGCCGGCCGCGGTGAGGCTGGCGTGAACGCGAACCTGATTGTCGCCTTTCTCAAGCTTCACGGGATTTGACCCCAGCACCTTTCCCTCGGCGCTGATCTCGACGGAGCCCGACACCGCGGACGGCGAAGTAATGCTGAGATCGACTGGGAACTGCTCACCGGTGAAAGCTACGGTGGGCACGGTGACCGATTCGAGACGCAAACTGGGCTCAGGGCGCCCCGCCAGCGCGACTGTGTCGATCGGAATCCCGAGTCTCTGCGCCTGCCAGGCCGCGCGAGTGATGCTGCCCGCGTTCTCTTTACCGTCGGAAACGAGCACGATTCTTGGGACCAGATCGGCCGGAAGGGAGCTGATGGCTTCCTCGATGCCAGATTCAAGATCGGTGGCGCGCCCGGCCTCGCCGGCGGTCGGTTCGAAATGCAGGCCGTGTTCCCCCGGCGCCAGATCGCGTACCGACCGGGCGAATGGCAGCACGCGAACGAAGTGGCGCCCGCGCGCCTTGTCCAGAGCTTCGGCGAACTCGGAAGCGCGCGCCAGATCCCGCGGCGAAACGCTGGAAGAAGTGTCCACCAGAACAGCGACGGCCATTTTTGTTTGAGGCGTGGTCACCGTCGGTTCGGCCAAGGCCAGCACGATGGCGAGAAAAGCGAGTGTCTTCAGAACCAGCGCTGTGACGCGGCGGGTTCGGCGCCACTCGAAGTACATCCAGCCGAGCGGCAGGAGCAGGAAAATCAACACCCAGGATCGCTCGAAGATCACGATGCTTTTCTCCAAGCTTCACTAGAGGCAACCCCATTGGCAGCACGCTTGCGCCGATCGGCCCGGCCGAAGAGAATCCAGTCCGCAAGCAGGCCGGCAGCACCGGCTAGCGCCAGCCAATGCCACAGATCGCGCGAGGTTGGTCCGATGGGCGAGCGACCGGGAAGCCCGAGCTTCACTCCCTGGAGAAGGTCGGCGGTGGATGGCTTCCAGACCGTGTCGCCGGGCTGCGGCAGAGTGAGCGAGTAAACCAACTCGCGATCGCCGGTAAGTACTCGCACTACGCCGGGAGCGCCGGTGAAAAATCGCAACGTCTTGCCTTCCAGGGTGAAAGGCAGCGGTCTTCCTTCTTCGGTCTGAACGTGAATCGAATTGGGATCGATCTCGGAATCCAGCTGGACGTCTACCGTGCCCACAGTACCCGCCGTCAGCTCCCAGGAACGGAACGCATCGGGCGCCATCCAGCGAATGATGTTCGCGAACAGCAGCGGCGTAGTGAGCTCATATTTCATGCTGGATCGTATCGGGTGAAAACCGAGCACGACCATTTTCGGGTTCCCCGGGCGCGCGACAATCAGTGGACCAGCGTCAGACCGGGCGACGACGATGTCGTCAGGGGAAGGCCGGAAAATTTCGGCGTTCGCCAGTTCAATATCGCGCGCGCGTAAACCCGCGCCCAGCGGATGATCGGCCTGCCATTCATTCAGCTTCACCTTTTGTTCCGTACCGCGCACAGGGATGGGCGATTTTTCAGCGGGCGGCTGCAGCCAAATGCTCTGGCCAGTGGGCGGAGAAGGCGGCGCGAAACGATCCAGCAGAACGATTCCACCGTGCGCGTCCGGCTGGTAGCTGGACACCGGAAGAAAGCTGGCTTGAATGCCGGGAATCGCCGTGAAAATGGGCCGCAGGAGATCGGGCTCCGCTGAATAGACGGTAACCGGCAGCACACCGCGCGGCGGAAGTTCCAGAATGGCGCGGCTGTCCTGGCGAAACGCGTCCTGAGAGCCAAGACGCGCTTCCAACCAGCCTGCGGCGCGTGTCTTGAACCGGAAATTCATGTTCTCTTCGGCGCCCGGCTGGAGCTCAAAGCGGTGGGTTGCGACGGGCGATCCGCCGAAACCAACGGTCATAGGAATAGAACGCACGGAAGCTCCGTAGTTTTTCGCGGAGATGAAGACTTCCCACACGTCGGCATCGTCCATGGCGCGGTGGACGCTCACTTTTCGCAAACCGACATGCTGGCTGGGACCGTCAATCGCGATGAAACGGAAATTCGCGGGAGCATTCACGCGCGCCACCTGGTCGCCCGGAATGCGGGCGGCTCCTACGAAAACAATCTCGCCGGGACGCTGGGCCTGCACCTTCTGAGCTTGTGCCGCGAAATCGAGAGCCTCCGGAAGATTCAAGGGAGCGGCGCCGGGCTGGGTCTGGTTGATGGCCAGATGAATCTTCTTGCGGTCCGATTCGAAAAGCAGCACGGGCGTGGCAAGCACATCAGCCCGCACCACCATAACCCGGTCCGCCGGCGGAAGAGCGTTGACGTAGCTGTCGGCCGCCAGACGGGCTCGATCGATGAGCCGTGACTGCCCGAAACGTGTCGCCATCCAGGCGGAGCTATCGAGAATCAGCACGTGATCGCGGGAGTAGCGCGCCGGAGAGCCGATGCGAAGCTGGGCAATGGCCAGCAGTAGCAGCAACAAGCTGATCAGTTGCAGCAGCAACGACCACGGCTGTTGCAGCTTGCGCCGGTGCTTCAGCACGGGAGGTTTTTCCGCGGCGGCGAAGAAGCGCAGCGTCGCCACGGTGTGGCGTTTACGGACCCGGTCTAGCAGATACAGCGCGACCACCAGGCCCGAAACCGATCCGAGAATCGTGAGAAATTCGGGCAGGCTGAGAAAATTGAAGAACATCGTGACTTACTCGAGTCCGCCAGCGCGCGCCAGAGGGCCAAAAACCGCCTCTTCAATTGTAGTGGCTGTGCTGATGCCAACATAACGCCCGCTGTTGCGCAGGCCAACGCGCTGGATGTCGCGGGCGTGGGCATCGAACGCCTGTACGTAGCTGGCACGGGCCGCATTGTCGAAACCGATTTCCAGCGTTTCGCCCGTTTCGGCATCCGTCAGATCGAGCAAGCCGTCCCAGCCCGGTTCGCGATCTTCGTCGGCCCAGACCTGGACCAGGATCAGCTCGTGGCCAAAGTCAGCCAGGTATTGCAAAGGGCGCTCACAGCCGGCGTCGTCCAGAAAATCCGAAATGATAATCAGCAAGCCGCGCTGCGGATAGGAGGAGATGAAGTCGCGCGCGATCTGGAAATAGTTGGTGCGCCCGGAAGGTTTGAGCTGTTCCAAGAACTTCACGGCTGGAATGAACCGATGCCGGCCGCCTCCACACAGGAACGAATCGCCCAGTTCCCCCGCAAAGGGCTGCAGGCAGATGGTGTCCAGACGCACCAGCCCGACGTAGCACAACGCAGCGGCCAGCTTACGCGCATAGTCAAACTTAGAGACGGCTCCGGTGGTCATGGAGTTGCTGCAATCCAGCAGAATGCGGACGGGAATGCGCGGTTCCACCTGGAACATCTTCAGAAACAGCTTTTCCAGGCGCAGGTAAGCACGCCAGTTGACGGCGCGCAGATCGTCGCCTTGATGGAACTGGCGATGATCGAGGAACTCCTGGCCGGCGCCCGCGAAGTGCGAAATGTTGTGGCCGCCTACCAGTCCGGGGAAGGATTTTTGCCAGCGGATCGCCAGGCGCTCGAGTTTTTCGAGGAAGGTGCTGTCGATCAGTGGCTCGGTTTTCACGTAACGCTTTTTACTTGAGTGCGGCGGCGGTGACGCTCTCGATGATAGTAGTCAGGATGGTATCGGGTGTTTGTCCGTCGGCGTGCGCGTCGAAGTTCAGGATAATGCGATGGCGCAACACGTCGGGTGCAATTTCGCGAACATCGTCGGCGCTCACGTTAAGGCGGCTGCGCATCAGAGCCAGCACGCGTCCGCATTCCACCAGGGCTTGCGCACCGCGCGGCGAGCTGCCATAGCGGATATATTTGGTCGCGAGCGGATGGGCGCTGGGCGTACCGGGCTGGGTGGCCATTACCAAATCGATCGCAAAATCCTGCACATGTGGAGCGATCAGAACTTCCCGGCAGGCGGCGCGCAGCTGGAGAATCGCGTCGCGATCGACAACCTGTTCCAACGTGGTTTCATCGCGATGGATAGTGCGCTCGACGATGCGGTTCAGATCCTGGCGCGAAGGATATGTGACCAGGATTTTCATCAGGAAGCGGTCCAGCTGCGCCTCGGGAAGCGGATAGGTTCCCTCCATCTCGATGGGATTCTGCGTAGCCATTACCAGGAAGGGCAACTCCAGCTCGTGGGTTGTGGTTCCGCTGGTGACCGTGCGCTCCTGCATGGCTTCGAGCAGCGCGGATTGCGTCTTGGGAGTGGCGCGGTTGATCTCGTCAGCGAGAACCAGATTGGCGAAAATGGGGCCGGGTTGAAAGCGCAAGGCCTTGGCGCCATGGTCGTCACTCTCCATGATCATGCTGCCCACGATGTCGGCGGGCATGAGATCGGGCGTGAACTGAATGCGCGAATACTTAAGATGCAACACACGGCCCAGGGTGCGCAGCAAGGTGGTCTTACCGAGACCCGGCACACCTTCGAGCAAGACATGGCCGCCGGCCAGCAGGCAAATCAGAACGCCGTCGACGACGTGTTGCTGACCGACAATGACCTTGCCGATTTCTTTACGCACCTGATCGAGATGACCGGTAGCAAGCTTAAGTGTGGGCTCGGAACTCACGTTATTATTTTAGCGGTGACGGCTTCTGACTGCTGGGTGTCATGTACTATAACACCAGGGCGTCATGTCGTCCAACAATTATTCTCTCGATTTGACAAAACAACGGTTAACGGACCTACGAAACGGCTTGCTGGGCCTGCATAAGACGCTGCTTGATTCCGAACGAGGCACCTACGAGCGCGACATTGCCCGCATCGGATCGAGCGGCGAGCTATTAAAGCTAGTTCTATACGATCCATGGTTCGCCTGGCTGCACGAGCTGTCTGAATTTGTGGTGCTGATCGACGAGACTCTGGATGAGATCGATAAAACGCGGGATGCCGCCGAAGCGCCACCGGCCATCGACGCCGAACGGCTGATCGCCCAGGCCTGGGAATTGCTGGCACCAAACGAGACCGGCGTCGGATTCGCCAAGCGTTATTTCGAAGCATTGCAGAGGGACCCGGACGTGGTGCTGGCCCACGCCCGGATGCGAAAGGTATTATCCAACCTGGTATAAAACGAAACCGCCGGCTGACGCTCGCGGCTCCGGTTAATTCAGTTGGAAGACTCGGTCTTGCGGCTTAGATCCTCGGCCAAAATGATCGCTTCCGCCAGTTCCTTCATGGGACGTCGAAGACGGCGGCTCTCGTTGCGCAATCGCAGGTAGGCCTCTTCTTCGGTGAGGCTATGGCGTTGCTGTAGGATACCTTTGGCGCGCTCTACCAGCTTGCGCGTCTCCAGCTGGCGCTTCATCTCAAGAGTTTCTTCGAGGAGACGAGCGTTGGTCTCCGACAGGCTGGCCTTAGAGATGGCGCCACCCATCTGCTCGCCGACAAACGTCAGCAATGAGATCTCCTCGCCGTTGTGATTGTGTGTATCCCGATGATGCACGTTGATGACGCCGATCACATCGCCGCCGCTCACCAGCGGCACCGAAAGAAAGGCTTCGTATGTATCTTCCACCAAGGTTTGAAAGCGTTTGAAGCGCGCATCCGCGTTGGCCTTGGAGGACAGCGCAACGACTGACTTGTGCTCCGCCACCCATCCAGTGACGCCTTCACCGACCTTCATTCGCAAGGTTCCGAGCGCTGACGCATGAGGCACTTGCGAGGCGCGCAAAACCACTTCGTCGCTATCGCGATCCAGAAGGTAGACCAGACAGGCGTCGCAGTCAGTCACCTGGACGGTAAGTCCGACGATCTCTCCGAGCATCTCATCTAACGACAGCTCTGAACTCACAATGTTGCTAATACGATGTAGCAAAGCGACATGGGAATTCGCGGGCTCCATAATGTGAACGGTTGCCATAACTCAGCGTATGCGAGTGGAGGGGCCCGGTCCAATCGAAATTTCCTATCGGGTCGATTGACGCGTGGTCCGGAGGTCCGAAAGATGTTGATAAATCTAGGCTTGGCTCGCCAGGGCCTTTATGGGCCAAGCGTTTTATCGGCTCTTATTCTCGTCATTCAACCGTAACAAGTTTTGCCTGAACTTCGCCAGTAACCCGCGCTTCTTTGTCCCCGACATAGACGTTCACTTCAGAGCGGATACCGAAATCGGGGAGATAGACGCCCGGCTCAACAGAGAAGCAGGTCCGCGGGATCACGCGGCGCTCGTCATGCGTTTCCAGGTTGTCCATATTCGCGCCGGTGCCATGCACTTCCTCGCCGATGGAGTGGCCCGTGCGATGGACGAAGTATTCGCCGAATCCCCGCTCCTGGATGTAGCCACGCGCGGCGTCATCTACCTGGAAGCCTTGGAGCGCTTCGCCGCGAGCGATGGCGCCCTGAACGTAACTCACGGCACGATCCCGGGCGTCGCGCACTACTTCGAATATGTTTTGAAGAGCGGAGGGTGGAGAGACGCCGCAAAAACCGGTCCAAGTAATGTCGTAATACACGGCGGACGGCTGATTGAGTTTGGCCCACATGTCAATGAGCACCGCGTCACCCTGGCGAATTTCGCGGCTACCTTCCGGCTCAGGCTCGTAATGGGGATTCGACATATTGGCGTTGACCGCGACAATGGGGCCATGATCGGTGACCAAGCCGGCATTATCGAAGCCCGCGCGGATAAAGCGATTGACATCCCACTCCGTAATGGTCTGGCTGGAAGCAAGAGCGGCCGCGATCTTCTGAAACGCTTCGGCGCGAACGCGGTCCACGCGGCGTCCGGCCTCCAGATGCATTCCCAACTGCGCCGCGCTCCAACGTGCCTCGAACAGCTGAACCAGGTTGGCTGAAGTGACTATCTCCACGCCCGCGCCGCGAACCAATTCGATGGTGCCGCCATCCACCAGCGACACATAAGGGATGGCACAGTTGGGCGAGTACTGCATCGCAATCTTCCGGGAGCCGGCCAGCAAACGCCGCACGCCTTCCACCTGCGCGGTCCAACTGGAATACTTGCGAATGTCTCCGGGCAATCCGGTGAGAGCGCCGGACTCGATGGCGTGAACCAAACCCTTCGGCTCGCCATGAGCGGGAATGAAATAGTACCAGCGGCGAGTGGCCACCTGTTTCGGGTTCAGCTTCAGAATGCGGTAGGCGAGAAGATCTCTCTGATGATGATCAAAGAACAGCCAACCATCTAACTGTTCTTCCTGGAGCGCGGATTGAATTTCTTCGATGTGCATGGAGTAATTAAAGGCTGACGCTGCTCGGCTCGCCAGAATGCGCGGATACTATCTTTTGGTGCCGCACGCGTGTATTTAAGTTCAACACACCGGCGACATCCTTAGTATCTTCGACGCGAAAATCGAGCAGATCGTCCAGCCAATCCTGGCTGAGGCCGTTCCAATATTGCACGGCCACGGTCACTGTGTATTCTTGACGGCTGAGCAGACAGTCCAGCTCAAAGTCGACTTCAATTTCGTCGCCGGGTTCAAAGTCGCCCAGTTCAGCTTGTTCCAGACGGGTGTTTGTTCCAAAAATATCCATGCCGATGCGATTACGGATGAGAATGCCAACCACGGGATTCGAAACCGGCTTCTGAAACACCGCGCGGATACGCAGGATGATGGATTCTCCAGGCCGGAAAACATGACAAGTCTCGCAGATGGAATTGAGTATGCGGACGTCCTTCACGCGGCTGGCCCCGTCGCCGTGGCGGAAGCTGCTCTTGTCTGATATGGAACCGCCTGAGATGGAGCGGCGCGCGGACTCTTCCAATTGGCCGGTGCTTTGTTCCCTGCTGGCGCGCTCACGATCGAGCACAAAGCCGACATATTGATTAACCGCGTCCTTGGGCGAGCCTTGCATCACAATTTTTCCGTCGAGCATAAAGGCAGCGCGATCCGCCAGTCGCTTGATCAAGCCAAGGTCATGCGAGACCAGGAGTACG
>CAVRZH010000081.1:0-5128 GCA_963725455.1 Bryobacterales bacterium
ATCCAGCTCGGCTCGGTTTTTCTCCAAGGTGGCTCGCGCCGTGGTGACGCCGTCCGCCTGGGACTTCAAGCCGGCTTCGGCCGCCGCCGAGTCCGCCAGCGACGTTGCGATGCTCGCGTTCTGCGCAACCACGTCCGCGTTGGCCTGCACGGACTGCATCTTCGCGACCACCTGGCCTTTGCGGACACGGTCGCCTTCCTTCACCATAATTTCCGTGATGGGTGCCGGGCCCAGCGTGTTCGCACCCAAGTTGATGTAGTTCTTCGGTTTAATTTCGCCGGACGCGGTGACGGTAGCCACCAGGTCCTGCCGGACCACGCGGCCGGTCTGAACGTCCACGATACCGCGCTGGTTGTACTTGATACTGGCGAAGACACCGCCGGTCACCAGCATAATAAGGCCGATCGTCAGCAGAATCTTTGAGTTTGCCTTCACGTGGGATTGCGTCTCCCCAGCAGGTTTAGACGTAACTATCGAATGTTTTGTTCGATTTAGTTTTATTTTAGCATGCGCCAGGAAATCGCCCGGTCGGGCGTGAGCGCACAGAACGCGCCTGTTCAAGCTTTGGGATGCGCTCTGTCGTAAACGGCCATCAAATCTGCGAGCGACACCTGCGTGTACTTCTGCGTCGTGGATAGCCGGGCGTGTCCCAGCAGCTCTTGGATGGCGCGCAGGTCGGCACCATCGCTCAGAAGGTGTGTGGCGTAGGCGTGGCGCAGGCTATGGGGATGGATGGAGGAGTCGCCCGTAATCATCCGCGCATAGAACTTCACAATGCCGCGCGCGCCGCGATCGGTCAGGCGGCCGCCCCGATGGTTCAGAAATAACGCCTGCCCGCTGGCGCTATCGGGCTGCCGCAAAGTGAGATAGCGCTCCAGCGAGGACGCTGCCTTGCCCGCATACGGGACCTGCCGCTCTTTCTTGCCCTTGCCGCGCACCCGGATCCAGCGTTCGTTGAAATCGAAATCGTCCAGGTTCAGACCAACCAGTTCGCTGATGCGCAGCCCGCAACCGTAGAGCAGCTCGAAAATCGCCAGATCGCGCGCTGGAAATGGGCGCTCGAATTTGTCCGCTGCCGGCAGCACGCCATCCACTAGCCCGTTAGTCTGTTCGGCGGTCATCACCGTGGGCAGCGTCTTGGGCGCCTTGGGTGTGCGCACCATGCGCGCCACGTTCTTCTCCACCAACCCCTCGCGCAACAAAAACTTGAAGAACGACCGCACGGCCGCCAGTTTCCGGCGCATGCTTACCGCCGTGAGCCGCTGTTCATACAAATGTCCCAGCCATTCCCGGATGGCCAGCGCGTCTATTTTCTCTACCGTCGGCTGGACCTCGCCTGGAATGACGAAATAAGAGAGGAACTGATCCAGGTCGGAAGCGTAGTTTCGCACCGTATGCGCGGACGCGTTCTGGCGCCGTAGCTCAGCCAGGAAAAGTTCCACTTGGCCGGAGATTTCAGTCATGAGACCAGGTCACGCATAGACCGCACGATATTCGTCCAGCTTCTCGAGCGCCCTCCGGCAAACTTCGGTGTGGCGAGCCTGTTTGTCGTGGCGGAAACGGAGCCGGGTAGGCTCATCAAGCGACGGCAGTATATCAAATGTGATATTCGCCGGCTGATAGTTGGGAGCATCCGCGCTGGAGACGTATGCGCAGAGCGATCCGATGGCGGTCTCGCGGGGAAACGCCCGGATATCCGCGCCTGACGCCAGTGCCACCGCATGTCTCCCGGCCACCAGGCCTGTCGCTATCGATTCCACATAGCCTTCCACACCCGAGATCTGCCCGGCGAAGAATACATATGGATGGGTACGAAGCTGAAGAGTGGAAGCCAGCAGAGCGGGCGCGTTGATATAAGTGTTGCGGTGAATCTGGCCGTAGCGCAAAAATTCGGCGCGCTCCAAGCCCGGAATCATGCGAAAAACGCGCGCCTGTTCGGGAAAACGCATGTGATTCTGGAAGCCCACCAGGTTGTAGCTGTCCGCTCGCAGATTTTCCTGCCGCAGCTGCACCACCGCATAAGGACGGCGCCCGGTGCGCGGATCCACCAGCCCCATCGGCTTCATGGGACCGAACCGCAGCGTCTCGCGCCCCCGCCGCGCCAGTTCCTCGATCGGCAGGCAAGCTTCAAAAAACCGCGCATTATCTTCCGGGATGTGCGATGGAACAGGCTCCGCGGCGAGAAGCGCATCGACAAAGCGCTCGTACTGTTCACGGTCGAACGGGCAATTGATGTAATCGTCGGTTCCATCCAGCGACTTGCCGTAGCGCGACGCCCGAAATGCAATCGCAGGATCGATGGAATCTGCTTCCACGATCGGGCTGATGGAATCGTAGAAAAACAGCTGCTCGGCGCCGGTGAACCGGCCGATCTCTTCCGCCAGGGCGCCGCTAGTGAGCGGACCAGTGGCGATAATTGTGATGGCGTCATTTTTAATCGCAGCGGCGGTAATCGTGGTCGCTTCTTCCCGTCGCACTTCAATGCGAGGATTTTCTTTGATGGCTCGGGAAACTTCCTCGGCGAATACCTCGCGATCCACCGTGAGCGCATGTCCGCCAGGTACGCGAGCCTGTTGAGCCACCCGCAGCAGCAGCGAATCCAGCCTGCGAAGTTCTTCCTTTAACAGCCACGGCGCGGTATTCTCCGATTCGCTCTTCAGCGAATTGCTGCAAACCAGCTCCGCCAGCCGGTCGGTCTTGTGAGCTGGAGTAGGCCGAACTGGCCGCATTTCAAACAGCACGCAATGGTACCCGGCGCGCGCAATTTGCCATGCCGCCTCGCAACCCGCCAAGCCGCCGCCGAAGATGTGGATGGGACGCACTAGGTTCAGGATACAGTGTGGAGTCGTTACAATCGATTCAGTAATGAGCCCGCTCATCAACCAATGGGGCACCGTCGCTGTTATCGTCGGCGGTTACCTGCTGGGAATTTTTTCCAGAACCGACGGATCGACGACCTGCGAGATTCCATGAATAACCATCGTACGCCAGTCCTAAAGCGTTATCCCCTTTACAGAACCGGGACACATACAATTTCGCCCGCCTAGGCTATAATCAACCGTTGGACCGCTACTTGCAAACCGGTCCCTTCAACATGCGCAGTATTTTCTTGTCTGCACTTATGCTCGCGTCCGTGGCGTTCGCTGAAGGCCCTTTAGCGCCCGTCACTTCCGACTCTTTGGTCATCAAATCGGTGCGCGTGACCGGCACCAAGTCGGCCGTAGAATTAAAGACACAGGTGGGCCAGATCTTCGACGCGTCCACGGTCCAGTCCGATGTTCACCGGCTGTGGACCACCGGCCGCTTCGATGATATTCGCGTGGAGACCACGCCGGAAGACGGAGGCACGGCGGTGTTGTTCCGCGTGGTGGAGATGCCCCAGCTGGTTCTCCATACCTTCCACGTGGAGCCTTCCACTTTTGGCCTGCAGATGAACCTGCCGGAAGGCACACCCATGAGCCGGCTGCGCGCGCATCAGATTGCCAATCAAGCGCAGCAGGATCTTCGATCGGACGGCTTCCGAACCGCCACTGTGGATTACGACCTGGTGCCTTTCGCGGGCAACAAAGTGGATCTTCACCTCAATATCGACGCAGGCGTGCGTGTGCGCGTCAAGGAAGTGGATTTCACCGGCGACACGGCTTTCGATCCGAAGGATCTTCGCGGCACGCTCCGGTCGCTCAAAATTCACCGCGTCACGCCACCCATCCCTGGTATTTGGAATGGTTGGGTTATGTATCCCGGGTACAATCCGGAGGGCGTGCAAGGCGACCTGGCGCTGCTGCGGTCCTATTACGTATCCCGCGGTTACTTCGACGCCACGGTGAAACTGAATGATGTGGAGGTGGCCCAGAAAGCGGCCAAGGTCAGCATCCAGGTGCAGGCCGGACAGATGTATCACGTGCCTGCCTGGCAGGTTTCCGGCAACGGAGTAATGCCCAAAGTGGTTCATCCAGTCAACAACCTGATGCGCTACCAGAACTTCTGCTCTACATTATTTGTCGCTCGCCGCGAGGCCGAGCACGACGGCATCCTGGACTTCACCGTGAACCTGCAGGTGCAGCCCACCGCGGCAAGCACCAAGGAATCGCCCGAAGCCAATCTCGCCGCCACGGTAGAGCGGGGAACCCCGTTTCATATCGGCCGTATGGAGTTCATTGGCAATCGCCATTTCTCTGAAGCCGCCGTCCGCAGCAATTTCCTCCTGGATGAAGGCGACCTTCTCGACGAGCACTTGCTGCGCAAGAGCATGGCTCGCTTGAACGAGGCCAACTTTTTCGCGCCTGTTAACGAACACACCACCATCATTCATACCGATCCGAAGACCGGCATTGCCGATATCGATTTTCGGGTGATGGAGCGCAAGCGCGGCTCCTGGAATCTGTCAGGGCCGGTGGGGCCGGCCAGCATCGCCGGACCAGTGGAAGCCTCCATCCGTACGCGCCTGCCCGCCTGGGGATCGGGCCTGCTGGAAGCTTCCACCTACACGGTTTCCATCAGCATGTTCGCCTTCATGCATGCCATTCTGCCCATCGGCCTTCCCAACATCCCCTTGATTCCGATCGCTGCCTTGAACCGCCCCTATACGCCCGGCGCAGGCTGGAAGTCCGGATTCATGATCGTTCCGGAACTCGGGTGGCAATATATGGTTTTAGGCTATGGCGTGTCGCAATTGCAACATCGCTTGATTCCGGTGCTGCAGGGCGATCGCGGCCTGGAGCCCGAGTTGCCCGTCACAGTAGACACTCCTAACAGCCGGACCACCATGTTCTGCGAGCCGCCCGCGCCGCGCTATTATCCGCTGCGCAACGCCCTTGCTATGGGGCTGCGGTTCATCGGGTCCATGGCTGGACTCTAAGGGGCTGGACTCTAGGGGCTGGACTCTAGGGGCCGGTCTCTAACGGCGATTAATCAGCCACAACACCAGCGAAAGAATCACGCTGACAAGCAAGCACGTCACCAGCGGAAAATAGAATACCGAATGCTTGCCTCGGATGATGATATCGCCGGGCAATCGTCCCAGCCGGATGGGAAGCCGCTCGCCGAGCGAGATGAGCACACCCAGCGCCGCCACCAGCAGCCCGAGGGCGATCAGTATACGTCCCAAGCTCATCTACCTCGATCTTAG
>CAVRZH010000082.1:0-14131 GCA_963725455.1 Bryobacterales bacterium
ATTTTTTCGTCATCATCACTTTTGGGTGATTGTAGCGCAGGGGTCCCACCCGTTCCCATCCCGAACACGGCAGTTAAGCCCTGCAGCCCCGATGGTACTGCACGCGCGAGTGTGTGGGAGAGTAGGACGTCGCCCGAATTAAACCAAAAAAGCCCGGTCAGAAATGGCCGGGCTTTTCTGTATACTGCGGTAAGTGTCGGCAGATATCACCTTGAGCCAGTTTCTCGAGCCGGGTATTGACGCGATACCTGCCGAAGAGGCAACCTCTGTTCCCGGGTACCTTAGCGCGAGCTCGAGCACAGATTTACGGAAAGCGAACTGGCGAAGTGCTTGGGCTGCAACTTCCGGTGGCGTCCGTCGATGACATGCTGCAAGCACTCGTGTGGGACGGCTCGAGGCGGAGCCTCCTCGATATTGAGCGCCTGCTCGAATCGTACCCGGCACTCAAAGCTCGCGTGCCCGAAGAAATTCTCAGCCAGCTACGTTGATTCGGTCTTCTCCGCCAACTGCTGCAGCTCCCAAATGTCCCGCCGGCTTTGCCCCAATAGCGGACCCAGTGCCATCTTCCCGGCACGTCCGATTTGCGACTCCAGAAATTTCAGCTCCTTCAATTGCCCCTGCAACTCCGGATCGGGCTCCACGGGAAAACCCATCTCGCGGCGCAACAGATCGCCCTTGGCGCGCGCACTCAGCTCCAGCGACAGATGGAGATACGAAAGCATGTCGCCGAGGATGGTCGGCGTAAAGGTGTTTTCCAGAGACTGCATATATTTGCCCACGGGCGATTTGCTGAAGGTTCCTGTTGCAATCATCTGCAGTAGATCGATGTCCTTGTCGAGCTTCATGCCCAGCCACTTTTCGAGCACTTTTTCGCTGCGCCAAAAGATCAGAGTGATCACCATCGGCAGAATTACTAACACCACCGCGGCAGCCATCACTGGCCTCCACAGCGGCTGATTGTAGAGTTCGTGAATGAGAATCGCCATCGCGAGCCCGGGCAGAAATGTCAGTGTGGAACGCGAGCCTCGGATTTCGCTCAGATTGGCCGAAACAGTTCCGAAGATGGCCGTCGCGCCGCCGTGCATCATGGCGGTTCCCAGACCACGGATTGCGCTGGCAACCAAACCGCTGGCCGAAAGATCCGGAATATACGTCAGGTTTTCGAGCACCGCGAACCCGGCGCCCACCGCGAATCCCGAGATCGCGGTATCCACCATGAAGCCCACGCGGTTGGTTCGCAGCAGCCACGCGACATACAGCGCCTTCGCGATCTCTTCGATCACGGGCGCGCCCGACCGCGCCCAGATGGCGGGCGACACCAGCCCCGCCGCATAAACGGCCGTATTCAGGCCATAACAAATCGCGGCGACCGCGCATCCCACCAGTACCGACCGCAGTACGCGGCCGATGGTCAGCAATTTGTAGGTGTCAATCAGCTCCAGTGCAAACAAAAAAACCAGCACCGGAAGCACGCTCGCGCTCACCTGTGCGAGGATCAACCGGAGGGTGTTTGGGAACATCAGAGAATCCGCAATGAAACCATGTATTCGGTGGTGACGTGACCGTTACGGTCCGTCGCAGCGGCGTAACCGCTGGAAAGTGTCGTGTTCAAGTAAGTAAAGAGCACCACACGAATATCGAGTTGCGTTCCGACGTTAGCAAAATAATCGCGGCTGGGATCGCTGGTGAGGTTGGTCACCAGGCCGGATGAAAAGAAGGTGAGCCGCGCCCAGTTGACATAGGCCCACGTGGTTCCGAGCTGGCGGAATCGCAAGGGCGGCAGATTGTATTCGCCCAGCAGTTTGCCGAAGCTGCGTGCGCCGATCGCGTCGATGCCGACGCCGGGGAAGCTGTAATATTCCCGGTAACGATCGATGGAAAGATGATCGATGTAGTTGTTGCCGAAAGCGCCAAAATAGAAGCTGGCGAATGGGCTGTTGAAATCGCCGAACGATTTTCCAGTGGAGGCTCGCAGCCAGAACGCGCTGTTGCGCGGCAGCAGAAATCCATGGTCGTAATTTCCCCACAAGCTGGGGAAGGCGCCATGCGTGTAATAGAGGCGCGTGTGAATCCCCCAGGTGCTGCCTTGTTCGTCGTCCACCGCGCCTTGCGCCCTCTGCAGATTCGAATACTTCAGCCCCAGGTTCGCGTCCAGCAGATTCCCCACATTGTTAGTGGACACGTTCTGGTACTCCGGGAGCGCATTCAGGTCGGAGTAACCGGCCACGCTCCAATCGAGCGAGAGCGTCTGCGGCATATCGTAAATCAAATATTGGGAATGCGCCAGCTTCAGCGATTCGCCTTTACGGCTCAGTTTGGTTGGCCCGAAAAGATCGTAGAAATCGGCGTAGTTGTAGTAGCCGGTGAGTTTCCAATCCCACATGTGGGCGTCGAAAGAAAGATGCACGCGCTGGTTCGAGGGCAGGTTTGGATCGGGCGAGTAGCTGCCATCCAGGCTCACTCCCACCAGACGCAAACGATCGGCAAATTCGGCGCGCATTCCAGCGGCGGCCGTGTTCAGGTAGCCTTGCACGATCGGGTAGGCCGAGATGAGCTGAACGTTGCGCAGTGGATTATAGGATCCCGCTCGGGTGATCAGGTTCTCCGAGTTGATGGAGGCGGGCGGCGGCAGCTTCCACTTGCGCAGTTCGGGATATTTGTTGAGCGTCACCTGGCCAAAATACTTCACCGCGCTGACGTCGTCCAAAGGTTTCACGGGCACGCGGGCCGGCACGAATCCTTTGCTGGTATACTCGAACGCGATGAGCGATCCGTCGGCGAGGGGCAAAGGCCGGAACAGGCCCGTTTCGGCGTTGCTGATCACGTCCATCTTCTTGGTCGCGATGTCATAGCGAAAAAGATTGGACGCACCGGTGTAATAGGACGATCCGAACAGGTAGCGGCCGTCCGGGGAGAACACAAAATTGCCGGGCGAGTTGTACTCGAAGTCGTAGAGAACCTCGGGCGTCGCGTTGGCGTTCTTGCGCAAATCGTCGATTCGATATCGAACCAGTTTTTGCTTGCCGCTCACATCCGAGATCGCGCCGGTCAGATACTGGCCATCGGGCGAGACGTCGATGTCGAAGATGTCATTGCCGTAATCGAACCCGTGCCGCGGGGTCGCCTGCTTGTAGGGCGCCTGAAACTCCACCAGCTCCGACAAACCATTGTTGTGGCGGACGCCCCAAATTGAGCCGTCGGCGGCATCGAATGCCAGGTCCCCGGTGCGAACGTCTTTCAACAGCCGTTCCGAGTGACGCGTGTCCACATCATAGACGTTCAAGTCGCGCATATCGTTGTTGTCGGTGGTGTAGTAGAGCTTGCGGCCGCGCGGGTCCCAGGTGAGAGACGCCACGTAATACAGGGCCGGCCCCTTGATATCCTTCAACTCGTCGATTTTGCCGCTCTCCACATGAATGGCGGCGATGCTGGCCATGTGCGCCGGGTAGCGGATGGCGGCGTAGATGACATTATCTTTGGCGTCAAAATACGAGCGCGACACGGAACCAAGCGCCTTTTGCGTTAGCCTTTCAGGCATCGTGACCGGATACTTGCGAATGTCGGCGAGGTTCGATTCCTGAAACTTGCGCTCATCGGCGATCCACATTTTCCAGGCGTCGTTCAGGCCTATCCCGTAAACCTGTTTGAAGCGCGAACCAAAATAGCGCCGGGTATTATCGCCGCGCGTAATCCACTGCAGCAGCTTGTCGGGCCCATAGGTGTAGCAGAGCCACGTCATGAAGCGCGTGCCGTATAAATATGAGTTTGCGCCGGTCTGAAAGTCGGCGGCCGTTCCCTCGGATTCCAATCCCACCACATCGTAGATATAGGCGTCGTCGCGGACCATGGTGCGGAACACCATTTCATCCCAGCCACCCATGGCGCGGCCCAGCCCGCCGGCCATCCAGGTTTCCATGAAGGTCGCGATTCCCTCATGAAACCAGCGCGTGGCATAGTGTCTGGGGCTAGTGAGTGAGCTGTAGAGAATAGAAACCGGATCCTCGTCGGTTGGCGCCACCTTGCCGAAGAACAGCGCTCGAAAACGCCGATCCACCGAATTCGCATTGTCACCCATCACGATATGGATCGACTCGTGATTCATGATCCAGGTCATGCGTTCGTTGGCGGGTAATGTTTCGTAAGTGTAGCTGAAGGGCGCGATACCGACATCGATAAAATTCGATGGCACGGTTCCGGCGGCGCCATGGCCGTAGTCGCCAAAGTCTTCCAGCAGGACGCTCAGCTTTTGGGATGGGGCGTAATGAAAAAGATTGTTCTCAAAGCGGAGAGCGTTTTCATAAGAGCGGATGAGATGCGTTACCAGGTATTCGTGCGCCGGGCTGTAGTAGAGGACTTCGACGTGGGCGGAGGATTGGATGAATATCTTGGGATGCGGGGCCGCGAATGCAGCGGAGCAAGCGAGCGAGCAAAACAAAAAGAGTCCCGCGCCATAACGCGGGACTCGAACGACGCGCACCAAGGCTTCCGGGCTAATATTTCTTGCAGCCGGTGCAGCTGTCGTAGCCGTTCCCCCCAGGCGCGGAGGCTAACGTCAATCGGGCCATGCTCCCATTTTCCAGCGCTCTTTGGAAGGAAGCATCGGAAACCAGCCTGACGAATAGGTCGCTTCGCATTATGTTCTGGAAGGAACGCGAAGTGAGCAGGCTGGCGAATGCTTCATTCCGGGTCAAACGAGCAAACGACTCATCCCTCATCAGGCGGTTGAAAGCTTCGTTGTGGACCAGACCGGAGAATTGTGCCTCGTGAAACAACCCGGCGTTCATGCGAACGTTCAAATCCTGCCGCATGGCCTCCTGGAACGCGCTGGTTTTCACCAGTTCGAAAAACATATTGTTGCGCATCAGGTCCTGAAATGACTTGTCGGCGAGCAACTGGGCAAACGATCCATCACGGGAGAGTTGGGAGAACGATTGGTCCTTGATCAGTTCCTGGAATGCCTGGTTCTTGGCCAGTTCCTTGAACTCGCTGCTTTCCAAAATCGCCGTAGTAGCTACCGGCGCCGAGCCTGGCGTGGCTACATCGGCCGAGTTGACCTGACCGTCTCGATAAACGTCGCGTTTCCCGATCGCGCCCTGCGTCTTGTCGGTGCTGACATGCGTCTCCGAGAAATAAACCAGGACACCTGCGGCGATCAGACCGCTACCGATCAGAATCGGAAATCTCCATTTGCGTAAAGAAGTCATCGAAAATCCTCCCTGCCTGCGTTTCGTTTCGCTTACGTAATAGAGTGACATACTTCTTGGGGATGTTGCAGCGCGTCATAAAAAAGTTGGAGGTTTTCTAGTACCAGTGGTTAGATGCCGCCGGGGCTGTCGTCCGGAGGAAATGTGAAGGAAAGAACGTTCCGATCCTGGTCGCGGCGGTAGTCGATGGAATCCACCATGCTCCTAACCAGAAAAACTCCCAGGCCGCCGATGGGCCGATCGGCCAGGCCGCGCGAAAGGTCGGGAGGATCAGCTTCCAACGGATTGAAAACACGGCCAAAATCGGCGATTTCCACCCGCAGCTTGTCGGTTCCATCCGGCGTATACGCAACCTCAACCTCGCCGGTCTCCGGGGTGTAGGCGTAGCGAGCAACATTAATAAGGATCTCCTCCAGAACCAGATCCAACTTTTCGAGTTCGTCTGAGGCAATGCCGGCCGCAATTGCGCCTGAGCGCACAAAGTCGGTAAAGGCTGCAATCGACCCGGCGCTGGCGGGCAATTTCAACCGGTTGACGGGAGGGTCCATCACAAAGTGTGATCCCTCAAAGCGTGGAGACCGCTTGCTGGGTGGTTTCGAAAACGGGAAACAGGCCGATGAGCCGCGTCATTTCAAAGACTTGACGCGGTAATCCATGAAGCCCGCAGAGGATGAGCGACCCGGAGGCCGACTGCAGCTTCTGGGCGACCGAAAGAAAGCAGCGGAGCCCCATGCTGCTCACGTATTGCAGTCCATCCAGATCCGCGATCAAGTGCTTTGTGCCCTGTGTAATCCAGCGATTACATGCTTCCTCGAACTCGTGGGCGTTCTCGGCATCCATGCGGCCGGTGATCTTCAGCAGGACAGCCTTTTCGAGTTCGGTCGGCTCGATGTTCATAAACGTCCCAGCTTAACCATAAACGTCCCAGCGTAACGAGGGGAAGGAGGGGAAAGCAACGCGGGCGGCATCTATACAGTATGTTACGATAGCGCAATCGGTGGCCCCGGAGCTCCGAAATTCTGAGCGCTTGATGACTTTTTCCGGTGAGGATTTAGAGAAGCTTCGACCGAGGTTGCGGTTTAAGGTCGGCTACGAGGTTGGCTTCTATTGTCCCGATGTGGATGATATCGTTCAGGAAGCCATGCTGCGCTGCATGCAGGCAGTGCAGGCGCAAAAGATCCAGAACCCCGATGCCGTGGGTGCATTCCTGAACGGAGTTTGCCGGAACGTCATTTCTGAATATCGCCGGCGGAACGCACGGGATGAACCGATGCCGGAGGTAATGCCGGAACCCCCTGGCAAGGCCCTACCCGATTCCGACTTATTCGATCTTCGCCAGGCTATCGCTCAGGGTTTGCAGCAACTCTCTGAACGCGACCGCCGTATCTTGCGAGGCTTCTATCTGGAAGAAAAATCTAAGGAAGAGATCCTCAAGCAGACGGGTTTGAGCGACGAGAACTTCCGCGTGGTGCTATGCCGGGCTAAAGAAAGATTTCGCGCAATTTATGTGGAGCAAACGAAACATCCGGGGCCGTCGCGTCACTAGGTAGTATGAGCGTGGAATTTCATGTCGACCCGGTCCTTCGCGAGCAGCTCATCGTTCGCTATCTCCAGCGCCGCATGAGTTCCCAACAGGCGGACGAGTGGGAGAGCCATTATCTAACGTGTTCGGACTGCTTCGAGGAGATCCGCGCCACCGAGTTGTTGATTCGTGGCCTGGGTGAGCCGGTGGTAGAACGCAGGCGCGTGAACGACGTTACGGTTCTAAAATTCGCGCAGGGCACCCAGCTTCTGGCGGCATCGCTCGAGTTGACCGAGCTCTCCAAAGCCGTCCGGCTGGAGAGCGACACCAAGGTTCTGATCGATCTGAGCAAGGTCAGCCGGATCGACAGTACGGGTTTAGGCGTACTGATGAATTGCTATTGCCACGCCGTGAAAAACGCCGGAGCGCTGAAGCTGCTGAAACCGGATGCACCGGTTCGGCGGGTATTAAGCATGACCAAGATCGATTCGGTGCTGCAGACTTTCGAAGACGAAGCCGCGGCGATCGAGAGTTTTAGGCGGGCCTAGGCCTGAGGGAAGCCAATCTCGCCTTGACGCCATATATGGTACCCTATATGGCGTGACGAAGACGACAGTTTATCTCGATTCCGATACCGTGCTGGCTCTGCGTCGCATGGCGGAGACCCAGGGCCGCAGCCAGGCGGAGCTTATCCGCGACGCGTTGGAAACTTATACTCGCAAGGCCAAGCGTCCGCAAATTCCCGGTATCGGGGAATTTGACAGCGGCCAGACCGACACTTCCGAACACGCGGAAGATCTACTGGAGCGCGCGGCCAAGCGCGGCCGATGGCGCTGATCGCAGATTCGGGCGCGGTCTATGCTTTGTATGACGCTCGCGATCGTTATCATTCCGCGGTCGCGCGCGCGATTGCGGACGAGAACGGTGGCATCGTTGTCCCCATGGCAATCCTCGCGGAAATCGACTACCTTCTTCGCATTCGGCTGGGCAGCCGTGCTCTGTTTCGATTCCTCGAAGGTATCTCGGTAGGCGGATTTAGCCTGGAGCCCTTCACATCGAGCGATTTGGCCAGTTGTCAAAAACTATTAAGAACCTATGCCGATCTCGATATTGGTCTAGCCGATGCAGCGGTCATCTCTACAGCTGAACGGCTGGGGACGCGGCGCATCCTCACGGTGGATGAAAGGCATTTTCGCGTGGTTCGCGCGGTTGACGGGAAGCCGTTCACATTGCTTCCCGCCGACGCCTGATGCGTTAGTACTGAAGCAGGCGCTCGGCTTCGGCAGCCAGATTTTCCACCTGCGGCAGAATCTCGTTCTCCAGCTGCGGATTGTAGCCCACCCAGGTGTCGAGCGCGCCCACCCGGCCTACGGGCGCGTCCAGAACATCAAACAGCTCGTTCGCGATGCGTGCCGCGATCTCCGCGCCGTAGCCCCAGGACAGGCAATCTTCATGCGCCACCATGACGCGATTGGTTTTCTCCACCGATGCGCGGATGGTCTCCCAATCATAAGGCGCAAGCGTGCGCAGATCGATCACTTCGATGGTCCTGTCGGGATTGCGCTGTTCCACCTGCAGCGCGGCCTGCAGCATCTTTTGCACCACGGCTCCGTAAGTGACGACAGTCAAGCTCTGTCCGCTTTTCACCACGCTGGCTTTGCCGAAAGGAATGGTGTAGTCGGGCCCCGGATGCTGCGAGCGATTATAAAGTTCGCGATACAGCTTCTTATGTTCCAGGAAGAGCACCGGATCGTCGGAGCGGATGGCGGTCCGCAACAGCCCGCAAGCATCCAGCGCATTGGACGGCATCACCACGCGCAACCCAGGAATGTGCGTGAAAATCACCTCGCCGCATTGGCTGTGATAGATTGCTCCGCCACTGAGATAACCACCGATCGCGACGCGCACCACCACCGGCGCGCTGAACGCATTGTGCGATCGCCAGCGCAACGTCGCCAGCTCGGCGCGCAACTGCATCATCGCCGGCCAAATATAATCGAAGAACTGAATCTCCACCACCGGCTTAAGGCCCCGTTCGGCCAGTCCGATGGCCCGGCCGATAATTCCGGCTTCCGCCAGCGGACTATTGAAGCTACGGTCACTACCGAACTTGATCTGCAGCCCGGCGGTGGCCTTGAAGACGCCGCCCTTGCCTTTCACTTCGGCCAGGTTCGCTTCCCGGCTGCAATCGGCCACGTCTTCGCCGAACACGATCATGCGTGAGTTCCGCCGCATCTCTTCGTGCAGCGTGATATTGATCTCATCCAGCATGGTCCGCGATTCGCCGCTGAACCGCGGCTCGGCTTCGAACTCGGCCGAGGTCGGGTCAATCTTGTCGGAGTAAAGATATTGGAGCGCCGACCCCTTGGCAGGCGGATCTGCACGCAGCACATGGTCGGTGGCTTGCTGGATCTCTTGATCCACCTCATGGAGAATAACCTGTAATCCCTGCCGGTCCAGAATACCTTCCGAGATCAGCCATTCGGGAAAGCGCAGCAAAGGGTCGCGCAGTTCTTCTGCTTCGCGCTCGGCCTTTGTTTTATAGTCGCGCTCGACGTCGGAAAGGGAATGTGAATAAGGACGGGTTACCTGCGCATGGACCAGCGCCGGGCCCTTGCGTTCCCGGGCATACGCCGCGGCTTCGCTCAGCGCCTGGTAGGAGGCCATGAAATCCGTGCCGTCCACTTCGATGCGTTTGAGATTCGGGAATCCGGCCACCAGTTGCGCGACGTTTCCGCCGGCGGTTTGTTTCTCCACCGGCACGGAGATGGCATAGCCGTTGTCTTCAATCAGGAACACCAGCGGCAGATTCTCCAGGCTGGCCGCATTCAGGGCTTCCCAAAACTCACCCTCGCTGGTGGCGCCCTCGCCGCTCGAAACCAGAGTGATCTCGTCGGAATTGGGATCCAGGTAACGGTAGGCCTGCGCGCATCCGGTGGCCTGGAGGAATTGGGTGCCGGTGGCCGATGACCGCGACGCGATGTGAAGCGCGGCATCGGTCCAATGCGAAGGCATCTGCCGGCCGCCCGAAGCTGGGTCCAGCCCCGCACCCACAGCGGCCAGCAGCATCTGTTCGGCGGTGACGCCCAGCGCCAGGGCCAAAGTACGGTCCCGGTAATAAAGATAAAACCAGTCGTGTGCGGGGCGGAACACCAGCCCGGCGGCCGCTTGTACCGCTTCATGTCCGGCGCCGCTGATCTGAAAGAAGATACGGTTCTGCCGCTTCAGCAGGATTTCGCGGTCATCCAGGCGTCGCGCCATATACATAGCGCGATAGGCCCGCACCAGCTGTTCCCGCGAAAGCGAAGTGTCGACCGGAGTTTGTACGCGCGTGGGCGTTGCCATCACCTGTTAGATGCTTTCTCCGCTTCTAGTTTATCGTTTCTTGAGCAGAGCGCCAGAGGGGCATCCGGTGACGGGGCTCGCGTCATTTTCTCCTTCGACATGCCGGAGGTCCTTAAGACCTGTCGGTTGGGTCCGCCCCAACCACGGGCCGCGTCCTTTCGTCCATAATGGATGGTATGAAGTTGTTTGTGCCCCTCCTGGTGCTTGGATCTGGTTGTGTCTTCTGCGCCCTCAGTTTGGCCGGAGCCGACACCGCCGTAGTGGAAGAAATTGTCGCCAAATGCAACGGAGATATCATTACGCGGGGCGACCTGGACCGCGCCCGCCGCGAACTGAGCGAGACCCTGCGTGAAAGCGGTTTGGTCGGCGACGAACTGGAAAAGCAGTTGGCGTCGCGCGAGAAGGACTTGCTGCGGGATCGCATCGATCAGCTGATCTTGGCCCAGAAGGCCAAGGACCTCAACATCAATGTCGACAGCGATGTTACCAAGCAGCTGGCCGGCATTCAATCCGATTCCAAAATTGCCGATCCGGAGAAGTTCCAGGAGTACATCAAGGAACGCAGCGGCATGTCGTTTGAAGACTTCAAACAGGAGATGAAGACCCGGTTCCTCACACAGCGCGTGATTCGCGAGGAAGTCAGCGAAAAGATGTCGGTGAAGCACGAGGATATAGAAAAGTATTACAACGAGCACAAGGCAGATTTTGTCCGCGATGAGCAAATCACCTTGCAGGAAATTTTGATCTCCACGGAAGGCAAGGATGCGGCGGGTACGGCGGCCGCCGAGAAGAAAGCCAAGGACCTGGTCTCTCGCGCGCGCAAGGGCGAGCGCTTCGCGGAAATGGCGCGCGACAACTCCGATTCCATCACCGCCAAAGGCATGGGCGAGCTTCCTCCTTACAAAAAGGGCATGCTGAGCGAGAATCTGGAAAGCACGGTCTGGAATCAGCCCAAGGGCTACATCACCGATCCCATTCGGACTGACAAAGGTTTCCTGATTCTGCGCGTCGAGGATCACCAGAAGGCCGGCCAGGCCGAGTTGTCCGAAGTGGAGAACCGGATCAACGAAATACTTCTTGCGCCAAGGCTGGACGCGGCTGTTCGCGATTACCTCACCAAGCTCCGCAAAGAGGCTTTTCTTGAGATCAAAGCCAATTACATCGACACCGGCGCGGCGGGTGGCAAAGACACCGCCTGGGTGGATCCCGCGCAGCTCAGGCCAGAAACGGTGAAGAAGGAAGAGGTGGTGAGCACCACCAGGAAAAAGAGGCTGCTGTGGATGGTCCCAGTTCCGGGAACCCAAACCACGGCTATCAGTTCGTCGCAGCAGTAAGGGCGCCGGGTTTTCATGAAATCGCCCTATCTTAGCGACCTCAAGCCGAACCAGGTTTTCACCACCACTTTTCTCGTTCACGGCAAGGACGTCCGGCAGAAGAAGTCGGGCGAGCCCTATCTATCGCTACTGCTCGGCGACCGCACCGGCGAAGTGGACGCCAAAATGTGGGACAACGTGGTCGAAGTGGTGGACACTTTCGAGCGCGACGATTTCGTAAAAGTGAAAGGCCTGCTGCAGATCTTCCAAAACCGGCTGCAGATGACCGTGCACAAGATGGCGCGGGTGCTGGACGCGGACGTGGACTTCGCCGACTTTTTTCCAGCCTCCACGCGCGATCCTCAAGAGATGTTCGCCGAGTTACGAGCCTTGGTGTCGGCTATGCGCAATCCGCACCTGCGCGCGCTTCTCGACGCGTTTTTGAACGATGAACCCTTGGCGCGGATGTATCGGACGGCGCCGGCCGCGAAGCACGTGCATCATGCTTACCTGGGCGGATTGATCGAACACGTACTGTCGGTTTGCCGGTTATGCCACCTCACTTCTTCGCACTACGGCAATGTGGATCCGGACTTGTTGCTGACCGGAGCCATTCTTCACGACGTCGGAAAGGTGGCCGAGTTAACGTACGACCGCAGCTTTGGCTACAGCACCGAAGGCCAATTGCTGGGACACATCGTGATCGGCCTGCGTATGTTGCACGAAAAGCTGCAACAGGTCCCCGATTTTCCGCCTAAGCTCCGAGTTCTGGTGGAGCACCTGATTGTCAGCCATCACGGCGAGCTGGAGTACGGATCTCCCAAAATACCGCTGTTTCCAGAGGCCATGCTGCTCCATCATCTGGATAATCTGGATTCCAAGATGGAGTGCATGCGGGCGCTGGCTGAAAAAGATCGCCACATCGAAGGTTTTTGGACCGGCTACAGCCCTTCGCTCGATCGCTCCATTCTCAAAAAAGCGAAGTATTTAGAGGATGGGCAGGTGCGTGAGGCAGCTCCGCCGCGCGAGTCGCCCATGGTTATCCCCAGCGCAGTCGAATCCCCACCTTCCGAATCCTTACCGTTGGCAGTATTGGAATCAACGCCCACCGAGCGTCCGCCACAACGATTTACGCCGAGTGGCTCTCCTTTCGCGGAAAAACTGCAACAAGCATGGCGCAAGGATCCCTAACCCAACCCGCTTCCAGCACCACCCGCGCCGGCCGAGGCAACCTGCTTCTGGCGATTCTGGCGGGGGCCTTCATCGCGTGCTTTTTCTTGTTCTTTACCTGGCGAGGGGTTCTGCTCTATTTCACGGGCGACGACCTGATGAACCTGTATGGCTATTGGAGCAAGCCGGTAAGCTCTCTGGTGAAGGCGAATATCTTTTTCTGGACACCTTACTATCGTCCTTTCGGCGGCATCATTTACCGGACTCTTTTTGCAATCTTCGGCTTTAATCCGCTCCCCCTCTACGTTCTTTATATCGCGGCGCAGCTACTGAATCTTTGGCTGGCCTATATGGTGTTCCAGAGAATCGGCGGAACAAAAGAAACGGGCGCCATCGCGACGCTGCTGTATTGCTTTCACGGCAAGCTCGATTATTTGTACTACAACGCCGGATCGATGTACGACGTTTTTTGCTTCCAGTTCTACTTCCTGGCGCTGCTGATTTATCTCAAGGCTCGTTTAGAGGACCGGCTTCTGGGGGTGTGGGGGACGCTGGGGTTTCTGGGTTGCCTGGTGTGTTCGCTGAACTCGAAGGAAATGGGCGCGACGCTGCCGGTGATGGTTCTGCTGTACGAACTGATTTTTCATCCGCCCGATTTCCGCAGCCTCCGCGCCCTGCTGCGTTGGTGCCTGCGGGAAGGCCGAGCGGCGCTCTTGGGCGGGTTGTGCGTGCTGGCCTACATCCCGGCCAAACTGGGAGCCGGCGGTCTTGCGCAGGAATCCGCTTACGTTCCGCACTACGCCCTGGCGCGCTGGCTCGAAGATACTGGGAACTATCTTGCCGATCTGCTGTATCGGAATAATTCCGCGCTACCGCTGGGCGTCACGCCTTTGAGCCCTCTGCAAATCGCCGGCTTCTACGCCACGTTGATCGTGATCGCTGTTTGGATGCGCTCGCGGGTGGTTTGGTTCGGCTTGCTGTTCTTCGTCATCGGGCTGCTGCCGGTATCGTTCATTCCAGCCCGCGTCGGCTTCGTGCTTTATTTACCGCTGGCCGGGCTGGCGCTTGCCGCGGCGGTTTGCATAGTCCGTTTCAAAGACAGTCTGTGCAAAATTATCGCCGAAGCCCTGGACCGGCCGGTAGTCTCTGCGGGAGTGGTGACTTCGGTGACGCTGTTCCTAGCCACGGCACTGGTAGCCGGAACGATTGATTACCGCAACTCGCCGCCCGCGCCGGACCCGCAGTATTCGCCTTACAAGAACACGATCGCCGAATTGTCCAAGCTATATCCCACGCTGCCGCATGGCAGCCGGCTCTTATTTGCCCATAGCGCGCTGGATTACAACTGGGATCTGGTGTTTCTTCTGCGGCTGTACTATCGCGATACCGACCTTTGGCTCACCGAGCTGAACGGTCCGGAGGCGCAACGCATCCCTCTCAATCGCCTGCCGCATTACGATCATATCTTCGATTATGCCAACGGGCATTACGTGGAGCTGGACAACGCCGACGCATCCATGAGCGTGCAACTTCATTTATTGAAGGTTTCCAATCCGAGTGAGGCGCTGGGGGAAACC
>CAVRZH010000083.1:0-8933 GCA_963725455.1 Bryobacterales bacterium
TCTGTCGGGACTGGCGGTGATGACCAAGAGCGTGGCGGGCTTGCTGCCGTTGTTGATCCTGGCCCTCTATTGGGTGTTGGCAGGGACGAAGGAACGTCCGCCGTTGCGAAGAATCGCGGTGGCATGCGGGCTAGCGGCCATCGTGGCCGTACCCTGGCACATCTATGAGCTGGTGGTTCACAAGGATTGGTTCATCGCCGAGTACGTGCGATTCCAATTGCTCGGGTCCGGTGTGACGGCGCCATCGCGATATACCAGCGACAACAACTTCTGGTTTTATTTTCGAACCCTGCTGCGTACCGATCCGGTTTTGTTGGTGTTGTGGATGACGAGCATTCCTTGGATAGTCAGCGCTTGGAAGCGCGACCAGGTGCAGGCACGTTTGCTCGCGGCCTGGTTCCTTACATCGGCGCTTTGTTTAGGCGTGTTTGGAACCCGCGCCGCCTATTATTTGTTGCCGTTGTTGCCCGCGCTGGTGCTCGTGAGCGTGGAGTTCTCTCCGCTGCTGCGCGGCAAGCTGGCTTGGATCGTGTGCGTGCTATTAGTCCTTGTGTACGTGGCAGGTGGCGCGTTTTTTGGGCTAACGTATGATGCCAAGACCGTCCCTTCGGCCGTGGCGCTGGATCACTATAGCCGGCTGCGGCGAACCAACGAGCTGGTCATTGTGTCGCCCGATGATGACTTTTATGCATCGGTAGTGGATTTGCCGAAGGTTCGTTACGTTTACCTGGCACCCTTGGATGCAACCAAAACATCCGAGTTCTTTTATCGCCTGGGGATGATTGTGAGCGACGAAGAATTTTGTTCGTTAAATGGCCTGTTTCCGGTGTATGAGCAGAGGCTGCGAGCTTGGAAGCTCCCGGAGAACTTGCACCCGGAAGCGACTCTGATCGACAGCCGTTCGGTTTCAAAATTAGCGGAACTAATTCAATGCAGCCCGGATCGCGATTTTCTGATTCCGGAAGCCTTCCGTAGTCTGGCGGTGGCCGCCGGTGCGCAGACTCACATAGCTACTAAGCCTGAGTCTGGAAGATTCTTTCTATTGTCGAAGAACTCGAGCCACCGCCCCGAGGGTTCTATCGCACCTGGGACGGTGGCGCGAGACTGACGGCGGTAACCACGACACCGAGCTCGCGCTGGTCGCCATTCAGGCCGATGGAGGATTTATCCAGCCGGAAGTTCACCACCGCGAAGCCGGAACGAAGTGCCTGCGCCGGCACGTGGGCAGAGTAGGTATACGTACTCGATCGCGAGAACGTGCTCGCCGGGAGTTGGAAGCCGCCGACGCGCGCGCTCAGGGTGATCGCGCCTAATTTTTGTAACTGAACCTCGGGGATGTAGAGACCGAGCGACAGTTCGGCGCCCGTTTGATCGGAGCCGGACGGGGCTTGGAGCAGAACCGTGAAGTTCTTCGCGGTCCAGCGCGATTTCCCTTCGATGGCGTAAAAGCCGTTCAATAGCTGAGCCGCCTGCCCGGTGTCAGCCATATTCAGGGTGCTCAGGGCATGCGGTTCGGACGTTTGGCGATAAAGATCGTACGATTCGTTTTCAAACACGCCGGTCTGCCAAAAGGTGGCGCCGTCGAAATGCCGGGTCACTCCGTAACCCAGCAGCGCGAGAAGATCGGCCCAGTGCTGCTTCTCGGACAGATTTTTGTAACCCACTAACACCAGCTCTCGCCGGTCTGAGGCGACCAGCGCCGCGGGATCATTGGCGGTGTTTCGCTTGGACCAATCCCAATATGCTCCGTTGTGAAAATCGGAATAGATGTTCGCGGGAAAATAGGGCTCGATCGCCGTGGTTGGGTAGCCGATGGCGTAAAGTCCGCCTGGCGGCAGGCCGTATCGTCGCAAATATTGAGCCGCGGCCAAGCTTCCGGAATAAGGGTGATTCCAATCATAACGGAACGCGGCAGCCGTCCAGTAACATTGAAATCCGATCGCTGCGATCAGAGCCACCAAAGTCAGTGCGGTTATCCGGGTTTTATAAGCGGATATCCAGACTGCAAACAGCCAAGCCAGGAACAGGATCCCGAAGTGCCATAGCTGAGCGTAGACAATCGTACTGAAGAAGAAGAAGGCGACACTGGCAAGCACGAAGAAGAGCCATCCGCCGCCGCGCCAAAGGAAGGGCGCTGAGAGCGCCATTGCCGCAAGGGACGTAATCCAGTAGCCGGCGAAGGCTCCCGCCAAGCCAGCTTTCACGACGTCGGGAAGCAAGTGCAGGTTGGAAAACCCTCTATGTTCGGCGAAGGCCACATCTTTCGCGGGCCAGGCGCATAGAACCAAGACCACGAGAACGGCGCAATAGGCCATAGCAGGGGCCACCTTGCGTTGCGGGCTGAGCAGCAGCGGCCCGTAAAGGGTGGCCCAGATGCAGGCTGAGATGAGAAATCCGTGCACGCTGACTCCCGCGAGCAGGCACAACAGCGCTGTCATCAAGATCGGCCGGCGCTGGGCATTTGCATAAATAGCTGCGATTCCAAATAATAAAGGAGCGATCAGTGCATAGCTCCGCGCAATTACCGCATATTGGTAACAGAGATAGTAAGTGAACGGCAGCAAGATCCTGATGAACAGTGGGAAAGGCGCATAGCGCAGCAGAAGATATGCGGCTGCGAGTCCCAGGCTGCCGGAGACGAAGCCGTAAGCCGAATAAGGAAGGCCCAGGCGGATCAGCCCATGCAGCAAGGTTTGCCACAGCCCAGGGGTGCCTTCATAGTGCAACAGATGGCCCCATAACTGGGCCAGGCTGGCGTCGCGTGCTAGCAGCCAGGATTGTGCCTCATCGGCCCATGGCTCATGGCGGCGAAGGGTGACCGCTACCAGGAGAACCCAAACTCCGAGACATAAGGCCGTGAGAAATGTATTACGTCGTGTAACTTTCTCCATCCGTTCTGGTCTAAGTGTAGATGGCTGGAGGAATTTACGTTAGGCCAGGGAAACCTTTGCGTTCGCACGGGCCTCTATGGTCAGATAATTAGAGCGTCCTAGCTTTCCGTGAGCCCGGTGGGTTCACCCTGCCCCTATTTATGACAGACACTTCCCGAGGTACCGCGGTAATCATTGGTGCGGGGCCGGCCGGCTTGACGGCTGCGCTGGAGCTCCTCCGGCGGACTGGAATTAAGCCTCTGGTGCTCGAAAAGAGCGCCTATATGGGCGGCATATCTCGGACGGTCGCTTACAACGGCAATCGCATTGACATCGGCGGCCACCGTTTTTTTTCCAAGTCCGATCGCGTCATGGATTGGTGGACGTCCATTCTGCCCGTGGAGCAGACCAGCGAAGCCAATCATCGGCTGGTTTATCAAAACCAGGAACGCTCGCTGGCGGCCAGGACGGCCGCGGAGCTGGCGGGGAACGGTCCGGCGCCGGATCCCGAGTTGGACGACCTGGTGATGCTGGTGCGGCCGCGCAAGTCCCGCATTTTTTATCTACGAAAACTTTTCGACTATCCGCTGAAGCTGGATCTTGCGACACTGCGCAATCTTGGCGCGGTTCGTACGGCCAAAGCCGGCCTGAGCTATATGGCCAGTGCGCTGCGGCCCATCCGGCCCGAGAAAACCCTGGAGGATTTTCTCATCAACCGTTTCGGCCGTCATTTGTATGAGACGTTCTTCAAGAGCTACACGGAAAAAGTGTGGGGAGTGCCGTGCGATCAAATTAGCGCGGAATGGGGAGCGCAGCGCATCAAGGGGCTCTCTTTGCGCAAGGCTCTGGCCCATCACTTCAGGAAGTTGACCAGTTCCCGCTCGACCGAGATCGGCCAAAAGGACACGGAGACCTCACTTATCGAAAAGTTCCTCTACCCCAAGCTAGGCCCGGGCCAATTGTGGGAAGAGGTAGCCAGCCGCGTCCGTGGTGAGGGCGGTGAAATACTCACCGGCTGGACAGTCTGCGGAATTCACACCGCGAGAGATCGTGTCACTGGAGTAACCGCGCGCAGCGACACCGGCGAGCAGTTCTTTTTCCCCGCGCAGTATGTGTTCTCCACCATGCCGGTAAAGGAACTGGTGCAGGCTTTCCAGGCGCCCGCGCCGCCGGAGGTGTCCGAGATCAGTGATGGCCTGATGTATCGCGATTTCATCACGGTGGGTTTATTGCTGAAGCGCCTGAACATTCGAGAGGAAGGCGAGAAGCTGTTGAAGGATAACTGGATCTACATTCAGGAGCCCGACGTACTGGTGGGACGGATGCAGATTTTCAACAACTGGAGCCCCTACATGGTACGCGACCCGGAGAAAGTCTGGATCGGCCTGGAGTACTTCTGCAATGACACCGATGAGCTGTGGCGCAAATCCGATCAGGAAATGATCGCGCTGGCGCTGCACGAGATCGAAAAAATGGGAATTGCGTCCAGCGCGGACCATTTGGACGCCACGGTGATTCGCATGGAGAAGACTTATCCGGCTTACTTCGGAACTTATGATCGTTTCCATGTGATTCGCGAATTTGTGGATCGCTATCACAACCTGTTCCTGGTGGGCCGCAATGGCATGCACAAATACAACAACCAGGACCATTCCATGCTCACCGCGATGACGGCAGTGGATAACATCGTGGCGGGAAGACGCGACAAATCCAACATCTGGGCGGTGAACACAGAGATGGACTACCACGAGTCGCGCGCCGATGTCCCCGATGACAGCACCCAGGAGCGCGCAGCCACGGCCGTTTCCTGAGCGCGGCGCCGGTGCCATTGAGTTTCAGACACCGTGTCAAAGGTGTCAACTAAGCGGCCCTTGCGCCCGCCTTAGCGGGAGGGCGCCCCGTCCATTAGCTCGTCCAGTTTGTACCTGCGAAGGCCCCCTCTTCGTTAGAGGCAGCCGCTCCAGTCGGGCTCGTCCAACGCGAGTATCACCAGATGGGCAGGGGCGATGAAGATTCGTGACATCCTTAAGCTCATCGAAACGGATGGCTGGCAGTTAGTTCGCCAGGTTGGAAGCCACGGGCAATTTAAACATCCGACAAAGCGAGGAAAGGTAACTGTGGCGGGGCATCCCTCAACGGATTTGCCTCCGAAGACGCTCAAGAGCATTCTGCGGCAAGCGGGGCTGGAGAACTAAATCACCGCTATTGGTGCTGTAATAGCAGTGATGGAGTATCTCGTCATCTACGAAAAAGGGCCTACCTCCTGGGGTGCTTATGTACCCGACCTGCCAGGCTGCGTTGCGGCCGGGGAAACCCAGGAAGAAGTCCGTGAACTCATCGAGGGCGCGATCCATCTCCACCTGCGTGGAATGCGCGAGGATGGCGAGCCTATTCCGGAACCTACCGCAGTCGCGGCTGGCTTCGTGGACACTGCGGGGCGCTCTGGAAAAAGGGCGTGATCATTCGAACACCCCAGACAATCTTTCTGCGAGAATAGATTCGGGCCTGTCGTACGGGTGGTCGCTCGCTGACCGTTACTGGTACGCGGGAGGAAAGTCCGGTCTCCACAGGGCAGCATGCCGGCTAACGGCCGGGGGGGTTCGCTCAAAGCGGATTTCACGGAAAGTGCCACAGAAAATATACCGCCGGAAGTCGGGTGCAAGCCCGGGTTTCGGTAAGGGTGAAAAGGTGCGGTAAAAGCGCACCGCGGATGGAGCGATCCGTCTGGCAGGGCAAACCCCATGCGGAGCAAGACCAAATAGGGGAGGAGGAGCGGCCCGCTCCGTTCGACTTCCGGGTAGGTTGCTAGAGCTTGGCAGTAATGCCTTGCCCAGAGGAATGACTGCCGCCTCTTTGGGTACTCCAACCCAGCGGGGTACAGAAACCGGCTTACAGTCCGGCAGGCCCAACAGAACTGCCGGAGCCGGCCTCAACCGGCGTCAGCCGAGCGGTGAAATGGAACGTGCTCCCCTGCCCCTCTTCGCTGTCCACCCAAATGTTCCCGCCCATCATCTGGACCAAGCTGCTGGCGATCGTCAGGCCGAGCCCGGTGCCGCCAAATCTACGGGTGTAGGAGCCGTCCACCTGAGTGAACGCGTCGAAGATCAGTGCTTGCTTTTCGGGGGGGATGCCGATTCCTGTGTCGCGCACCGAAAAGTGCACTCCGTCCGGGCTCTCGGGCCACAGCTGGATGGTGAGCGATACCTGGCCGCGATCGGTGAATTTGATCGCGTTCCCGACCAGATTGATCAGAATTTGCCGGAGCCTCCCAGCATCGCCACGGACGCGTTGCGGTACATGCGGATCCACGTGGCATTCCAGAGTGAGATGTTTAGAGTCCGCTGGCACTTTCAGGCCCTTCAGCGTGTCGCGAACCACCTCCCGTAAATCAAGATCACGCGTTTCCAGCACCAGCTTGCCAGCTTCGATCTTGGAGACGTCCAGGATGTCGTTGATGATGGTGAGGAGCGATCCCGCGGAGGCTTGGACCAGCGTCAAATACTCGCGTTGTTCGGCGTCCAGACAAGTATCCAGCAAAACTTCGGTCAGCCCGATAATGCCATTCATTGGAGTGCGGATCTCGTGGCTCATGTTGGCCAGGAACTCGCTCTTGGCGCGGCTGGCGGATTCGGCGTCTTCCTTGGCTTTCACCAGCTCCGCTTCGGCTTGTTTGCGCGCAGTGATGTCCACTGCATGGCCGACGATGTTCGAAACCGCGCCTTGCTGGTCGCGTAGCGGCCCGAAGGTGAAATCGATGGTCATGCGCTGCCGATCACGATCCAGAATTCTGGTTTCGAAACGGACTACGTCACCTTCAGCCGCGCGCAGCATCATCTGTCTCACTCGAACTTGCTCATCGGGATCGCCGCTCCAGCCCGACGTTTCCCAAAACAGCTTGCCCAACACATCCTCCATTCGGAGCCCGGCGGCCTTGATCGCGGCTCCGTTGCATTCGATCAATTTGCCGTCCAGTGTGAACAACCCCACAAATCCGAAGAGGGAATCGAGAATGTCCCGCAGCCGTTTTTCGCTGGCCGCCAGTTTGGCTGCCGACTCCAGCCGATCCGTCATGTCGCCGATCGCACCTACGATGCGAACCGGCTCGCCGCGATCGTTGCGGACAATCCGGCCGCGCGAGACCACCCAGCGATATGTTCCGTCCCGGTGCTTCAGCCTGAGTTCATCGGTGAACCTGTCCTTGGTGAGGTCGTCGTTGTAGCGATTCACCGTTTCGGCCATCCGCGCACTGTCTTCGGGATGGATGCGCCCGAAGAAAGATTCCGGATCGCTGGGCAACTCGTCGTCGCCGAACCCAAGGATCTCCTTATAGCGCGGCGACAGATAGTAGCCGCCAGTCAGCACGTTCCAATCGAAGATCCCCTCCTGAATGGCATCGGTTACAAGGGTGTAGCGTTCCTCGCTCTCCCGCCGTGCCGCTTCCGCCTGAGTGCGCTTGGAGATGTTGCGGCCATTCCACAGAAGATGGGTACAGCTCCCCTGCTGGTCCAGCACCGGATAGATAGAGACCTCGAGCGGATCGCGTAGTTCGGAGGGCGGTGTATCAAAGCGAAGGGGCGTTCTCTGTTCGATGGCCTGACGGTAAAACGCGCGACGGCAATCGATCTGTTCGGGAGACAGTCCCGTGGCCGCGAGCAAATCGCCGAAGTCCTTGCCCAGGAAATCCGCCGCGGTTTTTCCCATTCTCAATTGAAAGTTTTCAATGAGAGCGCGATTCACAGACTCGGTCACAAAAGCACCGTCAGGCTCTACCCGAAAGAGAGCCTGCAGATCGGACGTGGAGTTGAAGATTAGTTTCTGGCGCGCCTCGCTTTCCCGAAGGGCCGCTTCGGTGAGCTTTTGTTCGGTGATATCGAAGCAGTAGCCGGCAATCTCCACCTGACGGCCAGTTGCGTCCTTCACTAGCCGAAGTTCATCGTGCGTCCAACGGTACTCGCCGCTCTTGGCGCGGAAGCGGTAGTCATAGCAGTGGGCGCCGTGCTGCAGCACTCGGGCGCGATGGTCCAGCACCGCGGTGGCATCTTCGGGATGGATCCGGTCCGCCCAGAATCCGGGGTGGTGCAAGAAGTCGTCGGGTTCGTATCCCCACAGAGTCCGGACGCCTTCGGTGACGAAGGTGGTGGCAAAATCCCCCCCGGCGTGGCAGGTGAACATGACGATGGGCCCGTAGTTGACCAGGGACTCCAGGCGATCCAGCCTGGTCTGCGCGTCGAGATGGTGTGCCAGCGAACTGAGCGAGCTTTCCATGGATCAGTGCGCGCCGGCCTGCCGAACCGCGCGGGACCGGTCCTATCTATTAGGAAATCGGCCGGCTTTATGCAGGGCTTTAGGGGAAATCCAACAACATGCCCAGTGTGGGATCTTGAAAGGGTGCTGAAACCCTGGCCCTGGCTTCGATCCGCGCTCGACCATGGGACCCGCCAGCAGGTGACGCGCCTGGGCCTGCTATTCACCCTGACCTGCGTTCTGGTATCGCTGGCGGCCTTCGTCTCTGCTAACAACCTGCTATTCCTGATTCTGGCGCTGTTGCTGGCGACATGGATGGTATCGGGATTTATAGGCCGCCTGTCGCTGGCCGGCCTGGAATTGGATTTCGTCTTGCCCGAACATCTCTGCGCGGGCCGGAAGCTCGTGGGCCACGTCGTAATTCGCAACACCAAACGCTGGATGCCTTCCTTTTCCATCCACGTGGCCGGATCGACCGACAGCGGGCTCTCGCAGCCGCTGTATTTCCCGGTGATCCCGGGCGGGGCACGAATCGAAGCGCCGGTGGAGCTTTTCTTCGCACACCGGGGCGCCTACCGGCAGAACAGCTTTCGCTTTTCCACCCGATTCCCGTTTGGGTTCGCTGAGCGGCGCGTCAATGTGCGCCTGGTGCGCGACGTTGTCGTCTACCCGTCCATCGATCCGCAGCCCGGCTTCGAGGAGCTATTGATCTCAGTGCAGGGCGAGATTGCGTCGTTTTATCGCGGCCAGGGAAACGATTTCTATCGCATCCGCCCTTACGAAGCGCTCGAGAGCGCTCATCATGTGGATTGGAAAGCT
>CAVRZH010000084.1:0-18322 GCA_963725455.1 Bryobacterales bacterium
TGCCTGGCAGCGCGCTGCCCGTCACATCGGCGGTAGCGACGGACTGGTCGCTGGATGTGGCTTGTATTGCACTGCTGCCTGTTCCGGAAGTAATGTTCTGGAGGGAAGTTTGTAAAGTGCCAAAAAGGCCGCTTAACGTGCTCAGTTCACCGGTCTCGCCGCTGATGGTAGTCTGATCGGCCTCCAGAGCCTGCATGGGAAGGGACGCGATCTCGAGCGCTCTGTTGACAGAGGCCTGCAGATCCGACGCAAAGGTGCTGGTCCCGGTGGTGCCGGTCTGCGGCGCAAGCGTCGCCAGGGCGTTGCTCAGGGTGCTGCTTTGCGTGCTGACGGGACTCGTGCTCATGGCAAACCTCTCAGCAAAATACGAAACTGGGCCGTAGTCCGGTAAGATCGGCCCAGATCGTCGTTAGCTTTAGCTGACTAATCAACTATTGGAGCAACTTCAGGACCGCTTCCGGCATGGAATTGGCCTGCGCCAGAGCCGCGATGGACGACTGCTGCAAGGTTTGCTCCTGCGCCAGGTTGGACGCATCCTGTGCAATGTTGGCGTCCTTGATGGACGCTTCCGAGGCGGTCAGGTTGGTGATTTGGGAGTTAGCGAGCGAAGTGGCGTAATTCATCAGATTTTCGCCCGCGCCTACCGCTCCCTGCACCTGGCCCAGGTCGCTGATGGCTGTCTGGACTGCTGTCAACGCAGTGGCCGCGTCGGCCGCGCTGCTGACGTCGCCGCCAGCCAGGCCGAGTCCGGTAGCGTCTACGCCGGTGACGGTAACGCCGCCCGCGCCGCCCGCGGTCAAATCGACGGTGACCTGATCGTCGGTTGCAACGCCCGTGTCGCCGCCGCCGATGAAGATGCTGAGCGGTGTGGTGTTGTACTGCGATGAACCGATGGTCCCGGTATCGGAAGTGGTGCCGCCCGACGCCAAGCCGATGTTGCCGGCTTCGCGCGTTATTTCGCCCAACACCGACTGGTATTCGTTGTTCAGCGTGGTCCGGTCGCCCTCGAAGGTTCCGCTGGCTGACTCCGTAGCCAACGTTTGCAAGCGATCCAGCAGGTTGGAAATGTCGTTCAGGCCGCCATCCATGATCTGCAGGATGCTGCTGCCGTTGGCGGCGTTGATCACGCCCTGTTGCAGTTCGGTGACGTTGGCCTGTAATTCGTTCGCGACGGCCAAACCGGCGGCGTCATTTCCAGCGGAGTTGATGCGATAGCCGGAGGTCAACTGTTCAATAGTATTGCTTTCGTTGTTGTCGTTCGTCTGGAGTTCTTGCTGGGCGAACAGCGACGTGACGTTCGTTTGAAGTGAGAGTGGTAACATATTTTATTCCTCTTTCGTCTTTGGCTCGGCTGCTCGCCGAAGTCACGCCTTGCTCAGCGTGCACTATTCTATCGATGATGCAAGGCCTTTCTTTACGATTTTTCTGATTTTTTTGTATGCCGGGTAGAAGCGTCGAAAGCTCGTCACTGCTAGGGGTGTGAAGGGCTGGACGAAGCCGCGTTCTTCAAGCCGTCGACGTGCTCAATTCTGAGGCTATTCAGGATCACCACGTCCACCCGGCGGTTACGGGCGCGGCCCTGCACGGTTTCATTGGAATCGATGGGCAGAGTATCGGCCCTCCCGACCACCGAGAAGCGCTTGCGGTCCAGTTCAAAGGTTCCGCAAAAGGTCTCCAGCACCGCGATGGCTCGGGCGCAGGAGAGCTCCCAATTGCTCTTGAAACGATCGTTGTGGATCGGAATGGAGTCGGTGTGCCCTTCCAGCTGAATAGAATTGGGAAGCGTCGCGATCAGTTCGGCGAGTTTTTTCATGGTGGGCAGGTTGGATGCATCCATGGTGTCGGTGCCGGATGGAAAGAACGCGGACGCGCGTAAACTGATCACCAGGCCGCGCGGCTCCAGCCGGACCTCGAGCTTGCCTTCCTGGATCTCCTGTTCCAATTCCTTATTCAGCCGCTCCAGCGATGGCATCAGTTCGATGACGTTCTCCGGCGGTGCGTCTTTGAGCGCGCGTTTGCGCGCCGCCCGGGCCGCGCATCATGGCGTTGCCTTGTCCTTTGTCGTCCACGGTGCCACCCAGAACTTTTGCCACCGCCACCGGAACGCTGATGGAGCGCCCGTTATCCAGCGCCTTTTGGACGGCTTCGGAAACCTGCTTGGCGCGCGCCTTATCGGTCTGCGATGAAGCGAACATCACCACGAAAAACGCGAACAGCAGGGTAATGAAATCGGCGTAAGATACCAGCCAGCGTTCGTGATTCTCGTGTTCGGGCGGCCCATGTTTCCTGGCCATTCGTTATCCTTGCACGGCTGCCGCGCGCGCCCCGCGTGGCGCGTTGGCTCTTTGGGGCGCAGTGGCTTCGCCTTCGGCGAAAGCGCTCAATTTTACCCGAATCAGCTTGGGATTCATCCCTTCCACGATGCTGCAGACCCCTTCCAGCATCAGTTCCTTGATGTGCTGGGTCTCGTGTAAACGCGCTTTGATCTTGTTGGCGGCGGGCAGAAAAAACAGATTCGCCGACGCCACTCCGTATACCGTGGCCACAAACGCCACGGCGATTCCGCGGCCCACTTCGTCGATGTTTTCCAGATGTTTCATTACCTGGATCAATCCCAGCACCGCTCCGATGATGCCGATGGTGGGCGCGTATCCTCCGGCGGATTCGTAAACCTTGGCTACCGACTCGCCGCTGCGCAACTGCAGGTCCAGATCCAGCTCCATCATCTTGCGCAGCTCCTGCAGATCCGTCCCGTCCACGCTCAATGAAATGGCCTTGCGAAGAAATGGATCGGAAATTCCTTCCAGATCGTTCTCGAGCGAGATGATGCTGTTTTTGCGCGCCTTGGTAGCGTAGGAGATGATCTCCTCGATCACCTGCTGGGGCTCCTCCTCTTTTTCGAAAAAGACTGTCCCCAGATACTTCGCTGCGCGAATTAAGGTCTTAAGCGGGGTGGTTACCATCACCGCTCCAATGGTGCCGCCCAGCACAATCATGAGCGCGGTGACCTGGGTAATATCGGTCAGCTTGCCGCCCTCAATCAGCAGGCCGCCCAAAATGCCGCCCGCGGCTAGCAGCAACCCTCCCAGAGTGGCTATGTCCGGCCGGCTGGATGGCTTCTTGCGCTCGCCGTTGTTTGCCATTATTTAGTCCAGGAACCGGCCGATTCGCGATCGGCGTCTAACGGCTCGGAGCTTTCGTGGATTTTCAGGGGGCAGCGGGTAGCGCTCATGATAGCTTTGCGAAACTGGATTACTTTTTCGACCACTTCCTCGGCCGATTCGAGAACCATGAATTTCTGTCCGTTGGTGAGGGCCACAACCGTATCGGGGGTAACCTCGACGTGCTCAATCAGGTCGGCATTCACTATGAGCGCGACGTGATTCAGCCTGGTGAGCTTGATCATATGTTCAGAAGCCAGAATTCAGAATTCAAAAGCCCGAATCACGCACACACTGGCCGCGACTCGTTGGTTTATCGACGATTACAAACCAAGATTTACGATTTTTGAGATAGATTCAGCGGGTTAAGTCCCGTAAGGTAAAGTGTTTGCCCGACTCAGCCGATTCTAGGACTTACGGCGGATAGTCTCCATCACATGGAATCAAATCGGGAATCCAACTGGTCTAAGGCCGAGTTCCGGGTGAGCAGCAAGCTGCAGGGGGTGCCCGGCGAGCTGGTGCGGATGGCTAACGAAGCACTGGCCCGGGAGCTCACCATCAGCCTTTCGGCTTTTCTACGGACAACGGTTACCGCAACCCATAGCAGCGGCGCGGAGATCTCGTTCGGGGAATTTCCGGTAGCGGACAGCCACGCCTGTTTCGGGCTGGCGGTGGTGCGCCCGGACGACCGCAAGCTGGTCCTGGTTGTGGAGTACTCGGTGCTCCTGCCTTTGGTGGGAGTGGCCCTCGGGGCCAAGGCCGGCTCCTTTGGCGCGGTGGACCGGAAGCCCACCGAGATCGAATTGCAAGTGGTCAGCCTGCTGTACCGCATGATTCTTGCCGACGCCTACCGGAGTTGGGCCACCCTCATGGAGGCGCCGCTCGAGACCGTCACGCTGGAATTTGAGCCCGCTCCTTCGCGGATTCTACCGCCTACGGAGCCCGTTTTCGCTGCCCGCTTCGAACTGACAGCCGGCGAGCAGGTGGGACAACTCACCCTGCTGGCACCTCCCGATCTTTTCACCACCGTAGTAACCGAGCAGGATCCCGTTCCCGCCGAGAAGCCGGAGACCAGCGTTTCGGTGGAAGCCACGCTGGAACTTCTCCTGGGCGGCCAGGTTGCGATGCAAGTCTGGCTGGATGGGTCCGAAATGCGCCTGGGCGATTTGCTGCGTCTTCGCGAAGGCCAGATCGTGCGGCTGGACCATCCTGTGGAACGAAGGGTAGTGTGCACGTTAAATGGCGTTTCCAGCTTTAACGGGCAGATCGTGAGCACCGGGCAGCGGCGGGCATTCCAGGTTGACGACTTCATTTCTGGTTGACTTCAACGGGACTGGTTAACTTCACCGGAACCGGCTGACTTCAACAGGGTCGGCTGACTTCCAAGGCCACGGCGTTCCGCAGCCTGAATTCCGATATCGCGATGGTGGGGCGCGTGCCGGCTTTCGCCAGGTGTTCCAGTAACCGCACTGCGCCGGCTTGCTGGCGGCCTTGTCTGAGTGATTCCACCGCGCCAGAAAGCGCTTCCAGCCGTTCCATATCCAGTGTGCTGGCCATATCCAGCGTGTCTGGCATCTCCAGACACTCCGCCTGCTCCAACTCCTGCTGGAGGCTGGCGCTCTCCCCGTTGCGCCATGCCATCAGGATTCTACCGGCTACCTGCGCGACGCCTTCCCTTTGGAGCTGAGTGGACTGTGCCATGGTACCCGTATCGAAGATCCGCGGCCT
Organism: Bryobacterales bacterium; assembly: GCA_963725455.1. Classification (GTDB taxonomy): domain Bacteria; phylum Acidobacteriota; class Terriglobia; order Bryobacterales; family Bryobacteraceae; genus Palsa-89. The sequence goes on from CAVRZH010000084.1 coordinate 4,890, forward strand.
GAATTGAAAGAAACTTGCCGGGGAAAAGTACTTAGCAGGAAGACAGGGAATTTGCGGACGTTCGAGGCTCAGTACCGGCGGCTTCGTGACTAAGAAACGGCACAACTAAGAGACAGTACAAAGAAACGGCGGCGGGGGGCAAACCGCACCCTTCCGCCGCCGGCTGGAACCAGGCGAATCTGGCCGGAGCCTGGTTATGGAATTGCCATTGTTACACCGGCCTGGCTGCTTACCGCTTCCATTGAGACCACCCGGAATGTTGCCGGCGTAGGTCTGGATGGGTCGGCGGTATAGAATCTGTTCGGGACCCCCGATTGCAGCTTCCCCCCACCCCAGCGTTGTTATTAACCGTATCGAAGATCCGCGTGCCGGATTGAAAGAAACTTGGAGAAAAAGTGAGGGGCAAAAAAAAACGGCGGCGGGGGCCATACTGCACCCTCCCGCCGCCATGTTGGAACCAGGCGAATCTGCCTTGAGCCTGATTCTGAACAGCGCCTAGTTCTGAACGGCTATGGTCACGCCGGGCTGGGTCTGTACCGCAGCCGTGCCAGTGCCCACCGTCAACACGATTGGAAGATTGACCGGTGTCGTGCTGGTGGTGGCCTTGGGCACAACCAGATTCACCTGATAGAGGCCGGTTACCGAATCCGCCACCCAGCCGGCGTAGCTGACGGTAGCGGCGACGCCACCGATGGTGGCCGTAACATAGCTCTTGGTAGCGAAGCAGGGCGGCAGGTTCTCCGTTCCCCAGACAGTGGGCACGAGCACCGCGCCATCGGCGGTAGCCGGGTTCGTAAGGCCCTCACCACTTACGTAGAGAGAAGTCTCAAAGCAGTCCGTCGGGAAGACCGGCGCCTTCGAGGTGGCCGTGGCAGTGATGCTGGCGGAGGTGCTGTTCGGCACGCCCAGACCACTGAGGTAAACCAGGACGGTGTCTCCCACAATCGCCGGATTGGCCGGAGAAGAAGTAGAAGAAACCACCGAGTAATTCGAGGACAGCAGGATGGCGCCCGGACCTTGTCCCGAAGCAGCCGTGGTAAAGATGCCCGGGTGAGCATTCACCGGCGTGGCGAGGAACGGAGCGCTGGAGCTGCCGTCGTTAGTGACGACGATCTGCAATCCGGTTAAGCTGGTGCTCGGAACGGCGGTGGATGGGACCAGCGCGTTGATCTGAGTGTCGCTGACGAAGAGCAGGTAAGCATCCGCGATCAGTGCACCGGACTGATTGTTGAAGGCCACGGTAACCGCGCCGCTGCCGGCGTTGAGGGTGCTCGGATAGCGTGAATCTGCGCCGACTGGGGCCACCACCGGGGTACCGTTGCAACCAGGAGCAGCTCCGCAGAAGTTGGCGCCAAAAAGGGTGATTAACTCGTAGGGCGCAAACGACGGAAGCACGCCTGGATTGGGTTCGGTCAAGGAGGCGGCGTCCGTGATGGTGTCGATAATCGGGCTGTTGGTGATGTTGAGCGAGGTGGTAACCGGAGTCTCGAGGACGCCGTTGATGGTTACGCCATTGGTGATGCTGATGGTGATGGCCTGAGGCGTACCAAGGATCGAAACCGGAGTGTTCGATCCGTCTTCAAACGGAATCGATAGGATCATCGTGGTGGGATTCACCACGTTCACATTTCCAACTTGATTCCCTGTTTTGGAGGTAAGGCCTTGCAGGTTAACCGGGACCGTAACTGTTCCGTAAGCGATGGAAACCACCGTTGGGTTGAGGCCGCCACTGTAGAAGCCTGTGCCGGTAACCACCACTTGCAATGAACCGCTGGTCTGCGGCGGCGCGGCAGCCGGGTACAGAGGCGCCGAGGAGCTCAGTGTGGCATACGGCTCCAGGATGGTAATTGAGATGGGAACCGTAATGGTCGTCGGGGTGCTTCCGTAGGTAATAGTCACCGACGCAGTGAGCACGCTGCCTACGGTCGAGTTTTGGAGAACGTCCTTCAGGATGGACACGCTGAGTGGGGTTCCAAAGTTGTATGCGATGCCGCTGGCGGCGCCGAGTTGGAGCCAGTTAGCCGGTGCGGCCGGGTTCGTTACTGTTGCAGTGGCCGTGTAAGCAACCGGTTGGTCACTCGAAAAAATGGAAATGGTTGCGGTGGGATAAGTAGTGGAACCGTATACCCAGGTAAGAGGCACAGTATTGGAGACCTCTGCTGGATTAGTGACGACCGATAAAGTGGAACCGGGCTCATTCACCGAAAGGGTCACTGGTATCACCAGGTCCTGATATCCGCTCACGCGCACGTGCACGCTGGCGGTGTAGATACCTCCGCCCAACGTTGCCGCGGCGGAGCTCGCGACGAAGTTAACCGCAACCGGTGTGGTTGTGGCCGTGCCGGACATGGCGCTCAGGGACAACCAAATTGGCACGGTGGTTGGATCGATGACGAAAGCATCGCTGCCCGCCGAGATCGACAAGTTCACCGGGACCGCGGCCCCAATGGTGGTCGGCAGCGTATAACTGATCGTCACCGAAGTCGGCGAAGCCGTCAGTGGCGAAGCTGGCTCGGCGGTTTGCGCTTGCGCAAAGCCCGCACAAAGCAGGAGCCCGGCTGCGGCGAGGGAAATTTTGTTGGCAGAAAGTTTAAACATGAACTGAAATCCTTTCCAAATTCTTGTGTACGGCTTCGATACCCTCGCTGCTGTTGACAACCCGCTTAGGTACGATCCTCTATCGCCATTTCCCACCCTGGATTGAACATTTTTTTACGAATTTTGGGCAAAATAGCGCAATTCCTCGGTAGTACTGGGGGGGCGGAGGGGGAAAGATAACCGCGCATGCGGGTAACGCGAGCGGGCACGCCGAACAGTACGGTACTGTTCGACCGCCAGGCTGGGTCGCGGTTGATTTAACTGAGCGGTATATAGTCAAACAGGCTGGTAGTTGGCATGTGAGCCTCCGCCGACAGGGCGGCGTCCATGGCCGTGGAGTCTTGAGTCACTTGGACTGCGACGGTGGTCGCATTGGCGTCCTCCAGGCCGCTAAGCTCGGTCTGATCCTGGGTCTGAAACTTTTGTGCCAGGTCGAGAGCGGAGGAGACATTGTTCTCGGCTGCCCCGTAGAAGCCGGTTTGGTTGTTCACATAACTGCTGGCGGTTTGGAGCGCGCTCACGGCGGAGGTAATGTTGGCGGTGCTTCCACTTTGCAGGGCTTGCACCAGACCGTTGAGCGCCGCGAAGGCGTTGTTAGCGGTCGGGTTGCCGCTGGAGTCCTGCTGATCGAAAAGGTCCTGCGCGGTCATGGAGACTTGGAACGTCACGCCGGAGGGGCCGGCTATCTGCAGAGTGGATTGTTGCGGGGTAATCAACTGATCCACACCGGTAGGGCTCGAAGTATCCACCTGATAAGCGGGCGATCCGCTGGCGTCGCCGCTAAAAACATAAACGCCGGCCACTTCCGTGTTGCTGATGGCTACCAATTGGCTCTGGAGAGCTTGCACCTGCGACGCCAAATCTTGCTGGGTGGATATGGTTGCGCTGGTGCTGGCGCCTTCGGTTCCCAGCGAAACGGCTTGGTTGAGCAACTCGATGGCGCTCTGGACGGCGCTGCCCGCCGCCTGCACTTGGCCCTGGATGTTAGTCAAGCTTTGCGCCGATTGAGTGGCCTCGCCGAGCTCGGCGCGGGTTATGAAAATATCCTGAACCGATTGCGGGGCGTCCGAGGCTTGATTGACGCTCAGGCCGCTCGATAACTCTTCGTCGGCTTGGCTGAGGTTGTTTTGCAGAATGTTCAACGATGCCAGGAATTGTTGGTTGCTGGCACTCAAGCCGCTAATCATAAGTTCTCCTTCGTCATCTACGCCCTTGCGCCTCGTCTTGCCGCTTACGTCGGAATCATGGTCATGAGCGTCTGCAGGGTGTCGTCGATCACCGTGACCAGTTTGCTGGCTGCATCGTAGGAACTTTGGAGCTGAATCAATTGCGTGGCCTCATCGTCCAAGGACACGCCGGACACCTGCTGCTGCAAACTCTGGGCCTGCGCCACCAATTGCGATTGCGCGGTCGTCTGGGTATTGGCGTTACTGACCGCGTTGCCCACGGCCGCCGTGAGCGTGCCGAAGTATTGTGTGAAACCTTGGCCGTCTACGGGGCCTGGGCTGGTGGAATCCAAGGCCGCCAGCGTGAGGGCCGCCCCGTTGGCCACCACGTTCGGTTGGGTATCGGCCGCCGCGAGCGTGGCGCCCGTGATGGTGGAGCTGACAGCCAGGCTGCTCGCGACGCCCGCTGGTGCATTCGCGTTGTAGGTGAACAGCGCGGTACCGGCCTGATAGGGTGGCGTGCTGGTCACCGAACCCTGTTCCAGCACGCTGTTCACGCTATCGGCCAAACTCTGCGCCAGGGTGTTCAAGCCGCCCACCTGTTGTCCGCCGCCGATCAGCGAAGGAAGGGTGGTATTGGCGACGCTGAGCAGTCCCGCCAGGCTGCCGGAAGTGATCTGGCTGGTAATGTCGTTGCCGTTGGCGTCTTCGATACTGATCAGTGGCGCGGCATCGGGATTTCCGCTGTTGGACGCGGTGTCGTTCACGGCCTGGATGTCGTTCACCTGGGTCCCTTCCACCAACGGGGTCTGGCCGCCCACCAGCACCGTGACCATGCCGCCGATGCCCGGCAGCACTTGAACGTTGGTCAGGCTGGAAAGATTTTCGAGCGTGCTTTCCAGTCTGTGCGCTCAATCCAGCGTTGGGCTGGGAATTCTGAGCCATCTGCTGGTTGTAAGACTGGATCGAGGCGGCATCCTGGTTGATCTGCGAAACCGTGGACTGAATATTGTTGTTGGTGGAGACTTGGATTTGTCCCAGCTGGACCGCGGCCTGTTGGAACGCGCTGGCGGTCTGCTGCGCCGCGTCTATGACCGCCGATTGATAATTGGTGTCGCTCGGATCGGTGCTCCATTCCGAGAAGCTCTGGAACAGCTGATTCAGCGCCGACGGAATGGGACTGCTGGAAGAGACATCGAAGACCGTCTCCAGTGGCGTGAGTGTAGTCTGGAGCTGCTGATACATCCCTTGTAGCGATAATTGCTGCTGCACCGCCGTGTTGGCATAGGGGTCGCTGGTGCTCTGGGTAAGCTCCTGAACTCCGCCGCCGTCGCCGCCGGTGTCGGACTGGAAGCTTTGCGAAATTAAATCCGGTACCTGATTGGCATATCCGGGGCTGTTGGCGTTGGTGACGTTGTTCTGCACCACGTCCATGGCCTGCTCGAATGCCTGCAGGGACTGGCCGGCCGAATTCAATATCGAGTAGAGATTACCCATGGCGCGTCATACCTTGCCTTAACCTTCCACGCTCAGCTTTCTTACCAGCACCAACGGCGCCGCCTGCCCGCGCTCGGTGTATCCGCCGCGCCGCGATCGAACGGTGTCCAGCCAGGCGGAAAGCATCTTATCCGCGCCCGTCAGAAAGGAAGCGAGCACGGCCACTTCGTTTTGCAGTTCTTCGACGCCGGCGCGCATCTCGATGTCCGGTTTACGGCCGTTTTGGCGCAGCAGCGCCGCCACGCAACCCAGCTGAACTTCGATGTCGCGGAGCAGCGCGGCGGATTCGTCAGTCGTCTCAAGCGACGGCCGGGAGAGCAGTTTCTTTACTTCGCGCATGCTGGAGCGGGCGGCCTGAAGGCATTCCCGGGCGCTGCCGCATTCTCGGGTCTCCGCGTATTCGGTGGCGTTCTCCATACCGCGTCTTTCCATGCCCGTCCATCCATACCGGGATGAGCCGGCGGATTAAGCTCCCGTGAGTTGCGCGTTGATGATCGCGCTGCTGACTTCCTGGGCGTCCGGCTGGTATTGATTGCTCTGGACCAGCGCCTTGAGTTCCTGCACCCGGGCCGAGCGCGCCGAGGATGCCGAGTTGAGCGCCTGCTGAACCAGGTTGGGAGAATTGGAGAGCGAGATAGAATCATCTCCCGGCGAGCTAGCCGTGGTCGCGGAAGTGGAAGCATCCGTTCCCAAGGTGGCCGGCGAACTCTGGGTCTTGCCGAGATTCGGCTTCTCCAGGTTCAAGCTGGAAACATTGGGAGTCTGATTATTGTTGATGATCATGGCTTCTTCACTCCGTCGCCGCCACTAGCCGCGGCATCCCTGTATCGCTCCGTTTCGAACCGCATTTAAGGTTTTTTTGCAGCTTCTACCCCCAATGGCGCCAAGACCACCTCCTCATAGGGGCGCATGACGATTTTGTGAACTTTCACCAGCAGGTCCACTTCGCCCTGAGGTACACGGAGCGCCCCGGCGATGCGGTCCGGAGATTGGCCCAAGCGGTGCATTTTGAGGACTCTGCTGCGGAGCGTGCTGCTGACGGTTGTCGCGGCGGCTCCGGGCCCAGCGGTGACGGGCGCCAGCGATTGATCGCTTTGTCCCAGCTCCTGAAGTTGGCCCTTCAGCTCTACGATTTCAGCGGACAAGCGCGCCGCTTCCGTTTCGAATGCTTTTTCCTGTTTGCCGGCGCGGGCGCGCAGTTCGCGAACACGTTGGTTCAAGCCCAGCAGGATGCCCAGCACCAGCGCCAGGTTGACGACTACGGTTAGGTACGGCAGAAGAGTGAGTAACATTTTCGTCACCTTAGCTTTTGGGAAAGGCTGACCAGATCCGAAGCGGCGCCTTCCATGTCCGGTTCTTCGTGGCGCGAGGCAATTTTAGTGATGCGGACTCCGTAGTTGCCCGAGACCACTACCACTTCGCCATGCGCGATCACGCGATCGTTCACGATGATCTCCACCGGGTCGTCCGGGGAACAATCCAGTTCCACCACGGCGCCGCTTCCGAGTTGGGCGATGTCGCGTAGAGGAAGCTGGGTGCGCCCGAGAAGAATGCGGATGGGTAATTTTACGCCCATCAATAGGGGTGCTGCCAGTGAAGAGGCTGCCGCGCGCGAAGGTTCGGGGGGCGCCGCGGCTTGTTCCTCACTCGCTCCGGTCGGATTTTGTGTGCTGGTTTCCTGATCGCTCATTTTGCGAAATCTCTCCGGCTACAAAATCCCTCGGGTGGAAGGCCACTTCTTGATGACGTAGGCGCGCAGGCGCAGCACGGCCTGCGATTTGAGCTGGCAGACGCGCGTAGTGTGGATGCCCAGAATCTCGGCGATCTCGTGCAGGTTCTGTTCTTCCTTGAAGTACAGCGTCAGGATGGTTCGCTCCAGGCGCGGCATCTTATTCACCGCCTCCGCCAGCAGCTTCTCCAACTCGGCACGCTCCAGGATCCGCGTGGGGAGATTCTCTTCGTCATGGGCGATATAGCGGAGCAGCTTGCTCTCCGAGAAACCGTCGGCGATTTCATCCAGGCTTCCCAGGCTAACGCCGCGCAGTTCCGCCAGAAGCTCCTGGTATTCGGCCAGCGGGATATTCATCTCGCCGGCGATCTCTTCTTCGCTCGGGACTCGCTGCAGGCGCTGCTCGGCGCTGGCGATGGCAGCTTCCACGTCCTTCAAGCGTTTGCGCTTGTGTACCGGAATGCCGTCCAGGCCGCGAATGCTGTCGAGTATCGACCCGCGAATGCGGTGCTCGGCATAGGTCTTCAGCTTGACGTTGAACTTCGGGTCGTAGCTGTCTACGGCGTTGATCAGCCCAATGACGCCGGATGAGACCAGGTCTTCCAGACTGACCGCGCCGCCGATCTTCTCGTGAATGCGCATCGCCACCCAGCGCACATGCGGCAGATTCTCGAGGATCAGGCGGTCCCGCTCACCGCTTTCGAGCGGTGCGGAGGTATAGAAGGCCGCGTTCGCTAATAAATTCGAAGCCATCTATGCCGCCGAGACGGCCTCCGCTATTTCTGGCCGGAACACCGACGCGAGTAACGCGCGCGCATGGGCCGGCTCAATGTCTTCGGGAATGTTTTGGCCGTTGGTGAAAAACGACAACGGCTTATCGGCGGCAATCGCCGCGGAAAGTATGGCTCCCTGCGATTCGGTTTCGTCGAGCTTGGTAAACAGCAGGAAGTCCGGCCGGAACGCCGCATAGTCGCGCATGGTCCGCATCAGGTCCACGCGCTTCGTCGAAGCGGGCAGCACCAGATGGACCTGTTTGTTCGAGAGCCGTTCGAAACAGCTCGCGATTTCCTGGGCGCCGTCCAGGTCGGTGCAACTGTAGCCCGGCGTATCCACTAGTACAACGGTCTTATTGCGGGTTTCTTCCACGGCCGCCTGGAACTCTTGGACGGAATTGATGGCGGTGAATCCAACGCCGATGATGGAGGCGAAGCTGCGCAACTTCTCATGCGCGGCGACTCGGTAAGGGTCCACCGAGAGGATGCGGACCGGCTGCCGCTGAGCCAGGCACTCCCGAATCGCGATCTTGATCAGCGTGGTGGTTTTGCCCGCGCCGGGAGGTCCGGCGAAGATCACCACCCGGGCCGCGTCGGACGATGGATGCGAGGCCGGCGGATTTTGTTGGAAGGGCGGCGCGAACCGAAGCTTTTTGGAGATCATCTCCGCGGCATAGGCACGGAGAGCAATGGAAGACGTAGACTGATCGCGCGATAGTTGTTCGCGTAAACGTACCGCGGCCGCCACCGTTTCCTGCGCAATGTTACGCGCCAGGTCGTTTGCGACCAGTTCCTCGAACAGCTCGTCGGCTTCCGAGGAAGGAGATTCCGCTGCCCGCGTGCCTTGTAACGTGCTCTTGATTTCCTGTAATTGCGCCCGCAGGTTTTGCAGCTCGCCGGATAAGTCGGCGGCCGGAGCCGTCTGCCGGGAACGCGCGCCGGATGAGTGCGCTGGTGCGTTCAAACCGAACACAACTTCATAAGCTCCCAGGCTGCGCGTCTCCGGCGACGACCGGCGCGAGGTAATCAGCATGGCATCGGTGCCCAGCTCCTGGCGCGCTTCCTGGATGGCCTGCTCCACCGAACTGGAGAAATACGATTTGATTTTCATGGAAGAGGTTGGTTGATCCGTCATGTGGTTATCCAACTTAGCCTGATCAAACCTGGCCTGATCAAACCTGGCCTGATCAAACCTGGCTTCATCCCACCCACCCTAAAGACTTGATCTTGATCTCCGGAGGCACCTCGCTGTGCGAGAGGACGGTTACGTCCGGGAAAGCGGTTTCGAGTAGTTGCTTGACGAAGTAGCGAATGGAGGGATTCACCAGCACCACGGCCGATGAATCCGGCCTTTCCAGTTTGCGCGTGATGCGGCCCACCAGATCGCGGGCCGATTGCGGCGCCAAGCCTAGCACGCTGTTATGTTCGCTATGCTCCACCGCGGCTTCCACCGCGTGCTCGGCCGAGGGCTCCACCATATAGGCGGCCAACTCGCCCTGCGGCGTGGTATGGGAACTGACAATGGCCCGGCGAATCGACTGCCGCACGTATTCGGTGAGCAAAACCGGGTTCTTAGTCATCTGCGCTCCTTCGCTGAGAGCCTCCAGTATCGTGACGGAATCGCGGATAGGGACCCGCTCCCGCAATAGATTCTGAAGCACTCGTTGGATCACAGAAAGCGAGAGCATTTTTGGAACCAAATCCTCCACCACTTTCGGATTGCTCTGAGCCACCCGGTCGCAGAAGCTCTTGGTGTCCTGCCGGGTGAAGAGTTCGTGAGCGTGGCGCCGGACCACTTCGGACAGATGAGTGCCCATCACGCTGACATCGTCGACCACGGTGTAGCCCTTGCTGCGGGCGAGCGTGGCGCGTTCGGCCGGAATCCAGAGAGCCGCCAGATTGAACGCTGGATCCTTGGTGGCCTTGCCCTCCACAGTTCCATCCGCCCCCGCGCTCGGGATCGCCAACTCCTGACCAGCGGGCATTTCGTAGCGTCCCATTTCCACGCCTTTGATGAGAATGGAATACTCACGCGCGCGGAGCGAGAGATTGTCGTTGACCTTGACGGGAGGCAGATAGTAACCCAGTTGCTGCGCCAGGTTCTTGCGAATACCCGCGATGCGCTGCAGGAATTTTGAGTTCGCGCCGCCTTCCACCAGCTTCACCAGTCCGAGTCCCACTTCCACCATCAGAGGATCCACCTGCAGCAGCGCCTCGACGTTTTCCTTGGCCGGTTTTTCGGCGCTTTCCGTCGAGGTTTTGACGGCAGCGTCGTTTTTCCGACGCATGCGCCAGCCGATGGCGCCCAATCCGCCCCCCAAGGCGAGAAACGGAATGGTGGGCAGTCCCGGGAACAACGAAAGCGCGACCAGTACGCCGCTGGCGAGCAGAAGCGGCTCGGATTTGCCAAACACCTGGGCCTGAAATTGGGCTCCGAGCTTGGAATCGGAACTGGCGCGGGTGACGATTAAGCCGCCCGAGATCGAAATCATAAGGGCCGGAATCACCGTCACCAGACCGTCGCCGATGGTAAGCACGGTGTACGTCTGAATGGCATGCCCGAGATCCATGTTGTGCTGCAGGACGCCGATTAGAAAGCCGGCGACGATGTTGACGCCGGTGATGATGATGCTCGCGATGGCATCGCGTTGGGTGAAGCGGGAGGCTCCGTCCATGGCGCCATAGAACTCGGCTTCGCTGCTCAAATCGCGCCGTCGCCGTCGCGCCTCGGTTTCATCGATGAGGCCGCCGTTCAAGTCCGCGTCGATCGACATCTGCTTTCCGGGCAGGGCATCCAAGGTAAAGCGGGCGGTGACTTCGGATATGCGCACCGAACCGTGGTTGATGACGACGTATTGAATAGCAATCAGGACGCAGAAGATCACGGCGCCGATGATATAGTTGCCGCCCACCACGAAGCTGCCGAAAGCTTCGATGACGTGGCCGGCGGCGGACGTCCCGGTATTTCCATTCAGCAGAATGAGCCGCGACGAGGATACGTTCAGAGCCAGGCGGAACAGCGTCAGCAACAGCAGCACGGTGGGGAAAACGCTGAATTCGACGGGGCGTCCGATATACATCGCCACCATCATCACGATGACCGACATCATGAGATCCAGCACGATCAGGATGTCCAGCATGAAGCTGGGCAGCGGGGTGATGAGCGCGATGACGATCAGCAATACCGCGATGGGTACCGCGAGTTCACCTACGCTCGAGAGAGCAACCGGGGAAACTTTTGCGGCGCTGGGAGGATTGGGCGCCGGCGCCGGCTTGCTAATGGCACGCGCTTGAGCCATGGACTGCTAGGCGCACACTTCCAGCGACTTGAATTTCGACAGCAGCGTGGTGCGCTTCATGTGGAGCATGCTGGCGGCGCGCGCTTTGTTGCCGCCCGATTTGGCCAGCGCGCGTTCCAGCAGCCGCCGCTCGATGCCGGTCATCAACTCTTCAAAGTTGATGCCGCTTTCCGGCACGTCCAGCGAGGACAGCGAACCGAATTCGGACGATTGGACCTCCGCGGGAAGATCGAAGTCGCCCGGATAGAGAATGGAGCGGGAGCCGCTCAAGGCACACGCTGACTCCAGAGCATGCTCCAACTGGCGCACGTTGCCGGGCCAGGCGTATTTCAGGAACATGTCGAGCGCTTGCGGGGAAAGCTGTTTTCTCCAGGACGGCTCATGTTCGGAGATCTTGTGGAGAAAGTGTTCGGCCAGCTCGGGGATATCGGAAGGACGATCGCGCAGGGCCGGCATGCGCAGAGCGACGACGTTCAGGCGGTAGTACAGATCCTCGCGGAAGCGGCGGTTGGCGACCGCTTCGAGCAGGTTCGCGTTGGAAGCGGCGATCACGCGCACGTCGATGGAAAGCGGCTCGGAGCTTCCGATGCGCTGGATTTCCCGCTCCTGCAGAACGCGCAGCAGCTTGGCCTGCAAGGAGAGCGGCATCTCGCCGATTTCGTCCAGGAAAATAGTCCCCCGGTGCGCTTGCTCGAATAGGCCGACGCGCGCGTTGATGGCGCCGGTGAAGGCTCCCTTGGTATGGCCAAAGAGCTCCGCTTCGAGCAGATGATCGGGTAGCGCGGCGCAGTTGATGGCCACCATTCGGGAGGCGGAACGGCTGCTGGCCACGTGCAGCGCGCGCGCCGCCACTTCTTTGCCGGTGCCCGTTTCACCGGTGATGAGAACGGTGGAACGGCGGTTGGCCACCAGTTCGATGATTTCCACTACTTCCCGCATGGGGCCACTGGAGCCCACCAGGAAATTGAGCAAATTTGGCTGTTGAGACAAGGCGCCGCCTTTGCCTTCACGTTGCGGCTCGCGCTGGGCGCCGTGATGGCGGATGGCGACCGCGAGAAGCTCGCACAGCTCTTCGGGTTTTACGGGATGAGACACGTACTGAAACGCCCCGCCCTGGGTGAGCTCCAGCGCCTTGCTGACCACTCCGGCCGGTTCATAGAGGACGATAGGAACCCGGCAGCCTTGCTGGTGAATCTGCTCCAGAACCTCCTGGCCAGTCGAATCCGCAATCGGCAGGTGGACCAGGACGGCGCCGATGGCGTGGGTTTTGAGCAACTCAAAAGCCGCCGGAAAAGTGGCGGCGAATAAGACCTGAAGCCGTTCCGGGCCATCTTTCAAATAGACGTGTTGGCTGCCAGTAGCGCTTTCGTCAATCCACAGTACGGTGTTCACACTAAACGCTCCCGACGCGAGTAAGGTAACTGCATCTAACTTATGCCTTGTGTTTACAAGATCGGAGGTTCAAAGGGAAGACTTGAGACGCAAACATCATTTCTTATGTGGGGGGCATATGTGGGTAGGACTACTGGGTAGGACTGCTACCCGCAAATGGGGGGAAAAGAATAGCTGAAAAACTCCTAAGGTGTCACCGATAAGTTAGCGGGCGGAGAAATTTCATGACACCGACGGATCCTCACAAGGAGTACATTGCGAGCCGCGTGGCTACGGCGACGCCGGTGGAACTCACTCGGATGTTGTACGAAGGCGCCGTTCAGGCGGTTGGGGAAGCCGTGGCGGCGCACCGTGCGGGCGACATCCTGGCGCGGGGCAATGCCGTTACCAAGGCCGTGCAGATCCTGGGGGAACTGCGCTTTTCGCTGCGGCGCGAGGTGGCTCCGCAGTACTGCGACACCCTAAGCGGCCTGTACGGCTATCTGCAGAGCCGCCTGATTCAAGCGCATGCCCAGAAATCGGAAAGCATGCTGCAGGAAGTGGCCGGGTTGATCCAGACCCTGCTGGAAGGTTGGATCGGGGCGATGCACAATCTGAGCTCTGCGGACAGTGCCAGCTCTCCGGGCGCGGATGCTGTGGCAGAGGAGCGCTCGGAGCCGGCATTGAGCGCGTCCAATCCATACTCTTCGAAAGCGGCGGCAGCGGACGAAGCGCAAAATCGAAGCTGGCAGTTTTAGTTAAGCGCCAGAGTGAGAGAAGCCTTGCGGAAAACGTCGTGGACAACAATGCATGCCGCACAAGACCGGTGGAACGAAGCGGCCATCTTCGATAAAAACGTCCCAGCCCACTTGGCGCCGGAAGGCCAGCTTGAATGACCATCCGTCGCCGGGTGCCTCTGTTTCTCCTGCTGATTTCAATCGGACTGTTGGCCGTGGTGGCCGTTACGTCGCGCATACTGCTGCTGGACAGCTTCGTCCAT
>CAVRZH010000085.1:0-4397 GCA_963725455.1 Bryobacterales bacterium
TTACCGTGGAAGGTAGACCCAGCCCCCAAAGGCCGTTGAATATGGTGGAATGTCCAGCCTGCCACGCCAGCAATCCGCCAGAGTCACGCCTGTGTTCCAAATGCAGCACGCCATTTGGGATTGATAGCGCGACGCTGGTGATTGAGGCTACACCCCCACCCCCCGCGGATCCCGACGCCACCCAGGTTTTCGGCGAAATCTCACTCGCGGCTACCCAGGTGGGCGGCACCGGCTGGTCGGTGCCCCTGCAACGCGTCGGCCCTTCCGATTCCAACTCTCCCGTGGATGTGGGAGTGGTCCTCGGTGAACGCTATGAAATCCTGAAGCGTTTGGGTGAGGGCGGCATGGGCGCTGTATACAAAGCGCGCGATCATGAACTGGACCGCTTTGTAGCTCTCAAGGTAATTCGTCCCGAGCTGGCTGGTCATCCCGATATCCTCCGCCGCTTCAAGCAGGAGCTGATTCTCGCCCGGCAGGTCACGCACAAGAACGTGGTCCGGATCTTCGATCTGGGCAGCGCGGATGGACGCAAGTTCATCACGATGGATTACATCGAGGGGCGCGATCTGAAGAGCATCCTGGTGGAACGTGGAAAGCTCCCACCCTCCGAAGTGGTTCCCATCTTTCAGCAAATCTGCCGGGGCCTGGAAGCGGCTCACGTGGAAGGCGTGGTCCATCGCGATTTGAAGCCGCAGAACGTCATGGTGGACGCTGCTGCCCGGGTCTGGCTGATGGATTTTGGACTGGCGCGCTCCATGGAATTGTCCGGCCTCACGCGCACCGGGGTGCTGATGGGCACGCCGGATTACATGTCGCCCGAGCAAGCCCGCGCCGAGAAAGTGGACGCCCGCTCGGACTTGTTCAGCCTGGGCATCATCGTCTTTGAAATGCTCATCGGGCGGCTGCCTTTCCAGGCCGATACGTTGATGGCCAAACTGCTGCAGCGGGTCCAGCAGAAAGCCACGCCCGTGACGGAGCTCGATCCCAGCATTCCCGCTTCGCTCGGCGCCGTGGTCGGCAAATGCCTGGAGCCGGATGTCACCAAGCGCTATCAGACCATTCGCGAAATTCTGGACGATCTTCAGGGTGACACCAAGACGATCAGTTCTCCCAGTGCGTCAGGCAGCGCCTCTAAGGCTACTTCCAACCCCGGCGGCGCGGCCTCCCCAACAGCCCCGATTTCGCTGGCTGAGCTCGGTCCCGGCTCGGAGTTCGGACCCCGCTACCACATTGAATCCGTGATCGGCGAAGGCGGCATGGGCAAAGTCTACAAGGCGCACGACAGCGATTTGGATCGCACCGTCGCCCTGAAGCTGGTCCGTCCCGAACTAGCGGGGGATGGCAGCTCGCTGCAGCGCTTCAAACAGGAGTTGCTGCTCGCCAGCCGCATCTCGCACCGCAATATCCTGCGCATTCACGATCTGGGCGACGTGGGCGGCGTGAAGTTCATTTCCATGGCCTACATCCAGGGCATGGATCTGCACGAGCTGATCTCCAGGATGGGCAAGTTGCAGACCGAGCGGGTGATCAATATCGCCAAACAGCTGGCGGGTGCGCTCGAAGCCGCGCATGCCGAAGGCGTTGTGCATCGCGATCTTAAGCCGCGCAATGTCCTGATTACTGTGGACGATCACGTGTACGTGTCGGATTTTGGGCTGGCCAAATCGCTGGATGCCGAAACCACCGCCATGACGCGCGCGGGCGAGGTATTGGGCACGCCGCGCTACATGTCGCCCGAGCAGGCCGAATCCAAAGCCGCCGACCATCGCAGCGATCTTTACTCGCTGGGTGTGATTTTGTATGAAATGGCCACCGGCGAAGTGCCGTTTACGGGCGAATCGTCGCTCCAGGTGATGTTCCAGCACGTGCAGCAGGCGCCCAAGGATCCGCGGCTGCTCAATCCCGAGACGCCCGAGTATCTGGCGATCATCATCCTCAAATGCCTGGAGAAGGATCCCGCGCTCCGTTATCAAAGCGCCGGGGAATTGCTGCGGGATCTGGAGTCGGGTACTCCTCCCACCCGGATTGTTCGTTTGCGAATCGCCGAAACAGGCTATTCCAAATGGATGTTTGCCGCCATGGGGATTGTTTTGCTGGTCGCGATTGGCTTGGCGGTACGCTTCCGGCACCGTGTCTTGCCCCATTTCTCCGGCGGCGCCGCGGTTAGCTCCGGTGCTCCCGTGGCCAACGACAAGTTTGTCGCGGTGCTCCCATTGCGCGTGCTGGGCAACGATCCCACTCTGAAGTATGAAGCCGAGGGTGTGGTGGATTCGCTTTCCGCCAAACTGTTTCAGATGAAGAACGTCCACCTGGCTTCGAGCGGCGCTGTGGAGGGAATCAATTCCACCGATCCGGTGAAGATTGCGCATCAGTTGGGTTCCAAGCTGATCGTGCAGGGAACGCTGCAGAGCGCAGGCGACAAGATCGACGCTGTACTGCGGCTGAGCGATGCCACTGGAAAAGAACTGTGGACCAAGGATTTTCCCGGGGTGCGCCAGGATCTGTTGACCATCGAAGATCAGATTTATAACGAATTGGTCACCGCCCTCGATCTGAAGCCGAGCGACGAAGAGCTGGCGCGCAATGCCCTGCGCCCCACCGAGAACGTCGAAGCTTACGAACTTTATCTCCAGGCGCGCGACACCCTACGCGGCAAGCCGGATGTGAAACGCGTGCAGTCGGCTGTGGATCTGTACGAGCAAGCAATCAAGAAGGACGGCGGTTTCGCGCTCGCTTACAGCGGTTTGGCGGACGCGAGTCTGATGATGTACAGCCTGAATCAGGACCCGGACTGGGCGCAGAAAGCGCTTAGCGCGGCCCAACACGCACAGACGCTCAACGATGAGATTCCCGCTGTACACTTTACGCTGGCCAATGTCTACAGCGCCACGGGGAAAACTGCGGAAGCCATCGTCGAGCTGAAGCGCGCCTTGGCGCTGGCCCCAAATTCGGATGACGGCTATCGGCTCCTCGGTGATGCGTACCTCGCTGCCGGCAAGGTAGACGACGCTCTCCATGCTTATCAGCAGGCCGTCGACGCGAATCCCTATTATTGGCTCAATTACAACACCCTGGGAATGGAATACGCCCAGCTCGGCCAGAATAAAAAGGCTTCCGATGCCTTCCGGCGCGTGGTGGAGTTGGCGCCGGATTCCGCGCTAGGGAACGAAAACCTAGGGAGGCTAAGTTATCGGGCCGGGAAGTTCAATGATGCGATCGTCGCGTTTGAAAAGGCGCTGAAGATTGAGCCGTCCGAGAGCCGCTATCTCGACCTCGGTAGGACGTATGTCTATCTTGGACGTGACGCGGACGCGGTTGCGGCGTTCATGAAGGCCGTGGACCTAACACCGAACGACTATAAAGCCCTCGGCGCTCTTGCGGATGGCTATCGTTTGTCCGGGGACCAGGACAAGGCCAAGGCTACCTACGAAAAGGCTATTGGCCTGGCGCTCAAAGAACTCCGGGCGAAACCGCAGGACGCGAGTACGCTGGGGTTCCTGGCGCTCTACTACGCAAAGAACGGGGATTCAAGCAAAGCCCTCGATTCCATCCATCGCGCACGGAGCATCGATGCCGGCGATAAGGAGCTCATGTACCAGGAAGCGGTGGTGGACGCGATCGCCGGACAGCAAGCCGAGGCCGTGGCCAGCTTGCGCGCCGCTCTCCAGAAGGGCTATCCGGCGGAGCTAGCCAAGCATGATCCCCAGCTAAAGAACTTGGCTCCCAACCCCGATTTGGACAAACTAATCGCCGGGTTTCAGGGAAAGACCAACTAGCTCGCAACGGGTGCGGCGGTACCTTCAATTTGCTGGCCCTTATCTCGTTCTTCAAGATCTCGTTCTTCAAGATTTCAGAAGAAAGTGAGACAATAACGGCATACCAGCGAGAGGAACCGCCTGATGGTCTGCGTGAGCTGTGGCGCTAGCAATCCCGAAAACCTGCGAATCTGCGGGCAATGCGGTGTGGGATTGCTCGGGCGTGGCCAATCGGTTGCGGTGAACAATCCCGCGGGTGCTACAGTACCCGCCGCGGCGAGCCGCAAGCAGTCTGAAACCGGCGTCATGACGCCGCCCCCGGAAGGATCGCAATTCGCTACGCAGGGCATTTCGCCGCTCTCTAGTCCCGCCTCGCAGCCTTCGTTCCAGCCCGGCAGCTCTTTCGGCCTGCGGTATCGGGTCGAGTCCTTGTTGGGACAGGGCGGCATGGGAACGGTCTACAAGGCTTTCGATACGGAACTGGGGCGCACGGTGGCTCTCAAATTGGTGCGGCCCGAATTAGCCGCCAGCCTGGAAACCATGCAGCGATTTAAGCAAGAGCTGCTGTTAGCCAGCAAGATCTCGCACAAAAACATTCTACGCATCCACGACCTGGGCGACTTAGACGGGACCAAGCGATAC
>CAVRZH010000086.1:0-8256 GCA_963725455.1 Bryobacterales bacterium
TCGATCCAACTCCGGATGCAGTGACGCGTAGCGGCCAAATTCGAGTGGAATCACCTGGTTCATATTTCCCATGCTCGCCACTGTGTCTTCAAAGTCGCCAACCCAGGTGTTCGTCGCCAGCGGATATTTATTGAAACCATTCCCACACATCGGCGCGCGTCTTCTTGTAGCCGCCAACATCGCCCTGTCCAATGCGAATCAACTCATCAAAGAGCATGATCGGCTCAATTACATTCGCTGAGTATGGCCCCATCGCACCGCCCGGAGCTTTGCCCATCGCGGGCATACAAGCGCACCGGCCATGGTGAATGCGTCGCGTCGCCCGTCGTGACATTCTTCACCAGCGCATCCGCGCAGCGGATCGCCGCCGCGAGATGTCTGTTGCCGCGGCGGCTGAGTACCGGCGCAGGTACCCGTAGCCATCCTCGCCCACAACGTGCGGTTCAAGATAATCCTCACCGAGGTTGCTCGGCGATATTGTCCTCTACTCGTTCAGTTACGTATAAACCGGACGTATTTAGTCCCGAAAAATGATGCTGAAGAACGGCCTCTTGACCATTCTTTTGGCGTGGTCCGTAATTTTTTCCGCGGCGGTCTTGATCGCCCAGAACGATTCCTTTGGCGATATCAGACGGTCGGCGGGGAACGCGAAACTCCTACCCCCGGACACGGTGATCTACTCGGATGAAATCCCGAAAACGCGGTGCTGGTCGGGACGAACGCTACGGTTGGTGACCCTGCCCTTCACCCCGCCGACAGGCGCTTATGTGGTCCTTCACAGTTTTTACACGGCCCGGCTCGGATTGGTGGATACCCATATGCGCGAGGGCCTGGGGGCCAGGGTCTTGCGGCAAGATAACAGCATGGTGGTTCCGCTCCTCACCGGCCTCATGGACGAATCCCCCCTCCAGAACAGGTTTGAGGCCACCGCTTTCCGTTTTCGGCCCCAGTTTTTTCGAGCCTCACTTACCACATCGAAAAATAATCCTCGAGGGGATTGCCCGTAAACTTGCCACCGCCCAGGATATGAAAAAAATCGATGAGGCCGCGGTCCGGGATCATGGGCTTTCCATCATCGGGTTGATGGAATCCGCTGGCGCGGCGGTTATGAGGATGTGGAAGAACATTACTCCCCCCTTTACAAAAGAACGGTGGGGGTCCTTTGCGGCAAGGGGCACAACGGCGGGGATGGGCTGGTGGTGGCCCGGCTTCTGAAGAGTGCCAAGGTCAGCGTGGTGGCCGTGATCGTGGGTGACGCCGAATCCCTCGTCGAGGAAACCCTGACTCAGTTTCAAAAGGCCCGAACCGCCAAGGTACCCATCCTTTTAGCAATCTGGTTATTTTTTTGACTCATCGACTTGCTCGGGGCAGGTGGCGGTGGCGGAGCTTTTGCGAAAGAGATTTATCAAGCATCCGATCTACCCTCGACAGTTTCTCTGAGTGTTGGCGCCGGCGGTCTTGCCGGGGCTCCCGGAGATAGACGGGCGCGGCAGGCGGCAACGGCGGTATCGGCGGAAACACGACGTTCGGGTCCCCTGTGCTTTTGGAAGCGTTCGGCGGTGGCGGTGGTGCAGGTGGCGCAATTTCAGGTGTAATTTCTGGTGGTGGCGGTGGAGGCGGCACTGGTTCTGAGGGCGGTGTAGGTTCTACATCATCCGGTACCGGCGGTCTTCCGCTCGCGAGTAACGTAACAGGCTCCGTAAGGTTTCCGGCGTGCTTGGCTCGTTAGGTCTTGCTAGCAGCGTGATCAGCGTGCGGGGCTCGACCGTGTCGTCATAGAGAAGAGCCATTGGCGCCAGACAGCAAATGTATCCGAGCCAAATGACGAGCAGCGGAACGAATAGCGGCAAGCTGGCTCCCGCTGTTCCGAAATGCCAACTGGCGGGAACATCTTGAAATGTGTCCAGGTAGAAGTGATAGGGTTCGATGGCCGCATCAAAGGTCGACGTCGCTCCAGGGATTTGCGCAACATCCACAACCGGCTGGCCTGAATTGTTCTGAAATTGCCCGTTGACTAGAAAAGCCTCAGTCTGTGGCGCGGGTAGAGCGCCAATGGGCAGCAAGAACGCTTTGTGGCCGGGCGCAGGCATGGCTTCAATTTCAAGCTTGGTTGGGACGGGCGCAGGTGCGTCTTCCGGCGGCAGTGGGCTGGACTTGGCGAAACGGCGGTAAAAAGATCAGCCGCGGGGTTCCATTGACCGACTCAAGCCGGACATTGAGCTTCACTCGGGGCCAGCGGATAGCAATACATAAGTAAAATTGTTGGTACTGTACACGTTAGACGTATTGCTGATCGGCGGCAGATTGGCACTTAGGGCAGATCATTGATGCACCTCAGGAGATCCGAAAAAGAAGCCGGAACTCCCCTAAAAAGAATTGAGGGAGTGATTCAACATAGCGAATAACAACCGCGATTTCAACAGATTCAAACGAAAAGATGCACGAAAGTAACATTGAAGTTTGTTACGTGAAAGTCAAAGTTGACGACATGAATAGCAATTTGGGGTCATTTCCACAGGAAAATGGGCCGAAATCGTCAATCTGAAGCGCTTCCGCGCGACGGAATTGCGCGAATTCTGCATTGAAAGTGCAATGGCCGCTGGGTGCAATGGGAATTGACGACGGAGAGAGGACGAGGACCAGTTCTGCGCGATAAGTGCGCTCTATCTGCGACCGAATTCGCGACGTTGACGCGATGTGGAACTGGGAGCACGCGAAGAAGCGCAAAGAAAAACGCGGCGGCCGAAGCCGCCGCGTTCCCCGCCTGGGGCGTAAACACGGTGATCCTGGGTGTGGCGGAGCCAAAGCGGAGGGCATGAAGCTCATCGCCGTCACTTCGTTTCCGCATTCCTCAGCGAGCCCCGCGCGCGCCACTCCTGGGCAAGAAGCTATAGATGAAGTTGCGGACGTCGTCATCGACACCGGCGCGCCGCTCGCCGACGCCGGCCGTTTAGGCGTCGAGGGCGGTAAAGGCGCCGGTGAGGACCATGTCGACCAGCGTGACGATCGCCATCGCCCAGTCGATCGTGGCGACCACGGCCGAGAAGCTCGTTGCGCGCGGCGTTCAGCCGATGGTGATGGTCGATCCCAACGCCGCCAAAGTGAAAGCCGACGGATGTCGACGATCGCGACTACATCAAGAACTCTGCAGCGAGTGGAGAAGGCGCGCTGAGGAAGGCGGCGATGAGGGAGAGACGGCTCTACATCAACGGCAACTGGGTTCCCGGCAAGGGCGGCCGTTACGAGATCGTGGGACCCGGCCAACGGCGAGTTGGTGGGCGCGACGGACCTGGCCAGCGCCGGCGACATCAAGCAATGCGTGATGGCCGTTCCTGCTGATCTACTGGCTCAGTTGCGTATTGCTGATCGAACAATTCCGTACTGCCGCGGTAACCGCGTAGCGCGGTGCGGACGCCAGAGTCCGCAGCCGACCCCCTGGTAAGCTTTGGTCTTGCTCGGCGACTTCCTCATCTGTATGAGAGAACAAGCGGGCAGTGCTTCTAAGTGCGGGAAGAGGGATTAGAATCGAGAGTGGCCATGACTCCCGCTTCGCCCAGCCTCTATCTGGAGCGCCCCGGTCCGGTGCAGCGTTTCTGGGGACTGTTCCGGCAGGCAGGCATCGCCGCGTTTGAGGACAACTGCTTCGGAATTGCCAAAGGCGCGGCGTACTCCTCGCTGCTGGCGTTTTTCCCCGTGCTGGCGTCGCTGGCAGCGATCTTCGCGAGCATCAACGCGGGCGCTGTGGCGCGAGTGTTCTCCAGACTGTTATTCCAGGTGATCCCGCCCGGTACAGAAGATCTGGTGCGGAGTCAGTTCACGGCCAGGAACCAGCGATCGGGCTGGCTGATCCTGCTGGCGACACTGCTTTCAATATGGGCCGCTTCGGGCATCATGATGACGCTGATGGAAGGCTTCCAGGCGGCCTACCGGCTTCCATCCGGCCGCCCGTTCCTCAAGCAGCGCAGCGTGGCGATTCTACTGGTGTTCATCGCGGCGGTGCCGGCCGTGGGCTCTTCGGCCTTGATCGTATTCGGCGCGCGTATCGAACAATGGATGCTGGCTACCATCGGCCTGGCGCCGGAAGAAGACGTCAGGACTTCCGTGATCCTGGCCTTCGGGTTGCTGCGCTACGTGGTGGCGCTGGGCGCAACCGTGCTGGTCACCGGATTGATGTACTACACCGGTCCCAATCGGACGATGAAATTCCGCAGCGTCTGGCCGGGCGCAATACTCGCCACCACGCTATGGTTGCTGGCCACGTCGGGGTTTGCCTTGTATGTGCGGCACATCGCCCGCTACAACGTGCTGTACGGCAGCATTGGCGCAGTGATCGCGCTGCTGGTGTGGATGTACCTGCTGGCGGTGATTGCGCTGTTTGGCTGCGAATACAACGCGGTTAGGGAGCGCTTGCTGGACTAACAATTGGCGGACTGAAGTCCATGCCGCGCACGATTCCCGCGGTGGTTCCATCCTGAGTCCGCGCGTAATCGACGATGACCACCGTCGCCGGGGGTTGCGGTCCGCACACGAACTCGTCCGGCGCGTGGCGCATCCGCACGTGCTGCAAGTCGGGAATGGCGAGCGTGATGATCCGGCCGGAATCTTCCACGCGAATAGTGGTCGGCTGGCCGCAATCGATCTCCCGCAGCGTACCTTGGACGCGGCGGATGTCGTCAGAAGGCTCAATGAACGGATTCCAGTCGGATTGCTGGTGCGGCGTGCGCGTGGTCACCAGTTGCAGATGCCCGGCGGCATCGCGCGCAAACTGCACGCCCAGGTCGGTCTGCGCGATGTAGATTTCTTGGGCGGCGCGGGCCCGTTCCGCCGCGTTGGTGGCGTGCTCACTGGCGTGGCGCGCGGCGGATTGGGCTTCGTCCCGGCGGCCTAGCTCGTTGTATGCGTCGGCCATCGCTAGCCAGTAAGGATAGGCACGCTGATCCGGCATCATCCGGATGGCGAGGAACTGCTCGATGGCGGCATCGTAATGGCCGGCGTTCTTCTCAAGTAGAGCCAGCTGGTAGTGAGCGTCATCGAAATTGGGTTCGAGTGCGACCGCTCGCTGCAGCGCCGGGCGAATGTCGCCGGCTGGAAGACCGGCTTGATCGGCCAGAATCGCGTAGTTATAACAGAGCTGGGCGTCCGGAATCCCTTCGTTGATGGCGCGCTTCCAGGCACGCCGGGCGGCTTCCCGATCGCCTCTATGCAGTGCAATCATGCCGATCCCGGCGGAAATGTCCGGAGAATCGGGCGCTGCCTGAGCTAAGGCCGTGAAGCGCGCCTCTGCGCGGTCGAACTCGCCCGCTGCCAGCAGAACCTGAGCTAGCAGCAGCCCCGAAGCAAGCGGCGAAACATCGGAGACATCCACCCGCACGGGAGGCGTGATTACGGCCGGAAGCTGGATGGAGGGGATCTTCCGCTGATTCACCCACTCGTGCAAATCCCGCATAGCGCCTGCGATGTCCAGCGTGGGGCGATCGAGAATTGTCCGGAAACCGGGAGCATACTTCGGCGACAGAGCCAGCATTTCGGTGAGCGCCCAGCTCTCCGCATAGAACAAATCGACGGCGTTGCGTTCAAGATGCCTGTGGGACTCCTCGGACAGCGAGAGCAGGTCCGGCAGAGGCATCCAGGCGCGAGTTTGCAGGGTGCGCAGGCGGCCGGGCAGCGGCCCACCCAGTTCCGTGCCATGTTCGCCGATATGCAGCGTCGCAAATAATTCGGCCAGACCCTCCTTCAGCCAAGGCGGCATTTGCGCGCCCGACGTGCGCATTGCCAGATGCGCATACTCGTGCGCGGCCAAGCCAAACCGGGCCGGATCGCCGGTGCCCATGACGATGTAATCCTGGCTCGCGGAGCCGACGTAGTAAGCATCGGCAGTGGATCGCAGGCGGTAAGGCTCATATTCGTGCTCCGAAGCAAAGACGATCACCCGGACCGGCGCCGAGGAATTGACCTTCTCACCGGCCTGCTGCTCGAAGAAGGCTCGCAGTTGCTCGAACCACAGAAGGATCTCCCGCGCGCGCTGATCGCTTGTTTGTGAGTAGATTTCGAAGTGCGGGCTCCGAGTGACCCGCCAGACAGGGGCTGGCGCCGCGAAAATCGGCGCGGAAAGCGCAATCAGGACGAAATAGCTGTGGAAAAACCGGCCCACGGCACCACTTTAGCTCCAGGCAGGGGCGGACGCTAGGGGCGTTGCGTTGCATGCAGCGCTCAAATATAATGCTGACAGTAGTTGCTCGACAGTAGTTGCTCGACACTAGTTGCTCGACAGTAAGTTGCTCGACAGTAAGTTGCTGCACCCCAGGAGGGTCCCGTGATGCTGCGCATTTCTTTGGTTGGTTTGGCAATGGGCATGGCCGCCCTCGCCGGGACGGGCACCAGTACGCCCACGTTCAACAAAGATGTTCTGCCCATCCTGCAGAAGAACTGCCAGGGCTGCCACCGGCCGGGCGAAGTGGCGCCGATGTCGCTGATCACTTACAAAGACGCGCGGCCGTGGGCCAAGGCGATGAAGGTAGCGGTGGTCACCCAGAAGATGCCGCCATGGTTTGCCGAGTTCGGCCATTTCGCGAACGATCGTACGCTGAGCCCTGCCGATCGCAACACGCTGGTGAGCTGGGTGGACAATGGAGCTCCGGAGGGTGATGCCAAAGACGCGCCGCCGCCGCTGACATTCCCTGAAGGCTGGCAGATCAAGCCCGACATGGTGATCGAAATGCCGAAGCCCTTCCACGTGAAGGCTACCGGCACCATCAACTACCAGAACATCAAGGTGCACGTGAATTTCCCGGAGGACATGTGGGTGGTGGCCGCCGAGATGCGCGCTGGAAATCCCAAGGTGGTGCATCACATGCGGGCCATTGTTACTCCGCCCGGCGCAACCTGGATGTCCAAGGCCGTTTACGGCGAAGCTTACGAAGAGGGCTCCGAAGCGATGACTGGCGCGAAGGAAGGCACGGACCTGCTCGGCAAATACAACCCCGGCCTGGGAGCGCAGCACTTCGATGTTGACGGTGCGGCCAAGTTCGTGCCGAAGGGCTCCGATATCGTGTTCAATATCCACTACACCGCGATTGGTACGGAGCAGGATGACTTGTCCAAGGTAGGGCTGGTGTTCGCCAAGACTCCGCCGAAGAAGCGCTACTGGATGTCGCCAGGGACGCCGGCGGCCTTCAATCTGGTTCTTCCGCCGGGAGCTGAGAATCAGGAAGTAGTGAGCGAAGTGACCGTGGGCGTGGATCACGCCGAGTTGGTGTACATTCAGCCCCACATGCACTTGCGCGGCAAGGATTACGAGTTGGACGCTATCTATCCAACCGGCGAGAAACAAGAGATCTTCAAGGGCAAGTGGAATTTCGATTGGCAGGTAGGATATCAGCTCGAGAAGCCGCTGCCGCTGCCCAAGGGCACCCGGCTGCTGGCAATCGCGCACTACGACAATTCGCTCAACAACAAGTACAATCCCGATCCCAATAAGGAAGTGCATTGGGGCGATCAAAATTGGGATGAGATGCAGTCCGGATTCCTGGGTCTGGTGGTGGATATGAACACCAACGCCGCGAAGATTTTCATTCCGTCCGGTCCCAGCCTGTTGCCGCGCGGAAAATCCGGTCCGACGCTCGCGTCCGCATTCGGCCTGACAAAGTAACTACCAGCACGGTTGCGCTAGACTGAGCGGATGCGAAATCTTTTCGTATTCGCTCTTCTTGCATTGGTGCTGCCCGCCGGCGCCCAGACTCCCGATCATTCCAAAATCGACGACGAAGCCATGCGCCATTTTCAGGCGCTGGTGCAGATCGACAGCAGCGATCCGCCCGGCAATGAAACGCGTGTCGCCGAGTATGTCAAGAAAACTCTGGAAGCTGAAGGCATCCCGGTGATGCTGGTTGCCAAGGATCCGGCACGCGCCGACATCATCGCACGGCTGAAGGGCAACGGGACGAAACGTCCGCTGTTGATCATGGGCCACAGCGATGTGGTCCGCGTGGATCCCGCCAAATGGACTTTCCCGCCCTTTAGCGCGACTCGAAAGGACGGTTACGTCTACGGCCGCGGTACGCTCGACGACAAGAGCGACTTGCTGGCGACCATGATGACCATGCTGATGTTGAAGCGCCAGAAAACGCCGCTCGATCGCGACGTGATCTTCGTTTCCGAAGCGGGCGAAGAGGCTTCCACCGGCCCCGGCATCGAGTATCTGGTCAACGAGCACTGGAACGATATCGACGCGGAGTTTGCTATGGCCGAAGGCGGCGG
>CAVRZH010000087.1:0-20447 GCA_963725455.1 Bryobacterales bacterium
CCACCTCACCACCAGCCTCATCGCGCTTGATCGCCTTTCTGTAAAAGAGGCCTTCGATCACCTTCCCGTGAACTTAGCCGGGATTGAAGAACAATTAGCGCAATTGGATAAGCCGGACACCCCGGTGTCGGAGTCACTGCTGGCGCATGTTGGTCTCTTGCGCCAGCAGGTGAACGTGTTGGCCGATTTGCAAAAGACGGTGAGTTTGGAGGCCCCACCCGAGCGGATGGAAATGGATCAGAGCCTCGGAAAAGATAGCAATTCCCCAGTCGCCCGGAATAAGTTTCAGGGTGATGGACTGGCAGACCAAGGAAGGTGTGATATGCAATGGGGCCGTCACGATGGCAAGGACAGAACCGCCTATTTTATTGGTCTGTTCGGTACCGGACGCCGGTATATCAATGAACTGCTGATCGGGAATATCGGCGAGAGAGCGAAATATTTTAGGGACGGGATTCGATTGCATCCAGGTCCGACACCGATGATCTACAGCGGCCACGTCACCATGAAGTATGTTTCTCGGGCCCAGGAATCACCGGTGATCATGAGATATATACAGGAAGCCGTGAGATCCAGATTTGCGGATTCGATCTTCATCTATCGCCATCCCCTGGACTCGTTGCTGACAAATTGGATCTGGTGGCGGACGTATATTCGCGATAATAGAGCAATCTCCGGTATAGCGGAGGTATACAGCAAGACAGACGACTTATGCGCCGACCTGGAAAAGAACTTTCTTGAGTTCAATTCCTTCGCCGCGGGTGAGCCCGCTTTCTTCGCGGCTTCGCCGGGTTCGCGATTTCTGTCGTTTCCCGAGTTTGTAGAAGAATCGGAGCTGCACCAAAGATCCGCCACGCTGGCGTTACGGCTGGAAGACTTCATGATCGATCCGGCGAAAGAGTTCTCCAAGGCGCTGGCAGTTATGTCGGCGGATGTCGATTTGAGCCAGTCGTCTCTGACCCCTCCGAGAGCCAAGCCCTATGGCCATTTGGCTGTCAAAGCACAGGTCCCTCGATTCAGAAACTTTATTGATGGGCTGGATGGCGAAACCAAAAGACGGATTGAAACAATTGGTTATAGCGTGAGCTGACCTAGGCCCGGCGCGCGGCCCAAGCACGCGTCACATAAGTGGTCTCGATCGCCGTCAGACCCGCGATGCGCCGTTCGATGTAATCCAGAAACTTCTTGAAAAGATCCGGGCCTAATTGCACCTGCAGATCGTTCACTGAGCGCCACGCCCCGATGTACTGTTCCGGCGTTTGGCGCATGCCATGCCTGCCCTCCAAATACAACACATCAGAGAATTGCGGCTTGGCGCTCAACATGTCAGTTAGCCGCTCGGTGATGCCGGAGCGGCCCGACGACATGCGGCGGATACCGGGCTTGAGGTGCGTGATCTGCGCCTCGATTTCGACCAGCAGAGGGTTGGCCTCAATGAAGCGCGGATTCCACAAAGCAACGAAGATGCCGCCGGGCCGCAGGATGCGGTGGAACTCGTCACAGGCCTGGTCGAAATTCGCCCAGTGGAAGGACGACGCCATGCTGACCAGATCGGCGGAGTCATCCGGCAATCCAGTAGCTTCCGCGGAGCCCTTGTACCAGACAATGTCCGTGCCGCGTGAGGTTTCCATGCCTTGTCTGCGCATGTCGTCATTGGGTTCCACGGCGACAACGGAACGCAGGCCATGGGAGGCCAGGATGCGTGTCCAGATGCCGGTGCCGGCGCCGATATCGGCGGCATCGATACTGGCCCGATCGCTCCCTGAGTAACCCAGAATGGCGGCCGCAACCTGTGGCGCATAGGTGGGACGGAACTTGGCGTAGTCGCCGGCCAGCCCGGTAAAATCTCCGTGTTTCATCGTGGGTGTCAATTGGGTAGCTCCTCCTCGAGCGAAAGATCTTTATCTTTGACCATCTGTTGGTACAGTGCCACGTCTGCCGGGTTGTCGATTTCGCCCCAGTGGCCATCGGTGCCAAAAGTGCCTATGGGGAGGTTCTTCCCGGCTAGCAGCCGCCGCAGCAGCCCGGTCATGTCGAGACGATCGCGAGCCGGCGCGTCCAGCCTTCCGAGGAGCGTTTCGACTGCCGCCCATGCGGCGGGCGTGAATTTCAAAAGGCCCATATATTGCCCCTGAATATCGTCGATCCGCGTGGTCTTGCCGCCGATCTCGAGCAATTGCCCCGTGGCATCTACCCGGAAGGTTTCGGCATCGGCCAAAGGGTCTGCGAACCGCTGGGTCCATAAGCGGCGCCAGGCCCGATCGTAGGTGATAACCAACGGGCCGGGGGACTCGGCCAGGCCGCGAATCAGCTCGCTGCGGTAAAAGATGTCCGCATAGCTGACGATCACCGGCCCCGAATGCAACCAGGGACTGGCGGCGGCAAGCGACATGACCATATTGGTTTCAGCCCATCGTTCGTTGGCGAAATAGGAGAGGCCGGGAAAATCGATCATCTCGGCGCGATAGCCGCGAACCACACCGATCTCTTCCGCCCCGCCGCGCTGGAGCGCCGCGATCTGGCGTTCGATTAACGGCTTGCCTTCGAGCTCCACCAGGCATTTCGGTCGCTGGTCACCGAGCCCGGCCATGCGGCTGCCGCGGCCGGCGGCGAGGATAACGGCACGCAGACCCATTATTTGCCCCCGAACAACTGACGAAACAGGTGCACATCGTCCGCCGAGAATGGGGTGAACCGTTCCGGGTGCCACATAATTCCGGTCCAGGGCTGGGATGAATGGCGGATCGCCTTGACCACGCCGTCATCGGAGACCGCCCATACATCCAGCGGCGGCCGCGAGTGGAGGGCGGCAAAATGATGATAACTGTTGACCTCTTTTCGCTGGCCGTCGATGCGAATCATCTGGCGCGCGGTCACATGGCCTTCGACGCGGCCAAGAGGAATAGAGAAACGCTGTTGTATCATTTGCATCCCGCGGCAAACGCCCAGCACCGGCAGTTGGCGGCGTTCCGCCCAATCCAGTAGCGCATTTTCAGTGGCGTCGCGTTCCGGAGCGTCACCGCCCAGTGCTGTCAGATCGTTTCCGCCGGTCAACACCAGGCCGGCGATAGCAGCGCGCTCGCACAAGTCCAGAGCCGCCTCGGTGACGTTGGGGAGCAGCACGGGTCGCAGCCCGCAGGCCGCCAGGAACTTAGTCCAGGCTTGGTCCAGGCAATCACGGCGCTCGCCGTAGGCCGGAACAACGGAGACCCGCTGGGTGATGGCGACCGCCTTCATGCGATCAGCGAGACCTTCTGGTTGCTGCAGTCCAGGCATAACTTGCGCGCTGACTGCCATTGCCGGAACAGCGCCTCGCCGGCCCCGATGACGGCGGGTATGCCCAGCTCCCCGGCGCGGATGGCCATATGCGAATTAGCGCCTCCGAACTGGGTGACAAATCCGCTGATGTTGCGCGTGAAGATCCAGTCGAAGCCGGGATCGGCGCTAGGCACGAACAGAATCCGTCCAGCGAAGCTTTCCGGCGGGTCGCTTACGAAGGCGACGGGCGCGGTGACGCTTTTGTGCGTAATAAAATTAGGCTGGCTGGGAGGCAGGTGAAAAGCGAACACGTCGCCAGGCGACGCGATGACGGGCGGAAGCACCAAATGGCGCGTGAGCGCGTGACAACGCCTGCCATGCGCGACGCTTTCGAGCAACGCCTGCCTGACCGAACCGCTCTCGCTATAGAGCGTGCGGATGGCGTCGTAGTTGAGAAAGGCGCAATCCTCAGCCGAAAGGCCATGTTCTTCACCCAGCTGCCGGATCAAGGACAGAGCATCGCTCAAGCTTCTGGTGAACACGAATTTGGCGTATTCGCGGCCTTCAATGCCAGCCTTGATGAACTCGATCAAACTCAATACGTCGATGTCTAGTTCATGTTCCTTGAGGAGGCCTTCGATGCGGCGTAACTGGTCTATCGAGAGCGCAAAGCGTGGGTGGGCGGACGCCGGGGGCCGGGGGCTCGCCCAATCGAAATATAGATCGGGCGCCTCGTCGTAGCGTGGAGACAAGATATCGTACGTTCCCGGGCGGAGGTGGCCGTAGCGCTGAAGGAACTCCGCCTTGGGGAGTTCAGCGAAGTCCCGCCCAATGCGGGATCCGACCGTATCCACACTCGCCATAAATACAGCGGCCTCTTCGGCACTGAGGACGCCCACTTCGACAAAGGACCGGAGCAACTGAACCGCGATGAAGCCTGCTCGCGCCAGACCGGCGAACGGCAAGGTGCCGTAGCGCTTGCAATCCTCGATCAGCCAGTAAATCCGGCTGATCTTGTCGATTTCCGCCTTGCAGATAGTCGGAAACCGCTGCGCCAGTAGCTCAATCTTGGCCCGGTCACGCCGCCACAAGGCCGTCTCGCCATGGATGATGCGATTGGTGAGCCGCCGCAGGGCGCTCGAAAGTTCGGTCAGGTCCGCCGGAGAAAATCCGTGTTCAGCAAGCGTCCCCAGGCGTTTTGGCAGATCGAGCGTGTAGCAGGAGAAGATGATCTCAAATTCGACTTTGTCGTGGAGGTGCGGTTCCGAGAGCAGGCGATCGATGTAGTAATTGACGAGGCGGCCCGCCAGTTCGTCGGGTACATCGCGCGGCACGAAGGAGTTGAAGCTGACACGAACATCGATATAGGGTAATCCGTGAAAGCTGACCAGTAGCGGAAAACTGCGAAGATTCTGATAGCCGTAGTTGTCCCGCTGATAGGCCCAGATGGCGTCGGTGATCAGCTCGCGATAGAGCGATAGCGAAAGAGGCCACGGACGAACCCCGATGATTTCGGCCGGGTTCCAGTCCGGCATGACGCCGAATATCGCGCGGCTGCCGTGCAGGAAAGGATGCGGGCGGCTGAGCAGTTCCACCTTGCGCGCGACATCGGCCAGCGCTGTGTCCACCGTGGCGTCTGCGATCCGCGCCTCGCTGTCTACGGCCAGCGGCCGGACTTGCAGAAGGTAGAGCTGCCCGTCGCCTCCCACGGCGAATTCCACGTCGATCGAATCGGAAGCCAGAAGTGTTTCCAGCTCGCTGATGAGAGCAATTACCGGCGCTAGCGATGGTGGGCAGCTGTCCACCCGTGATTTCAGACAGAAAAAGGTCTCGAGAACGTCCCCGGCGCCTCCGGTCACGCGCTCGGTCAGACCAGTACGGTTGTCGTAATTGATGATGAAATAGGGGCCGCCGGCCGGGCTCCGCGAGAAGGCTACCCCAGCCATCGCCACGTGGTCCAGCATGGGCTGCACGAAGATCTGGTGCGCATCGTTTTCGCGGTCGTCGAACGAGGCCATCACCCGGTCGATGGCCTGCGCCACGGCCACGCCTCCGGCGACACCGAGTACCGAGTCGTATCGTCCGGCTTGCGAGTTCCTGCCCGCTCCGTCCTCGTCCCGCGCACTGCTGCGGACGATAACGCGACCTGAACCCCAGGGCTCAGCGGCCAGGCGAGCCAGCACCGAAGCGGGGTTCGAGCGCCAATCGCCAGCAGAGAATCGAACCTGCGGCAGAACGTGTCCAGTGAGGAGCAGCGGCGCCACCGCTTCGAGAGATTCCGCCTTGGTTTTGAAGGCGACCAGGGGCCTCGGCTCCGCGCTGCCTTTCTGCCCTCCAGACACCGTACCTGCGCGCGGGATCCCTCCGCATACAGTTAAGATGCGATCCACCGCCGCGGAAACCTCGATGGTCCCATCATTGTCGAGGATCAGATCCGGAGCTTCGGGAGCCTCCGCCGGGACATCCAACCCAACGATGTTGCGAGCGCCACCGTTTTGAGCTCTGGCATAAAGGCCCTTGCTATCCCGGCGCCGCAACACATCCAGCGGAACACGCAGGTAGATCTCACGGTATCCGGGGATGTTCTCGCGATTCCAGCGCTGCACCTCGTGAAACAACGAGATGGTGGCGCAAACGACGTCGACGCCCTGGTCCGCCAGCAACCGGCAGAGGCGCGCATTGCGCATAGCGGACCGCCGTCGGTCACCCGTGCTGTGGTCCAGATCCTCGGCGATTGCGGCGCGCATCGCGTCGCCATCAAGAAAGGTGACGGGACGGCCCGCAGCCTGCAGCCGGCTCCACAATTCCCGGCCTACGGTGGTCTTTCCGGCGCCAGATAACCCAGTGATCCAGAAGACACGCCCCGCTGTAGCCTCCTGACGGCCTTCAGAATGGTGTTCAGTGCCGTACATAACACTCTCCCAGAATGTGCCTATGGACCTCCTTTTTATCTAGGTACTAGACGTACTATACATCAGACAGTAACCTGGTGCATACTAATTTGTAACTGGAATGAAATCTTCGGCCGGAACAGTGGGCACGACTGCAGCGTGGGACATCGCAGGAGAATCGCGCTGCTCGCAACGGCCTTAAGACCATGAGGAACATCAAATGGTAACTCCCCAGCTTGCAAAAGAACAATTAACACCGCTGAAGTTCAGCTTTCATCAGGAAGAAATTGTTCTCAGGGCGAATGCCTTGTATCGCCAAGAGCGTTTACCGAAGTTGTGGGACGGCGTCGCTGCCAAAGTGGACGAGCTTCGGCGCTACGACATTCTGGGGATGGACACCGTAGTGGCGGTTTTAATGTGGGGGAGAAGCGGCTCGCTGCTCCTCTGCAGCTATCTCGACGGGCACGATGACGTTATTATGATGCCGGAACTGTGTGGCGAGAGGCTTTACGAGTTTTTTGACCGCTATCGGGCGTTGCCCTTGCGCCAAAAACTGTTGGCCTACCCCGTTTTCGAAAATAATCATTCCCAGTTTTTCGAAGGCGACTTCGCGATCTCGCCGGCGCAGTATTATGCGGCTGTACAAGCTATTCTTGCGTATTATGACAAATGGCCCCCGGAGTTCCTGGAATCGGGCCGGGCCTTCTTTCTATTCGTGCATCTGGCGTACACCCTGGCGCTTGGCCGTCACCCGGCCAGCTCGCATCCGGTAATCGTTTACACCCAACACGTGTGGGATAACCTGGCCGCGAGGCGTCTGGTTGAAGATTTCCCGCAGTCCAAATTCGTTCACACCATTCGCGATCCAATCTCCACCTGTGACGCAGCCTTTCATTTCCATTTGAAGAGCGTGGAAAAGCATATCCTGCTCCCGTATGCGGCTATCCAGTGTCTAGCCAATAAAGACCGGCCTCATGACGGAATGGAGTCCCGAACTCACACGGTACGATTCGAGGATCTGCACTCTGATACCACCGGCACCATTCACGATCTCTCCGATTGGCTGGGGCTGGCCTATCAGGCTACTTTACTGGACAGCACGTTCAATGGAATTCCATACGTCGTAAAGCGTGATGGGGTGGCCTGGTCGGGCCGGCGGGTAGAGCAGATTCAACGGCGCTCACGCGCCATATCACGTAAAGATCGGGCCCTTTTGTTCGCGTTGTTTTATGAAAATTGCGTGGATTGGGGGTATTCCTGTCCAAGGATCTTTCGACACTTCGCTCTCCGTCTTATCACTGTTTTGTCGCTCTCCATTTTTCCGATGAAGATGGAGATCATGTCCGCCCAAGCTGTCTTCCGGCTAACCGTGGTCCCAGCGCTGCGCCGCGGAAATATTTGGCTTGCGATAAAGCCTTTACGAGCCATTGGATTTTGCCGCCTGAAAATTATTCGTCTGTTGGTGTCTGCTTTCATCCAGCGATGCGCGCTCCGTCCGGCGCTGTTACCGGTCATTCTGAAAGACCAGCCCGCGAAGGACCGCGATCTTGGCGAGCGATTGCTGCAAGAAGCCATCAACAGCACGAGCTTTGATCGACGGTAGAAGCCGGCGTCCCGAATCTCGACGTATTCCTGGCGTATCACTGCTTACTTTTAACGGCTTTGGCGCGAGTGCGCGCGGCCGCTGTTTTCTTCGATTTCGCCTGGTTGTAATCGATGGCGGCGCGGACGAGAGCTTTTAAGGCGCGCTCATTCACCTTATCGCCCTCAAATAGATCGATTGCCCGCCACACTTTGCCTCCGAAGCCATTGTTGAACAGCTTGTCAGGATCCGGGAGGCTGGCTCCGTGGGCAAAGGTAAGCTTCACCTTGTCTTTGTGGGCGTTGCCAACCGCTATGATTCCGTCGCGGGACCACACCGGGCTTCCCATCCACTTCCATTCCTCGATAATCTCGCGGTCCGCCCCAAGGATGGTCTTGCGGACGCTGTCGAGCGTTTTACCGCGCCAGTCCGTCAGTTTGGCGATCAATTCGTCAATACGCTCGGATGGATTCACGCCGTGACATCTCTCAGGGCAGATCTCTTCGAAAACAGTCGTCGAACGAGATGGCCTTTCCACATCCAAAGCCCCGAAAGGAGCATGACAGGCACGACGACAAACCGGACCCGAGGGGCATACTGTGGAAGTACTTGAAACGGGCTATAGATGTAGCCGAGTATCGGAATGCTGAAGACGATGTGAATCCAGCGAAGAACCGAACGTGTAGTGGCATCTTTCATGATTCCCTCCATTAACCCTTTTGAGCCTGAGGCGGCCATTTGGGCATTTCGATACCGAACAACTGCGCGTACTCACCGTTCAGGCGCTGCCAGCCGGCGAACTTCATGGCGTCGCCGCCGGCGATGCGGCTGATGGGGGTTCCGCTGAGAAGGCGATCCAGAACATCCAAAGATATGTGCCACCCGGCAGCGCCCATGGAGATGTAACGGCGATCGATGGTGGCCAGCAACTTCAGGCGCGTGCCGCTGCCCATCGGCTCGAGCTCCCAGCGGATATCTCCGTACTCGAGCAGCTTGGGAGCATCGGCTTGCGTCACTTTTGTGTCAAACGAAGTGGGCGCTCCAACCCACGTCAGCTTTACCGTGGTTCCAGCCGTACCCAGGCTCCCTTCAATTTCAAAGGGCGCCCACTCGCGGAGTTGCGCCGGGTCAATCAGCGCCTGCCAGACTTTTTCCGGCGAGTGGCGCAGTTCTCTGACGAGAATGAGCGTCCACTTTTCTCCGTTCTTCCGTACTTCCGCACTGGCCGGGCCCGGTGTGTACTGTTCGTGATCGTTCATTTACTTCTCCTTGTCCTTTTTTTGTTTTTCGTTGCTGTCGCGTTTCCTGGTGCTGACTTCTCCATGCGATCAAGATGGCGTTCGAGTGCATCTACATGAGCGGACCAGAACCGGCGGAAGGGCGCCAGCCACGCGTCCAACTCCTGCAGCGGCTCAGGCCTCAGCCGGTAGAGACGGCGCTGCGCGTCCACAGTGGATTCTACGAAGCCAGCCTCGCGCAGCACCCGCAGGTGTTTTGACACGGTCGGCTGCGGCATACCGAGTTGACGCTCGATCTCTCCCACGGACTGTTGCGACCTGACCAGGAGGCTCAATATCGCCCGGCGGTTCGGCTCCGCAATGATTTCAAACACGGATTCCACTCTCTTGATATACTCCACAGAGCATATGCGTGTCAAGGCATATTAAGCGAGCGTGATGATTTTTGTCGGTGTGCGGGGATGTTTTGTCCGACGGCCTTTCGCGGAGCAACTCAGGGCGCTGCGCGCTTCGACCGTGATCTAGCGGTGAGGGAGGGCTTCGAGCCCGCTCTCCATTCAACCGATGTCGGGCGTGTTCAACATGGCGTCATTGAAGCGATTCGTGAAGTTGGCGACGCAAACGGCCAGAGTCAGCTCTACGATCTGATCATCATTGAAATACTGTTTCAATTCGTGCAGCGCCGCGGGCCGGATGGCCGAGGCTCCGCGCGTCACTCGCTCGGCGTAGAGGATCACCGCTTTCTCCTGGGCGTTGAACGCTGGGCTGCGATGAAAGAACGCCAGCGCCTTGATTTGATCCTCAGTCACGCCGTTTTTCTTTCCCGATGCCGAGTGCGCGCGAAAACAATACTCGCACCCGTTGATCAGCGAAGCTTTCAGATAGGCGAGTTCCTTATATTTCCGCTCCACGGTTCCGTGTTCAATCACCGCGGTGTAGAACGGGAGAAAATTCGCAAAGGCTTCGGGAACTCGCGCCATGGTGCCGAAGAAGGCTGGTACCTTGCCGAAGCCGCTGCTCAGCTTGTCAAGGATGGGTTGAACTTCGGGGGCCGCGTTTTCCTTGGAAATCGGGCTGATTCCTGTGGTGGTCTCGGTTGCTGTGGGCATATCGTGCTTTTATCTTACTTCGTAGATTGTAGCCGCGCCATCGCCTGCGGCATAGGCTGGTAGTCCAGATAGGTGTCGGTCTCATCCGAGTTCTCGCTAAAAAAACCGAGAGCGGACGCCCTTACCCGGACGTTGAATACCCTAGGCATCCAGACATCGTCTCCCACCGGCTCCTGCTCCAAAGAGAACTCGGTGCCTGGGCCAACTTTCGCCAGGAATCCATAAAAGCTGACCGGCTTGACCACTTCCGCGTGAACCTTTACCCACTGATAAGTAGTCTTGTCAATCCACAGCCGCCCCTTCATTCCCTTGAGCACCCGGCCCTCGTGATCGTCCGGGTCGTATCCCGGCTTGGGCTCGGCATCCAGAATCCAACAAGCATGGCCGTCCACTTGCGCCTCGCCAGCGAGATGAAACTGAAACGCGCCCACCATCTCCTGAAGCATATCGTGATTGTGCTCGTTCTCCCGGCGGTACTTCTCGACGCGCCTTTCCCGTTCTCTTCGCGATTCGTACTGCCGCTTTCCGATTTCCCTTTGCAGTTTCCGCTGCTCCGCAGCCTTCTGCTCTGGCGATAGAGGTTCATTGTCGATGGCTGTAACAAGGTTATAAGGCGAACCGTCAATCATTAGCACGCGATATGTTTTTGACATCGCCGGGGAGTGTCGTTTGCTCTCCACGTCTCGTTCCAGGTAGGAGTATCTGGAAGCCTGTGCCCAATCCGCTTTGGTGACCGCGACGGACTTGCGGATAATCTGATCGGGATTCGGTGGAGTTGCCGCGGTTAGGAGCGTCCCGGTTGCGGCCATCACCACGGTTCTCAGAAATGAGCGGCTGACCATAGAGCCTTTCTATGGTGTAGACGCTGCCAGCGGTTATAGTCGCACGTCTATTTGCCTTCTAGACCCTGCGTCAGCTCGATGCGGGTGCCCACTGGATCGATGATAAACGCGATTTTCAAGCCGATCGCGGGGACGTCGCGATAGGGCATGTCGAACGTCATACCGTCCGCGGTCAGCTTCTTGCAAAACGCATCCAGATCCTTAATTTCGAACCCAATGTGATCCAGCGTCCGGCCCTTGGTGGGCGCGGGCGCATCTTTGGCCTTCAGGAAATCCACTTCTCCGCCCGGAAGTTTTGCCGCTGGCAAATTGCGGCGCGTGGTGGCCTCCGCTCCAAAGGTCTTGACGTACCAGGCTTGCAGAGCCGCCGGATCGGTAGTCATCAGGTGAATGTGATGGAAGACCACTGGTGCGGGGATGGACGCGTCCTCATTGAACTCCACGCGTACCTGGTCTGGGAAGGTCACCATGATCTGCTTGTTCTTCTCGATATCGAAGACGGTGGGGATGTTGGCGGCGGCCAGTTTCGCCTTCAGGGCCGCATAATCCTTCACCAGAAAACCGATGTGATTCGCGGTGGAACCATTGGAGCCCTCCGTGGCGTTGGCTTTGGTGACGATAATGAAAATCCCGGGCAGCTTCACCAGGTTCAAAAAGCCGTCCTTGGAGGCCGTGGCGCCCAAAACATCCACCCACACTTTAATCTGCGCGTCAGGATCGGGAACAGTCAGATGAATATGTCCCAAGGAAACACCCGCGTCATTGGGAGCGGCAAGTTGTGCAGATGCCAACGGAGCGAACATTGTGGCGGCATAGGCCGCGAGCAAAGAGAGCCATCGCATGGCGGTATGCTATCACGATTTTGCGGCTTCGGATCTATCGAACAGCCTATGTAGTTCGTCCTTGGCTTTCTCCAGAATGCGCTTCTGCTTGGCGGGCAGCGTGTGGCCGGCCCGGTTGATATAGAAGTTCAGCATGGACATGGCGGACTGCAAGGGCGAACCCTTGCGGCGCTTACTGGCTTCGGCGGACCGCTTGAGCGAAGCGGCGATGCGCTTGGGATCGCTCCAGGAGAACACACCCTTGTCCAAATCCAAGGCATCGCTGGTTTCGGTAACATGCTGGGACCACCGTTTCGTGGGCACTATCGAAGTCTCCTGCCGGTGAGACGCGCCCGAGGTGTGATTTTTATCCGCCCTCCCGCGAATAATAGGGTGAAGTAATGTCGATGCAAGAGCAGGAGCGGTTTCAGGCTTTGCTGGAGGAGCACAAGAAAATCCTCTATAAGGTCTGCCGCTCCTATTGCAGGAATCCGGGCGACCGGGACGACCTGGCGCAGGAGATTATCGTCCAGCTGGGGCGATCGTTTCGCGGCTTCGACGGCCGGGCGCGATTTTCCACCTGGATGTACCGGATCGCGCTGAACGTCGCCATATCGTTCTATCGCCGCGAGAGCGTCCGAACGCGGCCAGTCGTTCCGGGAAGCGGGCATTTGCTCGAAGCGACCGATGAGACGAGAAACCGTTCGGAAGAGGAGCTTCTCTATCGGTGGATCGACGAGCTCGACCCGTTAAACAAAGCGCTGGCCATCCTTTTATCTGGACGGGAACAGCTACCAGGAGATTGCTGAAGTGCTGGGAAGCAGGTGTGAAACATGGAACTCGATGACCTGCAAGCAAAGTGGGCGGAGCACGATCGAAAGCTCGATGAAAGCATTCGCCTGAGCCGGCAGTTGCTGCGGGATAGATATACCCGGCGGGCTCCATGGGCGCTCTGGAAACTGGCCGCGATGCTGGCAGCGGGATCCATCCTCCTGCTTGCAATTGTCGTTCGGCTGGGTCGCTTTTTAGCGCTGAATTGGTCGACGCCGCGCTCCAGTATTCCGACGATTGTCTTGGATCTGATGGCGATCGCGACGCTGGCGACGCTGATTGCACAGATCGGGCTGGCGTTAAACATCAATTACGCTCAACCGGTCGCCGTCATTCAGCGGCGCCTGGAAAAGCTGCGAAGGTTACGAATCCGCTACATCCAGTGGATCTGCCTGACCGCGATGCTGACCTGGGCGCTCATTTTTATTGTCCTGACGAAAGCGCTTCGTTTCGACATCCAGTGGATCGTGATCAACGTAGCGAGTGGACTCGCCGCGCCCGTACTGGCGATCTGGGTCTTTAAGAAATTTGCGCCCAGGGTGAGCCAGCGGTTCTTGCGCGATCTGGCCGGGTACAACCTGAACGCCGCTTCGGGGTTTCTAACGACACTGGTGGAATTCGAGAAAGACTACTCGCCCCAGGAACGTTCCAACATCCGCGAATACTCGCCCGATGAATAAAGCTCGAAATGGAACTCGCGGGCGCTGAGCGGCGTGAAATCGCATTCGCTCTGCTTGCTCTGGAAGACCTGGTCGGCGAAACGGAAGTAGGAGCGCACGAACTCATCGGAAAGGATTTCGCGCGGCGGCGCGGCCGCAAACAACGTGTGCAAGCCGAGCGCGCGGCTGAAGATGGATTTGTAGTCGGCGACGCCCCACTTGCGGAGCTTGGCTTGGACGCCGGTGGGCGCGTCCTGGACCAGCAGGCCGGCGAAACTTTGGAAGCAGATGCCATGGGGAAGCGCGGCTTGATTGCGATCGGCGAATTCCAGGCACTGCTCGATCCAGCGTGCCAGATCCTTGCCGACATAATAGAGCATGCGAAGCTCGGAATAACGTCCGTCCAGCAGGGCGCGGTCCAGATCGTCGCGCGTGGCTTCGCCTTGGGGCAACAACCCCTGTAGTTTCAAATTGGCACGCGAGCTCTCCACCAGCTTGCTGGGACCGCCGGCATCGGCGAAAGGATGGAGAATCAGCGGCGGCAGAGTCCGAACAATGCTTTGCGCCAGGGCTGGCGCGGTTCCGAAAGACGATTCAGGTGTCATATCTGACCTAAGTATGCGGAGTTACTTCCGCTCGGTCAGTAGTACCTTGGCTTCAATTGTTTGGTTCCCCCGGAGCACCTTAACAAGTACTTCCTGCCCAGGATGACTGGCCCGTAGCGCATACGTGAAATCGTACAAGTTTTGGATGGGCTTACCGTCAAACTCGGTCAAAATGTCGCCGCCTTTCAGACCGGCTTTGGCGGCCGGCGATCCTGGCCGCACGTCGGAGAACCTTACGCCATTGGGCAGTTCGGTGAAATCGGGGATGCTGCCGAAATCGGGCCCGTATCCGCCGCCCGATCCCCTGCCGGAGTGGGGATTGGCGACCTCGCCTGGGGACTGGGTCTCCACTCGGACGAATTTCGGACGCGGGGAGCCGTCGGTCAGGTGATCGGTTACGTCGGCCACCAGATCCAGCACCTGGACGGTGCCCGGAGCGTTGATTTTGTCCCAGGTGTCGCTCGGTTTGTGATAGTCGGCGTGGAGGCCGGAGAAAAAGAACAGCACGGGGATCTGCCGGGTGGTGAATGAAGTGTGGTCGCTGGATCCGTAGCCGGCCTTCTCGCTGAGATCCGCGTCCAAGTCATGCTTAGGGCCTAATTGCTTGAGTAAGGCGCCGAAAGTGCTTCCTGTGCCGACGCCGCCGATGTAAACCTTGCGGTCGCGAACCCGGCCTATCATATCCATATTGATCATGGCGACGTCGTCGCGGAGTGGGAGCAAGGGATGGTTCACGTAGTAGCTTGATCCCAGCAGCCCCAGTTCTTCGCCCGCGAAACTCAGGAACAGAATGCCCCGCTGGCGCTGGGGCTGGTGCGAGAACCAACGGGCCAGTTCGATCACTCCGGCGGTACCGGATGCGTTGTCGTCCGCTCCGGGATGCACGGTTCCCGTGAGCGACGGGGCCAGCGAGAACTGCCCACCCAAGCCCAGATGATCGTAGTGAGCGCCGATAACGACGTATTCACTGGTTTTGCCGGGCAGATACGCGGCCACGTTGTGGACGGTTTTCACCACTCGCGCGATATCGACATCCATATTGAGCTGCAGTTTGTCAGGCAACTCGAAGGATTCCGGATGCAAATCCTTGTCGATGCCGGTTTCCAGGGTTTCCAGGTTCTTTCCGCTCAGAGCCAGCCATTGGTTTACCACCTTGGCCTTCACCTGAACGAACTCGATGCCCGCGTTATCGGGGCCCTCCGCGCCGCCAAATTTCTCCAGATCGTCGCCATCGCCTGAGTGCGCTCCCACATCGTTTACTAGCAGCACAGCCTTGGCGCCATGAAACTTGGCATTCGCCGCCTTGCTGAAAATCTGGGAGTGGGCGGTGTAAACCTTGCCGTCGAATACACTCTTCTCGTCGAACTCCTGCGGCTCATGGCGCAGGAGCAGCACGATTTTGCCCTTCACATCCAGCCCCGCGTAATCGTCGTAATTGTACTCGGGCGCCGTAATGCCGAAGCCCGCGAAAACCACGTTGCCGGACACCTCGCCCGCGGCGGAAAGATTCAACGGGATGAAATCCTGCTGGAAGCGCAGCGCTTCGGAGCCGCCGCCAGTGGAATACGTCAGATCGTTCTTTTGGCCCAGGCGGGCGCTGGTGGTGACGTCGAAAGCCTGATAATAGCTGTCGCCCGAAACCGGCTTCAGGTTCATGCCGCGAAACTGATCGCGGATATAAGCCGCGGCCTTTTCAAGCTCCGGCGATCCGGTGGCCCGGCCCTTCATTTCAGGCGATGCTAAAAACTTGATGATGCCGAGGTATTCGTCGCTGCTGATGTTCGCGGCCAACAGCCCGGCTGCCAGCGCAACCAGAAGCACAACCGGCAGCGCGATCAGAAGCGCGGTTCTCCGACCCAGTTTAGGCGAGCGCATTTATTTATCGAGCGGAGATGGGATTTTCACTTCGCAGCACTTGTCGTCGGCTTTCGCGGATTTCGGAGCCGTGGTCTGCGCGGTCTTCTGATAGTTCAGCTCGCCATTGATAATCTGCTCGATATTCTGCCACGGATAGTTGCCCACCAAGCGGCGCCCATTCACAAACAGCGTCGGCGTGGCGTCCACATGCAGGGCGCGGCCTTCGGCGAGCGAAGCATCCACTTCGGCTTCGGTAGTCTTGGTGTCGATGCATTGCCCGAGTTTCACGGCGTCCAGATCGGAAAGGGTCTTGGTGAAATCCGCCACCTGCGTCTTCAGATTGTCGGGGAGAATTTCGGCTTGGTGCTGGTAGATCCAGTCATGATACTTCCAGAAAGCCGACGGGCTTTGACGATAGATGCAGCGTCCGGTGATGGCCGCGGCCTTAGCCCAAGGGTGAATCTGCTCCAGGGGGAAATCCTTGAAGTAAACGTGGACCTGTGTGGGAAATTGAGACGGAACATTGTCGCGCAAGGTCTTCGCTTCTTCCTTACAGTTCGGGCATTCGAAATCGCCGAACTCCACCAGGGTAATCGGCGCGGTTTCGGGGCCGAAGCTCGGAGTGCGGTCCGTCTTCAGCTTATCGAGATCTTCCTGAAAGGGGTTTTGGCCGAGGTTATAAACCACGCCGCGGATAATGTGCTGCCCGTCCTTGGTGATATAGAACACCTCGTCCTGCGAGCGGCCCTGAAAGGTGAAGTGAACATCCACTTCCTGCAAATCGGATGTGCCGGCCGGTTTGGGGTCGTCGATCTTGACCTGGACTTCGGGAATCACGGCCAGCAGATGGCGAACGTAAGCTTCCATGTGGGGCTTGTCCAAGATGGGCGCGGACTTGGCCTTTTCCTGCGCGGAAAGAACGGTGAGCAGGGACAAACAGAGGGTCGCAAAGAGGGCACAGCGCATAATTGATTGTAGCGCGGGGATGGTAAAGCGGGAGTTGTGTTTTGAGGAGTCAGTGTGCGCGTTTTTCGTCCGACAGAGCAGCTGCCAAGGCAGCGGATGCCGGCCGATAGCCGCTAAAAGTAGATTCCGTTTCCCGGGTGGATTTTCGCCAAAAGATCGAAAGCCGCATTTCCATGGCGAATCGGCTGACCTGCCACGCGGAATCCGTTACCGGCATCATTTCCAGCTCCATCTTCGTCCCGGGCAACACTCTGGCGAACAGTCCAAAAATTGACACAGGTTTTAGCACGTCCGCTTCCGCTTTCACCCAGTGGAAGCTGGCTTGGTCGATCCATAACCGCCCCTGCATGCCAGTAAGAATCTTCGCCGGCCGGTTCGGGGGCCGGTAGCCTTGCTTGGGTTTCGCCTCTAAGACGTAACAGGCGTGGCCGTTCAGCGCGTCTACGCCCGCCGAAGTAAAGTGGAAAGCGTTGGTGAACTCTTCGATCAGTATTCCGTTTTGCTCCCGTGTTTTCCGATATTGGTCCGACCGCTTCTCGGCTTGCTCAGGGCTTTCGCGACTTCTCCGCTCCACTTCTTCCCGCAATCTCTGCAGTTGCAGCCTTTGTTGATCCGGAGGGAGAGCCTGATCGTTGATGGCGATGGGCATGTAATAGTCCGACCCTTCGATCATGAAGACCTGCTGCGTTTTACTCGTGGTTATTCCTCTGGTGATCGTCGCGTCGCGCTGGATGAAGGAGAAGCCTGGCGCAGCCGCCCAATCTGCGCGCATCGCTCTGGCTGCCCGGAGAACAATGTCTTGCACATCAATCGGCTGGACGTTTGTCTCGCTGCTTTTGGCGAAACACCTTCCCGGCGCGCAGGCGATCAGCAGCGCCAATAGAGGAAAGTATCGTTTCATGGCGTGTTAGGCCGTCAGTCAATTGGAATCACGAGATCCACCTTAGGATGCTTGGACGAATCAAACTTGCTGACGGTCTTTCGACTGGACCAATACCGCCGGTATTTCGCCTTTACCGTGTAGTCGATGTCGCCGTCCAAGTTACTGAAGTGGTACCCACCGTCCTTAGCCGTGATACAAGACATCACCGAAAACGTCGCCTTATTCTCCAACTGCACTGCGGCTCCGGGAAGGGCGTTGCCGCGCTTGTCGGTGACAATCCCGGTTATAGCGCGGATGTTCACCTGTGCCGCGCATGGAAGCCACAAAAGAAGCAGCAGAGCCGAGAAACGAGCCATACTTATCCATCCAATCTCTACCGTGATAGCGAGCATTTTCCATACCAAAGCGCCCGCTTCGGCAGGCTGTATTTGTCAGCGCTTGCTCCTGTCCGGATTCCGGCAGAAGTCCTTAAGGCCCAATGGGAACGCCGTTCACGGTTCAGGCTGTCCGACCGCTCCAGTCGTTCAACAACTGCGCGCCAGCCGTCAAACCAGTACCGGGTGTTGGTGTAAGCTCAGGCTACGCCTTCCACTTGGCGATATCACCATATGCTGCGGGCTCTCACTTGGCAAATTGCCGCCGACTTCCTGGTTCTGGCCGTGACGTTCTATGCTTTACTCCGCTGGGCGCGATCCGCTCGCGCGATGCGGATTGCACTGGGTGTGGTGGGCCTGCACGCTTTGGCGCTGCTGGCCCGCCGGCTGGACCTGGTGGTCACCAGCTGGGTGCTGGAAGGGGCCGCAGTCCTGGCCATTCTGGTCCTGCTATTGATCTTTCAGCCTGAGCTTCGCCGTGCCTTTATGCGGCTGGACAGCGCTTTTAAGCGCTGGCCACGACCGGCTATGGCAGGCACTCAGGCTAGCCGAGCCATTTCGAGCGCTGCCTTTGCGCTGGCTCACTCGCAGTTGGGTGCTTTGGTGGTCATCGTCCGCCAGGACTCCATAGGAGAGTTGTTGGATGGAGGCGTGACCCTGGGCGCAGACATTTCCCCCGAACTCCTGGAAGCCATATTTCAGAAAACTTCGCCGCTGCACGATGGCGCGGTAGTGGTTGAGGGCGACCGTCTATCCAGAGCCAATGCAGTTCTCCCTCTCACGCAGCGCCGGGACGTCCCGGCATTCTACGGAACACGCCATCGAGCCGCCATGGGACTGGCCGAGCGGTGCGACGCGCTGGTGATCGCCGTGTCCGAAGAACGCGGCGAAGTAACGCTCATGGGCGGAGGAACCATCCGCCACCTGGTGGATGCGGAGCAGTTCGCGGGCATTCTCGACGGTTTGCTCCGACCCGCGCGGGA
Organism: Bryobacterales bacterium; assembly: GCA_963725455.1. Lineage (GTDB taxonomy): Bacteria > Acidobacteriota > Terriglobia > Bryobacterales > Bryobacteraceae > Palsa-89. The sequence continues at coordinate 18,900 of CAVRZH010000087.1, forward strand.
AACCATGGGAACTCGTACGCGCCGGTTCTTCTTCGCGCATCTCAAAATGAAGTTCGCCGCTCTGGGTCTGGCCGGATTGTTTTGGTGGATGTCGTTCCTTACGTCCGGCACCACCGTTCGCACTCTTAGCGTGCCCATCGAATTCAGCAACGTGCCGACCGGCATGGAAGTGGCGCGCCAATCCGCCGACTCGCTGGATATTCAAGTGCGCGGGAGCCCCTGGATTATGGATTCCGTCAGCCTGGGCACGGTGGTCGGTGGTTTTGATCTGGGAGGGCTGCATCCGGGCTGGTACACGCTGCGGCTGCAACCGCGATCGCTGGATCTACCTCCGGGTATCGCGGTGGATCGTGTTACTCCCGACACCATCCGTGTGGAAGTGGCCCCATTGCAGGCGCCGCATCCGCCCGGGAAATGAACGGGCCAAGTTTCTAGTTCGCGCCCCAACCCGTCAGCACCCGCGGGATGGTGCGCAGCATAATCTTGATGTCCAGCTCGAGCGACCAGTTGTCGATGTACTGCATGTCCATCTTCATCCACGTGTCGAAGTCCAGCCGGTCGCGCCCAGCCAACGCCCACAGACACGTCAATCCGGGACGCATGCGCAGGCGCCGGCGCTGCCACGTCTGATACATCTCCACTTCTTCAGGAACCGCCGGTCGCGGACCCACCAGCGACATTTCCCCTTTCAGTACGTTCCATAACTGCGGCCATTCGTCGATCGAAAATTTGCGCAGAATCCGGCCGACCGGGGTGAGCCGCGGATCGTTGGGGATTTTAAAGGCCGTCGATTTCCGGTTCAAATGCATCAGGGAGGCCTTCAGCTCCTCGGCGTTATCGCACATGGAGCGGAATTTGTAGAACGTGAACCGGCGGCCATTCAGCCCGCACCGCACTTGCCGGAAAATTGCCGGACCGGGCGAGGTGATGCGGATCAGCAGGGCAATTAAAATCATAAATGGCGCCAGCAACACCAGCGCGGCCGCGGCGATGATCAGATCCGTGACGCGTTTGAGCAGCAGCCGGATCTCGTCGTGCGGAGCGGCGGAAAACGTGAGCAGCGGTTTGCTGCCCAGCCGGTCCAGGTAGACCTGGCTGTTCACATGGGGAAAGAAATCCACCACCACGCGTGTGCGAACGCCCTCTTCATCGCACCGCAGGAACACTTCTTCCATTCCGGCCAGCTTGCCGCTATCCACGGCGAAGATGATCTCATCGATCACGTGGCGCCGCAGCAGCTCCGGCAGATCCGACAGCGGATGCCGCTGGTAGTCCGCCCTCAATTGAATCTGGCCCGGCTCATCGTCCAAAAAACCGAGCAGCCGGACGCCATAATCGCTCGATTCCTCCAGAGCCTCACCCAGGTGGCGCGCGCTTTCACCCGAACCCACCACCATCACATAATGCGCCGTGCCGAATTGTCTCCGCACCGCGCCGATCACGCGCGCCGCATTGATGCGAAAGAGGCACAGCAAAATCCAGGCGTAAGTGGCGAAGATCGCGACGAAAAAGCGGCTGAGGTCCAGCCGCAGCAGATATTCGGCCAGC